>CAXIAL010000086.1:0-1780 GCA_964022435.1 uncultured Roseobacteraceae bacterium | reverse complement strand
GTTGAAACTCCTGTTTCGCGGTTGCTGCGTGCCCTTCGCTGGTTTTGAGGCAGTAACACACTACCTTCTAGAGTGTAGAACTTAATAAGGAGTATCACCATGCCCGAAGTAGCTGTACGTCCCGGAAACCGCTTGATGGACCGGCCAGAGTACAAGTTAAAACAGAAGCCTTTGACACGGTCACCAGACACAACTGTCTTTGACGCAGTGTCCGCGATGGCGGAAAAGAACTATGGCTCTGTCATCATTGTTGACGCCGATAGCAAAGTCATCGGCGTGGCGACTGAACGCGACGTAATGAACAAGGTCGTCAGTAAAGAACTGGACCCCAAAAACACCCCGCTGTCTGCTATCATGACAAAAGATCCTCGATTGGCGCGGGAGACGGATGATTTGCTGGAATGGCTTCGGATTATGTCAAACGAACGGTTTCGGCGCTTGCCAGTCGTCGACGCTGATGGGCGTATTACAGCTTTATTCACGCAGGGTGATTTTGTGTCCTACACATGGCCAGATCTGATCTACCAGATGAAGTCGATAGCGACAGCTACGGTCATTAAGAATTGGCCATGGTTCCTGATCGGGGGCGGTATTACACTTTATTCTATCGTCATGGTCATTGTGATTGGCATTGTCAATTGATCAAAAAGCCTGCGATTGGGTCACCGCGCGTGGCTATTATTGGTGCCGGGATGGCCGGGCTGGCCTGTGCAAACAGATTGGCCCGCGCGGGCCTTACGCCAATCATTTTTGATAAGGGCCGTGGTATTGGTGGGCGCATGGCGACCAAACGTATCGAACAGATGCGGTTTGATCATGGGGCGCAATATATCACAGCGTATGATGATCGTTTTGCCAAGGTTCTGGGTGACCTTCAAACAAAAGGTGCGGCAGCTAAATGGGATGACGGTTCGGGCCGTCCACGGTTCGTGGGCGTCCCCGGAATGTCGGGATTGCCCCGCGCGCTGTCCGGAGGCTTTGATATTCGGCAGTTGGCGCAAGTCAGTGCTATAAGCCGTGAAGGAACAGGCTGGACCGTTCAAGTTGGCGCAAAAAACCACTACGTTGATCTGGTTGTCATTACTGTGCCTGCACCGCAGCTTGCAGGTCTGCTTGGTCAGGATCATCCATTTGTTGTGCAAGCGGCTGACGTGCGTTTCGCCCCTGGCCTGACTTTGATGGCTGCAATCGACGCGCCTGCGCCCTTTGTTAGCCGCCGTGATGATTCAGGTCCGCTCGCTTGGATTGCTAATAATGGCAGCAAACCGGGCCGACCAAAGTGTCAAGCGACTGCCTGGGTGGCGCAGGCCAGCCCCGCGTTCAGTGCGCAGCATCTGGAAGACGATCCAGCAGCAGTTACCGCGAGGATGCTCCCTCTTTTATGTGATCAGCTCAGCGTGTCTGCAAATCAAGTCATCCACGCAAGTGCGCATCGGTGGCGTTATGCCCGTGTAACTGCGCCGTTGGGCCAACCTTTCTTGTATCATGCCGGGTCACTTTATGCAGGCGGCGACTGGTGCATTGGTCCACGGGTCGAAGCGGCATGGATCAGTGGTGATACAATCGCACAAGATATTCTACAGGCCCATTCATGACTGATAATCCACGTATCGCACGCCTGATCACGCTGATCCGGGCCGCAATATCGCCGCCACCGGGTGCAGGGCGCGTGTTGCTGGCGCTTGGTTTGGGAATGCTATGCCACGCGCTCTTTGCTGTTGGTGTTCTTTCTATGATCGTCGCGATGTTCTTTGGCCTAAGCCAAAGTTTCGGCACCGTG
>CAXIAL010000085.1:0-1931 GCA_964022435.1 uncultured Roseobacteraceae bacterium | reverse complement strand
CCGAGCATCAGGTAGACGTCGAACATCCGGCCATGAATTGAATAGACCCCGATCAGCATCAGCACGATAATCACCGACCCAAGCAGGGGACGCGGTAGATTGAGCAGGCGGGCGAATGAATTGGTCGCCAACGACCCACCCAACAGCACCAACAAAATAGCGCCGAACAAAAACTGCCACATAAATCCGAAAACGACGTCCGGATTGTCGCGAAACAACATCGGACCCGGTTGCAGACCGTGCACCAAAAGTCCCCCAGCATGACCGCCGCCACAGCTGTGCCCGGGATGCCCAGCGTCAGCGCCGGGATCAGCGCACTGGCGGTATCGGCATTGTTGGCGACCTCGGCGGCGGCAACGCCTTCGGGTTCGCCCGCGCCCCACGCATCAGGATTTTTCGACGC
Source organism: uncultured Roseobacteraceae bacterium (assembly GCA_964022435.1). Classification (GTDB taxonomy): domain Bacteria; phylum Pseudomonadota; class Alphaproteobacteria; order Rhodobacterales; family Rhodobacteraceae; genus Yoonia. The sequence goes on along the minus strand of CAXIAL010000085.1, from coordinate 1,528 downwards.
CCGCCGCGCTTCATTGTACGAAATGAACGCCGCCATCGATCCCCCTGCCCCCGGAAGTATGCCAATCCAGATTCCGATCAGCGACCCGCGCAGCCATGTTTTCCAAAACCCGGCCATACGCGACAAAGCTTTCCAGATCGGCTCTGTTCCCAGTTTGGAACTGTTGGCCCCGTTTGTCTTGAGCGGGGTTTCCAGCAAATCGATCACAGGTGGCAAGGCATAAAGCCCAACCAATAGGATCACGATACTGATGCCGTCCAGCATTTCCAGTTGGCCGAACGTAAAGCGGTCGTTGCCATAAATGGGGTCCGATCCGATAACCGAGACGAACACACCGAAACAGGCCGAAATCAAGCCTTTGATCGGGTTGCCGCCCAGCAAAAAGATGATCGATGCAAGGCCGAAAACCGCAACCCAGAACACTTCAGGCGGACCAAAAAGCAAGGTCACTTTGGACAAGGGCGGCGCAAGCAACATCAACGCAAAAGCACTCGCGATCCCGCCCATGGACGAAGATACGACAGCGACCTGCAACGCATAGCCCCCCTCGCCTTTTTGCGCCATGGGATAGCCATCAAAGGTGGTGGCAACAGCCGCAGGTGTGCCGGGGATCCGCAGCAAAACCGCAGGGATCGCACCGCCATACATGGCGCCGTTGTATATGCCAGCCATCAAGCCCAGGGCCACCAAAGGTTCGAGCCCGAATGTGAAAGGCACCAAAACCGAAATCGCCATGGTCGCAGACAGGCCAGGCATGGCGCCCACAACAATCCCCGCGAGAACCCCGATCACAACCGCAGCAAAATTCGCAAAGCCTAAAACGTTTGGCAAAGCTAAGAGAAGATCAGAATACATATGAACCTCAGTTCTGCCACAGGCGGCCAGTGGGGAAATCTTGCGACATCCCGAAATCAAAAATAAGCCAGATCGTTGTAAGCACACTCACGGTTGCGACAGTCAGGCCCAGCAAGCTGCGATAGCCAAAGGACGATGCGACCAAAGGAATGATAATGGCGGTGCTCACGTAGAACCCGATAAAATCAGTGGCCAAAGCATAGGCCACAACCAAAGCAAAAGCCCCGACCACGCGCTTTGGCGCTGTCGTCATTGGCTCTGCCGTCGTGCCCGCCGACGCTTTGCGTTGATCCATGACCAGCAACAAGATGGATAAAAAAATCAAACCGATCAATATCGCCGCAGGCAGCAAAGCTGAAATGGGGCGCAAGTCAGCCGTCGGGATCAACAAGGCAACGGCGCGCGGGATGCCCCCCGCGCGCGTCTCAGTCTTTAGTTCCAGGGCGCGATGAACTCGCGCATAGAGCCGTTCACAAGGTCAAGACCCTGCTCTTGGAACGTCGGCAAATCAGGTGCAAAGGCCGAACGCTCACGCGTGGCCACACCCAGAACGTTTAATTGGTCCTGGAATTTCGTCACTTCGGAAATGTTCAGAATACCCATGGCAACATGGCCACCCAGCAAAGCAGTCCGTGCAGGCGCAGAGCCTTTGAACGGCACGATGGTAAAATCC
>CAXIAL010000084.1:0-1963 GCA_964022435.1 uncultured Roseobacteraceae bacterium | reverse complement strand
GTTTACGTAGCGTTATCCGCGGTTCATATGTGCGTGATTTGCTGCGTTATCACATGCATTTTCACCAAGTTGGGATAACCGCTTGCCTTGCCCCCCTTTGGCTTGGTCTAACCGCCTTAAGCCAAAGGAAAGACATCATGGTTGATATTGCCGCTCGCGTTTGGAACCACAAATGGAAGATCGACCCGATTGTCAGGTCGCTCATCGACACCGACTTTTACAAGCTGTTGATGTGTCAGTCGGTGTTCCGCAACAAACCCGACGCGCAGGTCACATTCAGCCTGATCAACCGATCCAAGCACATCCGGCTGGCCGATCTGGTCGACGAAGGTGAACTGCGCGAACAGCTGGACCACATTCGCTCCCTGTCTCTGTCGCGCGGCGAAAGCACATGGATGCGCGGCAACACATTCTACGGCAAACGCCAGATGTTCACGCCCGAATTTATGGACTGGTTCGAAAACCTACGCCTGCCGCCCTATCACCTTGAAAAGGTCGACGGCCAGTATGAGCTGACGTTCGAAGGGTCTTGGCCCGAGGTCATGTTGTGGGAAATCCCCGCGCTCGCCGTGCTGATGGAATTGCGCGGCCGCGCCGTGCTGGGCAACATGGGCCGGTTCGAGCTTGAGGTGCTTTATGCCCGCGCCAAAACCAAGGTCTGGGAAAAAGTCGAAACCTTGCGCACCCTACCTGATCTGAAAATCGCGGATTTCGGCACACGGCGGCGGCATTCCCATCTGTGGCAAGACTGGTGCGTGCAAGCCATGTCCGAAGGGCTGGGCGATAACTTCATCGGCACGTCCAACTGCCTGATCGCCAAAAACCGTGACCTACCCGCCATCGGCACCAACGCCCATGAATTGCCGATGGTCTATGCCGCGCTTGCGCCCGATGACGCGGCATTGGCCCAGTCACCCTATGACGTGCTGGCCGATTGGCAGGCCGAACACGACGGCAACCTGCGCATCATCCTGCCCGACACATATGGCACCCAAGGCTTTCTTGACCGCGCGCCCGACTGGCTGGCGGGCTGGACAGGCATCCGCGTCGACAGCGGCGACCCCGCAACAGGGGCCGAAACCGCGATCAACTGGTGGAAGGCGCGTGGTGAAGACCCGACGAAGAAACTGGTGATCTTCTCCGACGGCCTCGACACCGACAAAATCGTGGAACTGCAACAACAATTCGCGGGCCGCGTGCGCGTGTCATTCGGCTGGGGCACGATGCTGACCAACGACTTCAAAGGCCTAACCCCAGACGACAGCCTCGTGCCATTCTCGCTGGTGTGCAAAGCGATCTCGGCCAACGGAAAACCCACCGTGAAACTAAGCGACAACCCGAACAAAGCCATGGGCCCCGCAAGCGAGATCGCACGGTACAAGCGAGTGTTCGGGATCGGTGAGCAGGAGAAGGTTGAGGTTTTGGTTTAGGTCGTAAATCTCTTTGCATGAATCCTTAGGAAATCAAAGGTATTCATGCATGTAATAGCTCTGGAAGGGCATAGGTTTGGCAATGGAACGCGTCTGCGTGCATTTAGCTCTGCTACTTCGTGGGTCATTATTGTTGCGTTGATGTCCATAGCTTTCGCAATTAACCAAGGGTCGGCTTTGGATAAAAAGTCGTTCATGGCCGCGGGCCTGTAGTTACCAGCCGCAACTTCATTTGCAATTCCTGCAAAAATATTCTGAGTATTTTCGTCGTCCGTACTCAAAATCCAGTTTTGATCTTTGCGGTCACGCATCCAATCTGCCAATTCATCGGAACCGTCCAATAATTCATCGCGAATATTTGTTATTGTGCGAACTTCTTGTTCGCACAACTCGTCCAGCCATTCCCAGAAAACAGGCGCAAGATCAAAGGCATATTATCTGTTTTTAGCTTCGATAAATACATTAGAATCCAGTAAAAACATCAGATTTAAACCCTCAACTCTTTAAGTTTCGCGGGCTTAATCCCTAGCAAC
>CAXIAL010000083.1:0-2017 GCA_964022435.1 uncultured Roseobacteraceae bacterium | reverse complement strand
CGTGTCGCCCTCTTCCACAAGTATAGCCGATATAACGCCACCGTCGGGGTGCTGAATGACCTGCCGATTGCGATCAACCTCGATCTGACCAGAGGCAATGACCGCCCCCGTAATTTGCGCCATCACAGCCCATGTGCCAAAGCCACCGACCAACACCAAAAGCGCGATCAGGCCTAAGGTCATCGGCCCTTTGGCGGACCAACGATGTTTAGTATCATCCACAGAATGGGTCATGATACACCTCCACCTTTGCCGGCCGCTTTGGCGATTTTACCGTGGTTTTTGGTCACTTGTTTCAAGACCTCGTCCTTGGGACCAAAGGCACGCCTTTGACCGCCTTCCAGAACCAGAAGCAGGTCGCAGTGGAAAATCGCATCAGGGCGATGGGCCATGACGAATACGATGCCACCTGCGGATTTTTGGGTTTGGACAGCAGCATTCAACGCCATTGTGCCACTGTTATCTAGGTTCGAGTTCGGCTCATCTAGAACAAGCACGACAGGGTCGCCATACATGGCGCGGGCCAAGCCGATCCGCTGTATTTGCTCGCCTGATAGCTGTCCGCCATTAGATGTAACCCGCGTGTCATAGCCATCAGGCAAACGCAAAATCATGTCATGTGCATCCGCCTTTTGCGCGGCCTTGATGACCTTTTCGTCATCGGGTGACATCGACATGCGGGCGATGTTTTCTTTGACCGTGCCTTCGAACAATTGCACGCGTTGCAGCAGATATCCGATGTGCTTGCCCAGCACGTCAGGGTCATATTGATCCAGCGCGGCGCCATCCAGCCGAATGCGCCCGCCCGCAGGTTTCCAAACACCGGTCATGACACGCGCCAATGTGGACTTACCAGCGCCTGATGTGCCGATCACGCCCACCGCTTGGTCCGGCTCAACGGCAAAACTGATTGTGCGCAGCGTGGCGGTCTGCCCGCCCGGTGGCACGACTGTCACTTGTTCTGCGGTCAAGCGTGCGGCAGGGGCGGGTAGGGCGGTGCGCGCGGGTTCTGTCGGGATCGCCCCAAGCAGTTCGGACAGATTGGTCCAACCTTCACGGCCCCGCTGGAATACGGCCCATTGGTTAACGATGGTTTCAATCGGTGCGAGGCCGCGACCCAACAAAATTGACCCAGCAATCATGGCCCCAGCGGTCAGCTCGTTTTGCAGCACCAAATATGCGCCAAGCCCCAACATCGCAGATTGCAAAAACAGGCGGAACGCCTTTGTCAGGGATGTGAATGTGCCAGCGCCATCGGTGGCCTTGATTGTTGCATCCAACGACGCGCCTCTGGCGATCTGCCAGCGGTCAAATGACGCACCGCGCATACCAAGCGAATGCACCATCTCGCTTTCATTGCGGATCTGTGCGCCAAGATGTTCGGACGCGAATGTTGCGGCATTGGCATCTTGCAACGGCCTGCGCGTCGACAGTTGGTTGGCCACGGCGACAATGACCAAAGCCACCGCGCCGACCAGCGCCAAAATCCCCATCATTGGGTGGAAGATGAAAATGCCAAAGAAAAACAGCGGCGCCCAAGGCAGGTCAAACAAGGACATCAGCGCAGGTGATGTGATCAACCGTTGCACGGATTCCAGATCGCGCAGACCTGTCTTTGCCTCTTGCGGCGCGCGGTTGAGCGTTGTGGCTTGAAGCGTGGCGGCAAAAACGCGGCGGTCCAATGCAGCCTGAAACCGTGCGCCAATACGGCCCATCACGCGGCCACGCACGAAGTCCAGAATACCCATGCAAGCATAAAGAAACGTGACCAAAACGGACAATGCGATCAGCGTTTCCAAGCTGCGGCTGCCCAACACGCGGTCATAGAACTTCAGCATATAAAGCGGGCCGGTCAGCATCAGCAGGTTCACAAAGAAACTGAATACCGCGACCATTCAATATAAAGACCGGCTCTGCTTGCGGGCGGCCAGCAGCTCTGCTTTGCCGCGGACGGTGACTTGATCGGACATGCGCGTTTTCCCGCCTTTACGATAATTGCCTGCTTGTCGTTTGGCAG
>CAXIAL010000082.1:0-2078 GCA_964022435.1 uncultured Roseobacteraceae bacterium | reverse complement strand
GCGCCTTCGCCAAGATCCTTGGACTTGAGCACCCGCAATTTTCCCATCGGCGGCAGGTTCAATTCTTCGCCTTTGACCAATGCTTCGGCCAAAACGGCCAAGGCCGCTTCAATTGCCGGCTTCGCATCGCGTTTTTTCACACCAGATTTTTCAACAGCGCGGTCGATGAACTCTGGTTTTTTCACAACATCGCCTTGGGTCACCGCGACAGCAGGTTTTGCTAACTTTGTTTTGACCTTCGGCGCATCCGGCAAAGGCGTGATGACGGGATCGGGCACGATGGTTTTCAGTTTGACCGTTTTGTCATCTGATTTGGATTTGCGCGACATCTGGTTGATCTCCGAATAGTCATTTCTTTGAACGTCACGCTATGCGAGCGCGCGACATTTGCCCACAGATGAAACAGGGATAATTGTCGATTGTTGCTGATTTCGCGACAATCAAGACGTAAAAAAAGGGGCCACGCATCAGCGCAACCCCGTTTTAGTATTTATATGGTCGCTTAATGTGCTGTCGCACCCAATGACCCTGCAGCATTCGTCAATGCGGCGGCTGCAGCGGCTTCTTCTGCGGCCTCGTCCCATTCGATGGCTTCTGGCTTGGACACCAGCGCCAATTCCAACACTTCGGACACATGTTTGACGGTGATGATTTCCAGCCCCGCCTTCACGTTGTCGGGAATGTCAGGCAGGTCTTTGGCGTTGTCCTCTGGGATCAGAACGGTTTTGATCCCGCCGCGCAATGCAGCAAGCAGCTTTTCCTTCAGCCCGCCGATTGGCATCGCGTTGCCACGCAGTGAAACTTCGCCGGTCATGGCGATATCCTTGCGCACGGCAATGCCTGTCAGCACGGACACGATGGATGTGACCATGGCCAAACCGGCGCTTGGCCCGTCTTTTGGCGTGGCCCCATCAGGCACGTGAACGTGAATATCAATCTTGTCGAACTTCGTCGGTTTCACCCCGATTTCAGGCGAGATAGAGCGCACATAGGATGACGCTGCATCGATGGATTCCTTCATCACATCGCCCAGCTTACCCGTGGTTTTCATCCGCCCCTTACCAGGCAGACGCAAGGCCTCGATATGCAGCAATTCGCCACCCACCGAGGTATAAGCAAGCCCTGTCACAACACCGACCTGATCGGTTTCTTCCGCCAGACCAAATTTATGCTTTTTCACGCCCAGATAATCGTCGAGATTTGCGGCTGTCACCGCGACCTCTGTGACTTCTTTCTTGACGATCTTGGTGACCGCCTTTCGCGCAACCTTGGCCAATTCACGTTCCAAATTCCGCACCCCCGCCTCGCGGGTGTAGACGCGGACCATGGACAACAGCGCGTCGTCGGACAGGCTGAATTCCTTGTCCTTCAGCCCGTGGTTCTTCATGACCTTGGGCAGCAAATGCTGTTTCGCGATCTCGACTTTTTCGTCTTCTGTGTAGCCGGAAAGCGAAATAATCTCCATCCGGTCAAGCAATGGACCCGGCATGTTATAGCTGTTGGACGTGGTCAGGAACATCACGTTGGACAGATCAAATTCGACCTCCAAATAGTGGTCCACGAATGTGGCGTTCTGTTCTGGATCCAACACTTCGAGCATGGCGGACGCGGGATCGCCGCGGAAATCCTGCCCCATCTTGTCGATTTCATCGAGCAAGATCAGCGGGTTGGATGTTTTCGCCTTTTTCAGCGCCTGAATGATCTTACCCGGCATGGATCCGATGTAAGTCCGGCGGTGACCGCGAATTTCGCTTTCATCACGCACACCACCAAGGGAGATACGAATAAACTCGCGCCCTGTCGCCTTGGCCACAGATTTACCCAGCGAGGTTTTACCAACACCCGGCGGACCCACAAGGCACATGATCGGGCCTTTGAGCTTTTTGCTGCGCTGCTGCACGGCAAGATATTCGACTATGCGTTCCTTAACCTTTTCAAGACCATAGTGGTCATCATCAAGGACCTGCTGCGCCTTGCCCAAATCCTTTTTCGTGCGGGATTTAACGTTCCATGGCAGGCCAAGCACCCAATCCATGTAGTTGCGCACAACGGTCGCCTCGGCGGACATAGGCGACATG
>CAXIAL010000081.1:0-2142 GCA_964022435.1 uncultured Roseobacteraceae bacterium | reverse complement strand
GCCAATTCACGCTCTGTTTCCGCCTTCACACGGCGCGCGCCCTCGACTTTGGATGAATAGTCAGACTGCCGTGCATTCAACAAGGCACGCTCTGACGCCACGATGTTTGGGCTGCGTTCTGCGATTTCAAATGGCACGGCGAAATCAAATGCGCCCGCAATCTCTGCTTCTAAACGCAAACGGCGGATTTCAGCGGCCAAAATTTGATCTTCCAGATCGGCAACTGAGGTCTGAAACCCTGTCCCGCGCAAGCGTGCCAAAACATCACCGGGCTGCACAATGTCACCTTCGGACACAAGCAATTCGGCCAAAATACCGCCCTCAAGGTTTTGGATGATCTGCGGGCGGGACGCCGATACCAATTCGCCATTGGCCCGCACGATTTCGTCGATCCACGCAAATTTGGCCCATGTCAGAAAAATCAGCACCGTCGCGCCGACCAGCCAGATCGTCATCGACGATCCACGCATCCGCCCTGAAAATTCTGCATCAATAGTTGCCATCAGCTTGCCGCCTTTTTCTTATCACGCATATGGGCCAATACTTGGTCACGCGGCCCGTCGACGGTCATACGACCGTTTTGTAAAATCATTGTGCGGTCTGTCAGCTGCAAAATCGGCACACGGTGCGTGGCGATAATTGCGGTGCGGCCTTTCAGCCAAGTTTCCAAACGGCTAACCAGCGTGCTTTCCAGCGTCTGATCCAATGCGGCTGTCGGTTCATCCAACAAGCAAACCTTGGGGTCTTGCAACCACAAGCGCGCCCAACCAATCGACTGGCGTTGCCCGATCGACAGGTCCTCGCCGCCATCGCGGATATCCAGATCAAGCCCCTTGGGGTGGTTGCGCACAAACTGGCCAAGGCCCGCGAAATCAAGTGAGGCCAGCAGGCGTTCGTCGTCCCGTTCCAGCAATGTCAGGTTCAGGTTCTCGCGCAATGTGCCCGCAAACAAACGGACCTCTTGCGACAAATAGCCAATGCCGCGACGCAAGTCGCGCGCCATCACTTGGCCCATGTCAACGCCATCAATGAGCACGCGGCCCGATGTTGGGCGATGCAGACCAGACAGCACTTTCAAAAGTTTCGACTTGCCAGAGCCATTGGCGCCGAGGATCGCAATATGCTGCCCCGCCTTGATGTCCAGCGCCGGAATATCGATGGTCGCGCCATTGTCTTCGTCATAGCTGTAGCTCAGTTCGCGCAGCTCGTAGGCACCCGTGATGGTTTCGCGGCGCAGATATGTACGGCCTTCTTCTGTGTCCTGTGGTGCTTCAGCGATTTTATGCAATGCTTCGAGCGCGGCTTTGACATTTGACCAACGCGCCAATGTGCTTGCAAGCTGTGTCAGCGGGCCCAAGGTGCGGCTTGTCAGGATACCGACCGCAATGATGGTGCCCACGGTGAACTGCCCCTGAAACACCATGAATGTGCCCACAACAACAGCAGAAACATAGGTCGCCTGCTGCACGCCTTGGGACCAGAACGTCAGGGTCGTGGCCAGCTTGCGCTGCTCTGACGTTGCAAGTGACGACAGGGCCGTGAATTCAGACCAAAGGCGCTTAAACCGGTCTTCGCCGCGCTGTGCTTTAATCGTGTCGGCGTCGTAAATTGCTTCATGCAGCAAACGGCTGGACTTCGTGGACGCCCCTTGGGTCGCCATGGTCAATTCCATCATCTTCTTTTGCATAAAGAACGATGGCAGGACCATCAGGATGCCGCCAATGAACAGCACCCAAACAACGTTGCCACCGATGGATGCCACGAGCGCAAGGAACAGCACGATGAACGGCAAATCGGTTAATGTGCCGATGGTGGAGGCCGTGAAAAACTCGCGGATGGCGGAAAATTCCCGCACGGCGGCAAAGGTGCCAGAGGGCGTCTGGCCCTTTTGGCCGGACTGCATGCCCAGAAGTTTATCCATCAGCAATTCTTGGATTTGCAATTCGATGCGGCGCCCTGCCCCATCCATCAAACGGGCCCGCGCGATACGCAAAAACGCTTCGAGCAGCATTGCGAAGCCAGCGCCAATCGCCAACACCCACAGGGTCGCAGTGGATTGGTGCGGGATCACGCGGTCATAGACCTGCATCATCGCGCCGCCTATCCATTTGTGCTGAGTTCAACAATAGATGTGTCGCAACG
>CAXIAL010000080.1:0-2252 GCA_964022435.1 uncultured Roseobacteraceae bacterium | reverse complement strand
ACGGCTGGACTGTTGCCAAAAACATCAGCGACGAAGAAGCGGCAGCGACATTCCAAGCGATGGCACATGCAACATCCCCAGCACTGCTGAACGACGAAACAATGTCCCAAGCTGTTTGGCTGATGGACGGTTTTGAAGCACAGCCAGTCAACGAAGGCGTCTTGGCCACGGTTGCGGCCGGCGCTGCGCCATACCCAATGCTGCCATTCATGGGCCTGCTGCACTCTGCGCTTGGCGATAACATCGCTGACTACCTGCAAGGCAACGAGTCCGCAGAACAGGCGCTGATGGATATCGAAGCGGCGTACACAGCTGCTGCGACAGAGCAAGGCTACTTGCAGTAAACATCTTTCGCGTTTGGGCTGGCCCGCTGGCCCGAACGCAACCCGCCCTCAGACTGACAGAGACCATTCATGAAACATTCGACATTCTTCTGGTTCGTCCTGCCGTCTGCATTCCTTATGATTTTGTTCATCGCCTTGCCCGTGGCGTCGGTGATCACCCAATCGCTTTATACCGCCCATGATCAGTTGTTGGTAACGGTTGAAAACTGTGGCCCCTTCGGCTGCACCCCCGTCACATCCATCGATCAAGAGGCCACCCAAGCCCTGCAAGCCGCTGAACCACTTGGAAAATTCGCAGGGTTGGACATCTACACTGACCGCAACCACCTTGCGTTCTCCGAAGTCGCCGAAGCTTGGGTTGGCTCCGATGGATTACCCGATTTCGGCGCGACCTTGATGAACCTGCCGTTTTACAAGGCCATGGCCTTCACCCTGACCTACACTTTCATTGTGACCCCACTGACGATCATCCTCGGCTTCTTCATCGCTGTGGCTGTCAATTCGGTGGCGGCACGGTTCAAGGGGCCGACAATCTTTCTAACACTACTGCCATTTATCGTGACCCCACTCGTGGGGTCATTGATCCTGATCTGGATAGTGGACGCGCGCGGGATCCTTGGGGCTGGTCTGCAATGGCTGTCCAACAACCCCGACCTTTCGGTCAAGGCTTCGACCCCGCTGATGTGGATCATGCTGATGGTCTACGGCATTTGGCACGCAGCCCCATTCGCATTCGTCGTGTTTTATGCGGGCCTGCAAACGGTCAACACCGACAGCCTAGAGGCCGCGATGATCGACGGGGCGAACCGCTGGGAACGCATCCGTTACGTCGTGATCCCGCATCTGTTCCCGCTGGTGACATTCGTCGCACTCATCCAACTGATGGACAATTTCCGCGTGTTTGAACCCATCGTATCGTTCAGCGCACAAGCCCACGCGCATTCGCTATCCTACGCAATCTACAACGATCTTGGCGGCGAAACCCGCCTGTTGTCATCGGCTGCGGCCACGTCGGTGCTGGCGATCATCGGCGTTGCCATCCTTTTGTCGCCCGTGCTGATCCGCACATACCGCGACTTTTCATCCCCGCGTTAGAGGTTACTGATGTCCAACAAAGCCACCGCGCAACCGCTATCGGTCAGGTTCCTTGCCACGTCGTTTCTGGCGTTCTGGCTGATCATCGCCGCCTTCCCGTTTCTCTGGACCATGTGGGGGTCGTTCAAGGTTGAAGTCGATTTCTTTTCCAAGGCCGATTGGGCGAACGCGATTTTCGGTAGCCTGACACAGGCGGAAACTGGCGGCAATTTCACCGGCGATGGGTATCACGGCGCTTGGGTGCAAGAGGAATTCTGGCGCGCTGCGCTCAATTCCTTCATCGTCTGTTTCTGCGTTGTGACCATCTCGCTGACCTGCGGCACATTGGGCGGTTATGCGCTATCCCGCTCCACCCACCGCTATGCGTTTTGGTTTCTGCTGTTTGCGCTAATTTTCCGCGCCATGCCGCCGATCACATTGGTATCTGGCTATTTGCTGCCGTTTTTCGAATGGAACCTTTGGGGCAAATTACCGACGACGATCATTGTTTTGGTCGCAATCAACCAACCATTTACCCTGTGGATGCTGCACGCGTTTTTCAAAAACATCCCCAAGGATCTGGACAAAAGCGCCATGGTCGACGGCTGCACCCGTTTCCAAGCGTTCCTTCATGTCATCATCCCCGTCATGTGGCCGGGCGTGATCACCACAGGGCTGTTCAGCTTCTTGCTGGCCTATAACGACTTTGCCGTCACCACGATGCTGTTGTCCCAAGAAAACCAGACGATGGTACCGAAACTGGCGTCGTTCTTGGGCACCACCCAGACCAAAGGCAACGTGATGTTCGCCGTCGCCGCCGCCGTGTCGATCACT
>CAXIAL010000079.1:0-2372 GCA_964022435.1 uncultured Roseobacteraceae bacterium | reverse complement strand
GGTGACAGGCACCTATACGACGCCACAAAATTTGAAATTTCAGACATACGGACATAACGGTTCTTTCGTTAGCAGCCAAAAAACTGGAGGTCCGTCAGAAAAGGTATAGGGTATCCCTAATTTGGGCAATTTCGTCCAACTGGGATCGAAAATGTTTAGAAATTGAAGCGGCGCGAAGCAGCCTTGCGCGTTGATTTTGTCGAAGGCGCGGTAGCGCATCGATTGCGGTTCGGTGGTGGACGGGGGCAAGACATTGCAAAAGCAATGGGGCTGCGCGATGGCAAAACACCATTGATAGTCGATGCCACGGCCGGACTAGGCCGAGATTCATTCCTTTTGGCGTCGCTTGGTGCACATGTGACGTTGATCGAACGGTCGGAAGAAATGCATCTTTTGTTGGCGCAAGGCATGGCGCGGGCCGCAAATGAAGGAGGAGAATTAGGTCGGATCATCGGTCGCATGACCCTTTTGAAAGGCGATGCAAAGGACCTGATCCCCGATCTTCCCAATGATGCAATTCTCATTGATCCCATGCATCCCGTACGTAAGAAGTCGGCACTTGTTAAGCTTGAGCTTCGTCAAATTCGAGACATTGTTGGCACAGATGATGATGCAGTTGATCTGGTGCGATTGGCGATTAAACACGCGGGAAAGCGTGCGGTGCTCAAATGGCCTGCCAAAGCCGATCCGATTGCGGGCCTTCAGAAATGTACACATCAGATACGAGGGAAAACCACGCGATATGACGTGTTTATGACCTCATGATTTTGCCGCAAAAGGTCCGTTGCGCCATTGCGGGCAATGCCTTTTCGCGAAAGCGGCGACCTTTTCCATTTCTCAGAAGGTCTTGCGTTTCGAGACGCTGGCCGCGATTGTCCTGATTAATGGACAAAGGAGATGACCATGACAAAAATTGCATTCTTGGGCCTAGGCGTCATGGGCTATCCAATGGCCGGACATTTGCAGGCGGCGGGGCATGATGTCACCGTTTACAACCGCACAACATCCAAGGCCGAGGCTTGGGCAGCACAGCACGGTGGTGCCTTTGCAGTGACGCCGAAACAGGCGGCGGATGGCGCTGATTTGGTCATGGCTTGCGTGGGGAACGATGATGACCTCCGCGGCGTTTGTATCGGGGCGGATGGCGCGTTTGCGGGCATGAAGGCCGGCAGCATTTTTGTGGACCACACGACGGTTTCGGCATCTGTCACCAGCGCGCTTTACGACGCAGCAGCGGCGCGCGACCTCTCTTTTGTCGATGCGCCTATTTCGGGCGGGCAGGCTGGAGCCGAGAATGGCCAGTTGTCTGTGATGTGCGGTGGCGATCAATCAGCCTATGACGCGGCCGAACCCGTGATCAATACCTATGCCAAATTGTGCCGTCGGATCGGTGACAGTGGGGCAGGGCAAATGACCAAGATGTGTAATCAGATTGCGATTGCGGGACTGGTGCAAGGCCTGTCAGAGGCGTTGCATTTCGCAGACAAGGCGGGCCTTGATGGCGCAGCCGTGGTCGAGGTCATTAGCCAAGGTGCCGCGGGCAGCTGGCAGATGGCGAACCGCTATCAGACCATGTTGGCGGATGAATTTGACCACGGGTTTGCCGTGGACTGGATGCGCAAGGACTTGGGCATCTGTCTGGACGCTGCGGATGAAAACGGCGCGAGCCTGCCTGTGACCGCCCTTGTCGATCAATTCTACAAAGACGTGCAGAAAATGGGCGGCAACCGTTGGGATACGTCGTCGCTGTTCAAGCGTCTGCAATCAATGGGTTAGATCATTGTCGCGATGTGGCGCAGGGCCTGACAATAGCCGTCAGTGCCTTGCCCCACGACCGCATAATCCGCGCGCATCGCGATATAGGAATGATGACGAAATTCTTCGCGCGCATGAATGTCGGTGACATGCAGCTCGATGATGGGACCATCAAACGCATTTAGCGCATCTAAAATCGCAACGGATGTATGGGTATAGCCGCCCGCATTGATGATCACGCCCGCGCATGTGGCGCGCGCGCTATGGATCATGTCGATCAACGTGCCTTCGGAATTGGATTGTTGGGCAAGCACGCTGAGACCCAGTTCGGGGGCCAGCGCATGCAATTCGCCTTCGACATCGGCCAATGTCTTATGCCCATATTTTTCAGGCTCGCGTTGGCCCAAAAGGTTCAGGTTCGGGCCGTTCAAGACAAGGATTGTTTTGGTCATGGTGCTGCTATCCGCATTTTATCTGTTGCAGCATACCTAACGGGGAAATCGGCAAAACGGCAATGGTCCTTGCCAGCTAAGAGACAATTTCTACTAAACAGGGGGGGTACCATGGCAGTCCCTAGGGGAATTGAACCCCTCTTTCCAGGTTGAAAACCTGGCGTC
>CAXIAL010000078.1:0-2463 GCA_964022435.1 uncultured Roseobacteraceae bacterium | reverse complement strand
GACGTTGTCCATTAACCGGCCGTCCAAGATGTCTTTGCCGTCACCACCATCCATGATCACCGCATCCTGCGATATGGAAATACCGACCAGCAAGTCATCACCGGCGCCGCCCAGAACAGTAGAGCCACCAGCGCGCAAGACTGTCAGACTATCATCGCCGTCATCGCCTGAAATCGTCGAAGACGATGCGGCGACAGTCATCGTGTCGTCACCATTACCACCCGAAACAGTGGCTTGATCCAAACCAAAGGGGGTCCCGAAATCTGAAGGGCCCGCGCCCGGCGTTTCGTCAAAGAGACGCAGCGTATCGTTGCCGTCTCCTGCGTTGACTGTCTCCACGTCTTCAAACGTCGTTTCATCCGCAAAGACAATTGTGTCATCGCCATCTGTGCCGACGGTTTCACCAATGTTGGTCAGTTCAATTAAATCGGGATTATCTGTCAGAATTGGATCATCGACGGCCTCGTCGTCGCTGTCGTTATCGCGGCCAATGTCGAACAGTTCGACCAAGCCCATGCCGATCCCGTAACCCAGCAGCGTCGAAAATACGATTGTCCAAATGACATTGATCCTTAATGAAAGGTTGAAGGATACGTTTCATTGCGGTTTCAAGCAATGCACAGAAGCGAAAACTAGTGTTTCCGTTCCCGCAACAGTGGCGTGTTAGCCATCGCCGAAATGCTCGACACCATCATAGGTCGTGCGCAGTTGGTTTGCTGTCTCGGTCATGATGTCGGCATGGGCTGCAAATTGATCTGCCATGCCATCCTTATCGTCGCTGAATGTGAAATCCGCCAAATCCGCACTGAGCCTTTCGCGCGCCATCCAGCTCACATGCCGCGCGTATTCGCTGGACGCCACATCGGGTGGGTCGACCTGCACCAATTGGTCATAGCGCGAAAAGTCGGGGAACCGGATGTCTTGCGGCACATAGCCATTGACCATCGTGATGCGTTTGCCGGGAGCGGACAGGCCTTTGGCGCGGTGCACGACCATGTTCCCTTGTTGCAAGATCGCATAGCCGGGGCCGGGCATGGCGGGGGACACGATCTTGGCCTCGTCCACGGGGATGCCTGCCTTGCGGTCGGCCAGAAACGCGCCTTTGGTCCCTTTGTAATATTGGAATTCACCGCCCTCGACGGATTTGGGGTCGGTCACGAACATCACATAGTCGATGCGCAGGGTGTCGACGTGCCATTTGTCGACATTCTCGCCCACGACCTCTGGGTTATAGTTCAAATGGCCCAATTGGTGCGGGATCGTGTGGGGCAACAGCGGGATGCCGCAGATTTCGGACATAGCGGTGGTGACTTCGGGACACATGCACAGGTCGCGCAGAAATTTGGACCGATAGGTCCCGCCGCGCACATTGCGGGCAATGCGGGCGTTGGATGTGGTGAACTCCTCTAACATCGTCGCGACCTCTAGCATCGCCGCGGCACCTTCATCCGACAGGATACGAAACACCGATGTCGCGCCGAAAGGGGTCGGGCAGGCGGCAATGTCGGTGTCAGAATAGCCCAAGTCCGCAAGAGAATAGACCTCTTCGGGCATCTCGATCTGCAAATGCTTGGCGGCGTCGAAAACAGGTTCGTTTTCCAGCGGAGGAAACCCGTTGGGCGATTTGGCAGGGAAGGGCAGTGGTTGGGCGAGATATGTGGACATGTGCGCGGCTCCTATTGTAGTCCAAGTTTGATCGGACCATAGAGGATGACGCAAGCGATTTTGCGACATTTGGGCGACGCTAAAATCCCGGTGTCACAAGGGGTTGCCACACACCAGATTCCCTCCTATACGGCACACTTCTACTCCATCCATTGGATTCGGGGTCACGCCTTCGTGCGGCCTCCCAATGTCTGAAACAAAAGGAAAATGGCATGAACGCCAATGAACTGCGGGATAAAACACCCGATCAGCTCCGTGAAGAGCTGGTGAACCTGAAAAAAGAATCCTTCAATTTGCGCTTTCAGCAGGCCACTGGTCAGCTCGAAAACACATCCGGCATCCGCGCTGCACGTCGCAACGCTGCCAAGGTAAAAACAATTCTGAACGAAAAAGCAGCAGCCGCTGCTTCGGAGGCTTAATCTATGCCGAAGCGCATCCTGACTGGGGTTGTCACAAGCAACCAGAACGAACAGACGATCACAGTATCTGTAGAACGTCGTTATAAGCACCCATTGCTTCAGAAAACTATTCGTAAGTCCAAGAAGTATCGGGCTCATGATGAAAACAACGTATGTAAGGTGGGCGAGACTGTTCGCATCATCGAATGTGCGCCACGTTCCAAAACCAAGCGTTGGGAGCTTGTGTCCGCTTAAGGCCGCAATCTTTCAACATTCATCGAAACCCTAGGGGCCCGGTCGGAAATCGGGAGTAGCCCTGTAGGTCGAAAAAGGAAACCAAATGATCCAGATGCAGACCAATCTGGATGTTGCTGACAACAGCGGCGCTCGCCGTGTTCAG
>CAXIAL010000077.1:0-2521 GCA_964022435.1 uncultured Roseobacteraceae bacterium | reverse complement strand
GTCGAAATCTTTGTCCATAATGCGCTGCACGATGCTTGCATATTTCGCGCCCCATGCGTTGTCATTGCCGGTGCCTTTGTAGTCGCCGTCAACATCGATCGCAGGAGTGAACATCGGTTTAGCAGTCTGCGGTCCACCTTCAGCAGCAATCAAGCTGGCGGCGTATTCGCGAGGATCAAGCCCCATTTGCCGAACAATCCCGCCGTAATCACGCACAAGCCATTCGTCGTAAATCGTGTCGTCACGCACGGCGCAATCGGCAATCACGCGGGCAACCCAATGCTTGCCAGTCGCGGGGCCAAACTGACCGTCACGGGTATGGGTGGCCTTGGTCAGCAAGCGGTGCGAAGACAGATATCCGTGCTCTTCGGAATGCGACTAAATCACATCCTCGCCTAGCAATTCACGGTCGGGAAATTCGTTGATTGTGGCCATTGTCGCAGCGATTGTGGCTTGATTGCCAATCGCCACGCCCATCGGCGTGCGCACGGGGATATCGTCGGAATAATAGTGGTTTAGCGTTCCTACACCACGATCTTCCCAAATCTCTTTCGTGATCCCGATGATGTAATCAGGCAGGTCTTTCCAACGGTTGCTCAGGCCCTTCATGGGGTTATCCTTTCATGCGGCGTGTCGACGCGCGCTGGATTAGCGCCCCGTCAATTTCGGTGACCCGCGGGGTCGCGGTTTTGTCTTCAATCTGCGTCAAAAGCGTATCAACAGTCGCATCAACCATCCGGTTGAGCGGCTGGCGGACCGTGCTCAATCCATAAGCAGGCCATGCCGCCATCGGCACATCATCATAGCCGACGACAGCCACATCATTAGGCACTGACAGGCCCAGATCATTGCGCAAACAATCCATAACGGCAAAGGCCATATGATCATTGCCCACAAAAATCGCGTCCGGCGGGGACCGTCGGTCCATCAGGTCAAGCGTGGCGTTGCGCGCTGTGTCACGGTCATACATTCCGTCAATGCAACGCGGCGCGATGCCCGCCTGATCCAAGGCGGCAGTAAAGCCCAGCTGCCTATCGCGGCCCGTCGACGACCCCTGCCAACCGCTGATATGCGCGATGTTTTCATGGCCGCAGCTGAGGAAAAATTCCGCCACTTTGCGCCCGCCTTCGACATTGGCCGAGGTGACGGACGACACATTGCCACCGTCTTGGCCGCGGTTGAACATGACGACGGGGATGCCCGCGTCTTCACAGCGTTTGGTCAGATCCGACGACATGCCTACGCTTGCAGTTATGATGCCCTCGACTTGGTAGTCGAGCAGTTCTTGGACCACGCGGGCGACATGATCGGCAGAGTTGGAGGCGGTGAAAACCAGAATGTGATAACCCTTGGCCTGCAACGCATTCGACAAACGTTCCAGCGCCAGCGGGTAAAACTGATTATCCAAATAAGCGACCACCAAGCCGATCATCCGGCTTTTGCCTGTGATCATCGCACGCGCCATCATATTGGGGCGATAGCCCAATTCTTCGGCGGCGCGCTTTACCTTCTCCGCGGTCTTGGCACTGGCCGATGCGCCGGGCGTGAAAACGCGGCTAACAGCCGATTGGCTGACACCGGCCCGCTGCGCCACTTGAAGAGATGTCACAACCGCCATCAGTCCGCCGTCCAGCCCCCGTCGATGAGCATTGACGTGCCCGTCATCATCGCGCTGGCATCAGAAGCCAGATAGACAACAGGGCCCATCATGTCGGTCACTTCACCAACACGGCCCAATTTGATTTTGTCCATGATCCAGGCCAGCCGTTCAGGGTTTTGAAACGTCGGTTCTGTCAGTGCGGTGCGGACAAAGGTTGGCGCGATTGTGTTGACGCGAATGCCCATTGGGCCCCACTCGATTGACATGGCTTTGGTGAAACCTTCGACCGCATGTTTGGTGCCGCAATAGACTGCGCGCTCAATGCCCCCAACGTGCGCCATTTGGCTGGTGATATTGATCAAACTGCCAGGCTTGCCCGCTGCAATCAGCCCTTTGGCAACGGCTTGGGTTAAGAAATACGCTCCCTTGAAGTTGAGCCCTTGCACCGCGTCGAAATCTTCTGGCGTGGTGTCCAACGACAGTGTGTGCCGCGCAAGACCAGCGGAGTTCACCAAAATATCGAATGGACCGTTCTCTGTGACAGCATCAGTCGTCGCGGGGATATCTGACACATCAAGTGTTAAGGCATCGGCAATCAAGCCAGCGCTGCGCATTTCATCGACAACGGCCCCAAGTTTGTCAGCGGATCGCGCTGCTAATGTGACCGCTGCGCCAGCCTGTGCCAACGCAACAGCACAGGCAAGGCCGATCCCGCTAGATGCGCCAGCGACGAGCGCGCGTTTGCCATTAAGTCGAAAGCTAGGCGTGGTTGGTAGCGTCATTTTTCTGACCTTCTGGTTGGCGCGGCGGCGAGGCCTCCGGCGGACATATTTATGCTCTCAAAAAGCGTCATGACAGTTGCCGCATGCGGGCGAACACGTCCACACCAAGTTGCGCGTAAATGTCGATAAGGTCCAGCAG
>CAXIAL010000076.1:0-2541 GCA_964022435.1 uncultured Roseobacteraceae bacterium | reverse complement strand
TTAATATCAACGCGCTAGGACAAGCTCTGCCTTAAGCCCACCAAGTACCGAACTGTCGGTCAGTCGCAACAAGCCGCCATGGTTGCGGGCAATGTCGGCGACAATCGACAACCCAAGCCCGACGCCAGAGCCCTTGTCTTGGTTGCGCGCAGGATCGAGCCGAACAAAGGGACTGATCGCGGCTTCGCGGCTGCCTGCTGGGATACCTGGCCCATCGTCTTCGACGGCGAACCGCACAGCGCGGTCTGTCACCTCAAGATGCACCACTGCCTTACTGCCATAACGCAAGGCATTCCCGATCAGATTATCGAGCGCACGGCGCACAGCCTTTGGGCGCAAGGCAATCATGTCTTCGGCTCCGCTTAGCTCGCCTAACTTAACATCCGCACCATTTCGCCCTGCATCCGCGACTGCGGCCAATGCGATCTCGCGCGGCGAAGTCGGGTGTAACTCATCCAGCGCATCGTCACGGGCAAAATCAAGGAACGCATCCAAAAGGTCCTGCATGTCATCCACATCGCGCAGCAACGGTGCGGTATCTTGGCTATCGACCATCGACAGCCCCAAACGCAACCGCGTCAATGGCGTGCGCAGATCATGACTGACCCCTGACAACATCATCGTGCGGGCTTGGGTCTGGCGTTCGATCCTGTTGCGCATATCCAAAAACGCCATGCCAGCAGCCCGTACCTCTATCGCGCCAGATGGGGCAAAGGGTTTGATCCGGCCTTTCCCATATGCCGCAGCCGCGTCCGCCATGCGTTTGATCGGGCGTAGCTGGTTACGCAAAAAGAAATAGGAAATCGTCGTCATGATCGCGCCCATCACAACCATAATCACCAAAAGCTGATGCGGATTGGGCGCAGAAACACGTCGCCGGCTAAAACGAACATCAGCCACCCCATGATCTGTCTGCATCCATAGCTGCACCTGACCCCGATCGACCAAATCGACCCCAAGGATGTTTGGCACCCTGTCGCGCAGCGTTTCGGTCACCATGCTGCCCGTCAAATCATCAAAACGAAGCTGATCGGCTTTGACAGCACTTTGGGCAGGCAATGTGACGTTTAGCACCAATGCTTCACCAATTTTCGCGGCAATTGCGTTGGCATCCCCTGCATTGGTCGCGTTATTTACCTCATCACGAAAAAACCGAAGATCAATTGTCATCGCGTCTGTCATTGCGCGGGTCACGCCGTCAAAGTGGCGTTGGATAAACACCACCGACACCAACAACTGCAGCGTCAGAATTGGTAGGATCAAAATCAGCGCAGCGCGGCCATAAAGCCCGCGTGGTAAATATTTTTTGAACCAAGACCAAAACATGTTGATATGAGTAAGCTGTCAGACAGCGCGGCGAAAGGCCTTATCAGATGTCACCTTCAGAATTTTCGCCAAAGGTGGGCGTACTATTTGCCTTGGCTGATGGTTTGCGGTTGGTGCTTGCGCCCAACCCGTCGCCCATGACCTATCTCGGAACCAACACCTATTTGTTGGGCACCGGACAGATCGCGGTGATCGACCCCGGACCAGATGATGATGCCCATTTACAGGCAATTTTGAACGCTGCTGCCCCTGCAAATGTCTCACATATCATCGTGACACATGCGCATCTTGACCATTCCCCATTGGCCCGCAGGTTAAGCCATGAAACCGGTGCGCCGATCTATGGGTTTGGTCCCGCAGACAAAGGGCGTAGCGCCATCATGCAAACCCTCGCCAAACAAGGGCTCGCAGGTGGTGGTGAAGGGATTGATGCCGCGTTCGCCCCAGACATCATCGTTGCTGACGGCGACGAGATCACCGGTGCCGATTGGTCCCTGCGCGCGATGCATACGCCCGGTCACATCGGGAACCATTTGAGCTTCATTTGGAAAGACACCGTATTTTCTGGCGACCATGTGATGGGATGGGCGTCATCGCTTGTGTCCCCCCCTGATGGTGATCTCACGGATTTTCTGGCTTCTTGTGCGCGGCTCAAACAGATCAATGCACGCTGCATGTGGCCCGGCCATGGCGCGCCCGTGCTTACACCCAATGCCCGCATTGACTGGCTGGTGGCCCATCGGGCAGAGCGTACTGCGCAAATCCTTGATGCGTTGGGCACCGCGAGCAGAACGGTCGATGACATCACACAGCGCGTCTATCACGACCTCGATCCCGCCCTTTTGCCAGCGGCCAAACGCAATGTTTTCGCCCATCTGGTTAGCCTATCCCAAGCCGGAAAAATCGTTGCTATGCCAATGCTTTCGATCGCTGGGAAATTCACCAAAAAGAATTAATCGAAAATACAAAAAACACACTGGACGCCACCAACCCGCATTGCTATATCGCCGTCATACAGTGTTCCGGCGTAGCTCAGTGGTAGAGCAGTTGACTGTTAATCAATTTGTCGTAGGTTCGACCCCTACCGCCGGAGCCAGAGAATTCAGGAGCTTAGCTAGAAATAGCTAAGCTCCTTTTCGTTTTGCTGTGTTGAAGATTTGCGGACTATCGTTGGATCAATGCTGTCATTGCAACACCGAAGGTTAGGTGCAGCTA
>CAXIAL010000075.1:0-2784 GCA_964022435.1 uncultured Roseobacteraceae bacterium | reverse complement strand
AGATTTATGTCGATGGAACCGCGAATGGCATGCCGTTGTGGAACGCGCTGATGGAGGCGGGCAAGGACATGGATGTGCACGCCGGTTGCCCCAACGCCATTGAGCGTGTTGAGGGCGGATTGCTGTCTTATGGCAACGACATGACGCGCGATAACACGCCGCATGAGGCGGGATTGGGCAAATTCTGTTCGACCCAAACGGCGATTGGTTGTGTTGGTCGTGATGCCTTGCTGCGTGTCGCCAAAGAAGGCCCGACCCAGATGATTAGTCCGATTGCGATCAAGGGTGATCTGCCCCCATGTGATCGTGCCTGGCCACTGATGGCGGGTCAAAAGAAAGTGGGGCAGGTGACGTCTGCTGCCGCCTCGCCCGATTTCGGTGAAAACGTCGCGATTGGCATGGTCAAAATGACCCATTGGGAGGCAGGCACTGTGTTGCAGGCCATGACACAAGACGGTCCGCGCGAAGTCACCGTACGAGAAAAGTTCTGGATCTAGGTCCTGTTGCCCCGTCGGAGCCTCCGGCGGGGATATTTGAAAACCAAAGAGGAGATGGGTGCATGTTTAAAGCGCTGGTTGTTGAGAAGAATGATGAAGGCAAAACAAGTGCTGCCGTGCAGGACATGTCCTTGGACCAATTGCCTGCGGGCGATGTGACGGTTTCAGTCGAGTATTCGACAGTGAACTACAAAGACGGGCTTTGCATTGGGCCGGGCGGTGGTTTGGTTCGCAACTACCCGCATGTGCCTGGCATCGATTTTGCAGGCACTGTCGAGGCGTCTGACGATCCACGTTATAAGGCGGGCGACAAGGTTGTATTGACAGGCTGGCGCGTCGGCGAGGCTCATTGGGGCGGCTATGCGCAAAAGGCGCGGGTGAGGGCCGATTGGTTGGTCCCATTGCCTGCTGGCATTGATGCACGTCAGGCGATGGCTGTCGGCACGGCTGGGTTTACAGCAATGTTGGCTGTTATGGCGTTAGAAGATCACGGGCTGAAAGCTGGTAATGGCCCTGTTCTGGTGACTGGTGCTGCCGGTGGCGTTGGGTCGGTCGCGACGGCGATTTTGGCCAATCTGGGCCATGAGGTCGCCGCAGTGACAGGGCGTCCTGAAACGGCGGATTACCTGACCGGTCTGGGTGCAACGCAGATTGTGGCGCGCGAAGAGATCAATGAAACCACCAAACGTCCGCTGGAAGCAGAGACTTGGGCCGGTTGTGTCGACGCCGTTGGCGGTGACATGTTGGCGCGTGTTTTGGGCCAGATGAAATATGGTGCGAGCGTGTCTGCTGTCGGTTTGGCTGGTGGTATGGCCTTGCCTGCAACGGTTATTCCTTTCTTGCTGCGGGGTGTGAACTTGCTCGGGATCGATAGCGTGATGCAGCCATACGACAACCGTGTGCGCGCATGGGAGCGTATCGCTAAAGACCTGCCAATGGATAAACTGGAAGCAATGGTACAGCCTGCAACTTTGTCTGACCTGCCGCAGCTTGGCCGCGACATTCTCAAAGGTCAGGTGAAGGGCCGTGTGGTCGTGGATGTGAACGCGTAAATTACCCTGAAATGATCTAAATTTGACCTCCATGCTTGCGTATGGAGGTCTTTTTGTTTCAGCTAGCGACATGAAAATGGATATTGAATGGGTGCGGTCCCAATTCCCCGCGTTTGAGATGCCATCGCTTGATGGTCAGGCATTTTTTGAAAATGCGGGCGGGTCGTATACCTGTCGGCCCGTCGTAGACCGTCTGCACCGATTTTACACAGAACGCAAAGTCCAGCCCTATGCCCCATATGACGCGTCACGTTTGGGCGGCGAGGAAATGGACGAAGCCCGCATGCGTTTGGCCGCGATGTTGGGCGTGCAAACACATGAGTTGTCGTTTGGACCGTCGACCACGCAGAATGTGTTTGTGTTGGCCAATGCCGTGCGCCGTTGGTTGAAACCGGGCGAGGCGATTGTGGTTACGAACCAAGATCACGAAGCGAACTCTGGCCCTTGGCGCCGTTTGGCCGAAGAGGGGATTGAGGTGCGCGAATGGCAGATCAATCCAGATACTGGCCTGCTTGATCCTGAAGATCTAGAGAACATGCTCGATGAGACTGTCCGTCTTGTGTGCTTCCCGCATTGTTCCAATGTCGTGGGCGCAATCAATGATGTGGTGGAGATCACGGCGATTGCCCAAACTGCGGGCGCTCGTGTGGTCGTTGATGGTGTGAGCTATGCGCCGCATGGGTTTCCCGATGTGGGAGCGCTAGGCTGCGATGTATATTTGTTCAGCGCCTATAAAACTTATGGCCCGCATCAAGGGATGATGGTGATCCGCGAAAGCTTTGGCTTTGATCTGCCGAACCAAGGGCATCATTTTAATGGCGATATCTTGTATAAGCGGTTCACCCCTGCGGGCCCGGATCATGGGCAAGTGGCCGCATCTGCTGGGATGGCAGATTACATGGATGCGTTTTCGGCGCATCACGGTGGTGGAACCGGTGCCGCTGCGGCCCGTTTGGCCCATGACCTGATGCGCGCCCATGAGGTGACGCTGCTTCAACCGTTGTTGGATTATGTCAGTGCTAAAAATTCAGTTCGTTTGATTGGGCCGAGCGAGGCTGAGCTGCGCGCGCCAACAGTGACAATGGCGTTGAATTCCTCTGCTGAAGAAGCGGCTGAAAAGCTTGCCCCGATGGGAATTATGGCGGGGGGCGGTGATTTTTATGCTGGCCGTCCGCTGGGGGCCATGGGGGTTGATATGGACAAAGGCGTGCTGCGCGTCAGTTTTGTGCATTACA
>CAXIAL010000074.1:0-2810 GCA_964022435.1 uncultured Roseobacteraceae bacterium | reverse complement strand
GCCCGATGCACAGGCGCCAAGAGCGAACATTGCTGCAGTTGCGATTACGACGTTTTTCATATCAATCATCCAACACATAGCCGTAAGACCCGCTAAAGTCCTGACGGGCAACTTCACCTGCACCACCGGTCGATGGCGCATTTTCCGCGGCCACGCGACCAAACAGGAACAAATCACGTTCGGTTGGGGGCTGCACACGATCAGTTGGCAAGGCCAAAACTTCGCCGCGTGTCGGTGTCACCAGATGTGGCGTAACAATGATGACCAATTCGGTCTGGCTGCGGGCGTATTCCGCGCTGCGGAATAGGGATCCAAGAATAGGAATGTCGCCGATCCACGGCACTTGGCCATTGAGATCAACAAAATCATCTTGCAGCAGACCCGCAATCGCAAAACTTTCGCCGTCGCGCATTTCAACTGTCGTAGAGGTTTCGCGTCGTTTGAACGCATCAATTGTAAACCCGTTAGAGGTAAAGCCATTTACGCTATCAACAGAAGAAACGGCTGCTGTCAGCTCAAGATTGATGATGTCGGTGTCTACAACGCGGGGCGTGAAGTTCAATTCGACGCCAAACGGCTTGAATTCAACCGTGATCGCACCATCATCTTGGGCTACAGGAATAGGATATTCACCACCCGCAAGGAATTTGGCCTCTTGGCCGGACAATGCGGTCAAGTTTGGTTCCGCCAAAGTGCGCACAACACCGCGGGATTCCAGAGCTTCGAGCAAAATGCCAACTTCGACACCACCGGCATTGAAGCCAAACAAGAATGCCCCATTGTTTTCGTTGCTGGATGGCGTGTTACCGTCCAGACCCGATGTGATCGAGCCGGAGTTATTCAGCGTATTCGTCCCAGCCGACAGGCCAAGAGAGTTGCCAAGCGCATTGCCCTGCAGGGCAATTGACGACGACAATGATTTACTGACAGACCGCTGCATTTCGGCAAAGCGGACTTTCAGCATCACTTGCTGCGTCCCGCCAACGGACATCAAATTCGAAACGCGGTCTGGCGCATAGCGCTGTGCCAATTCCATTGCACGGTCTAAACGCGAGATTGAGCTGACAGTGCCAGACAAAACAATCCCATTATTCGCGGTGCGGACTTCAATTGGCTCGCCGGGAAGGATCTGTTCCAAACGTTCTTTGAATTCTGCGATGTCAGGTGTGACGTGAACTTCGACGTTTGTAATCAAACGGCCATCGCCACCTAGCAATGTCAGTGTCGTGCGGCCTGGTTCCTTGCCCAACACATAAATCGTGCGGTCAGACAGGGATGAAATATCCGCGATGCCGGGGTTCGCGATCGACAATTCGGTGAATGGGACATCGCTTTCAACTACGACGGCACGGTTCATCGGCACGTTCAACGCGCTTGATGGTGCACCGCGCATGACGCGCAATGTTTCGGCCTGCACAGCAACGGGTGCTGCAACAACGGCTAACGCAAAGCTGGTAACGACCGCTTTGATAAAATTCTTACATGTCATTGTGACCTGCCTCTCCGATCACGCCTCGTTTGGCGGGTCTTTTTGCCCGCATTTTTCTCACACTGCATCGAAATGCGAATTATTACAAGAATCAATACGTTGTGCGTCAAAAGTGATGTGGATAAGTCGCAAGCTGCGGATTGAAATGCAAAATGGCACACGCGTCGGTTGATGCGTGTGCCATTTTGGCTTTTGTCAAATGCCTGCGCTTAGTTCGTGCAGGGAATAGGGATTTCGAGCACTTCTGCACCCCGACGCGTTTTGATCGTGCAAATCTTTTTTGCCTCGACCGGTGCGGCGGCAGCCACAACAGGCTCGTCAGGCAATCCAAGCAAGGACTGTTGGTCAACCAAGACGTCACCCGCAACCGCATCATCATTGTCGCCAAGCAAGGACAGTGACAATGCACCACTTGATTGGGCCTGCGCCAAGGCGCCAACGTCTTGTGGGGAAACCTGCACCGTCACAGTGCGGGCAATCGCAGCGCCGCTGCGGTCGGCATCAGATGTTTGGTCAATCGCAATGATTTCTACGCCGGATTTGATCAGCTGTGTGAACGATCCAGTCTGGTTGCCAGCTGTGCCAGTCCAATAAACATCCACACGGTCAGTTGGGCGCAAGAAACCGGACACACCGCTGGCCACATCAACCTTGATAGTGAACGCACGCATGCCACGATCCAAACGGCTGGTGATACCAGCATCGCCGCCAGCTTCGGTTACTTTAACAGCCATCAACGGTTCCAGAGGCTCCATCTGGCGCAAGGCCACACGTGGAACGTCTGTGCCTTCTGGAAACACTTCTTCCAATGTGGCAAAGGCGCCTTCCGGCACGAATTCAACTGCATAGTCGATCAATGCAAGGTCTTCTTCGAGGATCAATTCACCATAAGTGATCTGGCGCGTTGGCGCATAAATCTTAGTGGTTGCAACAATCTCTGCTGCGCGGGCACGTTCCCGCGCCAGCGCGGAATCCTGTTGGGACAGATAGCCTTGGACCATGTAAACGGCAAAGCCAGCAAGACCCAAACCAATAACTAAAACTAGACCAAATACTGCACGCATAGCGCACCTCTTTCTTCGAATGTCGGGTCATAACCCAGACGGTGATGCCAGCAGCGCTGGCGGTGTTTAGTGGGCGCGTCCAACTATGTGATTGCACGTCCCGGTAATTTCATTGCCGAACCCTATGGGGGCGGCGCATTTGCATCCATCACGGTGCTCAAGTCTTCGACCAGATCAACTGCGCCTCTATGGACTGCCGTAACTGTCACACCAGAAATGATACAAACCGCAGCCGTCATGACGACCCAGTCAACTGT
>CAXIAL010000073.1:0-2970 GCA_964022435.1 uncultured Roseobacteraceae bacterium | reverse complement strand
GGTATGAAATTTACCTGCGTGACGGCTCCAAAGGTGATCTGCTTTGGGAAACCATCATGGCGGCAGGTCTGGATTTTGGCCTGAAGCCCGGCCACACATCATCCATCCGCCGTATCGAAGGTGGGATGTTGTCGTATCACGCGGATGCTGACATGAGCACCAACCCCTATGAACTTGGACTTGACCGCCTTGTGAACCTCGAAATGGAGGTTGATTTCATCGGCAAGGCCGCGTTGCGCCGCATTAAGGACGAAGGTGTCAGCCGCAAGCAAATCGGCCTGATCATTGACGGTGATCCTCTCACTGGCCCCAACACGACGTTCTGGGAAATCAATTCAGATGGCGAGGCAATCGGGAAAGTCACATCCGCCGTTTATTCCCCACGTTTGGAACAGAACATCGCTTTGGCCATGGTGTCTGCGGAACACGCAAACATCGGTGCACAGGTTGAGGTCGTTACGAAATCTGGCTCCATCCGCGCAACGATCTGCGAGCGTCCGTTCTATGATCCCAAAAAGCAAATCGCAGCCGCGTAACGCCCTGCCACAAGAAAGAAGACTGAAATGTCAGACCTCGCGATTGAACTGCATTGGCAGCGCGCCGCTCCCGTATTGCAATCAGGTGCTTATTCGAACGAGCACACGGTGCAATTTAACAATCGCTACGACCTGCTTGTGGATTCCGCCCCCGATTGGGGCGGAAATCCGGATAACACGAACCCCGAGCAGGCCCTCGCCTCGGCGCTGTCCAGTTGCCATATGATGACCTTTCTCGCGCTGGCCGCAAAAGCGGGATGGCCGGTGGCCAGTTACCACGACTATGCCGAGGCCCATTTGGGCAAAAACCCCAAGGGCCAGATGTCGGTGACGCGGATTGACCTTCATCCGGTGGTGCGTTTCGATACCGGCTTTTCGGTAAACGACGGGGAGCTGGCGCAGATGCAGGACCGCGCGCACCGCTATTGCTTTATCGCGAACACCTTGGCCGACAGTGTCGAAATAAACATTCTTTAGAACTCAAAAGGAATAGCCCCGTGACCACATCTGACATCCTGCTGCGCGATCTGGACGTGAACGGCATAATGCGCCTTACATTGAACGATGTATCGCGGCGCAATGCCTTATCCGAGGCGATGCTGGCGGAACTCGGTGCCACGTTTACAGATGCGGGGACCGACCCAAAGGTGCGCGTCATTGTTCTGGCGGCCAATGGTCCTGCCTTTTGTGCGGGCCACGACCTTAAGGAAATGACCGCCGGGCGTTCGAATGAGGATGGTGGCAAAGCTTATTTTGCACACGTCATGGCGATGTGCGCAGGCGTGATGCAAGGCATCGTAAATTGCCCCAAGCCCGTAATCGCCGAAGTCACTGGCGTGGCCACTGCCGCAGGCTGCCAACTGGTTGCAAGCTGTGATCTGGCCATTGCAGCGGATACGGCAAAGTTCAGCACACCGGGCGTGCACATAGGGCTGTTCTGCTCCACCCCCATGGTGGCCCTGTCGCGCAATGTGGCAGATAAACACGCGATGGAGATGCTGCTGACGGGTGATATGACGTCAGCAGCGCGGGCCGCGGAGATCGGTCTTGTAAACCGTGTCGCGGCACCCGCGGCACTGCAAGAAACAACTATGGAGATGGCGCGCAAGATTGCGTCAAAATCCAGCATGACATTGGCAACAGGCAAACGCGCCTATTACGCGCAACGTGAAATGGCGCTGTCCGACGCTTACGATTACGCCTCCAGAGTGATGGTCGACAACATGCTGGCGCAGGATGCCGAAGAGGGGATTGGTGCGTTCATCGAAAAGCGCGCGCCTCAATGGCAGGACGCCTGAACCATGAACACGAACCCCTACAACACCGATCTGGACCGCAATCCGGCAAATCATCAACCACTGACGCCGCTGACATTCTTGGAACGCGCAGCCTCAGTCTTTCCGGATCACACAGCGATCGTGCATGGCGCGCTAAGGCGCAATTATGCCGTGTTTTATGCGCGGTCCCGTCAGTTGGCATCTGCTTTGGCACAGCAGGGCATCGGACGCGGTGACACGGTGTCGGCCTTGCTGGCCAATACGCCTGCAATGCTGGAATGCCATTACGGTGTTCCCATGTGCGGTGGTGTCCTCCATTCCGTAAACACCCGCCTCGATGCGTCGGTGATTGCGTTCCAGCTGGACCATGCCATGTCCAAAATCGTCATCGTTGACCGCGAATTCATGCCGCTGATGCAGGAGGCACTGGCGCTGGCCACGGTGACACCACTGGTGATCCAATACGACGATGCTGAATTCTGTGGGCCTGCAACTGCGACAGATGCGCGGGATTATGAGGCCTTCGTGTCGATAGGCGACCCTGAATTTGACTGGCTGATGCCTCTGGACGAATGGAACGCGATTTCGATCAATTACACCTCGGGTACCACGGGCGATCCAAAGGGTGTCGTTTCGCACCACCGGGGCGCCTATCTGTTGGCGCAAGGCAATGCGCTGACGACGTCGATGGCGAAACATGCGGTCTATTTGTGGACGCTGCCGATGTTTCACTGCAATGGATGGTGTTTCCCGTGGACTCTATCAGCGATCATCGGAACCCATGTCTGCCTGCGTCATGTGCGGGCAGAACCGATCTGGACCGCTTTGGCTGATGAGGGCGTCACACACCTGTGCGGCGCACCCATTGTCATGTCTCTGATGATTTCGGCCTCCGAGGAAGACAAGCGCAAGCTCGACCACACCGTGCAGTTCTTTACTGCCGCAGCCCCGCCACCTGAAAAACTGCTGGCTGATATGAAAATCGCGGGCTTTGATGTGACGCATTTGTATGGGCTGACTGAAACCTACGGACCTGCCGTGGTGAACGATTGGCATCAGGACTGGTCTGATCTGCCGCCCGCCCAGCAGGCCACGCTGAAATCGCGCCAGGGCGTGCGCTATCTGCCGCTTGAGGGGCTGGATGTGCTGGACCCCGA
>CAXIAL010000072.1:0-3158 GCA_964022435.1 uncultured Roseobacteraceae bacterium | reverse complement strand
GGCTTTTCAGCTTTTGGTGCGGCAGCTTTCTTTGGCTGGGATGCACGCTCTGCTGCGGCTGCAGCTTTCTTGGAAGTTGGTTGACCAAGGGCAACAGCGTAAGAAACGCCAGCGCCGCCCATTGCAGCCTTCACACCGGATTTGCCAGCGCCTTTTTCAAGGATGTCGCCGATGCGGACCAATGTCAGTTGCTGACGGTGGCCTTTTTTGCGTGCGGAAGAGTGCTTCCGGCGACGCTTAACGAAGTTGATGGTCTTTTCGCCTTTGATCTGGTCGATCACTTCGGCTTGCACGCCAGCGTCTGCCACGAATGGCGCGCCAACAGTGTTGTTGACCATCAAAATTTCGTTGAATTGAATTGTTTCGCCAGCAGTGGCGTCCAGCTTTTCAACACGCAATACGTCGCCAGAGGCAACTTTGTACTGCTTGCCGCCGGTTTTCAGAACCGCAAACATATGTCTTTCCTTTGTGTCCCGCGTCGTGAAGGCCCCCGTATTTACAGGCGTTTGGTACCTTTTGACTGCGCGCCCGTATGGGCGTATTTTCGCATATCCCCGAACAAGTCACTTGCTCGGATGGCGGCTTATCTGACCTAAAGGGGGGTAAGTCAAGTATAAACAAGAGGCAAAATTGATGCGCATCCCCCTGTCCTGCCTGATTTTCATGGCGGCCTGCTCGAACGAGGCAAACCATATCGGCAACCCTTTGCTTTTGCCATTTAGCGGACTGGCAACGGTTTTCGAAAACTCCGTCTATAATAAACGTCGCGGTAGGGTCGAGGTTTTCGTCAAGTCAAACCACCCTGCCCTGATTGCAGACATCACTGCCGGTGGCGGCGGCCACATATCAGAGGCCATGAATATCGCGCGTATCCCTGCATCCGATCAGCCGACGCGCCTGATCCAAATGAAATCTGACATTGCGCTATACAAAGCGAATCCTGGTGCTTTGGTCACTGCCTTGATGGTTTACCGCGGCTAGATTTGCCCCTTTGGGGACTGCAAATGCCCCAAAATGGAATGGAAACGGCCCCATTTCCGCCCCAATGCCCTGCGAAACAATCGTTGTTAAATGTTTGTTTTGTCAAGGATCCGGCCACAATGCCCGACTTTACTTTGCCCTATGTGTATCAGTGTAGTGATTTTCATTCTGATAATGGCTGCTTCGCGCCACCCGACGCCTTGGCTGGCTATGCCAAAGGCCAATCGCCCTATGCATTGAAGCTAACGCGTCACGCGCAACCGCAACAAATGCACCTGGCTGATGATACCACAACGC
This sequence comes from uncultured Roseobacteraceae bacterium, assembly GCA_964022435.1. Taxonomy (GTDB): domain Bacteria; phylum Pseudomonadota; class Alphaproteobacteria; order Rhodobacterales; family Rhodobacteraceae; genus Yoonia. Next base: position 1,880 of record CAXIAL010000072.1, on the reverse strand, counting down.
GCGACCATTATGGCAACCCCATTCAAATCCTGACGGCTCCCATTACCCTCGACGGTGTTCGTCACCCTTCGGGCAGCCGTGTGACCTTGAACTACCGCATCGTCGACCCGGATGGGTTCGAAGGTTTTTCTGTATCCATTGGGCAAAGTGACACCCAATCCGGAAAAACCACGGGGTTCCTGACAAATAACGTCATGCAGATTGAGACGGAGATTTTGTTCCACCATGACGTGGCGCTCCAGAAAGATTCGGATGCCTACCGCGAATTCGCCTGTTTTACGCATGGCACCAAGATCAAGACCGCCTGTGGTGAACGAAGAATTGAAGACATCAAAGTTGGTGATCGTGTGATGACGCGCGACCATGGGCTCCAGCGGGTGCGATGGGCGGGAAGTCGCACAGTACCAGCGATGGGCCAAATGACCCCTATTAAGATTGACGCAGGCACATTGGGCTGCTCAGAGGACCTACATGTATCGCCGAACCACCGTATGCTTATTTCTGGCGCGATGGCTGAACTGCTATGTGGCGAAGAAGAGATGCTCATCAGCGCGATTGAGCTGGTCAACGACCGCACTGTGTCACAGGTCGAAGGCGGCTTTGTGACCTATGTCCACATAATGTTTGATTACGACGAAGTCATCTGGGCCAACGATTCCCCATCAGAAAGCTTTTTCGCCGGTGACGATGCGCTAAATTCACTCAATCAAGAACAAGCCGCAGAAGTGCTGTCGCTGTTCCCCGACATCGCCGACAATCCAAATTGGCAGACAATGGCGCGGTCTGAATGCCAGCCATACGAGGCATCTGTGATCAGCGCGACCCTATAGTTCTTGGGTCGCCATCATTCGCCCCGCCTCATAGCCTAGGTCATAGCTAATGCCATCAAATGTTCGGTCGAATGCCGTGAACAATACGGTGTTCAATGTTCGCCCCGCCGTGGTTTGCGAAAATGCGATGTAGGCTTCGATGTCGGCATCTTCTGCCGGACCAAAGGCCAATAGCAAAAACCGTGTCAGCCAATCTGTCGTGGACGTTCGAACGTCATCTTCTTGATCCCAAACATCCATCAGAATTTGATCTTCGGTCAAGGTGCCATCCAGCGCACCGCCGGCCATCAGCCCCATGTAAAACGCAACGTTGGCATTCATGGCACCCGCCACATTGCTTTCCACCAAATCATTGGCGTCAATAAAGGAGCGCACGCGCTGAAAATCGGCGGTGTTATCAGCTTTGGCGATGTCGGCCGCTTCCATACTGGCCTCGTCAACGGCCGCGTCTAACATTGCGCGGCGCGCACTCACCTCTCGGCCCACCAGCGATTTCCCGGGTTCCGTCGTGAAAAACAACAACATCGGCGCCACGTCTTGACCATCAAGTGCGGCCACAAAATCCGCTTTTACTCCGTCTTGCATACGGTCCATGTCGTAGACTTCGGCCACGGCCTCATCCCACCTAGATGTGCCCGTCTGTGGGAACAGGTCTGCGGCAATCTCTGCGCCATAATCGATGCCTTCTTGCTGCATGATCGTGATGATCTCGGGCAAACCAAGTGCGTCGAACAGCGCGGCGCTATCTGCATAGGCCGGGCCTGACGACAACAACACACCTGAAACACAGGCGGCAAGGATAGGACGGTGGAACATGGAAATATCTTTCGCATTTAACGTGTTGTTAAGAAAGCTATGTCGCCTTAGCACTATTGCCAAGCAGCTCTAACGGTTTTGTCATCTTTGCCCCAATCTGGTCTTGCACGCCCCAACCCTGATGCGTAAACGATGCCGCAATGCGGAGACGTGCCGGAGTGGTCGAACGGGGCGGTCTCGAAAACCGTTGAGCCTTCACGGGTTCCCAGGGTTCGAATCCCTGCGTCTCCGCCA
>CAXIAL010000071.1:0-3249 GCA_964022435.1 uncultured Roseobacteraceae bacterium | reverse complement strand
GTTTATGACGTTCTGGAAACAGAAGAAGGTCAGGCGCAGGCTTTGGCTAAGCTCGACACAATCAAAGACAGCGTTGTTTGGTGGTCCGCTGGTGCTGACACGCCACAGCTTTTGGCTGACGGCGAAGTCATCATGGGCACAACATACAACGGTCGTTTCTTCTCTTTGATCGAAGAGCAGAAGCAGCCAGTTGCAATGCTGTGGGACGCACAAGTATTTGACCTTGACGGTTGGATCATCCCAGCAGGCCTGTCCCCAGAGCGTGAAGCACGCGCGTTGGACTACGTGAAGTTCGCGACAGACACACAGCGTCTTGCAGACCAAGCGAAATACATCTCTTACGGTCCTGCACGTGCATCTTCCGCACCATTGGTCGGTCAGCACGCAACGCTGGGTATCGACATGGCGCAGCACATGCCAACAGACCCAGAGAACGCGAAGAACACGTTCCTCTACAACTACGAGTTCTGGGCTGATTACCGCGACGATCTGGATGCAAAATTCCAGGCGTGGTTGGCACAATAAGTCAATTTTGATGGGTTAAAACCCATCCTACGAAGTTGAAGTTCGCCGCAGCCCTGATCACTTGGGGCTGCGGCACACCGAAGAAATTCAAGGCGCATTCCGACATGACCGACACCGCACATTCAGGCCCCGTATTGGCCGCCGATGGCCGACCGTTAAAGGCATCGTTGAACCGCGCATTGCGCCGTTCCAAAATGCGGGCCATGTTGTTGATCGCGCCGCTTTTGCTATTTATTACAATTACTTTCGTGGTACCTATCGGACAGATGTTGTTCCGGTCAGTTGAAAACCAGATCGTGAGCGAAGTCCTTCCGCGCACCACACAAGAGTTGGCATCATGGGATGCCGAAACCGGTGTCGCCCCCGGCGCGCCCGTGTTTTCTGCCCTTCTCAAGGACATGATGGTCGCTGTTGAAAAGAAACAGCACACCCGCCTTGGATCGCGCCTGAACTATGAAATGACCGGCATCTCGTCGATGTTTCGTAAATTGGGACGTAAGGTCGATGATCTGGGTGAAGGCTATACCGACCAGTTCGTCGCCCTTGATCCCGCATGGGAAGACCCTGCGTTTTGGGCTGATCTGGTCGAGGCCGACGCCGGTGCTGCGTTGCCCCGTACACAAGAAGCGTATCAGTCGTTTGCTGCGACGATCTTGTCCGAAGACGGCGACATCGCCCGCGAGGAACAACCGTGGCACACTGTTTACTTGTCCCTATATGAAGATCTGAGCACGGCACCTTCCGCTGATCTATCCGCATTGCCTGCGCAGCTGACAACCGTACAGGGCGCTGTTGGTGGGTTCGAGGCCGAAGATTTGGCCGCAGCTTTCGAGGATATCGATGATGACTGGGTCACAGTTGACACTTGGCAGACCATTCAGACCTATAGCCCTGCGTTCACGAACGGCTATTTCCTGAATTCTGTTGACCGTCAGAAAACGCCAGAAGGCTCGCAGTGGCGCCCTGAAGATCAGCAGATTTATCTGACACTGTTCGTGCGTACCTTGTTGATGTCACTGACAATTACAGCGTCATGCATCTTGTTTGGCTACCCTGTCGCATGGCTTTTGGCGAACCTGCCGATGCGCCAAGCGAACCTGTTGATGATCCTCGTGCTCTTGCCATTCTGGACATCGCTTTTGGTGCGGACATCCGCGTGGAAGGTGCTGCTGCAACAACAGGGCGTGATCAACGAAATCGTTGTTTGGCTGGGCCTTGTGGCTGATGACAACCGGCTTGCGCTGATCAACAACGCGACGGGCACGATCATTGCGATGACGCATATCTTGCTCCCGTTCATGATCTTGCCGCTTTATTCCGTGATGAAAACTATTCCGCCAGCATATCTGCGCGCTGCGAAATCGCTGGGTGCGACGAATTGGACAGCTTTCTGGCGCGTTTATTTCCCACAGTCAGTACCAGGTATCGGGGCGGGGTCGATCCTCGTGTTCATCTTGTCGATCGGCTACTACATTACGCCAGAAATTGTGGGCGGGACCAAGGGCGTGTTCATCTCGAACCGAATTGCCTACCACATTTCCAGCTGGCTTAACTGGGGCTTGGCTGCGGCGCTTGGTGCGATCCTTTTGGCGGTCGTCTTGCTACTCTATTGGGCATACGACCGGATCGTCGGCATCGATAACGTGAAATTGTGTGGCTAAGGCCATGACGACGACTTTGACAGGCCAGACGGCTACCCCGAGCATCACTGGGTTCACTGTGCCGATCACGGCTGCCTTTGGCGGGTTCTTTGGTTTGTTTGCTGGACAGGCGATGTCAGGTAACGGGTTGGTGGGCGTTCTCTTCGGGATCATCGTGGGCGGCTTGATCGCCTATATTCTCGCGCACCATTTCCCCCGATCCAAAGGACGTCTGGCGACAATTATCTTGCTTGCCGTTTTCGGCTGGTTGATGGCCGACTCCGCAGGCATGCTTGTCGGTGGTATTGTTGGAGCATTGCTAAGCTGGTGCGCCTATTGGCTGCACAGTGGTGGATATCGTGCGAGCGTGCCGCCTTATGCAACGTCTGGACAAGTGCTTTGGCATAACGGTTTTAAACTGATTTGCGGCCTGATCTTTTTCTTCCTGATTGCGCCGATCATCATCATCATTCCGTTGTCTTTCAACGCCTTGGACTTCTTTACCTATACGCCTGGCATGCTGGCGCTGGACCCAGAAGCTTATTCGCTGAAGCATTATCGTGACTTTTTCACCAATGATGACTGGCTCCGTCCGCTGAAAAACTCGCTGATTATTGCCCCATTCGCGACGGCGATTTCGGTATCTTTGGGAACATTGGCGGCCATTGGTTTAAGCCAAAGCCATGTGCCATTCCGCCGTGCTATCATGGCGATCCTGATTTCCCCGATGATCGTCCCATTGATCATTTCCGCAACTGGCATGTTCTTTTTCTACAGCCAGATGGGTCTGTTTTTGGAAAACACATTGGGTATTTCCAAGGATCTGTCCGGTTACATCAAAGTGATCTTGGCACACGCGGCCTTGGGCATTCCGTTTGTGATCATCACGGTCACGGCGACGCTTGTTGGCTTTGATAATTCGCTGACACGGGCCGCGGCCAACATGGGTGCACACCAACAACGACTTTCTTTAAGGTGCAGATGCCATTGATCTTGCCTGGTGTGATTTCGGGTGCATTGTTCGCATTTATTACATCATTCGACGAAGTGGTTGTGGTTCTGTTCGTCGGTGCGGCTGCACAGA
>CAXIAL010000070.1:0-3556 GCA_964022435.1 uncultured Roseobacteraceae bacterium | reverse complement strand
ATCGAATCAGGATCCGACAGCTGTTGATCGATAACAAAGGCCCCTGCGAACGGATCATCGGACAAGACGCCATCGTTATCATCAAACGTGACATCAACTGTCGATGTTCCCTAAGTGATCGCAAAGCCATCGTATGGCCAAGCCATGTTCCAATAGAAAGCTTGCCCGCGTTGTAGCTGCTTGTAATCGGGTTATTTACAGGTGGTTGACCCGTCGCTTGATCAATCACGGTGATATTGTTGACGTCGTAAACAGAAACAGTCGCCATCTCTACACCTCTCGATTACTTCGGCCCTCAGCCCCTGATTTCTCGCCAAATTGCGGCGATACAGTTAACTTTAAAACACCTTCAGTGACGCGTTATCGCACCGTTAGAGATAGCAACGGTACATTTGACCTTCACGGGGAAATTCCACAGATCGGTTTCAAAAGCGAGAAATGCGCGAAAACTGCTAGAAGTTTGCCATGCGGCGCATTACCTCTACCGTCATGATTTACAAAACTGCATCTGATTGGCGGGACGCACCGCAAAAACGTGTTCTCTTGTTCGCGATGTCGGGCTTGGGCAAAACGTATCTGTCCAACATGCTGCGCGCGCAGGGTGACTGGTTCCACTATTCCATCGATTACCGCATTGGCACCCGTTATATGGGCGAGCTGATTGCGGATAATGCCAAGCGCGAGGCGATGAAGGTGCCGTTCCTGCGCGATCTTCTGCGATCTGACAGTATTTATATCGGGTCGAACATCTCTTTTGATGATCTCAAGCCAATGTCGTCTTATCTGGGCAAACCGGGTGATCCCGCTTTGGGTGGTTTGGACTGGGATGAATATACGTTCCGTCAGGATCAGTTCATGCAGTCAGAGATTGCAGCGCTGCATGACACGGGCCATTTCATCGATCGGTCCCACGACCTGTATCAATACCCGCATTTCGTCTGCGACACAGGCGGGTCGATTTGTGAATGGGTGGATACGGACGACGAAAACGATCCGATCATGACCGATCTGGCGTCCAAGACCTTGATGGTCTGGATTGAAGGGTCGGATGCGCATACGGCCGAGCTTGTCCGTCGTTTTGACCGCGAACCGAAACCGATGTCATATGACCCGACATTCTTGTTGAACACTTGGCACGCCTATCTGGCCGAATTCAACGTGGCACCCGATAAGGTAAACCCCGATGATTTCATCCGCTGGGCGTTCGCAAAGGCGCTAGCACACCGCCAACCGCGCTATTGCGCAATGGCAGAGCGTTGGGGCATCACTGTGCCGATGGATGCCGTCGCCGCCGTCAAAGACACCCAAGGGTTCGAAGACATGATCGCCGATGCGTTAGAAAAGCGAGAAGGCTGATGCCGATTAAGTTGCCCTCTGCCCTGCCCGCCTTTGACGTTTTGTCTAACGAAGGTGTGATGGTTCTGGACGAAGATGCCGCTGCGCGCCAAGACATCCGCCCGTTGCGGATTGCCTTGCTGAATCTGATGCCCAAGAAAATCCAGACCGAAAACCAGTTCGCGCGTCTGATCGGTGCGACGCCATTGCAGATCGAGCTGACGCTGATCCGCATGTCTGAACACCAGACCAAGAACACCGCTGCCGAGCATATGGAAGAATTCTATGTGCCGTTTAGTGACGTGCGCGACCAGAAATTCGACGGGCTGATCATCACCGGCGCCCCGATTGAACATCTGGATTTCCATGATGTGACCTATTGGAACGAGCTGACGCAAGTTTTCGCTTGGACCCAAACCCATGTGCATTCGACGTTAGGCGTGTGTTGGGGCGGCATGGCGATGATTAACCATTTCCATAATGTGCCAAAGCACCTCGTGGATGAAAAGGTTTTCGGCTGTTACCGGCACCGGGTTACCGACGCATCCTCGCCGTTTTTGCGCGGCTTCTCAGACGATTGTGTCATCCCCGCTAGCCGCTGGACCGAAATGCGTCAGTCGGATATCGATGTGGCCACTGGGCTGAAAACACTGATCACAAGCGACGATGTCGGTCCTTGCTTGGTACAAGATGATGCGCATCGAGCGCTTTATATCTTTAACCATCTTGAATACGACAATGGCACGCTGAAGCAAGAATACGACCGCGATGTTGCCGAGGGCACGCCAATTCACGTGCCTGCGAATTACTATCCGAACGACGATCCAACGCTAAATCCGTTGAATAAATGGAGAAGTCACGCGCATCTCCTATATGGTAATTGGATTAACCAAATTTACCAAACAACGAAGTTTAACATTGATGACATCGGCACTTAAAATCATTGGATATACGGCGCTGACACTCGGGATTGGCGCGGCGGTGACGGGTTATACGACATCACAACGCACGATGGCTGCACAAAAGGCCTATCCTCCCATAGGCGAATTTGTCGATGTTGCGGGTGGTAAGGTGCATTACCTGCGTGCCGGCTCTGGACCGGAACTGATCTTGTTGCATGGTGCTGGTGGGAATATCCACGACTGGACGTTTCATCTGTTTGAGCGATTGACCGAAGACTACACCGTGACGGCATTCGACAGGCCAGGCCTGGGGTATACAGATCGCGTGCCCGGCATCGAGACTGGACCGTTTGCCACCGCCGGTGACAGCCCTCAGGCGCAGGCCAAGATGCTGCGCGAGGCAGCTGGCAAAATCGGGATCAAAGATCCGGTTGTTGTTGGTCACAGCTTTGGCGGTATCGTCGCACTTGCTTGGGCAAACGCGGGCTTGGATGTGGTCGCCGATAATAATGCCAAGGCACTTGTGTCAATTTCGGGCGTTGCGATGCCGTGGCCAGGTGGTTTGGGCGGATATTACACGGTGAATGGCAGCGCCTTTGGCGGAGCGGTGGCGATCCCCGTCATTTCCGCGATTGCAACGGATAGTATGGTTGAAAGTTCAGTGGCATCCGTCTTTGCCCCGAACCCCTTGCCCGATGGCTATAACGAACACATCGGAACGCGACTATCTCTACGTCCCGCCAGCTTTCGGGCCAATGTCCGTCAGGTGAATACGCTGCGCCCCAATGTTGTAGAGATCGCCAAACGCTATCCTGAGTTAACCTTGCCAATTGAACTGCTGCACGGGCGCGAGGATCAAACTGTTCCGATTGACGTGCACGCCCATGAGATTATCAAAATAGTGCCGACTGCGCGCCTGCAAGAACTGAAAGGTGTCGGTCATATGCCACATCATATCGCACCAGACGCAGCAATCGCTACGATTGGGCGGGCAATGGACCGCGCTGGATTGCGCTAGGCCACTGCATTGCGCATAGTGGGCAAAACAGGCCAAGGAATTGATCATGGATTTGCCATTTGATGGCGGCATCAGCCGCTTTTATACCGACAGCGCACCTGCCGACGTGCAAAACGCCATCAAAACTGCGGGCAAAGGTGCGATCCTGAACCCTGATTATCCGTATCCCAAACGGATGAAACGCGCTGCCTACGAGGCCGAAATGGCCGCCTTGCAAATCGAATTGGTCCGACTGCAAGCTTGGGCACGTGAAACCGGTGAACGTATCGTCGTCGTTTTCGAGGGCCGCGATGCAGCAGGA
>CAXIAL010000069.1:0-3868 GCA_964022435.1 uncultured Roseobacteraceae bacterium | reverse complement strand
CATCAGGGTGCGGTGACCCATTTGCCATAGGCGCGGTGTCAGGCTCTGCTTGCGCAGGTGTCACCTGACCGGAGGCCACGAGCGGTGAGGACAGGTCGTCCTCGGCCTCCGGCCCTGCGACAGGCTCCAGATCAGACGCCGTCGCGTCTGATTGGGCTGTCTCAAATTCCTGATCCATATCTGCAGTAACCGCAGCAACCGCTGCCGCCGCCGGTGCAACAGCAGTGACAGCCGCTTGCACAGGATCAGGACGTTCAACTTGTGGAGGCATTGCTGGCGCAGGCGCTTGTGCCGCACGCAATACAATTTCACCATCCTCAGTGCTGGCATCGACGCGTCGCGTAATTTCACGCTCTGCGATCTTGGCCAACATCTGTGCGTCAGGTGTCGGAGGCTCTGCCCCGAAATACCGATCCTCGGCTGCCAAATCGCGGAAATATTCCGCAATCGCCTTCATCGTGCCAAAGGAATCGTCAAATCCCTCCAACGTGCACGAAAAGGTGCCGTAGGATACGGTTAGAATCTCACTCGACTCAACCATTCTTTTGCTCGCTTTCTCCCAAACCCAGTGAGGATTTGTTTACCATCAATTGGTTCGCAATCCGGCACAACAACGGGTAAAACTCGGTATTAATTCAAGGCGCTTTTAAGGAATGTTTCCAATTAGGCGCGTAATGACAGGTGGCAGATTTGATTGTTCACAGTTTAGATCCAGTGGTTCTGGTGGGTGGTTCAGAGCTTGGACCACAAGACCTTAACATTCTCCCAATAGAGAATCCATGTTTCGTCGGTGTGGACGCCGGGGCAGATCATTTGCTGGCGGCAGGCATTACGCCGGTGGCGGTGATCGGGGATTTGGACAGTTTGTCAGCAAATGCGGCGGATGCGTTTGCAGACGTGCTTCACCGTATAGATGAACAAGACACGGTTGATTTCGAAAAAGCGCTAACGCAGGTCACCGCACCATTGATATATGCTTTCGGGTTTTCGGGCGGGCGGCTAGACCATTCGCTGGCAGTTTTAGATGTCATGGGCCGCCATGCAAGACAGCCGGTGGTTTTGGTCGGCCCTGACGATTGTGCCGCCGTGCTGCCTACTGGCGAGGTAACATTGACGGGTATGACGGTTGGCGCGCGGATTTCAATCCTGCCGTTGGCGCCAGCGCAGGTGCAAGCTCAAGGTCTACGGTGGGCCGTGGATCAGCAACAGATGGCGCCGCTTGGTTTTAGCAGCCCGTCCAATGAGATCAGTGCCACGACTGTCACGATCACAACAGACGCGCCGGTGCTACTGGTGCTGAGGCTATCAGACTTGGCGCAATTGGCCGCGGCAATGATGGGTTAGCAGTTCGGCACGTTGACGGCCAAGCCGCCCAAGGCCGTTTCCTTATACTTCTCGGACATATCCTCGCCGGTCTGGCGCATTGTCTCGATTGCTGCATCCAGTGGCACAAGATGCTGCCCATCGCCCCGCAATGCCAATGACGCCGCAGACACCGCCTTAATCGCACCAAGACCATTGCGTTCGATGCAGGGGACTTGCACCAAACCAAGCACAGGATCGCAAGTCATGCCAAGATGGTGTTCCAGCGCGATTTCCGCAGCATTTTCAATTTGCTCCGGCGTTCCGCCCATGACGGCACAAAGGCCCGCTGCCGCCATGGCTGCCGCTGACCCAACTTCGGCCTGACAGCCGCATTCGGCCCCTGAAATCGATGCACGGAATTTGATCAGCCCGCCAATCGCCGCAGCCGTTAGCAAAAAGTCGGGGATGCCCCGCGACGACGCCCCTGGTACATGGTCGAGCCAATAGCGGATCGTGGCCGGGATCACGCCTGCCGCGCCGTTGGTAGGGGCCGTCACGACTTGACCACCTGCCGCATTCTCTTCGTTCACGGCCATGGCATAGGTCGACATCCAGTCGTTGATCGTATGAGGCGCAGAAAGGTTCATGCCGCGCTCTGCCTGCAGAGAATCGTGAATACCCTTTGCCCTGCGGCGTACGTTTAAGCCACCCGGCAGAATTCCGTCAGTCGCCAAGCCGCGATCAATGCAGGCATTCATCACCTCCCAAATGCGCGCGATCCCTTTGTCCAGATCGATACCAGGCTGGCATGCGCGTTCATTCGCGCGCTTCATATTCGCAATGGATTTGCCCGATTGCATCGCCATGTCGAGCATTTCCGCAGCACTTGTGAACGCAAATGGCGCTGGTGGCAGATCGGCATTCGCGTCGAATCCAGCAGCCAGTTCATCCGCAGTCAGGACAAACCCGCCACCAATCGAAAAATAGGTCACTTGCGTAATAACATCACCTTGGGCGTCGGTGCCTTTGATGATCATGCCATTTGCGTGACCTGACAGGGCAGGGCCATAGTCGAATTCCAGATCCGTTTTTGGGTCGAACCGCAGGATGGGCAGATTTTCGGGCCTAACTGTGCAGTCGGATTTGATGCGCGCAAGCTCTGCTTCTGCCTTATCCGCATCATATTGGTCGGCTTGAAATCCTGCCAATCCAAGGATTGTGGCGCGGTCGGTGGCGTGACCAACCCCCGTAAACGCGAACGAACCGTGCAAGGACACCTTGACCCCCGCCACGGAAAACGGTTGCGCGCGCAAATGATCCAAGAAACGTGCGGCAGCCACCATCGGCCCGATGGTATGCGACGATGACGGGCCAATCCCCACCTTGAACATATCGAATACGGACAAAAACATTACAGGGCACTTCCTTCGGGTGGGTTTGGTAGGCTAGGCGCAGAAAATATTGTTTGGCCTAAACCTTCTGAACGGCTTGCTTGATCTGAAATATCGCGGCGTTCCATCCGTAGCGCAAAGGCATGCAGTCGCTGAAAATGCGCAATTTCGAACCAACGCGGCCCAGCCCCGTAAAGTGCGGACCACCGGAGCATTGGCGCAAGATAGGTGCCTAGAATGCTAACATCTGTTTCATCTAGCCACGGCGCATGGGCCTCCAGATGCGCCATATGTCGCGTCAATTGCGCGCGTAGGGCGCTTTGCAATGCAGGAATAGTATCAGCATCGATATATTTTTCGGGATAAAACATCATGCGCAAGGCAGGATGCAATGTGTTGGACAACCAAAACAACCATTTCAGCCCCTCCGCGCGGGCCGGCGCATCTGGGGCAGGGAACAGTTGACCTGCATGCTGGTCAGCGAGCCAAAGCAAGATGGCACCGGTTTCATAAATTGCGCCGTCAGGTGTTTCCAATGTTGGAATTTGACCATTGGGGTTCTTGGCGAGGTAGGCGGGCTGCGATTGCCCATCAACGCTGCGATCCACCAACACGGTTTGAAACGGACGCCGTACTGCAAGCAGAGCCAGCCGCACGCAAAGCGAGGCATTGTCGGGTGCATAATATAGGGTCAGATCAGTTGTCATAGGCTGACAGTAACAGGCGCGCCCTGCCGCGTTCGCGCAAAAACGACTGTTCCAAATAAAAAGCCGCGCTTGCACGCGCGTTTCCCTCTCGCTTGGTGGGGGATTTCATCCTATAGTTTGCAAAACATCCTTGCCAATTGGAGCCGCCGCAATGCCATCAGAGCTGTCCCCCATCAATAAAGCCAAATTTGTTGCTGCGAAAAAAATCCGTCGAATACGTCCAATCCGGCATGAAGGTTGGGCTTGGCTCCGGGTCTACGGCAGCTTGGTTGGTTGAATGCTTGGGCGAACAAGTGCGCGATCACGGTTTGCGGATCCAAGGGGTGCCGACATCAAACCGCACGGCGGAACTTGCCCGTGCGGCAGGCATTGATGTGATCTCGCTTGATGAAGCGAAATGGTTGGATGTGACGATTGATGGCGCCGACGAATATGATGATAACCTGAACGTCATTAAAGGTGGCG
>CAXIAL010000068.1:0-4010 GCA_964022435.1 uncultured Roseobacteraceae bacterium | reverse complement strand
ATCGTGCCCGGTGGCCCGCAGGTGAATAACCGCGCGCTCATGTTGGCGGGGCGCATTGATTATCACATGGGTGGCGATCTGTTGCAGGCCTTTACGGCCGCCAAAGAAGGTATTCCTGTCGTGGCTGTTATGGCGACATTCCAGAAACACCCGCAGGTTATCATTTCCCATCCAGGTCAGGCGAAAACATTCGCAGACCTCAAGGATTTGACGTTGTTGATCGGCGACAACGGGTTTGCATCATACTACCAGTGGATGATGGCGGAATACGGTTTTACCGTTGAACAACGCCAACCCTATACTTTTAACCCCGCGCCATTCGTCGCCGACAAAGGGATGGGGATGCAGGGCTATCTGTCTTCCGAACCTTATGTGATCGAAAAGGAAGCCGGTTTCGTGCCCGACATCTTCTTGATCGCGGATGCCGGATACTCCACCTACGCGACGACGGTTGAAACGATGGCCGATACCATCGCCGAACACCCCGAACAGGTTGCGTGCTTTGTCGATGGGTCGATCAAGGGTTGGTACAATTACCTGTACAACGATCATTCCGCAGCCGACGCGATGATCACCGCCGCCAACCCTGACATGACACAGGACAAGATCGACTTCGCCATTTCAAAGATGCTTTCAGAAGGCATCGTCGACAGTGGGGACGCGCTTGAACTTGGGATCGGGGCGATGACGGACGAGAAGATCGGCGACTTCTACGGCAAGATGGTCGAGGCCGGCGTCATCGAAGGTGATCTGGATTATTCGTCCGCCTATAACACTCAATTCGTCAACGCGAAGGTTGGAATGGACCTTCGTTAACCCACGTCCGAATTGACTGACAGGGGCGACATCCTTCGCCCCTGTCACTGCTCAAGAAAGCATGAAATGTCCAATACCTCTTCAATTCCCCCCATGGGACAGCGTGACGAGCTGTTGCAGATGTCCAATGTCGACAAGGTTTTTAACGGCAATGTCGAGGCCCTCAAGGACCTGAACCTGACCGTAAACCAAGGAGATTTCATATCATTGCTTGGACCATCGGGTTGCGGGAAATCCACCGCTTTGCGTCTGATTGCGGGCTTGATGCGCCAGACGTCGGGGCAGATCACATGGAACGGCGGGTTGAACGAAGGAGATCTTGGCGTTGTGTTTCAAGAACCCACGCTGATGCCTTGGGCGACCGTTGAACAAAACGTTTGGCTGCCGCATCGCTTGCGCGGCAAATCCATGGACGATGTGCGCGGTGATATTATGTGGGCGCTTAAAATGGTAGGACTGGAGAACTTTCAGAAATCCTATCCCCGTGAATTATCGGGCGGTATGAAAATGCGGGTTTCGATTGCCCGCGCGCTGGTAACGCAACCGCGGCTGATCCTCATGGACGAGCCCTTTGCGGCACTTGATGAAATCACCCGTCACAAGCTCAACAATGATTTGCTGATGCTGCGCGACAAGCTCAAATGCACCGTCATTTTTGTCACCCACTCTGTGTTTGAATCGGTCTTCCTGTCGGATCGTATCGTCGTGATGGCAGCGCGGCCCGGTCGGGTGTCCGCCGAAGTCACCGTCGATGCGCCATACCCGCGCACCGAAGAATTCCGCACATCTGCTGATTATGCGGACCTGTGCCGCAAAGCATCCGGTGCGTTGCATGGCGCGATGAACCAACATGGCGAAAGGGCATCAGCATGAGCGTGTCAGATATGCAGCCCCCCATCGTGGACCTTGAAGAACAGCAATACGCCCGGGCCAAACAGCGTGAAAAAATCGCAAAATGGGCCTTGCCCGCGATTATGCTGTTTCTGGCGATCTTTCTTTGGGACCGAATTGTCGTATGGAACGGCATTCCCCACTATATTCTGCCGCGCCCTGGTCTGGTGATGCAGACCCTCATCGAAGATTGGGCGATGTTGTCAGATGCACTTTGGGTGACGCTCAAAATCACGCTTATGGCGCTTGGCGTTGCTGTCGTTGGTGGTGTCGGGCTTGCGGTTATGTTCACGCAGTCGCGTTATTTCGAAATGGCGTTTTATCCCTTTGCGGTGATTTTGCAGGTTACGCCTGTCGTCGCGATTGCGCCGCTGATCTTTATCTACGTCGACAACCGCCTTGCCGGACTACTTTTGTGTGCGTGGATCGTGGCGTTCTTTCCGATCCTGTCCAACACGACACTTGGCCTTAATTCCACCGATCACAACCTGCGCGACCTTTATAAAATTTACGGTGCTACACGCTGGCAACGTCTGAGGTTTCTGCAATTGCCAACGGCCCTGCCTTACTTCCTTGGCGGTCTACGGATCGCGGGCGGGCTGTCGTTGATTGGTGCGGTTGTGGCAGAATATGTCGCCGGAACCGGCGGCATTGGTTCAGGCCTTGCGTTCCGCATCCTTGAAGCGGGGTACCGCCTAAATATTCCACGTATGTTCGCGGCGCTTTTGTTGATCGCCGTCACCGGGGTCGTGATTTTCACACTCGCCTCACTACTCAGCCACGCGCTTTTGCACAAATGGCATGAAAGCGCCATCAAACGGGAGAATTAATGAAATTTTGCGTTTTGCCCAGCGGCGCGAAGACTCTTCGAAATGTCACCATACCGGCCTGTCTTATGGGGCAAAATGGTGACCTCATGACCACGGACCTCACCATCAAGGATGGCATGATTACATCAACGGACGCTGGGCAACCGGCCGAAACTGTAATCGAAATGAACGGCGCAATGGCCTTGCCATGCTTTGTCGATATGCACACGCATCTGGACAAAGGGCATATCTGGCCGCGCGCGTCCAACCCTGACGGATCGTTCATGGGGGCGTTAACGACAGTACGCGAAGACCATGTGAACTGGACGGCGGCAGACGTAGAGGCACGAATGGATTTCGGCTTGCGGTGTGCCTATGCCCACGGCACCAAGGCCATTCGCACCCATATCGACAGCGCCGATGACCTTGCAGTGTCGTCCTTTGGCGTGGTGGCGAAACTACAGAAAAAATGGGCGGGCAAGGTCGCATTGCAGGCGTCCTGTCTGGTCGCCATTGACCGTGTGTTCCGCGACAAGGACATCTTTCCCGAGGTTGCCAAAATTGTCGCAGATACGGGCAATGTCCTAGGCGCCGTGACCTACCCGGTGCCCGACCTGCAAGACCGCCTCAACGACTTCTTCCACTTCGCGCAGAAATATGACCTCGACGTGGATTTTCACGTGGATGAAACCAACGACCCGACTTCAGACACGCTGCGCACAATCGCTGAAACGGTGCTTGGGCTTGGGTTCAAAAACAAGGTCACCGTGGGCCATTGCTGTTCAATTTCTGTGATGCCTGATGACGTCGCTGCCGAGATCATTGCGCTTGTCGCCAAGGCAGGGTTGCATGTCGTGTCCCTGCCGATGTGCAACATGTACCTGCAAGACCGCGAAGCCGGCCGCACACCGCGTTGGCGCGGCGTCACAATGGCGCATGAATTAAAAGCGGCAGGCGTCAACGTCTCGTTTGCATCCGACAACACCCGCGACCCGTTCTATGCTTACGGTGATCTCGACATGGTTGAAGTCATGCGCGAAGCCACGCGGATTTGCCACCTGGATCACGGGTTAACCGACTGGCCCACGTCTTTTGTCACCAACCCAGCACGCGCCTGCGGTTTCGAAACCCCAAGCCTGAACGCGGGCGCACCCGCCGATCTGATCCTGTGCAGTGCACGCACATGGACAGAGTTTTTCTCTCGTCCTCAGTCGGATCGCATCGTGTTGCGAAACGGTGATCCGATCGACCGCACCCTACCGTCCTATACAGAACTCGACATGATTGTGAGCAAGCCATGACCCCCAATATCGCCGATGCAAAAGCCAAACTGTCCCATCTGGATATGGAACAAAACCCTGCTACCGTGCGGAACAAGTCGCGTGATTTCTTTTGGTATTCCCCGGTTTTGAAGGATGCGATGGATCACCTTGAAGCTGACTTTGTGATCAACGCAAAATCCGAAGACGAGATCATCGAGATTTTGCGTGTCTG
>CAXIAL010000067.1:0-4088 GCA_964022435.1 uncultured Roseobacteraceae bacterium | reverse complement strand
GCACGCGTTGTGGTCCCGACACCGGAACCAAAGAAGGTTGTGCAGCACACACCAAAACGCACCGTGGTCCCGTCTAAGCAAGCCATGGCCGAAGCCCAGCCCGCGCTGCAATTCGAAGACAAATACGCCGACTATGAAATGCCGCCACTATCGTTGCTGGCCAGCCCTTCTATTGTCGAGCGTCACCACCTGCCTGATGAAGCGCTCGAAGAAAACGCGCGCATGTTGGAAAGTGTTTTGGACGATTACGGCGTCAAAGGCGAAATTGTATCCGTGCGTCCGGGTCCGGTCGTGACCATGTACGAACTTGAACCCGCACCCGGTTTGAAAGCATCCCGCGTCATCGGCCTTGCTGACGATATCGCGCGGTCCATGTCTGCACTGTCCGCACGTGTATCCACCGTGCCTGGTCGGTCGGTCATCGGGATCGAATTGCCCAATGAGAAACGCGAAATGGTTGTGCTGCGCGAAATGATCGCAGCGCGTGATTTTGGCGATAGCAACATGAAACTGCCACTGGCGCTGGGCAAGGATATCGGTGGCGAGCCGATCATTGCGAACCTTGCAAAGATGCCTCACCTACTGATCGCGGGGACCACCGGTTCGGGTAAATCCGTGGCCATCAACACGATGATCCTGTCGCTGCTGTATAAGCTGACGCCAGAAGAATGCCGCATGATCATGATCGATCCAAAGATGTTGGAACTGTCGGTTTACGACGGCATCCCTCACCTGCTGTCCCCTGTTGTAACAGACCCTAAAAAGGCAGTTGTGGCCCTAAAATGGGTCGTGGGCGAGATGGAAGAACGCTATCGCAAGATGTCCAAAATGGGCGTGCGCAACATCGACGGCTATAACGGCCGCGTGAAAGAGGCGTTGTCCAAACAGGAAATGTTCAGCCGCACCGTACAAACAGGTTTCGACGACGAAACGGGCGAGCCAGTGTTCGAGACGGAAGAGTTCAGCCCAGAAGTGCTGCCTTATATCGTGGTGGTCGTCGATGAAATGGCCGATCTGATGATGGTCGCCGGCAAGGAAATCGAAGCTTGCATTCAGCGTCTTGCGCAGATGGCGCGTGCGTCCGGCATCCACCTGATCATGGCGACCCAGCGTCCGTCCGTGGACGTGATCACCGGCACGATTAAGGCGAACTTCCCGACACGGATTTCGTTCCAAGTGACATCGAAAATCGACAGCCGCACCATCCTTGGTGAAATGGGCGCTGAACAACTACTTGGCATGGGTGACATGCTCTACATGGCGGGTGGCGGTAAGATTAGCCGTATCCACGGCCCGTTCTGTAGCGATGAAGAGGTCGAAGAAATCGTCAACTTCCTGAAAGGTTTCGGTCCGCCAGAATACATGTCCGGCGTGGTCGAAGGTCCGTCCGACGAGGCAAGTTCGAACATCGATCAAGTGCTTGGTCTTGGCAGCGGATCCGACACGGAAAACGCGCTATATGACACGGCTGTGGCCATCGTGATCAAGGACCGGAAATGTTCCACGTCCTACATCCAGCGCAAGCTTGCCATCGGTTACAACAAGGCCGCGAAACTGGTCGAGCAGATGGAAGACGAAGGCGTCGTGTCATCGGCCAACCATGTGGGCAAACGTGAAATTTTGGTGCCCGAACAACACCAGCAATACTAACCAGATCAGTGGCGCCCTCGGGCGCCATTTTTCTGTGTTGTCTTTCCCTGCTGCGCCCGTCTAGACCTGATCCAACACTGAATTGGAGACAGCGATGACATTTACCGTAGGTATAGGGCCGAATAACCGTAAATCGTGTTATTTCGATGCGACCGTTGCGGATGGGGTGCAGTCATTCTCGGTCTATAATCACATGTTCATTCCGGCGCACTTTGGTGACCCTGACGCCGAATATGAACGGTTGATGACGGGCGTTGCGATGTGGGATGTCGCTGCCCAGCGGCAGGTTGAAATCAACGGCCCCGATGCAGCGAAGTTGATCCAATATTTGACAACCCGCGACATGCGCAAAACCAAAGTCGGCCAAGGCCGCTATGTGCCGTTGTGCGATCATGCAGGCAATTTAATCAATGATCCGGTTTTGTTGATGCTGGATGAAAACCGATACTGGCTGTCGATTGCGGATAGCGACATCGCGCTTTGGGCCAGCGGAATCGCGGCAGAGCGCGGACTGGATGTATCGGTGTTCGAACCGGATGTGTCCCCGATGGCGGTGCAAGGCCCCAAGGCCGAATTGGTGATCGCTGACCTGTTCGGTGATTGGGTCCGCGATCTGCGCTATTTCGGTTTTGTGCAGACTGAACTAAAGGGCATTCCCTTGTTGCTGGCGAGATCCGGTTGGTCCAAGCAGGGTGGTTTTGAGCTGTATTTGCAGGACAGCTCTCGTGGCGTTGAATTGTGGAACTTGGTCAAGGCGGCTGGCAAACAATACAACATCGGCCCCGGTGCGCCCAATGATCTGGAGCGTTTGGAAAGCGGGCTGGTGTCCTATGGCGCGGACGGGCGATTGCAGGTGAACCGCTGTAATCCATTTGAAATTGGCTTGGGCAAGCTTGTGGATTTCGACAAGGCCGAATTTGTTGGCAAAGCGGCCCTGCAAAAGATCGCAGCAGATGGGGTCAAACGCAGGCGCGTCGGTTTCATCATCGACGGCGCACCGATCATCAGCTTTCAAGACAATCTATCAGTCACGAACAAATCCGGCGATGTCGTGGGCGTCCTTAGCGAAGCTGTGTTTTCGACACGCAAAGGGACCAATATCGGGGTCGGGATGCTTAGCGTGCGAGTGTCGGATGACGCCTCGGGGCTGACAGTTGTTCACAATGGCGAAACGCTTGGCGTTCAACCGCAGGGCTTGCCGTTCTTCTAGAACGCTGGCACCTTACCCCAAACACTAGAACCCCAATGGCAAGACGCGGCGCAGGTGGAACGAACGGTGGCGAGCTCAGCTTTTTTCTAGGTATCGTGATGATGATTGGTGGCGGGTATCTGCTGCTGAACTCGATCATCGTGCGTCCGAATTTCGGCTTCGGGATGCGCGCGTTTGGCGTGGGCGGTGTGCCGATCACGTCAGGCATGATCCTAATCGTGTTCATGTTCGGCATCGGCTTCATCTTTTACGACCGCGACAAATGGATTGGCTGGATTTTGGCCGTGGGGTCGGTGATCGCACTGGTTTTTGGCGTGATCGCATCGACCACATTGCAGTTCACGAACATGAGCGTGTTTGACCTGCTGGTGATCTTGGTGCTGTTGTTTGGCGGGACCGGGTTGTTTCTGCGGTCTTTGATCGCGCGCTAGGCTCTGGTCGTTTCTTCAGAGACAACCCAGTATCAAATGGATTGCCGATGAAATGCGTTGGGTGACCAACTAGATTTGTGCAAACGATATTGCACAAGGACATCGCCATGTTTGCCATTTTGAAGAAGCCCGCTGTTACATTGGGGCTTGTCGCCGTTGTTGCGCTGATCTGGAACGGGATGGTTTATGCGTTGATCCGCGAACAGCTCGACCCTGTCGCGGCGCAAACCCTGACCGATGACTATCGTCATTTCATCGACATCCGTCCCATCTGGGAACTGACCGCGGCGCATATCACCTATATCGCGGGGCTGATCGGTGCCGTGCTGTTGGTAGTGCAACGCAAAGAGGCGGCCTGGGCCTTTGCCTTGTCCACCGTCGCGGCCGCGATCACGGTGATTCCGACATTTGTGCTGGGGCCAGCGATCATCGGGACCATTATGCTTGTTGTGACCATCGTAGCTGGGTTGTTCACTTGGTTCGCGCGTCGGCGGTTTGGATAACCCAAACAAAAACCCCCGCCTGATTGCTCAAGCGGGGGTTCTTTATTCTGTCTTACGAGACGAGGGGTTGCTTAGAGCAAACCTTCGCGCTGGAGCTTCTTCCGAGCCAGCTTGCGCTGACGGCGGATAGCTTCGGCTTTCTCGCGTGCTTTACGCACGGACGGTTTTTCGAAATGCTGCTTAAGCTTCATCTCGCGAAAAACGCCTTCACGCTGAAGTTTCTTTTTCAGAGCACGCAACGCCTGATCGACGTTGTTATCACGAACACTAACCTGCATGTGGTTTTCACCACCT
>CAXIAL010000066.1:0-4169 GCA_964022435.1 uncultured Roseobacteraceae bacterium | reverse complement strand
CACAACGGGCATCAAGTTTCGCGTCTGGCTGGCAACGATTGCAATATTTGCAGCGACATTTGTATTGGGCATCACAAACTGGAACAGCTTTGAATGGCCAGCACTCGTCCGGTGGACGATTGGCCCTGCTTTGATTGTCGCAGGGAATGCCTTTGCTTGGATGGGAGTTCGAAAAATTGGACATGGCGCGACCAGTGGCGAAGTTGCTGAGCTGAAGACTGATGGTCTCTACCGGTATTCCCGAAACCCGCAATATGTGGCGGATATGGCAATTCTTATAGGCTGGGCGATTTTGTCTGCATCTGGATGGGCGGCAATTATTGCAGTAGTGGGCGTCTTGGTTTTGGCCTCTGCGCTATTAGCAGAAGAGCCATGGTTAGAAGATACTTATGGTGCGGACTATAAAACATACAAATCCAAGGTGCCGCGGTACATTTGACAACAGTGCCGAAAGCAGCCTTTGGGTTGTTTGGAAAGAATAGCAAAATTGTCCAGCAAAGCCGACCTTGGCCTAGACTAAGGCGAAGGTCGGCTCTGGGTCATATATGCGCGACGGTCGACACTTAATTGCCGCGCGACAGGGCCGCGACGCCGGTGCGCACGACTTCGGTCAGGCCAAGCGGGCGCATCAGATCGGCGAATGCGTCGATCTTTTCGGATGTGCCGACAACTTCGAACACGAATGATTCCAGCGTGCTATCAACCACATTTGCGCGGAAGATGTCGGCCAAGCGCACGGCTTCGATGCGCGCTTCGCCCTTGCCAGACACTTTGAACAGCGCCAATTCACGTTCCACAGACGGGCCCTCGACAGTCAAGTCGTTGACCTGATGCACGGGCACGATGCGGCTGATCTGCGCCTTGATCTGTTCGATCACTTGCGGCGTGCCGGATGTGACGATGGTGATGCGCGACAGGTGGCCCTGATGATCTGTTTCGGCGACTGTCAGGCTTTCAATATTATAGCCACGCCCAGCGAACAGGCCAATGACCCGCGCCAGAACACCCGGTTCGTTTTCGACCAGAATGGCCAGCGTGTGCCGTTCCACAAGATCGCCAAAACGGTTCTTGAGGTTATAGGCGGAATGGCTGTTAGAGCCTTTTTTGATATTCAGTGCGGACATTAGATCAGGCCCTTTCGCGTCGTATTAAGAAATGATTGCATGATTACACCAATGCCCCGCCAGCGCCTGTGATGGCATTGGCTGTATCAACATTTTCGCCCAAAATCATATCGTTATGGCCCTTACCTGATGGGATCATTGGGAAGCAATTTTCATGCTTTTCCACCAAGCAATCAAAGATAACCGGCCCGTCATAGGTGATCATTTCCATGATTGCATCGTCCAGATCGTCAGGATCGGAACACAAGATACCTTTGGCGCCAAATGCTTCGGCCAATTTCACGAAATCAGGCAGGCTTTCGGACCATGACGATGAATACCGCTCGCCGTGCAGCAGTTCTTGCCACTGGCGGACCATGCCCAGACGTTCGTTGTTCAAAATGAACTGTTTGACCGGCAGGTTATATTGCATCGCCGTGCCCATTTCTTGCATGTTCATCAGCCATGAAGCCTCACCAGCCACGTTAATGACCAGACTGTCGCGATGCGCCATCTGCACGCCGATGGACGCAGGGGTGCCGTAACCCATGGTGCCAAGGCCGCCCGATGTCATCCAGCGGTTCGGATCCTCAAACCCAAGGTATTGCGCGGCCCACATCTGATGCTGGCCCACTTCGGTGGTGATATAGCGGTCGTACTTCTTGGTCAGGGCTTCCAAACGGGCCAAGGCATACTGCGGTTTGATGATCTTGCCCTTTTGGGTGAACTTCAAACAATCAACCTTGCGCCATTCGTTGATCTGATCCCACCAGCCGGACAAGCCTTCGGCATCCGTCTTGCGACCACGGGCTTTCCAGACCTTCAGCAGGTCTTCGAGCACATGGGCAATGTCGCCGACAATCGGGATATCCACATGGATGACCTTATTGATCGACGATGGATCAATATCGATATGGGCCTTTTTTGAATTGGGGCTGAATTTCTCGACCACACCGGTGATCCGGTCGTCAAACCGCGCACCGATGTTGATCAGCAGATCGCAGTCATGCATCGCCATGTTGGCTTCATACAGACCATGCATGCCCAGCATGCCCAGCCAGTTGTCGCCGGACGCAGGATAGCAGCCCAAGCCCATCAGGGTGGACGTAATCGGGAAGTTGGTGCCAGCCACCAACTCGCGCAACAGCTGTGTCGCTGCATCGCCAGAGTTGATAACGCCGCCGCCTGTATAGAACACAGGACGTTTGGCGGTTTCCATCGCGGCCACCAGATCGGTAATGCCTTCGATGTCACCCTTTACCTGTGGCTGATAATGGGATTTGCGCGCAGCTTTGATGGTATAAGTGCCCGTGGCGAACTGCACATCCTTGGGGATGTCGATTAGCACAGGACCCGGACGGCCGGATGTGGCGACGTGACAGGCCTCGTGGATGGTCTGCGCAAGGGTATCGGTGTCCTTCACCAGCCAGTTATGTTTCGTGCAGGGGCGGGTGATGCCAACTGTATCGGCCTCTTGGAATGCGTCGGACCCAATCATGAAGGTCGGCACTTGGCCCGTGAGCACGAGAATAGGAATGCTATCCATCAGCGCATCGGTCAGGCCTGTGACGGCATTGGTGGCACCCGGACCGGATGTGACCAAGGCAACGCCCAGTTTACCAGTAGAGCGCGCATACCCTTCGGCGGCATGCACGGCGCCTTGTTCATGGCGGACCAGAACGTGTTGAATGTGGTTTTGCTGAAAGATCTCGTCATAGATTGGTAGGACGGCACCACCAGGGTATCCAAAGACGACCTCGACACCTTGATCCACCAAGGCTTGAACGACCATTTTTGCGCCTGACATGGCTTTTGACATATGCTTCGCGTCCTTTGCGACTTTGCTTTCGTTTACACACAAAAAAACCCCCGAGGATGTCGGGGGCGCATGGGAACCAGATGGCTATACCGGATTACCGGCCCATGCGCTGAATTCCTAGAAGTACGACGACATCGATCATCTATTGGGTTCCTTCGTGTTGGAGAGACATTACGGAGCCGTTTTCAGAGGGTCAACAGCAGAAGTGGAGAAAAGTTCGTTTGAGCGGCGTTTTTCGCAACTTTATTTCGATTGGTGGGGTTTGGGGGTGGATCGGCCCAAACCCGCCGTTCATTTAGCATTCGAGAAACAGTCATCGCAGCCTGCTTTCTCATCATTCGTTGCGAGCGAAAAACCAAGTTTGCATCATTGCAGCGGTCGTATTCAGCCTATACCGTTATCTTATGAATGAAACATCACCTACAGAATTGATTGTGGATGACACTATTGAGCCACCGACGCCGCTGGACCCGGCGATTGCTTCGCTCTATCTGAAGACAAGGTCAAACAGACTGACAGAGGGTTACGATCTTTCCGTATCAACTTTCTTTGGCTCCGAACGTGTTCAGCTAGTTGGGGGTGATTTCTCAGTCAATGTGGAAATTTCTATAGATCGCGCACAAGTGGACTTGGATTTCGTTCGATGTCGTCCTTCACTCATTGAATCGGATGATGATCAGACATCCGATGAGAGGCGTATCAAACAACGTCTAATAGCCAAACGCCATCATACAGGACGTGGCAAATTTTTGCTAAGTGGAACTGCAACTGGCAATCCAGAAGCATCTGGATCGGGGGAAGTTGTGCTAGAATCTGGACGCTCAACAGCATCTGACACTTCAGTCGAACCTACACGAGTGAACTGGAAACGGATAGGACCAAAAACGATTATCATCGGAACCGTTGTTGGTGATCTTGAAGGCATGGAGTTAGATGATTTCGTCGGTTGGCGGGTGATCCCTGACAATCCAACAGAGACGTCTGGCGTTGTCGCAATTCTATCTGTGCGAGAAGACTGGATTAACTTCATCAAGGTTCAAAGTGATTCTTTCGTCGGAAAAATCGGGCAAAAGGCGAAAAGCCTCTTTGAAACCAATGACAAGAAGAGGCAGCAACTATTTGCGCTTCTTTTGCGGCACCTTTCTGCAAAGGGATTGAGCCGACCGTCAAACCCACACCAAGCTGTCCTGGCGGTTCACCCATTTGTCGTTAAGCCCGACTTTAATCATGCTACGACATCGCTGGCT
>CAXIAL010000065.1:0-4500 GCA_964022435.1 uncultured Roseobacteraceae bacterium | reverse complement strand
CGCGGCAAGAACCGCATGACTTCGCGGCCTTTGGTGTCCACTCGGATGTTGGCCCCAAGCGCATCCATCACGTCGATAGATTCGGTTTTGGTCAACTCCCAAGGACGAGCGGTGAATGCATAGGGTTTGGACACCAAAGCGCCAACGGGGCACAAATCAATGATGTTGCCCTGCATGTTCGAATCAAGTGTTTCGCCCAAGTAAGATGTAATCTCTGCATCTTCACCACGGCCGGTTTGGCCCATCTGGGTGATGCCCGCGACCTCGGTCGTGAAACGCACGCAGCGCGTGCAAGAAATACAGCGGGTCATATGTGTCTCGACCAATGGGCCAAGATCCAGATCATCGGTCGCACGCTTTGGCTCGCGGAAACGGGAGAAGTCGACGCCGTAAGCCATCGCCTGATCCTGCAAATCGCATTCACCGCCTTGGTCACAAATCGGGCAATCCAGCGGGTGGTTGATTAGAAGAAACTCCATCACACCTTCGCGGGCCTTTTTAACCATGGGGGAATTGGTCTTAACCTGTGGCGGCTGACCTTCGGGACCAGGACGCAAATCGCGGACCTGCAT
Organism: uncultured Roseobacteraceae bacterium; assembly: GCA_964022435.1. Taxonomy (GTDB): domain Bacteria; phylum Pseudomonadota; class Alphaproteobacteria; order Rhodobacterales; family Rhodobacteraceae; genus Yoonia. The sequence continues at coordinate 3,928 of CAXIAL010000065.1, read as the reverse complement.
CGCGCAAGAGGCGGCAGGTTTTGGCGGGCCGCCCACAACCTCGACAAGACACATGCGGCAGTTGCCAGCGATGGTCAGACGTTCGTGGTAACAGAAACGCGGGATTTCGATGCCCACTTCTTCGCAAGCTTGAATGAGGGTCATTGCCCCATCAACTTCGACTTCTTTTCCGTCAATGACAACTTTGCGAAGATCAGACATGGCGCGCCTTTATTTTCCCATTGCACAGCAGACCCATTCGTTGGGCCACCGTATTGATCGGGTTCTAACGCGACATGCCCCGCGATGCCAGACAGATTGACAAAAAAACCGCCCCAAAAGTGGTTCTTTCGGGGCGGCGTGGCAATCTTTAGCATTTGGCAAGGTTTGGACTAGCTTAGCAGCGGCCCAACATCGCTGCCTTTGGCAATTTCTGACCGGCCCGCCGCGCAATAGCTTGCTTCATTTCCTGTCGTCACGCCCAGATCGGCAAGGCGGCCATAAGCAATCTGCTTAAGCCGTTCTTCTTCGGCTTTGTCGCCGACATAGGCGTCGACTTGGTCACGGCTATACCCAAGATCAAAGGCGTGGTTGCGCAGGGAATACAGAAAATTGATCCCGCGAACGCGGCGCGGGCTGATGGACCCGCATTTGTCGGATAGCTCGATCGCCATCCCCAAAGAGATGATGCCCTCGCGCACAAATTCCACGTCTTTCAATGGTGTTTGCGCCGAAGCAGCACCGCTAAGGCCAAGCGCAATTGCGAAAACAAATGCTGGTGTCTTTGACATGTTCTGGTCTTCCTCAATAATTCGACAGGCAGTTGACCTGCGTTGGACCCAATGTTGGCGATCCACTGTTGTTATTCAATATCAATGACAGAAATCATTGAAAACACTATGATATCAACGGATTAGCGCGGATATATTCCCAACCAAATGCTGCGTCAGTATCCCCATGGTTGCGAAGATGTTCCAGTTTGTCCAAGGCCTCTTGCAACGTTGGCTTATGCCCTTCAGGCACCCACCACATGACGAAATGCATATCACCCAACACCTCGAACCATTCGGCGCGGCGTTCCATGAATTTGGCGTGCAACGTGTCGAACACAAAGGTTTCCAATTGCGGCAGGCTTTCCCAGACCGTCAGGTTCGGAATGTATTGCGGATCGCCATCAATCGCCGTGGCGGTATTACCCTCGCCCGGCGCACCTTCCATCATCCAAACGAAACCGGGCATACGTTTGCCCAACCCGTTGATCAGATCGAGGTTATCCATGAAATCCGCAACGCGTGGGTCTTCTTTCGGGGCGATTAATCGGCCGATGTTGAGTTCCGCCAGATGCATGTCTAAGTCTCCGCCAAACGGCGCAGGGTTGCACCATCAAAGATTCTATCTGTCGGCCCGTGCTGTTGCAAATGGTCCCACATGGCCATGCCTTCTGCCACGTCGGGACGGTGATCTGGCGCAATGTCCCAAACAACGAGGTGTCCGCGATCATCTACAACAAACCATTCATCGGCGCGGGCCAAGAAACGTGCATGAACCGTCTTGCTAACAAAATGCCAAAGGCTTGACGCATCGCGCCAAACACTCAGCGTCGACGCGGTTTTGGGACGATCAGCCAAGGGTCCGTCGGGGTCATCTTGCGCGGTGCTCATCGCATCGCTTGGCAACATCCAAACGAATCCAGACGCCCGTTCGGCAAGGCCATTCACCCGATCCAGATTGTCCTGAAAATCGCGAAGTCTCGGGGCATCCCAAGCGTATTTCAATGTGCCAAAGTTGAACTCTGCCAGAGGCATTAGCGTCTGCGACGTTCGCGCGACGGGCTGACCCCATCTGCCGCTTTGCGCTAGAAACTAAAGGTCATCAAAATGCCAACAAAACCAGGGCCAACCACACCGATCCATGCCCATGTGGGCGCAGTGCCAGCAGAGATTGATTGATAGGTAAACCAGACAGAAATGCCGCAAATCATAATGGTCGCGGCAGCGGCAAGAAGGCTAAGAAAGCCATCCCAAAGATGCCGGACCATCATGGTTTATTCAGCCGCAATCGCCGCGCGCTTATGCGCAATGCGGTCTTCGATGTCGCCACGGAAGTTTTTGATCAACGCTTGAATTGGCCAAGCCGCCGCATCACCCAGCGCACAGATGGTGTGGCCTTCAACCTGTTTGGTCACATCCAACAGCATGTCGATTTCGTCAACAGATGCGTTGCCTTCAACCAGACGCGCCATGACGCGCATCATCCAACCGGTGCCCTCACGGCATGGGGTGCACTGACCACAAGATTCGTGCTTGTAGAATTTGGACAGGCGCCAAACGGCCTTGATCATATCGGTGTCGTTATCCATGACCATGACCGCCGCGGTGCCAAGGGACGACCCTTTTTCACGCAAGCCATCAAAGTCCATGATCGCATCGCGCATGTCTTCGCCACGCACGTTTGGCACGGATGACCCACCAGGGATCACGGCCTTGAGGTTATCCCAACCGCCGCGAATACCGCCGCAGTGCTTTTCGATAAGCTCTTCAAAAGAAATGCCCATTTCCTCTTCGACAACGCAAGGGTTGTTGACGTGACCGGAAATCGCAAACAACTTGGTTCCCGCGTTATTCGGGCGACCAATGCCCGCAAACCAGCTACCACCACGGCGCAAAATTGTTGGCACAACCGCAATTGATTCCACGTTGTTCACAGTGGTCGGGCAACCATACAAACCAGCACCCGCAGGGAACGGCGGCTTCATGCGCGGCATGCCCTTTTTACCTTCGAGGGATTCGAGCAATGCGGTTTCTTCGCCACAAATATACGCCCCTGCCCCGTGGGCCAGATAGATGTCAAAATCCCAACCGGATTTCGCAGCGTTCTTGCCCACCAGACCTGCGGCATATGCCTCGTCGATGGCCTCTTGCAGGGCTTCGCGTTCGCGGATGTATTCGCCACGGATGTAGATATAGCATGCGTTCGCATTCATCGCGAAAGACGCGATTAAGCAGCCTTCGATCAATGTATGCGGATCGTGGCGCATGATTTCGCGGTCTTTACATGTGCCCGGCTCGGATTCGTCAGCGTTTACAACAAGATACGACGGACGGCCATCGCTTTCTTTGGGCATAAAAGACCATTTCAAACCTGTCGGGAAACCCGCGCCACCACGGCCACGCAGACCAGATGCTTTCATTTCGTCGACGATCCAGTCGCGACCTTTTTTGATGATGGCTGCTGTGCCATCCCAATGACCACGCGTTTGGGCCCCCTTTAGGGTCCGGTCGTGCATGCCGTAAAGGTTCGTGAAAATGCGGTCTTGGTCTTTCAGCATCAGCTGTCATCCTTGTCGTGTTGGCGAGACTGCCAGAGTTTGAATGTCATATACAGCGCAAAGCCAAAACCTGCCAGTGCTGCAAGATCAAAAAAGGCCCGCGTCCTGACGGAGAGGCCTAGAAATTCACCAGCAATATTGGCGCAGATCCAAAGCACCCCGGTCGCGGCCACCACAATCGCTACGCGTTGGCCGGCCTGAGATACATTTTGATTCTGCGCCATTGTTATTTAGCGAGCGTTTAGTAAACGCCGCCTTTCTTTACTTTGTTTGCGAACTCAGTTGTACCGCCTTTGGCCAAGATCTTTGCTTGCTTGATCCATTCGTCGCGCACAACGCGGCCCATCGCACCTTTGACGTTTTCGTCAAACCAAACAGCGTCCGCTTTTTTCCAAGCCGCAACTTGGTCAAAGTGGAAGACACCCGTTTCGTGCAGAGCTTTTTCCAAAACTGGACCAACGCCTTTGATCATTTTCAGATCATCAGGACCGCCCGCGCGCGCCGCTTTCAGCACGGCTGGTTTCGCTGCTGCAGCTTTCGCCTTTGCGCCGCCGGCTTTAGATGCGGCTGCCGCAGGTTTTGCCGCTGCTTTTGCGGGCTTGGCGGCTGCTTTGGTTGCTG
>CAXIAL010000064.1:0-4597 GCA_964022435.1 uncultured Roseobacteraceae bacterium | reverse complement strand
TGATATAACTCTCTGCGATGGCCCAAAGGGTGTCGCAGAGGGTTAAAGCTTGTTCACTTTGATGAAGCCGACGCCGCGGGCCAACACCTGCTGCGATTGTAACATTTCGCCGCCCAGTTCATCGAACCAATAGCTGTTGGTGAACAACATCAATGTGCCCTTGCAGACTTCGTCGATTTTAATCGTGGGCGTGGGGCCTGCAGCGGTCACGATGTCTTCGGGGCCGACAGTGCTGACTTCGCAGGTGGCCTCGTCGAAAATAATCTGGTCTTCGCTGTCAAGAAACGCGTGTTTGCGTTGTGTCGAGCCTGTGCCAGTGGCCAAAGCATCTTGCACGCCGATCAGATCGGCACCCATCATGTCCTCGTTCAACCCACGGGACCCAACAAGCAGACCGTCGCGGAATGACAGGGTCACGCCCTTGGCGGTGCGCCATGTTTCCACACCGTTATTGGACCCGACACGGGTCATGGCCGCCACAGCATTGCGGCCCAGTAACGTCACCATCAACACATTGCCCGGCCCTTGGGCCAGCGCATCCGTGGGGATCGCGGGTGTGGCAGGGGCTGCGGGCGCAGGGTTCAAGCCTGATAGTTTACCAACCGTCGTGAGGGCCTTGCTGCCCAAATCGCCGATCGTGCTACAGCTCGTGCAAAACACCAGCGCCGCCATGCAGGCGGTTTTCATCATTACCGCCATACGCGCCCCCATGTGTCGCCCATTGGGCCAGCCACATGACCACTGCGCACGATGTCATAAAGCCGGTCGTCGATTTCCAGCTTGGCCCCGCCATCGCGCGACAGTGATGCCAGCTTGGTGCTGACTGTGCGCCGCGATGCGTTTTCAAAGAAGAAATCGGTGGGCACGGTGATGCGAATGCCCTTGTCAAACGACCCTTCGCCGAATTCATCAAACGGCATGTCGGTCAGGGTGAAATAGGCGCCGACTTTCCAACCGTTGTCGAACTCGCGGTCCAATGCGAATGTCGCGCCCCAGTCGCCCGCCAGATACCGCCCCGCGCTGAGCTGTGCGTGGAAGCCGTTATCAAAGCTGTAATAGCCGGTCAGGTGGCCCGCGACGGTTTCATAGTCTTGGAACCCCAGCAACATGTCGAAATCGCGCTGGCGGGCATAGTTCAGCTCGGCCCCCACAGCCAAGCGACTGTCCACAGGTTTCCACAGCAATTCGCCAGACACGCCGCCATACATTTCTTCGAGGTAGCCCACAGTGACGCGACCATAGAGGTCTTTACCCGGGCGGCTGAAATGGGTCAGCGTCAGGTCGGTGATCACAGGTCCGCCATCGGCACCGTATTTGGGCCCGTCAGTGCGCACGTTGTGGTAGCTGTTGATATGATCTGTCACGTTTGCCAGATCACGTTGGCCTAAGGCCGATTGGCGGATGCTGCCATTGATGACCAGATTGGGGCTCAACTCATATGTGCCGCGGGCTTGCAGGCCCAGATCGATTTGCACCGGCGCGTTGCCATTAAACAAAATCAACGCCGCATAGGGGGTGATCCCCCATGTGAATGCGGGGGGGGCTTCGGCCGCAGGCAGAGCCATGGAATTTCCCGCATCCGTGATTGTCGCACGTGCCAACAGATCGTCAGCAGCGGTGGCTGTGTTTTCTAAGCTTTCCAGATCACTGCGGTTCAGCGTGATCGCGGACAATGCCATGCCTGATTGTTGCGGTTCCAGAACGAACCGCGTGACAGTATCAGGCAGTGCTTGGGTTAGAATACGCGCGACACGCCCCATGGCCTGCGCCTCTGACCGAAACTGGCCGTTGGTGTAGCGCACACGCGCTGTATCGCCGGACACATCCAGACCATTCAGACGAATGCCATCACTGTCCAATCCTGCAGACAGGGTCTGTTCCAGCGTGCTTGTATCGCTGACACCCCAGCTGGCGAGCACATCACGCGCAGCACCCGTCTGGCGCACGGGTACAGGTGCGGTTTCAGTGCCACTGACCAGCGCGCGTTTGCGCGGGTTCAGATCAAAAGTTACGCCAGCGGCCACTTCGGATCCGTAAAGATAGGCGGCATCTAACGTGACATTCGGTTTCCACTGATATGACAGCCCGACGTTGACAGGGGTGCGCACATCAATCGTGCCGTTGTCTGTTTTGCGCGTATAGGCGTCGGATGAATATTCGGCTTTCAACGTGAGATTATCAGAATACTGATAGGTGATCCCGCCAAAGAACGCTGCATCGCCTTTGAAGAATTTATCGATGGATGGTTTTCCACCGCGGCCAATGCCGCCTGTGGGGCGGGTTTCAAAGCTGTCACCAAAAATTGCAAGGGGATTGGTAAAGCCACCCTGCGTGCCCATGCGCCCCCAGCCAAGCCCAGTTGTGGCGATGATTTTGTCGCCAAAAGACTTTGACGCGACCACATACTCGGATGTCAAAAGCCCTGTGCCCATGAAATCTTGCAGGCCAATCGCGACAGCAGGGGACCAATCGCCAAATTGCCCTTCTTCGAAGGCTTGGTAGCGCAGATCAAAACTACGATCGAATGTGCCATTCGTACCAATGCCTTGGTGTTCTGAAATACCAGCGTAACGGAATGTGCCGGACAGGCGTGGTGCGATTTGAAAACTAAAGCTGGCGCGCTGTTGCTGTTCAAAGGCAGTCAGGCTGGCTGTGATCTGCCCATCGGGGGCCACTTGTGCGGTCGGCATTTCGATCAGGCCAGGCGTGCCGTAAAGCGTATAGGTCAAATCTTGTGCGAATGCACCGGTTGCGAAAACAAGTGAGCTGAGCGCCCCGATGGAGTTTTTCATGTTGATCTCATCCACATTCAGATGTCTTCGGAAGACTATAGTGGCAAGTGCACCAAAGCAAAACGAGTATTTTTGATCATTACTCAGGGTAATCAAATTTACAAAAAGAAAAGGGTCCAAAGTTTTATCAGCCGGTGCGGCTATATGGGCCATGATCTTCAGTTATCCGCTGATCATAATGCGCGTTAAGATCGTCGCCCCTAAGAGGCGGCCTCTTTTTGAGTGTTTTTCCATTACCAGGCTTTGTGATATGTAAAATTGTGCGAATGATGGCTATCCATATCATCAGAAACGTAAAATATCCCATAATTTAGATTATGGTAAATGATTTTCATTTCTGGTACCTAATTTCACACAGTTTCGCGGAGCAAAGGCTATCCCGTCAGGTTTCCTCAAAGGCATGTTCTCAATCCAGACTACTTTCAGTAGACAAAATCCCACGTGACCGATAAGTGGCATTTGTTCTCTTTAAGATTACAAAGCAATCCAACGGCTTCCTGACGGATTGATGCTTATAAACCGGAGCACGACCCATGAAACGTAATAACTACCTCTTCACTTCTGAATCTGTTTCAGAGGGCCACCCAGATAAAGTCTGCGATCAGATTTCCGATGCGGTGCTTGATGCATTCTTGTCCGAAGAACCCCAAGCACGTGTTGCCGCAGAAACATTCGCAACAACAAACCGCGTTGTGATTGGTGGCGAGGTTGGTCTGGCGGATCAATCCAAGCTCAAGAACTATATGGGCAAGATCGAACAAATCGCCCGTGATTGCATCAAGGGCATTGGCTACGAGCAGGATAAGTTCCACTGGAACACAGTTGAAGTGACCAACCTGTTGCACGAACAGTCCGCCCATATCGCCCAAGGTGTGGACGCTAGCGCAGACAAAGACGAAGGTGCTGGTGACCAAGGTATCATGTTTGGCTATGCGGTGGCAGAAACGCCAGAGCTGATGCCAGCGCCTATCCATTACTCCCATGCAATCCTGCGCCGTTTGGCAGAAGTCCGCAAAGATGACACCGAACCCACGCTTGGTCCGGATGCAAAATCCCAGCTAACTGTGAAATATGAAGACGGCAAGCCAGTTGGTGTGACATCCATCGTGTTGTCCACGCAGCACCTTGATGCATCTATGACCAGCGCCGACGTGCGTGCGGTTGTTGAACCCTACATCCGCGAAGTCGTGCCACAGGGCTGGATTTCGCCGGAAACTGAATGGTGGGTGAACCCGACAGGCAAATTCGTCATTGGAGGCCCTGACGGTGACGCGGGCCTGACAGGTCGTAAGATTGTTGTGGATACCTACGGCGGTGCAGCCCCTCATGGTGGTGGCGCGTTCTCTGGTAAAGATCCGACAAAGGTGGACCGCTCTGCGGCTTATGCGGCGCGCTATCTGGCGAAAAACGTGGTGGCCGCAGGGCTTGCACATCGCTGCACATTGCAGCTGTCATATGCCATCGGCATCGCCAAACCACTGTCGATCTATTGCGACACCCACGGCACAGGCCAAGTGGCAGACGCGGCTATCGAATCAGCTGTTGCTGGCCTGATAGACCTGACGCCACGCGGCATCCGCGAGCACCTTGGCATGAACAAGCCGATCTACCAGCGCACGGCAGCTTATGGCCACTTTGGCCGCGCGCCAGAAGCCGATGGTGGGTTTTCGTGGGAAAAAACTGATCTGGTCGAGGCGCTGAAAAAAGCTGTCTAAGACCGTCACACTCATCAAAGGGCCAATCCCCTACGCGAATGTATTGTTCACCGTCTAAGAACGGGCATCGCGAGCGGATAGAACTGCCCC
>CAXIAL010000063.1:0-5219 GCA_964022435.1 uncultured Roseobacteraceae bacterium | reverse complement strand
CAGCACCTCGCTGGGATGAAAGATTCCAAGATCATCGTCGCGATCAACAAAGACGAAGAAGCACCAATCTTCCAAGTCGCCGACTTTGGCTTGGTTGCCGATTTGTTTGACGCGGTGCCGGAACTGACTGGCAAGCTGTAAACGCTGGTCGCTCAAAACTATGATCGAGGCCCGCTAGAAATAGCGGGCCTTTTTCAAATCAGCGGTTTGATTTTACGCACGATATGATCGCTGGCTTCTGCGTGACATGCGACACCCAGCATCGCAGCGGCTGCCTTTGATTGCATGATCGGAACATACATGCCCCGCGTGCCGTGTTGCAGCGCCACGGCGCTAGGCACAGAAACGATAATGTCGCGCACAAGGGGGCGCAAATCTTCCAGCATTTGTGCGCTGATAAACAATGGATCAACGGCAAGTGGATTGGGGTGCAGCGTCCAGTCCTCATCTGTCATCTCGTGACGCCCGAACCACAGCAAAACAACATTGGGGCCAATCTGCCCCAACATGTTGCGCATACGTGCGACCCACGCCTCTCTTAGCTCGCTCACCACAATTTCAAACCGTTCGGGTGATAGACTGTAAAGTTCGCTTAACAATGCGCGGGTGAATGTGAAGTCCGAAAAATCCACCTCGCTGTAAATGGCCTGTAAAACAGATGATGCGCGCAAAAACCGATCATTGCGGCGGGGATGTACCGCGTAGAATCTGTTGGACAGAAAATTTGCCCCCATGACCTGCACAACCGTTAGGTCCGCCTTATTGCAGGCAGTCATGATCGTCGGGTCGTTCACGAATGCATCTACACCGCCGTTGACGCAGCCGAAGTTTACGCAAGGCCTCCCAATCGCTTTTTCGATTTGCGTGGGGAACGGTTTCGCAATGAATTTTCCGTATGTTTCCGTTCCCCCAATGAACGCAAGATAGGGCCGGTCAAGCCTTCGCTTCGGTCCACGAAACATCATACGTGACAATCCATACCGACAGGGCGCGTAGGCCAACCCACCGCCATCAATTGTGTCGTGCTTCATTTGCCTCACCGTTTGCTTGTTCAACCATCACCATCGCCCAAATCTATTGCGATTTTACTAATCCGGACGATTGAGGGGGCACACCGCTTGAACGCCTTACCCCTTGGGGCGTAAGGTGAACCCAAGCAATCAAGGATGAGCGGATGACAATCGAACGCGTGGGGATCGTTGGCGCTGGCCAAATGGGCAATGGAATTGCGCATGTTTTTGCACTGGCTGGATATGAAGTCCTGCTAACAGATATCAGCGAAGATGCGTTACAGGCCGCTGTCGCTTTGATTGACCGAAATCTCGAACGGCAGGTCAGCAAAGGTGTGATCGAAACCGCGACGAAAACGGATGCCATTGGCCGTATTGGTACGACGAAAACGCTGACCGACCTTGGTCAAACCGACTTGATTATCGAGGCAGCGACAGAACGCGAGACGATCAAACAAGCGATCTTTGACGATCTGCTGCCGCATCTGAAACCTGATACGATCCTGACGTCGAACACCTCTTCGATCTCGATCACACGGTTAGCATCTCGCACCGACCGGCCTGAAAAATTCATGGGGTTTCATTTCATGAACCCCGTGCCGATCATGCAATTGGTCGAACTGATCCGGGGCATTGCGACCGACCAGGCGACATTTAAAACCTGCGAATCCGTCGTTGCCAAACTGGGTAAAACTAGCACCGCATCAGAGGATTTCCCTGCCTTCATCGTAAACCGGATTTTAATGCCGATGATCAACGAGGCGGTCTATGCGCTTTATGAAGGGGTCGGGTCCGTGCAGTCCATCGACACATCCTTGAAACTGGGCGCGAACCATCCAATGGGACCGCTAGAGCTTGCAGATTTCATCGGGTTGGACACATGTTTGGCAATCATGAATGTGCTGCACGACGGCTTGGCCGATACGAAATATCGCCCGTGCCCGTTGCTGACAAAATATGTCGAGGCCGGCTGGCTTGGTCGTAAAACCCAACGTGGCTTTTATGACTATCGCGGTGACGTACCTGTGCCAACGCGTTAGTCGCGCAACCCCAACGTCCAACTGCGAAGCCACGCCATGAATGCGCGCGGATCGCTTGATCGCTTTGCAATCTCGGTTGGGTCAATGGGATGACCGACGATTGGTTGCTGCGGCTTGTTCAAAGAATGAACAATTTCGTGCAGCAGCAAACCTTGCCGCAAAGTTGCGGAAAACCTATTCGCAATTTGATAAACCCGCGAATTGGCGCCCGGAAAATAGCAGGGAACCACAGCTGCACCTGACGTCCGGATCATTTTGGCCGTGAACACGTTCCATTCTCGTTCGATCGCTGGTCCAAACATGTTGTCAGAGCTGGCCACCACCCCAGACGGAAAGATGGCAACCAATCCGCCTGCTTTCAAATGGTCCATTGCGGCGTGGCGCATGGCCACCATTTTCGCCTGCGCGTCCGGTTCATGTGGAAACGGAACTGGAATGGTATAGCTTGCCGCTTCTTCATCGATTCCCGTCAGAATTGAGCGGGTCAGAATGCGATAGTCATTGCGCACGCGGCCAACCAAGTCCGCCAAGATCATACCGTCGACCAATCCGTGCGGATGGTTTGCAACAAGGATCGCCGGTCCACTGGCCGGTATCCGCGCGAGCTGTGCGGGCGGTGTCAGAAGATCGATCCCCATAACGTCTAAAGATGCACGCCAGAACGCCTGCCCCTTCACAGGGCCTTGGCGCTCAAACTTCCGGACCAGTCGCGCAATCCGCAGCTTGCCCGTCAGCAATTCGATGGCACGAATGACCGTTCGCTTGACCGCACTGTCAAAGGTGTTCGAATAGGTCAGGCTCCGGCGATCATAGACGCGCGGGGGCTCTGATGTGGCAGGGATACGATTTTTGTCGGTCACGTCGCCAGCTTCGCTCAATCGCCTTCGCCGAACTTGTCAGCGACCAGTTCTTGGATCGCATCGGCAAGTTGTTCGGCCTCGTTTCCCGCAGTCGTCACATCAATATGCGTCCCGATAGACGCCGCCAACATCAAGAGCCCCATAATGCTGTCACCGCCGGCATCCATACCATCCTTGGAGACCGTAGCTGTCGCGTCGAACTCTTCGACAACGGCCGCAAGCTTGGCTGACGCGCGGGCGTGCAGACCTTTGATGTTCTCGATTTTCAAACGGCGCGTTGTCATATTATGGCTGCCCTACACTGTGGCTATTTATGTATTTATGCGCAGCATCCAGCGCGGCGTCGACGGCGTCAACGACAGGCATCTGCCGCGATTTGGCGAGCTTAATCAACATTGGTAAATTCGCGCCATATAAAATGCGTCTGTTGGATGGGCTACAGGCACGCAACGACAAATTCGAAGGAGAGCCACCGAACATATCGGTGACGATCACAACGCCTGCGCCTACATCAACCGCGTCCGCCGCGTCACAAATTTCGTCTTGCTTGCGCGCACGATCATCTTCGGCACCGATGGCAATGCTGCGCATGCCCTCTTGGTGGCCAACGACATGTTCAACCGCAGACAGGTATTCACCTGCCAGCCCGCCATGTGCGACAATCACGATTCCGATCAAGCTTGCGACCCTTTGTCTCGCGTGACTTGCGCGTCACGCCGTTCCATCTCTCGGTGACGTTTAGACACCTGCCAACCCTCCTGTGCAAGGGCTTCGGCAAGTCTTTCAGCGACCGTGACAGACCGATGTTGCCCACCAGTGCACCCAAAGCCAATCGAAAGATGCGTCTTTCCTTCTTCTTTGTAGGCCGGAATAAGAAGCTGCGCCAAGTCGAGGATTTGCGTAAAGAACGCGTCAAACCGTGGATCGTCGGCGACATAGGTCGCAACAGCATCATCTCGACCATCCTTGTTTCTCAGGCTTGGTTCCCAATGTGGATTTTGCAGAAACCGACAATCCAATACGATATCCAAACCGCGCGGCAGCCCGCGCTTGTAGGAAAACGAGTGGACCGTCACCCCAAGCGTGCGCCCGTCCGAGGCTGCAAACCATTTTTCAACCTCTGCGCGGGTGTCGTGAACGGTGCGCCCAGTTGTGTCGATCAATACGTCAGCCTGCGCACGTATCGGGATCAACAAATTTCTTTCACGCTGAATGCCATCCAACGGTGGGCCGACCGGCGCTAGCGGATGACGCCGGCGGGTTTCAGAATATCGCCGGACCAGTTCTTCTTCTGATGCATCGACATAAAGCACTTGAGCTCGCAGATCATTGCGCTCTACCAGCCGTTCAATCGCGTCATTCAGTGCCGACACACTAAAATCCCGGTTTCTGACATCCAGCCCCAGCGCCAAAGGATTTGTTGGCGGTGGACCATCCAAAAGCCGTGGCAGCAACGACAACGGCAGGTTGTCGATAACCTCATATCCGAGGTCTTCTAACGCGCGGATCGCAGTGGATCGCCCAGCACCCGAGGGTCCTGTCACAAGCAGAATTTCAGGTTCTATCAATCCATTGTTTGTCATGCTTGGCTGCTTCCGCCGCGAAGAAACTGCATTATCGCAGGCCCCAAACTTAAGCCTTTGGCGGGGTAGTGCAAGGGAAGCGCGCATTCCAGAAATGTTGCGACCTGTAAATCGGGCAATCGGCCTGTGGCTTGCTGGTCCATATCGACCACTAAAACCACAGTTGCCTGGGGCAATGCGATCGCCTTTAGAATGCCAAAACCACGGGCTTCGATCAGTCCGGAAATCGACGGTGGCGCAGTTGCGATCAACGCCCCATTCCGGTTTTCCAGCGTGACCTGATCGTCAGAAACGAGCGCAGCACCATAGGCCATCAATTCAAGTGAAAGAGCCGATTTACCGGACCCGCTCGCACCAGTGATCAAAACGCCCCTATCGCCGAGCGCGACACAATTCGCATGCACCGTTTGCTGGGTCACCTGTTAGACCGGCAGACCGACAACAAAACGCGCACCAAGTGGCTCTGATGTCATGTCGGCTTCGCTTGGACGGATGTTTTCAGCCCAGATCACACCGCCATGCGCCTCGACGATCTGTTTCGAAATCGCCAAGCCCAAACCAGAGTTGTTGCCAAATTGACCCGCTGGTCGCTCGGAATAAAAGCGTTTGAAAACCTTGGTCAGCGCCTCATTCGGAATGCCCGGACCAGTGTCCTCGACAACGATCAACACGCGGTTTTCGCGCTTGCGCGCCCAGACCCGGATCGCGTCGCCGTCTTCACAGAAC
>CAXIAL010000062.1:0-5445 GCA_964022435.1 uncultured Roseobacteraceae bacterium | reverse complement strand
AGCTGAACCTTGCGTTTCGGATGTTGGCCAAATGGCGCGCCAAGCTAATTGAAAACACCATTGTGCAGAAATCGGGTCGCACGATCAAACATGGCCCATTTCTTGGTATGAACTACGGGGTGCCGGCCTCCGAAGGCGGTGGCGCACCGCGCTTGCTGGGCGTTTATGAAAGCACGCTGGCCCCGATCATGGATCAAATCATCGCCAGCGCCCCCGAACTTGTTATCGATGTTGGCAGCGCCGAAGGATACTACGCCGTGGGACTTGCCCGCCGATTGCACCACGCCACAGTGTGGGCGCGGGACGCCAGCGCGATTGCGCGGCGCAAGTGTAAACGGCTCTCTGCGCTCAACGGTGTAGAGGATCGTGTCGAGATTGGCGGGCAAATGACCCATGCGGATTTCGATATCTGCCTGCGCCACCGCACAGTCGTTATTTGCGATATAGAAGGCGCTGAATTGGATCTGCTGGATCCTGCAAAGGCCCGCGGCCTATATGGCGCGGATATTCTGGTCGAGTGCCACCCAAGCGCGAACAAGGACATGGTGTCCATCATCCGCAGCCGGTTCGAGGCAACCCATGATGTATTGGAACTTGGCCGCGATCTGGATGTGGCAGGCTTGCCCAAATGGATGGATCATTCCAATGATCTGGACCGATTGATTGCCTTGTGGGAATGGCGCAGCACCCCGACCCCGTGGCTGTGGATGACCGCGAAACCCGCGACCCAGTAACGCATAGCCGCTATGCGGTGCGGATTAATCTGCCCAAATCCTTTGACATAATGCCCAACCATGGTAGTGCCCGCGCCTAGGGCCAGATGCTTGATGATGGATAGTAAGTGAGCGCCCTTTTATGGAACCCGATTGCCGGATGCATCGGGGCGCAAACTGATCAAAGCTGAAAGCTGACCTATGTCCAATATTATTCAAACCCTCGCCGATGCATTGGCGAAACAGGGTTACGACACGCTGACCCCTGTGCAAGAGGCCTGCATCAATCCCGACCTTGAAGGCAAAGACCTGTTGGTTTCCGCCCAAACCGGATCGGGTAAAACCGTAGGTTTCGGTCTGGCGATCGGGCCGACGATCCTCGCAGAAGACGGCCATTTCGGCCCTGCTGGCCGCCCATTGGCCCTGTGTATCGCCCCAACACGTGAATTGGCCTTGCAGGTCAAACGCGAGCTGCAGTGGCTTTATGCCGGTGCTGGCGTGACCATGGCGTCTTGTGTCGGTGGCATGGATATGCGCGACGAACGTCGCGCGCTGGACCGCGGTGCACACATCGTCGTCGCTACCCCTGGTCGTCTGAAAGACCACGTCATGCGTGGGTCCATGGATATGTCCGACATCCGCGCGATTGTTTTGGACGAAGCCGACGAGATGCTTGATCTTGGCTTCCGCGAAGACCTTGAATTCATCCTTGGTGAAGCGCCAGAAACACGCCGGACCTTGATGTTCTCTGCGACTGTGCCTGCCGCGATTGCGAAACTGGCGAAGTCTTACCAGAAAAACGCCGAACGTGTTGCGACCGTCTCTAAAGAATCCCAGCACACCGATATCGAATACCGCGCCTTGTCTGTAGCCAACCACGACATCGACGCTGCAATCATCAACACGCTGCGGTTCTATGATGCGCCAAACGCGATTGTGTTTTGTAACACCCGCGCATCGGTAACCCGCCTGACGACCCGCCTGTCCAACCGTGGTTTTGCCACTGTTGCCCTGTCCGGCGAGCTCTCCCAGCAAGAACGGTCCCACGCGCTGCAAGCGATGCGCGACGGCCGTGCAAAGGTGTGTGTGGCGACTGATGTCGCCGCCCGTGGGATCGACCTGCCGAACCTTGAGCTGGTTATCCACGCCGAATTGCCGACAAATGCCGAAACATTGTTGCACCGCTCTGGCCGTACTGGCCGCGCTGGTCGCAAAGGGGTTTCTGCCCTGATTGCACCTGCGAAAATGAAGCGCCGCGCAATGAACCTGCTGACATGGGGCAAGCTGGAGGCAACTTGGGGCAACCCACCAACAGCCGCCGAGGTCACAGCCCGTGATCAAGAGCGCCTGTTGGAAGATCCGGTCTGGAACGAAGAAGTGTCCGAAGACGATGCTGCATTCGCGCAAAAACTGCTGGCCGCCCATGCACCAGAAAAGATTGCTGCCGCTTACCTGCGCCTGTTCGCAGGCAAAAATTCCGCGCCAGAACATCTGTCTGAATACAAAGACGGCCCACAGCGCCCTGACCGCGCCGACCGCCCTGATCGTTCGCCAAAAGAACGCAAGGAATTTGGTCCGTCCAAATGGTTTAGCGTCGATGTTGGCCGCGAAGGCAAGGCAGAAGCCCGCTGGTTGCTGCCAATGATCTGCACCGCCGGTGGCATCACGAAAAAGGAAATTGGTGCGATCCGCATTCAGCCCAGTGAAACCTTCGTCGAGATTTCCGAACCTGCTGTTGCGGGCTTCCTGAAGGCCGTGGGAAAAGACATGTCCTTGGAAAATCAGGCGAAATTGACGGCGCTTGATGGCCCGCCTGCCCTTGGCGAACGTGGTGGACCGCGTAAAACCAAGCGTGACTATAACGACAAACCACGCGGTGATCGTGGCGGCAAACCTGCCTACAACCGCGATGATCGCCCGCGTAAACCGCGCGACACATTCACGCCACCACCATCGGCCCAAGATCACGTTGCGGCCATCCAGCCACGCGGCGACGACACCCGTCCGGCCAAGCCACGTCACAAGAAATCCGACTTTTCCAAACCGGCCCGCAAGGACCACGGCGACGCGTTGGTTGCAAAGAAAAAGCCGTATAAGGCCCGTTCCGAAGATGGCGGCAAGCCAGCCTATAAGGGCAAATCTGATGGTTACAAAGGCAAGTCGGACGGTGGCTACAAAGGCAAATCCGACGGCTACAAGGGTAAGTCCGATGGCGGCAAGCCAAGCTTTAAGAAAGCGGGTGCTGCGGGCAAACCCAAGCCAAAGGCAACAGATACATCCAAGCGGTTCGTCCCACCGGGCGGCAAAGCAAAGCCACGCAAGCCGCGCGCGAAATAGTCGCCACATTCTTGCCACATTTACGCCTTGCGCGGGACACACTCCTGCGCAAGGCTTTTTTATGGCCCGACCAAGAGGCCAACCAGAGGCAGACCAAGGATACGCGTTATGGCAACGTCCAGACCAATCGGCACTTCACCTTCGGCCCCGCGCCCCACTCCTGCGCAGGCGAAGGACAGCATACCTCCGTCCAAACCGGTGTTTACCGATTACGCAAGTATCTAACGTCTACGTGTAGAGAAGATCACGGCCAGCGGACAGTTTGCGCATCCACCTCCCTGATGATCGCGAGCCGCCCACTGGCCCTTTTTTCGTGCGCGCATTAAGCTGGGCGCATGTCCGATCTGACCACCATTCGCAACATTGGCCCCGCACAGGAAAAGGCGCTGACCGCCGTTGGAATTACGTCGGCCGAACAACTGCGCGATATGGGGGCCGATGCCGCCTATGTTCGGTTATTACAGGCCGGCACACGCCCCCATTTCATCATGTATTACGTTTTGCACATGGCCCTGCAGGGACGCCCATGGAACGACTGCAAAGGCGATGAAAAACAAAAGCTTAGGGAACGTTTTGACGCGCTGAAGACCGAGAATTCGGACACTGGGCGCAGCGAGCTAGAAGACTTCCTGAACCGCATCGGCGTCGTCGAACCCAAGCAATAGGCGTTGCAACCTAGGCGCGCGCCGCCTAGCCTCTGACAAAGCTCACAGCATTGGATCGCCCTATGAAAGCCGCCCGCCGCCCCCTGTTTTGGTTCAACCTCGCCATGTGGATCCTGTCGGTCGTGATTTCGGCCTTTCTGATCCAATTGGGGTAATTGATCATGTCGGATGTCCCCACAGCGGGCAGCCGGATCACCGTCGACGCCTACATCAACGAAACCGCCCAAGACTCGGTCGCCGCTGACATTAAATCCGTGCAATCCGCCCTCTCCCAAAATGCGAACGACATTGAGGATGCCGAATTCCTGCTCAATTCGCGCAGCATGGATTACCGTAACCAACGCGCCAGCTTTGAAAGCTGAATACAGACGCGCACGGCCACCGCATCCGACGATCAAAACCCCGAAGTCGTGGCCCGTGTGCAAGAGATCGAACAACTCAAGCTAGCCAAGCGCCAGGCAGAGCGGGCGATTGAAACCCTGCGTCAAGAGGCCGTAAAGCAAAACCGGCGCTTGGCCGAATTGGAAACCCAACGGCGCGAGATCAGGGACGCGGCCTACGCCCCTTATGAAAAGGCCCGCGATTGGGAAGTACTGAAGGTGTTCATGCTCCGCCTCGCGCTCACCCTGCCCTTACTGCTGGTATCCGCATGGATGATCGCCAAGAAACGCGGATCGAATTACTGGCCAATCTACCGCGGCTTCGTGCTGTTCTCGCTCTTTGCTTTCTTCGTCGAACTGGTCCCCTATATGCCGTCATACGGCGGCTATGTGCGCACGATTGTAGGCATCGTCCTGACCCTGATCGCCGCCCATTTCGCGATCAAATGGATGAAAGCCTATGTCGACAAAAAGCAATCCGAGGAACAACAACCCGAAGCCGACAAACGCAAATTAATCGCCTATGAAACAGCCGTGAAGAAGATCAACGACTGCCAATGCCCCAGCTGCGACCGCTCATTCGGGAACCCCAAAGCCAAAAAAGAAGACGCCCCAATGGTCGATTTCTGCGTCCACTGCGGGTTCAACCTGTTCACGAAATGCGAGAATTGTGGGACGCGGGACAATTCGTTTTACAAGTTCTGTGGGTCGTGTGGTGTGGCTTCCGGTGACGCGAATTGATCGATCGGTTAATCCTAAAAGTCCAAGGCCAAGCTACTGCAAACCATCTTAGAACATGCTGTCGTCCAAATTTCGTCATCATTCCTTGCTAAAGATTACAGCATAAAGATGACAATTTAACGGGTGTGATGAACTTTGATGAAACCAACTTTATGGGGACTGTTGACAGGCTTCTCACTCATCCTTTTCGGGGGTGTGATCGGGCGGTTGATCGCTGAACCACAGATATACAATGATTATAGGTTCGCGCCGGTACCGGCTCATACCTGTCTTGTTTACAACTACAGTACTTGTGGGATGTATCGGGACAAATTTGGTGACTTCATAGAGGTCAACAGAAGCGGCAAGCTTCGGAAATTCAATGGCTCGGCCGAAAACGGGCCAATTTATAGCCGCGCCTACCCTGTGCTAACCGACGCGCAGGTTCATGTGGTTCAAAATCAACGCGCAGTCCTCCGCAAGGCGGCAGAGTTTAAAGCCAGTGCCATTGGCGCAGGCTGGGGGATCGTCGTTTGGCTAAGCGCGGCAACAGGCCTGTGGCTCTTGGCGCAGATCACCCGACTTCACCAAAGGGTGCGCCCAAAAGTTTCAACAATCGCACTGCGCGCA
>CAXIAL010000061.1:0-5510 GCA_964022435.1 uncultured Roseobacteraceae bacterium | reverse complement strand
TTTCCCAATCCCATACAATTCGAGATGTTTTGGGGGCGCTGCCCCCTTGGTCCGTTGGACCAATTCCCCCGAGGTATTTGCGGCCAGAAGAAATCGGTGCTGCACCAGCGTTTGCCGATGCAGCAAATAGTGTTTAGCGCGTCAGTTCAGACAGGATTCGCGCCCAAGACCGGGTGCCTTTGTGAAACGATGTCAGGTCATATTTCTCATTAGGAGAATGGATTTGGTCGTCGTCTTTGCCAAAACCGATCAACATCGCATCCATCCCCAAAATTGATTTGAAGTGCCCTGCAATGGGAATCGACCCGCCGCACCCCACATATGCTGCGGTTTGTTCAAACTCATCGGTTAACGCTTTGCGTGCTTTAGCGAATGCAGGATCGGACGTCGACATTTGACCTGCCGCGGATGCGCCGTGGTCGCCAAATGTCACCTGACAATCGGACGGCACCATCGCCGTGACCATTGCCCGGAAATTGTCACGAATTTTCAACGGGTCCTGCGTGCCGACGAGGCGAAAGCTTAGCTTTGCAGTGGCAATAGAGGGCAGCACGGTTTTGAACCCATCGCCTGTGTAGCCTGATGTCATGCCGTTGACTTCGCATGTGGGCTGAGACCAGATCATTTCGAGAGGGCGACGCCCTTTTTCACCTGCGGGTTCCGATAGGCCGACGCTGCCCAGATATTGTTTTTCATCAAACCGCAAGTCATCCCATGCGGCTGCCAGTTCATTCGACAGCTCTGGCACGCCATCATAGAAATTAGGCACGGTGATCCGTCCGTTTTCGTCGTGCAGACTGGCAATAATTTTTGCCAAAACGCGGGCAGGGTTCATCGCGATGCCGCCATACATGCCCGAATGCAGATCTTTGTTCGGGCCGGTAATCGTAATCTCTTCGCCCAGAAGGCCGCGCAGTTGCGTGATGATGGCGGGGGTGGAATCGCCATAAAGTCCGGTGTCGCAGATCAAAGCAATCCCAGCCGTCAGCTCGTCTGCGTTGTCTTCCATAAAGGGAATCAGCGATGGCGATCCACATTCTTCTTCGCCTTCGAAAAAGATCGTGATGTTGGCAGGCAATGACCCATGCACTTGTTTCCATGCCCGGCAGGCTTCGACAAATGTCATCAGCTGGCCTTTGTCATCGGAAGAGCCGCGGCCACGGATGACTTTGCCATTTGCGGTGTCTTCGATTTGGGGGTCAAACGGATCATTGTCCCACAGGTCCAGTGGATCGACGGGCTGCACGTCATAGTGGCCGTAAAACAAGATGCGTGGCCCTTCGCCAGCAGAATGGGCCACGACCATTGGATGACCTGTCGTGTTGCGTTTAGAGGCGTCAAAACCGATGGATTTAAGGTCAGCGACCAGCCAATCAGCTGCGTTTTCACATGCGGCGGCAAATGCGGGATCGGTTGAAATCGAAGGGATACGCAAAAGATCACGCAGACGCTCCACCGCATCATCCAGATTTTCATCAATTTTTGCGAGAACGGGGGGAAGGGTCATGATTTCGTGCCTTTTGATTGCGATCCACGTCAGCCTAGCGCGCCACTGTCGTAAGGCCAAGCAGGGGGGAGCGACAGTTTGTAGCGTATTGCCCCAGCCGATGAGGCCCTATATGTGTTCTAGAACAATTCTAAGCGTCATTGATCTGACGTCCGCTGATCCGAATAAGGAAGTCGTCCCTTGAACTACGATGCGATGTTGAATGACGCGATTGAGAACCTTCATACCGAAGGCCGCTATCGCACGTTTATTGATATTGAGCGCGAGCGTGGCCAGTTCCCCCACGCGGTTTGGACACGGCCGGATGGGGAAAAGCAGCCGGTGACGGTTTGGTGTGGTAATGACTATTTGGGCATGGGCCAGCACCCGGTTGTATTGGCCGCCATGCACGAGGCTTTGGATGCGACTGGCGCGGGATCTGGTGGAACACGCAATATTTCTGGCACGACAGTATATCATAAACGGTTAGAGGCGGAGCTGGCAGATTTGCACGGCAAGGAAGCCGCGTTGTTGTTCACCAGTGCCTATATCGCCAATGATGCAACGCTTTCGACGCTGCCAAAACTGTTTCCGGGGTTGATCATCTACTCGGACGCGTTGAACCACGCATCCATGATTGAAGGCGTGCGGCGTAACGGCGGGGCGAAACGTATTTTCCGCCACAATGATTTGGATCACCTGCGCGAATTGCTTGCTGCTGACGATCCGGCAGCGCCAAAGCTGATTGCATTCGAATCCGTTTATTCGATGGATGGTGATTTTGGTCCAATCGCGGAAATTTGCGATTTGGCGGATGAATTTGGCGCGCTGACATATCTGGACGAAGTCCACGCTGTTGGCATGTACGGGCCACGCGGTGGCGGGATCGCGGAACGTGACGGTCTGCTCGACCGTGTCGATATCATCAATGGCACCTTGGCCAAGGCTTACGGTGTGATGGGCGGTTATATCGCAGCGTCCCCTGCAATGTGCGATGCGATCCGGTCTTATGCCCCGGGCTTTATTTTCACGACATCCTTGCCGCCCGCGGTTGCAGCAGGGGCCGCGGCATCTGTCGCGCATCTGAAAGTCGATCAAGGCCTGCGTGACGCGCATCAGACACAAGCACGTATTCTTAAACTGCGGCTCAAGGGGCTGGGTTTGCCTGTCGTCGATCACGGCAGCCACATCGTGCCTGTCATCGTGGGCAATCCGGTTCATACGCAAAAAATGTCTGACTTACTGCTCGAAGAGCATGGTATCTATGCGCAACCCATCAATTTCCCAACCGTGCCACGCGGCACAGAGCGTTTGCGGTTTACCCCATCGCCCGTGCATGGTCCTTCAGAGATTGATGCATTGATTGGCGCAATGGACGAACTTTGGTCGCACTGTGCGCTGAATCGTGCCGAATTAACCGGCTAGTTTTTCTGCATGTGCATCTTAGGTTGCGCTGTGATATCCTAAGGTTAACGAAAACGGGATTGTCGATTCGATCCGACTGTTTTCTGGGGCATGCAAAATACGGGACGACCAATGATCGGGAAACCCTTCAGACGCGCCAAAGCTGCTGAGGACGTTGAAGCCAAAGGCTTTGATGGGTTCGAGCTGCGTCTTGGGGATTTGATGCGCGGCGAACGTGCGACCATGGGCAAGAGCCTTTTGGACGTGCAACGCGAGCTGAAAATCAAGGCCGCTTACATCGCCGCGATCGAAAATGCTGATCCTTCTGCCTTTGATACGCCTGGCTTCATTGCCGGCTATGTGCGGTCTTATGGCCGTTATTTGAACATGGACCCCGATTGGGCATTCGATACGTTCTGCCGTGAAAGTGGCTTTGCGACGGCCCACGGCATGTCATCCGACGCGTCATCCGCGAAACCTGTGCGCCAAGATTTCGGTTCATCCGAAAACAAAGATATTTTTGCTGGTGCCGCGACACCGTTTGTACCCGCAGGGGACGCGATGTTGTCGCGCATTGAACCGGGCGCCATTGGGTCGATCGCGGTTTTGATCGCATTGGTGGGTGGCCTTGGCTTTGGTGGATGGACGATCCTGCAAGAAGTCCAAAAGGTTCAGTTCGCACCGGTTGAACAGACACCAATCGTTGTATCAGACGTGGACCCGCTGGCGGGTGCATCGACAGTTGCGGGCCAGATCGACACATTGGCCCAAATCGAAGCCCCGTCACCAGAAGCGCTGGATCGGTTGTATCGCCCACAGGTGCTGGACGTGCCGGTCTTGATTGCACGTGATGGCCCGATTTCCACATTGAACCCTGGCAGCTTTGGCTCTTTGGCGCCGTCGCCTGATGCGTCATTGCTTGCAGCAGTAGACGCCCAAGACGGGACGCCTGCGATCCAAGTCAATGAAGGCCCAATCCCAGAAGTCGAACTGGTTGCAGCGCGCCCGGCATGGGTGCGTGTACGTGCTGCCGATGGTTCCGTTATTTTCGAAGGTATCTTGGATGCGGGCGATAAATTCGCGATGCCAGCCACCGAAGAACCTGCCACATTGCGTGTTGGTGAAAGTGGCGCGATCTACTTTGCGGTCAATGGCGAACACTTTGGTCCTGCGGGGCGCAATGGCACGGTGACGTCGAACCTCGACCTGTCGCCGACAAACCTGCTTGCGTCATATCAACCTGCGAATATGGCCGCAGATTGTGGCCTTGTTTCGGTTGTGGCGTCCGATCTGACGACTGCGGCAGAATTGTTCGCCTCTACAGGCTGCCCGGCACAATAAATCCTGCCTTGATGGTTGTTCAGCGCGTTTGGGCTGAATAGATAGAGAGCATCGTTGTTCTTGATCAAAGGCCGCATGCTATGTCTCTCAATCACATTCGTCCTTGGCGTAACATCGAACGCCGCAAATCCCGCCAGATCATGGTAGGCAATGTGCCGGTCGGTGGCGATGCCCCGATTTCCGTACAGACAATGACGAACACGCTGACCACTGATGTCAAAGGCACGATTGCGCAAATTCAGGCTGCTGCTGACGCGGGCGCCGATATTGTGCGTGTCTCTGTGCCAGACGAGGCATCCAGCAAGGCGCTCAAATTGATTGTGCCAGAAGTGTCCGTGCCAATCGTCGCGGACATTCATTTCCACTACAAACGCGGGATCGAAGCCGCCGAAGCAGGGGCCGCCTGTTTGCGCATCAACCCCGGCAACATCGGTGACGAAAAGCGCGTCAAAGAGGTGATCAAAGCCGCGCGCGACCACAATTGCTCAATCCGCATTGGCGTGAATGCAGGGTCGCTGGAAAAGCATCTGCTGGATAAATACGCTGAACCATGCCCCGATGCGATGGTTGAAAGCGGGCTGGATCACATCAAAATCCTGCAAGACAACGATTTCCATGAATTCAAGATTAGCTGTAAGGCGTCTGACGTCTTCATGGCCGCCGCCGCTTATCAACAGTTGGCTGATGCCACCGACGCACCGATCCACCTTGGCATCACCGAAGCGGGCGGTCTGATCTCAGGCACAGTCAAATCGGCCATCGGCATGGGCAATCTGCTTTGGGCGGGCATCGGTGACACGATCCGTGTGTCTTTGTCTGCTGACCCCGTGGAAGAGGTCAAAATGGGCTTTGAGATCCTCAAATCCCTTGGGTTGCGCCACCGCGGCGTGAACATCATTTCCTGCCCATCCTGCGCGCGCCAAGGCTTTGACGTGATTAAGACGGTCGAGGCGTTGGAGCAGCGGCTCGAACACATTAAAACGCCCATGTCGCTATCGATTATCGGTTGCGTCGTGAACGGCCCGGGCGAGGCCTTGATGACCGACGTCGGTTTCACCGGCGGCGGGGCAGGGTCCGGCATGGTCTATTTGGCCGGCAAGCAAAGTCATAAACAAAGCAACGAAGACATGATCGAACATATTGTTGAGCAGGTTGAGAAAAAGGCGGCAGAGTTGGATGCCGCAACGAAAGCCGACTAAGGATGGAAATGCCAAATGGCATTGGGCCGCATCAGGGCATTGAATTTAATCTCATGCGGTCGGGCGACAAACACGTTGCA
>CAXIAL010000060.1:0-5910 GCA_964022435.1 uncultured Roseobacteraceae bacterium | reverse complement strand
TGGCAGAGCCAGAAGAAGGCGTGATCTACAAAGGTAAGGTTGTGAAGCTCGTCGACTTCGGCGCGTTCGTGAACTTCTTTGGCAAGCGCGACGGTCTGGTACACGTGTCCCAAATCGAAAACCGCCGCCTGAACCACCCTTCCGACGTCCTCAAAGAGGGTCAAGAAGTATGGGTCAAGCTGCTGGGCTTTGACGATCGTGGCAAGGTACGCCTGTCCATGAAAGTCGTCGATCAGGAAACTGGCGAGCCAGCAAAAGAAGAAAAGTCCGAGGACTAATCTTTGCTGCTATGAATAAGAAAGCCCCGGTGGAAACGCTGGGGCTTTTTTGCGTTTTACCGCATTAGATTACCGTAGCATTTCAGTGTGAACGGGCTACGATTGCCTCATTGTTGTTTCCAATTAGGATTGAGGTTCACTATGACTTTGCCCGCCGTGATATTTGATATGGACGGTTTATTGCTGGACACAGAACAAGTTTGCCTGTCCTGCTTTGTTGACACGCGACGTCATTTCTCACTATCGGATAGCCCCGAGACGTTTCTAAAATGTGTCGGACTGCGCGGTCCAAAATCCAGGCAGATCATAATCGAGAGCTTGGGCCCTGACGTCGATTTTGACGCATTTGACGCCGAATGGGACCAGCGTATCGATGCCGCGCTTGATCACACGATCCCCATCAAAGAAGGCGCAGCAGAACTTCTCCAAATGCTTACAGAGCAAGGCAATCCGCTTGCCGTCGCTACTTCGACTGAAACGGAACGCGCCAGTCGGCAGCTTGATGCCGTAGGCCTACTGGCCCATTTCGAATTTGTCATCGGCGGCGATATGGTGACCAAGCACAAGCCCGACCCCGAGGTATATCTGACCGCGGCCGCACGACTTGGGTACGCCCCCAAAGACTGCGTTGCGTTTGAAGACAGCGAAACGGGAACACGTGCCGCCATCACGTCAGGGGCCCGCACTGTTCAAGTGCCTGATCTGATTGCCCCATCAGACGAATACCGCGCAATGGGCCATGTGATTGCACCGTCGCTGATCGAAGGCGCAATTGCTGTCGGCCTCATTCAACAACCATAAAATCAAACGACGCAACAGAATTAGGTTGGAGTGTGGTCAATGGACATGGGCATGGCGGATTTCAGCACATTGGTCGACAGCAACAAACCGAACCGGTTCAAGACAACTCTGTAAAGACTGGATAGTTGCGGGGCGGTCAGATAGCCACGCTATGAAACTGCCCGCCCCGATCCCGCGAGAAAGCCAGCCCATGTCCGACAGCCTCAAAATCGTCCTAGTCACACCGGAAATCCCCTACAACACGGGGGCCATTGGGCGGACGTGCGTGGCGTTGAACCTCGAGCTGATTTTGATCAAGCCGCTCGGTTTCTCGCTGGACGAAAAATCGGTCCGCCGCGCGGGCACGGATTATTGGAAACATGTGAACCTGAACGAATACGACAGCTGGCAAGATTTCCTAACCATCCGCCAACCCGCCCGCGACAAATTGTATTTCTTTGAAGAAGACGGCGAAGAGAGTTTTTACACCCCTGATTACCAAACCGACGCCTATCTGGTGTTCGGCTGCGAATCCAAGGGGCTGCCCATCGCGATCCTTGACGGGTTAGAGGACCGGATGTTCCACCTGCCCATGCTCGACAAACGGGTGCGGTCGCTGAACCTTGCCAATGTCGCCACGGCGGTCATTTTCCAAGCGATGCGAAAAACATTCGGGGGCTAAAAGTTACTGCCATTATCTGTCAGCACCCCTTGCTATCAATTGTCTGTAATCAAACTGGAGAACAGACAATGTCACACGAAGCAATCACCGCCGTCGTAAACGCAAATAACGCAGCCGTAGGCGCAGGCGACATGGACGCCAACCTCGCCACATTTGAGGAAAACGGTGTCCTGATCGGCCAGCCCGGCACGGCCGCTCAAGGCACCCCTGCCTTGCGCGCCGCATTCGAGGGGTTCATGGCCATCAACCCGCAAATCACCGTCACCGCGCACGAGGTCATCGTCGCCGATGATATCGCCTTGCACAATTCCACTTGGACCATGTCAGGAGCTGCACCGGATGGATCCGTCATCGAACAAAGCGGCTATTCCGTGGTTGTTCTGCGTCGTCAGGAAAACGGTGAATGGCTGATGGTCATCGACAACCCCTTTGGCGCATTGCTGACACAAGACGCCTAACCATCGTTTTCGCGTTGCCTCCTTTCGCGCCTGCGCGGGGGTGGGGCAACGCGCAAAGTATTTCATGGCGACCTTTTGGACAGATTTCCGCCACACAAACCTATTCGTAACGTCAGGCCACCGCAGAGTTGCAGCTGACTGCGCCAAAAACCTAACGAACCAGCCAATTTTCGCTCAAAATGCTTGAAATTGTGCAACAGGTTTTGATCTCGACGCAAAACTGGCTAGAGAACAGCGGATTTCCGGCTATACAAACCGGCAATAGATTTGATCGAAATCAAACGTAATCAGTTGAGGTTTACATGTTCTCTCGTCGTCAGTTTGTGGCATCCGCCACAGTTTCTCTTCTTGCCACTCCTGCCTTGGCCAATACGCGTCTGCCTTGGAAATTCCGGCCAAAGGTCGTGAATGTAGATCCTGATCTCGTCGCGGGGCAAATCCATGTGGTGAAGAAAGATCACTATCTTTATTGGACATTGGGCGACGGCAAGGCACGGCGCTATGGCGTCGCACTTGGCGGTGAAGGTCGCAACCATACTGGCATGTTGACGATCCGCCGCAAGGCCGAATGGCCCAGCTGGATTCCGACCCAAAACATGATCAACCTTGAACCAGAGGTATATGGACCGTATCGCGCGGGTCTGCCAGGTGGCCACCCGATGAACCCGATGGGGTCGCGGGCGCTGTATCTCTACGTTGGTAAAAACCCGACCTACTACCGCATTCACGGCACGCCTCAGCCCGAAACGATTGGCACCAGCTTTTCGTCAGGCTGCGTACGCCTAACCAATGACCATGTCGCAGAACTGTATGACATGGTGCCCGTCGGCACGCAGGTATTCATCGTTTAAAACGCAAAAGGCCCCCGCAAACGCGAGGGCCTTTGTTATTGTAACTCTAGCTTACAGGCTGGTTTTGCGCAGGTAAGGCAGTACCGTTGTAAACTCGCCGAATTTCGCCTTTGCGTCGTCATCCGAAACTGTCGCTGGAATGATTACATCATCGCCAACATTCCAGTTCGCTGGAGTCGCCACGCCACGGGATGTTGATGTTTGCAATCCATCCAATGCACGCAGAACTTCTGCAAAGTTACGGCCAACTGTCATCGGATATGTCATGGACAATTTCAGCTGCTTGTCTGGGCCAATGATGAACACTGACCGGACCGTCGCGCTATCTGCTGGCGTGCGGCCATCAGGCAAATAAGCTTCTGCTGGCAGCATGTCGAACGCCTTGGACACTTCCAAACCTGTATCTGCGATAATCGGGAAACCTGCCTTGGCTCCACCAACAGTTTCAATGTCGGCTTTCCACTTCTTGTGGTCTTCAACACCGTCCACTGACACACCAATTACCTTGGTGCCGCGTTTTTCCCATTCATCTGCCAATTGTGCGACTGCGCCAAATTCAGTGGTGCAAACAGGCGTGAAGTCTTTTGGATGCGAAAACAAAATGGCCCAGCTGTCGCCGATCCAATCATGCAACGTGATCGCGCCTTGATCAGTTTCAACGGTCAAATTCGGGATTGTGTCGTTAATGCGCAAGCCCATGACGGTGCTCCTTAAGTTGTCTGCGTTGCAAATGTATATAATGACTGCAACTCGGGCATGCCAGCCCATCACCGCCGAACGGAGCATCCCAATGATCGAAAACAAACAGTTCTATATCAATGGCACATGGGTTTCGCCCGCCTCGGCCCACGACTACCCCGTGATTGACCCATCAACCGAAAACCAGATTGGAACCATTTCACTTGGCGATCAGGCGGATACCGATGCCGCCGTCGCGGCAGCCAATGCAGCATTTCCGGCATGGTCGGCTCTGCCAGTTGCAGACCGCATCGCTTATGTTTCAAAGATCCGCGACGTTTACGAAAGACGCGCTGTCGATATGGGCGAGGCAATTCGCATGGAAATGGGCGCACCTTATGATTTCGCACACGGTGCGCAGGCCCCTTGTCTGCCATGGGCGCTGGACGATGCAATCGCAGCCGCCGATCAGATCTATTGGGATGCCCCGCTCGGCGATGGCACGCCAGGTGCGCGCATTCTCCACGACCCCATTGGCGTGGTTGGCATGATTACGCCATGGAACTGGCCCATCAGTCAGATCGCACTCAAGGTTTTCCCAGCCATGATCGCTGGTTGCACGATGGTCCTAAAACCGTCAGAAGACGCCCCACTTTCCGGCATCGTCTTCGCCGAAATTATGCACGAAGCCGGCGTGCCAGCAGGTGTATTCAATCTCATCAATGGAGACGGCGCGGGCGTTGGCCAACAGCTTTCGACCCACAGCGACATCGCCATGATCAGCTTCACTGGCTCCACCCGCGCGGGCCGCCTGATTACCAAGGCCGCCGCAGATACGCTAAAACGCGTACAGCTCGAGCTGGGTGGTAAGGGGGCCAATGTCGTCTTTGCCGATGCCGACGATGGCGCAATCGAATGGAGCGTGCGCGACTGTATGAGCAACACTGGCCAGTCCTGCAACGCCCCGTCACGGCTGCTTGTGGAACAGTCGATCTATAACGATGTGGTCGCACAGGCCACCGCCATAGCCGCGTCGATTTCTGTCGGCCCAACCACGCAAGCTGGTGATCACCTCGGCCCTGTTGTGAACAAAACCCAATGGGACAAAATCCAAGGCATGATCCAAACCGGCATCGATGAAGGCGCGCGCCTGACCACAGGCGGCACCGGCCTGCCCGACACTGTGTCGCGCGGATTTTATGTGCGCCCCACAATCTTTGCCGATGTCAGCAACGACATGCGCATCGCCCAAGAGGAAATCTTTGGACCTGTGCTTGTTATCATTCCGTTTAAGGACGAAGCAGACGCCATCCGCATCGCCAATGACACGCCCTATGGTTTGACCAACTACGTGCAATCCACCGATGGGGCCAAACGCAACCGAATGGCCCGCGCACTGAAATCAGGCATGGTGGAAATGAACCGCCAGTCGCGCGGCAATGGATCGCCCTTTGGTGGCGTCAAACTGTCAGGGCGTGCGCGTGAAGGTGGCGTTTGGGGAATCGAAGAATATCTCGAATCCAAGTCAGTGTCTGGCTGGCAGGACTAAGTCATGTGCAAGGGCGCACCAAATCGGTGCGTCCATCGGTCTTTTCCGCATTTCTAAATGATCTACATTGCAGGTAACACACCACAGGAGCCATCAATGCTGACCCAGATCAAAGGCCTGCACCACGTCACATCCATCGCCAGCAGCGCGTCCGACAACAATGCCTTCTTTACAAAGGTGCTTGGTCTGCGCCGTGTCAAGAAAACCGTGAATTTCGACGCGCCAGATGTCTATCACCTATACTACGGCGATGAAGTCGGCACGCCTGGCTCGGTAATGACCTATTTTCCGTTTCAAAACGCAGCACGCGGAATCCGCGGCGTGGGCGAGGTCGGCGTTACATCTTTCGCGATCCCAATGGGCGCCAGCGCGGCTTGGGGCAAAAGGCTCGCGTCTTTCCATATCGCCAATATTGTGACCGACAAACGCTTTGGCCAAACCCGCGTGCTGTTTGACGGTCCCGACGGTGACCGCTTTGCGCTTGTCGAAACCAATGACGCGCGCGCGCCTTGGACGGGCGGCGGTATCCCTGCCGAAATGGCGATCCGTGGCTTTCAAGGCGCGGATATGCGCCTCGCCGATGCGGGTGCTACGGCCGAGGTCCTGCGGTTCATGGGCTACGAGGCGACGGATA
>CAXIAL010000059.1:0-6932 GCA_964022435.1 uncultured Roseobacteraceae bacterium | reverse complement strand
ATTACATCATTCGACGAAGTGGTTGTGGTTCTGTTCGTCGGTGCGGCTGCACAGAAAACACTGCCATGGCAGATGTTCACTGGCCTGCGCGAGCAAATCAGCCCGACCATTCTGGCGGTCGCGACAATCCTTGTGTTGTTGTCGATCTTGCTGTTGGCGACCGTTGAGTTGCTGCGCCGCCGGTCAGAGCGCTTGCGCGGTATGTCGCCCGCCTAGGGGAGAACGGTCAACCAGACCCATGCAGATACAGTCGATAAGGCGGTGCCGATGAGCACCGCCGAAGCGGCCACCCGCCTTGCGGCCCCATATATATTCGCGAACAGATAGGCGTTGATGCCCGGGGCCATCGCGCCCGTGATCACGGCGGACCGGATGTCGGCTGTTGATAGGGCAAAGTATTTTGCCAACCCGAAAGTCACGACCGGATGCACGACCAATGACACCGTGACAATGAACATGATCGTGCGCATGTCGCCTTCGGGGCGATAGCGATAGAGCACACCACCAAGCCCGAACAACGCGGCGGGCAGGGCCGCACGCACCATCAGGTCAACAGCCACCGTGAACGCGGCTGGCAGGGCAATACCTGACAGGTTCACCACAAACCCCAGTATGATCCCCAAAATCAATGCGTTCTTGAAAACCGCGCGCAGCACCTTGGCTGGAAGGGCGCGGAGCGAATTGCCCTTGTTGCGCGCGATTTCCATCGCGGTAATCCCAATGACGTAGCAAAACGGCGCATGGATTGCGATGATGGCGTAGTTGCTGGTCAATGCATCCGGCCCGTAAGCCTGTTCCGTAATCGGTAACCCCAGCAGAACGGAGTTTGAAAAAAGCCCGACAAAGCCAATGGCGATGCTGTCTTCAATACTGCGGCGAAACAAGAATTTTGCGCCCGCAAAGCCGATCAAAAACCCCGCCAATGCGCCGCAGTAATAGCTGATCATCAGCCCAGCGTGAAAGTTCTGATCCAGATCAAGCGTAGAAATCGCTCGAAATAGCAGGCAGGGAATGGCAAAGGACTGCGCAAATTTCATCAGCCCATCGACGGCGTCATCGCTGAAATACCCTTTCCAAACGGCCAGATACCCGAAACCGATAATCAAGAAAACCGGCAGGATGACATCGATGAGTGCGCCCATTTAGCAGGCCTTTCGGTTGTCGCACTGTCGGAGCCTCCGGCGGAGGTATTTATTGGGGGCCAGAAGAAACTAGAGCGGAAGCGTGATTTCCATACCGTCATAGGCAGGGCGAATGTGATCAGGTGTTTCGGCAGCGACGGTGTCGTGGTCCAGATCGTTGTGCATGTTTGTCAAGATCGCTTGCTTGGGTGAAGCTTGGCTGATCCAGTCGAGCGTCTTGTCCAAGTGGCTATGTGTCGGATGTGGCGTCCGGCGCAGCGCGTCAACGATCCATAGGTCGAGGTTTTGAAGCTGATCCCATGCGGGGGCAGGGATGTCGGACACGTCGGGCATATAGGCAGTGTTTTCGATCCGAAAGCCGAGCGCGTCGATATTGCCGTGTGTGACAGTGATTGGCGTCAAGGCGATTGGTCCCGCAGCCCCGTCAATGCTGATGTCGCCGTTGATCAGGTTGAGTTCGCAGACAGGCGGGTAATTCGATCCTTTAGGCGTGGCAAAGATATAACCAAAGCGTGCGAGCAGCGCGTTGCTTGTGTCTGCATCGGCCCAGCATTGCATGCGTTGGCGCGTGTTGAATGTAATCATGCGCAGATCGTCAATCCCGTGCACATGGTCGGCGTGCGCGTGGGTGTAGACCACTGCGTCGAGTGTGCCGACATTTGCGTCGATCAATTGGCTGCGCATGTCCGGGGATGTGTCGATCAGCACGCGGGTCATTTTGTCGCCGGATGTGCGTGTCACCAGTAGCGAGCAGCGGCCCCGTCTGTTGCTCGGATTTGCAGGGTCGCAATCGCCCCATTGCCCGCCAAGGCGCGGCACCCCGCCAGAGGACCCGCAGCCGAGGATCCGAAAGGTGAGGGTGTCACCACTCATGCTTTGGCTTTCCAGAACAAGCGATCGAAATTCGCTGTCGTTTGGGCCGCAAAATCTGCGTAATCCATGCCCATGACTTCCGCGCCGACGGCTGCTGTATGGGCTGAATAGGCCGGTTCATTGCGCTTGCCGCGGAACGGTTTGGGCGCGAGATAGGGGCTGTCTGTTTCGACCAAAATCCGGTCAACGGGGGCGGCGGCAAAGATGTCGCGCACCTCTTGGCTTTTGGGGAAAGTCGCGATGCCGGACATCGACAGATAGAACCCCAGATCAAGTGCTGCACGGCCCAGTTCGGGCGAGCTGGAGAAGCAGTGCATCACGCAAGTATAGGCCCCATTTGCATATTCATCTGCCAGAATGGCCGCCATGTCATCGTCGGCGGCGCGTGCATGGATGATCAATGGCAGCTTCGTTTCGCGGGCAGCGGCGATGTGGATGCGCAGGGATTGTTTTTGGATTTCCGCGCTATCGGCAGTGTAGTGGTAATCCAGACCGGTTTCGCCAATGCCCACAAATTTCGGATGGGCCGACATTTTGATCAGCTCTTCGACTGTGGCCAATGGCTCTTCTGCGGCGCTCATCGGGTGGGTGCCAGCGGCGTAAAACACGGGCGCATGGGCTTCGGCGATGGCGCGCACGGATGGTTCGTTGCGCAGGCGCGTGCAGATTGTGACCATGCGTTCGACGCCCGCATCCAGCGCGCGCGCGATCACATCGGGGCGTTCCGCGTCAAAGTCAGGAAAGTCCAGATGGCAGTGGCTGTCGACAATAGTTGCGGTCATGTGCGGCCCTTATTTGGCGGCGACATTGCGCGCCGTTTGTTCGATCTTAAAGATCATATCAAGGATCAAAGAGGCTGGGTCAAGGTTGACCGCCCGCCCGTGCCGGACCCGTGCGGTCAGGTCCTGTTGCAATTGCGCCCAGCCACGTGCGGCGTGATTGTTTGGCGACAAGCGGGCGAGTAGGCGGGCCTCGTTCGGGGCGGCTTGGAAATTGGGTTCGCCGAACAGACCCGCATGTGCCGCTCGGGCGATGAATTGGTCGATCAGGTCGAGCGTCAAACCGTAATGGGTTTCGGCCCCGCGAGCCGCACAAGTGTCCGCGAGCTTCAGCGCAGCGGTCCGGTTCACATTAGGCAGCCCATCAAGCAGGTGTACGAGTTCGGCGTAAAGCGGCAGGCCATTATGGCGCAGCAGGCGCACGGCATCGCCAGCGGACCCGCCTGCGAGTGTTGCGAGCCCTTCGGCGTTGCTGTTGTCCAGACCTGCTTGGGCCAATGCATCGCGCAAATCGTCTGCGCCCAGTTTCGCGCAACGCAATTCGCGGCAACGCGACCGGATCGTGGGCAAAAGCCGCGATGGCTGATGTGCGATCAGCATGATCGTTGTGTTCGCGGGCGGTTCTTCGAGCTCTTTGAGGATCGCATTGGCCGCGTTGCGGTTCATTTCATCGGCGGCGTCCACGATGACCACACGCCGCCCACCGTCGGCAGCTGACATGTGGAAAAAGTCTTTTACCTTGCGCACCGCGTCAACTGTGATTTCTTGGCGCAGCTTTTTCGTGTCGTGGTTATAGGGGCGGCGCACAACGGTCATGCGCGGGTGCGCACCGGATTGAACAAGCCGCGCATCGTGGTTGTCGGGCGAGATATTCAGCGATGTGGCGGCAGGGGGCACGTCGCCAAACATGCCGCCATCGGTCTTCTCTGCCAGTAAAAACGTCGCGATTTTCCATGCAAGCGTGGCCTTGCCCACGCCACGCGGGCCAGTGATCAACCAACCGGAATGCAGACGGCCTGAGTTATAAGCTTCGAGAAAATCCGCCTCTGCGCGGGATTGGCCGTAAAGCACAGGTGTTTCGCGAGGGTGGGGCGCACCTTCGATCCGGTCGGGTTCTGGCAGCGCGTCTTCGCTCATGCGTGGGCCGCGATTTCAGATGCGATTTGATCAGGTGTCCGGTTGCCGTCGATCACGATGCAGCGGTCGGGAAACGATTTCGCCAGCCCAAGAAATCCGTGGCGCAGGGTTTCTTGGAACCCGAGACCGAAGTCTTCGAACCGGTCTTCGCCGGATTTACGGGCCAGCCCACGTTCCAGCGCGACAGCAGGATCCATGTCGATGATGAACGTCAGATCTGGTTCGCGTCCGATCATAAGGCTGTGCAATGCGTCAACCTTGGCCCGCAAATCTCCGCGTGTTGCGCCCTGATAAACACGGGTGCTATCGGCGAAACGGTCGCAGACGATGGTTTGACCGGCGGCAAGCGCAGGTTCTATCGTTTTTTCCAAATGGTCGCGGCGGGCGGCGGTGAACAATAACAGTTCGGTTTCCGCGCTCCATCGGTCAGGATCGCCAGTCAATACAAGCTCGCGGATTTGTTCCGCGCCCGTGCTACCGCCCGGTTCGCGTGTCAGGACAACATCAGTGCCGGCCGCGCGCAGAGTTTCGACAAAGCGGCGCGATTGGGTGGACTTGCCGGACCCGTCGATACCTTCGAATGTGATAAAGCGTCCGGTCATCAGCAATCAGTTCGCTTGCGGTGCCGGTGCAGCGGCAGGGGCAAAGCGGTCCAATAATACCGTGGCTGCAGTGCGCAAACGTGATGACATCCCGCCCTTTGCAACATCGCGATCAGCGACCAATGGCAGGCGCGTTTCTGGCAGGTTGCCAAGTTTCACGACGAGCTCGCCAATTTCATCGCCTGCTCTGATCGGGGCCGTCAATGGGCCGCTGAATACAACTTCCGCGTCTATGCCATTTGCCGTGCCGAGGACGGGAACCAACATGCTCACATCTTCGCTCACGGTCAGCCCAACGGATGGCTGGTCGCCCATCCAAACGTCGGCTTCTGCCAGTTTAGTGCCTGCGCGGACAACGTCCTTTTGCGCGAAGTGGCGAAAGGACCAATTGACGATTTTCTCGGCCTCTTCAGCGCGCGCCCGCGCGCTGTCCAACCCCGTGATGACGAAAATGATCCGACGGTCGCCTTGCTTGGCTGATCCCACAAGACCGTAACCTGCTTCTGATGTGTGACCAGTTTTCAGCCCGTCTGCGCCAATACCAAGCCCCAAAAAAGGGTTGCGGTTCTGGCTGTTCGATGGCGCGCGCCCATCGAACATAAACTCACGTTCAGAAAATAGAGGATAGTAGGTCGGGTAATCGGTGATCAATCGCTGGGCCAGAATGCCGAGGTCTTTCATCGACATCCGTTGCCCCGCGGCGGGCCAGCCGTTGGAATTGGCGAAAGAGGAATTCATCATGCCGAGCTCTTTGGCGCGGGCGGTCATCATTCGGGCAAAGCCAGCCTCTGAGCCGTCAATCGACAGTGTTTCTGCCAGAACCGCGCTGGCGTCATTGCCAGACAACACAATCACACCGCGCAACAAGTCTTCGACGGAAACGCGTTCACCCGCCTTGAGGAACATTGTGCTTCCGCCGTAGTCCATGGCGTGTTGCGACACGAGCAGCTTTTCATCAATCCGCAAACGGCCATCAGCCACAGCTTCGAATGCCATGTAGGTCGTCATCAATTTGGACATTGAAGC
The DNA here is from genome assembly GCA_964022435.1 of uncultured Roseobacteraceae bacterium. GTDB lineage: Bacteria > Pseudomonadota > Alphaproteobacteria > Rhodobacterales > Rhodobacteraceae > Yoonia. The sequence continues at coordinate 1,373 of CAXIAL010000059.1, read as the reverse complement.
AGGCGGCAACGGTGTGTCCGCCTCCTTGGATAGCAGAACGATACCGGTGCTAAGGTCCATCACATAGGCCGCCGTGGCGCGTGTATCAAACGCCTGCGCTGCAACAGCCAGTGGCAGCATAACGGCAGCGACGATTAGCAACATCATGCGACGCAAATAGATCACCATGTCGTCCTTTCGAAAGTTTGGAATTAGTTGGTTACGAAATAGGCGTCAGTAAAGCCAAGCGCCTTTACCTTTTTCAGCACAGTCGCACGATCATCTGAATTGGGGGCAGGGCCCACAATCACGCGCCAGAATTTACGGCCTTGGCTGTTTTGCGCCAATACTTTTGGTGTTAGACCGTCCGAGCGCAATTTATCCGCGGTGCGGTTCGCATTTGCCTCAATGCTAAAAATGCCGATCTGGACGAATGGTTTTGCAAGCGACGACGTGGCAGCTGGCGCCGCGGGCGTTGGAGCCGCCGCTTCGGCGGCGTCAATCGCAGCTGCGGCTCCCGCGACGGGATCAAGCGGTGTCGCATCGATGTCCGCAGGCTGTTCGAACTCTGTTATGTCTGCAGACGCCGCCACGATGGCAGGGGCTTCTTCGCGGCGCAGCGCGGTCACGTTCAATGCCGCTGGAGCACCGGCCAACAGGCCAAGCGCTTCGGCAGCATCAGAGCTAACCTGCAAAGACGGGCCAGGATTTTCACGTTCACGGCGGAACAGGGCACCAATCACAAATTTGCCGCTGGCGGTATTGCGGATGATAACACGCTCTGGATCAACTGCATCAGGATGGGCAACCCAAACGCCGCCCAAGGACGGACGCCCATCCCAAAGGCCATCACCATTCACTTGGAATACTTCAGGGGCCTCGACGTCACGTTCGACTAATTCTGTGCTGGTGGTCGCGATTGCAACGGCTGCGTCTTTGTCGCCTGCTGAGGCACCAAAATCAGGCATCTGGAACTGACCATTCTCGTCGCAAGCTGCAAGACCGAGCGCCGTGCTCAGCATCAGTGCCAGACGTAAGTGTTTCGCCGTGTTGAAATCGAGACCTGTCATGTTCTTGCCTTTGTTCGAATTCCACCTGCATTCGCGCAGGCATAGACCTTATATCGGCCTATTTTGTTTTGTTTATCCAACAGGCTACGGCCAATCGAATTTGGCCCTGCGGAACCGGTTGACTGCTTTTGCAATAGTTTAACGAGGATTGATCGCATTTGGAAGGGTTTGACGCAGGGGGTCGGCGGATTTCCCCTTTGCATAAGCCATGCGCAATCGGTCTTTCCGAATCGGAATTGCGCGGTTATGAAACGCGAGCTGCGGAGGTTTGGCAGAGTGGTCGAATGCACCGGTCTTGAAAACCGACGAGGGTGAAAGTCCTCC
>CAXIAL010000058.1:0-7244 GCA_964022435.1 uncultured Roseobacteraceae bacterium | reverse complement strand
TCGGACATGCGCGTTTTCCCGCCTTTACGATAATTGCCTGCTTGTCGTTTGGCAGCAAATTAAGCATAAACCGTCCGGTTGTTAATGCGTTAATGTCGTTAAGTGCATTTTCATCGCAAGACTGTTACAAAGGGTCTATAGTTTGCCGCGACCCGATTTAGGCCAAAGTGATTGATAGAATGTTGAAACTGCCCGCTCTTGCCTTTGTCGCCGCGTGCCTTTCGGCCTGTTCGGTCGCGCCCGCCGGTGAAACCGTGCACGATCCGTTCGAGGCACATAACCGCGAAATTCATGCGTTCAATAAATCCTTCAGCGAAAAAATCCCGCGTGGTAACGGCGACGGTCCTGGCCTGCCGCCGGAAATTAAAAACCGCATCGTGGGCTTCGCTGATACGGTCAGCTTGCCGGGCATGGTGCTGAACGGGATTATGCAAGGCGATGTCGAAGGTGCGGTGACCAACGGTTTCCGGTTCCTGTTCAATTCGACGGTTGGCGTCTTGGGCATGTTCGACCCTGCCACCACCATGGGGCTTGTCGAACATGAAACCGACTTTGGCGAAACGCTCGCGGTTTGGGGCATCCAAGAAGGGGCCTATCTCGAGGTGGCTTTCCTAGGCCCAACAACAGAGCGGGCTTTGGCCGGACGGGTCGTGGATGCGATCATTGATCCACTGAAATTTGTAGGCCACCCTAAGCAATTGGAATATGCGACCATCGGCTCGTTGGCTGCAGGCGCTGTCAAACTCTCTGACGCAAGCGACACCATCGACAGCGTGCTGGTCGATAGCGCGGACAGCTATGCGATGCTGCGGTTGCTGTATCTGCAAAATCGTCGCTATGAACTGGGCACGACATTGCCAGAAGAGTCTTTCGATCCATATGAAGACATATACGGAGGGCAGTAGATGACCCATATCAATCGCCGCACCATGCTGGCCACAGGGGCCGCCGCCATGCTCCTGCCTGCGGGCGCGTCTGCTATGTCTGCTTCTGCGGCCCAAGCGTTGGTGACCCGTTTGGTGGCTGATGTGAATGCTGTGATCAGTTCAGGCAAATCCGAATCCGCGATGATTGCGGATTTTGCAAAAATTCTGGATCGTTATGCAGATGTGCCCACAATTGCGCGGGCCTGTCTGGGCGTGGATGGCCGCACGGCGACCCCCGCTGAAATGGCCGCCTACACCCCCGCATTTGCCAATTACATTGCCGCCAAATACGGCCGCCGGTTCCGTGAATTTATCGGGGGCGAGATCACCGTGAAAGACGCAAAGCCAGTCAAAAGCTGGATCGAGGTTGAAACAACCGTGATGCTGCGCGGGCGGTCCCCGCTGCGGATGGATTGGCATGTGTCGGACCGTTCAGGTCGCGTGGCATTTTTCAACTTTATCATTGAAGGTATCAATATGCTTTTGACCGAACGGGCAGAGGTCGGCGCGATGCTAGACCGTCAGCGCGGCGACATGGCCAAGCTTACCGCAGAAATGAACGCGGCATGATGCGGCTTGCGATTGCCCTGACCTTGGTGCCAGTACTTGTGGCCGCTGTCCCCTACGACGGCGTTTATAAGCAATCTGCGAATGCGGAATGCGCGCTTGTCGGTGTTGATGGCGGTGCGGTGCAGATCAAAGACAACATCTTTTACGGTGTGGAATCCGAATGTCGGATGACGCGCCCCGTCAAAGTCTTGGATATGGATGCCACGCTTTATACCATGCAATGTACTGGTGAAGACACGGTTTGGACCGAACGTGCGATGCTGATGGCCGACAAACAAGATGACGGGATCATCATGGTCTGGAACGGCTATGCGTTTCGCTATAGCCGCTGCGCCGACGACAGCTGATCAATTTCTGTTCAGGATGTTTTCCAACACGTTCTGCAACACCTCATCCACAACCGTATCGGATGTCCCACCTTCCAGCACCGGCGCTGTTGTCGCTTCAGCTGGGGCCTGCATCGGCAAGGGTGTGGGCTGCTGCCCCGCCAAAACGCGGGTCATGGTTTCGCGCCAAATATCAGCAGGCAAGCCACCACCCGTGACACCTGTCAGCGGACGGTTGTCATCATAACCCATCCAAACGCCAGTCACGTAATCACCGGTAAAGGCGATGAACCATGCATCGCGCGCGGCTTGGGTCGTGCCAGATTTGCCCGCGATCTGCCAACCGTCGATTTTGGCCCGCTGACCTGTGCCGGTTTCGACAACCTGTGCCATCATCCACGTCAACTCGCGTGCTGCACGTTCTTGGATCACACGCTCGCCAATGCCGGTGCCCGCATTGTCCATCAACGGCTCTGCATCGCCTTGGAACCGCAGCTCGTTTAGGCCGTAAGGCGTAACGGACGAACCGCCGTTCAAGATGCCCGCATAGGCACCCGTCATTTCCAACAGGGTGCTTTCTGACACGCCAAGTGCCAAGGCAGGACCAGCCGCCAATGCGCTTTCAATACCGAAACCAGTTGCGATTTTGCGCACCATTTCCCGGCCCATCTCTTCGGACAGGACAACCGCGGGGATGTTGCGACTTTCGGCCATCGCTTGGGTCAGCGTGACTGGCCCCTTGAATTCGCGGTCATAGTTTTGCGGACACCATTCGCCCGAACCGCGCACGTTCCAACAGGATGGCTTATCATCGACCGGATCGTTGGCCGACTTGCCAAGATCCAGCGCCGTGGCATAGACAAACGGCTTAAACGCCGACCCGGTTTGGCGGACGGCCTGCGTGGCGCGGTTAAACACGCCGTCACGTCCGCCAACCATGGCACGCACCGCGCCATCGGCGGACATCACAACAATCGCGGCTTGGGCTTTGGACCCTTCGCGCACCTTATTGTCGAACACCCATTGCAGCGCCTCTTCGGCAGATTTCTGGATTCGTTGATCCAGGGTCGTGCGGATGATCACATCTTCTGTCGTATTGCGCGTGAAAAACTCCGGACCAGAAGCCATGACCCAATCGGCAAAATATCCGCCGGCGTTTTGTTCAGCAGCCTCTGACAATGTGGCCGGATTTGCGCGCGCTTCTGCAGCTGCGGATGATGACAGGTAACCTTGGGTTTCCATCAGGCCGACAACGACAGCCGCATATTGCTGCGCACGTTCCAGATTGCGCGTAGGGGCGCGGCTGGATGGCGCAGGCAACAGGCTGGACAACATCGCGCCTTCTGCAGGGCTAAGCTGTGCTGCGGATTTGCCGAAATACCGCTGCGACGCAGCCTCAAAACCACGGCTGCCCGCACCTAGATAGGCGCGGTTCAGGTAAATGGTCAGGATTTCGTCTTTGGTATAAGCGACCTCCATCCCCATGGCGAAAACGGCTTCTTTGACCTTGCGCCACAATGTTGTGCGGCGGCAGTCGGCCTCGTAATCTGTTTCGCTGTCCCATTTGTTGGGGTCATAGGGCACGCCAAGGCACAACAGTTTCGCGACCTGTTGGGTGATCGTGGACCCGCCGTTGCCCGACAATGGCCCGCGCCCCGCACGCAGGTTGATCCGCACAGCCGACGCAATGCCGCGCGGCGAGATGCCAAGGTGGCGATAGAACCGCTTATCCTCTGATGCGACAACTGCGTTTTTGAGATGTTTGGATACCGTATCGGTCGTAATCATGCCGCCAAACTGATCGCCACGCCACGCGAAGGTCGCGCCGCGTGCGTCGCTCATGGTGACAGATCCGCGCGCGCGCCCGTCGATGACAGATTCAATCGGTGGCATTTGGCTTGCGAAATAATAGACACCAATCCCAAGGATGATGCCCATCACTGCAGCACCGCGCCACGTCAATTTCCATATCAACCGCAGCACAAAGCCAATCGCGCCCAGCAGTGTACCTACGATCCAGCCGATTGGACCACGTGGTTTTGCACGTTTTGCAGGCTTGCGTTTTTTCGGCGCTGCCTTTTTGACCGGTGCGGCTTTGGAATAGCGCTTCTCGGCCACCAAGGGCCCACGTTTTGACGAATTGCTCATGCTCTGCCTACTGACATTATGTCTTCTTTTTTCCAATCATAACCCGTTGTGCCCCCGATGTAGAGGGCGGGAATGCGCCGATTCGGACTCTCTAACCGCCTAAAAATTAATCATACATGTCGATTTGTGCAAAAATTGTGCAATCGCTCCAGCATTAGGCACAAAATTCAGGCCCAATTCGTTGCCCTGACGGACAGCATCCCTTCTTTTCGTGCGCAAGCAGATCGCAGTGTTAGCGATCCGCATGCATCTTGATGAAGGGGAACAGACGTGAAAATGATCATTGCAGCCATCAAACCGTTCAAGCTCGAGGAGGTCCGCGAAGCGCTGACTGAAATCGGCGTGCGGGGCATGATGGTGTCGGAAATCAAAGGCTTTGGTGCACAATCAGGCCACACTGAAATTTATCGCGGCGCAGAATACGCCGTGAACTTTGTACCAAAGGTAAAGCTGGAAATCGTTGTCGCCGACAACATGGCCGAACAGGTCGTCAGCACAATTTCTGGCAAAGCCCAAACCGGCAAAATCGGCGACGGCAAAATCTTTGTACTTGATGTTGAAAGCGCGCTGCGTGTCCGCACCGGCGACCTCAACGACGACGCGCTTTAAGCGACCTTAAAAAGGGAAAAGAAAATGACAATTCGTAAGACTATGATGGTCGCCGCAGCTTCTACGTTGCTTCCGACCCTCGCATTGGCCCAAGAGGCTGCTGCACCAACATTCGACGAGATCGGTCCGTATCTCATGACAACACTGCTATTTCTTGTGGCAGGTTTCCTCGTATTCTTCATGGCAGCAGGTTTTGCCATGCTCGAAGCGGGCCTCGTGCGCGGCAAAAACGTTGCCATGCAGCTGACAAAAAACATCGCATTGTTCGGCATCGCGTCGATCATGTATTGGCTGGTTGGCTTCAACCTGATGTATCCAGGTGACTTCAACGGCTTCCTCGGCCCAATCTTCGGCACCACAACATGGCTGGAGCCAGTTGGTTTGGCTGCTGCTGATGCGTCCTTGGACTATGCATCCGTTGCGTCTGACTTCTTCTTCCAGTTGATGTTTGTTGCTGCGACTGCGTCCATCGTGTCCGGTGCGCTTGCTGAGCGTATCAAACTGTGGCCATTCCTGATCTTCGTCGCGATCCTGACAGGTATCTTCTACCCAATCTCAGGTTCTTGGCAGTGGGGCGGCGGCTTCTTGTCCGAAATGGGCTTCTACGACTTCGCTGGTTCAACTGTTGTTCACTCTGTCGGTGGCTGGGCTGCTTTGGCTGGTGCGCTGATCCTCGGACCACGTATCGGGAAATACAAAGACGGCAAAGTTGTTCCAATGCCAGGTTCCAACCTTGCACTCGCAACTTTGGGTACATTCATCCTGTGGCTCGGTTGGTTCGGCTTTAACGGTGGCTCACAGCTTGCTGCTGGCACTGTTGGCGACATCACTGACATTGGCCGCATCTTTGCGAACACAAACATGGCGGCTGCGGCTGGTGCGGTAACTGCACTGATCGTGACACAGCTGATGTTCAAAAAGGCTGACCTGACAATGGTTCTGAACGGCGCACTGGCTGGTCTGGTATCCATCACTGCATCCCCACTGGAGCCAACATTGTTCGGCGCACTGTGGATCGGCGCAATCGGTGGCGTGATCGTTGTTCTGACTGTTCCACTTTTGGACAAGTTCAAAATCGACGATGTTGTTGGTGCGATCCCTGTCCACCTGTTCGCAGGTATCTGGGGCACAATCGCTGTTGTGTTCTACACACCTGAAACATCCATCGTGACACAGCTGACTGCGATTGCTGCTTACGGTGTATTCACATTCGTTGCCTCCTTGATCCTCTGGACCATCCTTAAAGGCACAATGGGTATCCGTGTATCCGAAGAAGCTGAAATCAACGGTTTGGACATGTCCGAATTGGGTATGGAAGCTTATCCTGAGTTCTCAAAAGGCTAAGTCCCCAAATCCTAGCTAAAGAGAAGAAACCCGGGCGTTCGCGCCCGGGTTTTTGCATGTCTGATGGGTTGATGGACCTCGCTAACTCTGGTTTGAGTTTGGGCGACAGTCATGCAGAAAGGCACCCAATGCGTATCGATGTCACCCACGACGTGTTTCAACTTGCGCAGGTGTTTACCATTTCGCGCGGGGCCAAAACCCAAGCTGACGTGGTGACTGTCACGCTGGCAGATGGTGCCACAGGGCGCGCGGAATCCGTGCCCTATGCGCGCTACGGCGAAACGCTCGATAGTGTCATGGCGCAGATTAACGGGTTTGCGGGAACATGGCGCGACTTACCCGATGCATTGCCGGCAGGGGCCGCGCGCAACGCATTGGACTGCGCGTTTTGGGACCATGCTGCGAAAACAGCGGGGCGGCGTATCTGGGATATCTTGGATTTGCCCCAACCAAAGCCCGCAATCACAGCATTCACGCTATCGTTCGACACGCCCGCCAATATGCAGGCACAGGCCGCGCAACATGCCCATCGCCCTTTGTTGAAAATCAAACTGGGTACGCCCGACGATATGGCCCGTGTAGAGGCCGTGCGTCGCGGCGCGCCCGATGCGACAATTATCGTTGATGCGAATGAAGGCTGGGATGCGGACACCTATGCTGATCTGGCGCCGCATCTGGTGCGGCTCGGCGTGCGCATGGTGGAACAACCCTTGCCCGCAGGTGCCGATGATATGTTGGGTGAAATCGCGCGCCCGCTGCCTGTCTGCGCAGATGAAAGCTGCCATGATCGGGGGTCATTGCGGGCACTCAAAGGCAAATATGATCTGGTGAATATCAAACTCGACAAAACCGGAGGCCTGACAGAGGCGCTGGCCTTACGACAAGAGGCTATTGCCCAAGGCTACGGGATCATGGTGGGCTGCATGGTCGGGTCGTCGCTGGCCATGGCACCGGCCACCTTGCTGGCGCAAGGCGCGGCATTTACCGATTTGGATGGGCCGTTGTTGCTGTCCGAAGACCGCGCCGTGCCATTGGTGTTCGATATCGATGGCGTTCACCCCCCAAAGGCGCAGCTTTGGGGGTGATACTCATATCGCGATTAGGCCACGCTGCTGGCTTGGTTCGCGTTCGCAACTGTCACATTGGTTGCGTTCAGCGCTGATGCCTGAACACCCAATAGCGAGGCGACGACTTGGCCTTCCACAAGCACATCAGCGCCAGCTGTGGTGTCCACAAAGCTAACGACTGGAACGTCGCCTTGGGCCAGATCAACCTCAATTGAAAGCTCTTCCGCCGCTGGATCGAAGTCAGAAATCGTCAC
>CAXIAL010000057.1:0-7316 GCA_964022435.1 uncultured Roseobacteraceae bacterium | reverse complement strand
CCTCTTTCCAGGTTGAAAACCTGGCGTCCTAACCGATAGACGAAGGGACCGCACTTGGTAGGGGCCTTTTAAGAAAAGGTACGGGTAAGGGCAAGAGGTTTTTGCAAAAAATCAAAGAAGTTCTTTGGTTTTTTGAGAGGCTCCATAAAATAAGGGCTTAGGCGGCGGGGGCGGCGTCTTCTAGTCGGAGCTGCACAGATTGTCGCCCTTGCCACGTGTTGATTTCCAACCGTCCGGCCAAATGGAATCGCGCGCCATTGTGCCCTGTCAACATTGGCCCTAGCGGCCCGTCCATCGCGCCAAAGCTGATCGCGTCAATCCGTGCGCCCAAGCCGTCGCCAAAAGTGAGTTTCAGATGGTTCGCGCCCACTTGTTTGGCGAAAAGGATCTGCACATCTGGGAAGGCAAACCGTGGGGCAGGCGCTCCAGCGCCAAAGGGGCCAGCCTGCTCTATCTGGTGCACCAATTCGACCGTAGCCGCACCGGGCATCAATACGCCATCAAGCCGCAGGTCCGCAGGGCCGATTTTGTCGGCACCCTGTTTGGCCAGCAATTCGCCAAGCCGTGCCATGGCCTCTTCGACTTTGTCGCCTTCAACCGACAGACCAGCGGCCATTTTGTGTCCGCCGCCTTTGATCAATACGCCGTCCGCTGCACAGCGCTGGATCGCGGCGCCAAGGTCGATGCCGGACACAGAGCGCCCCGATCCCTTGCCCATGCCGTCTTCGTCGATACCGATCACGACAGCGGGGCGGTTTGTGGCTTCTTTCAAGCGGGAGGCAACGATGCCAACAACGCCGGGATGCCAGTTTTTACCTGCGGCCCAAACCAGCGGGCCATCCGTGCCGCGTGCCTCTGCCTGTTCAATCGCCAGTTCGCGCACAGCGGATTCAACCTCGCGCCGTTCGGTGTTCAATTCATCAAGCTTTGCGGCCATGGCCTCGGCCTCACGCGGGTCGTCTGTGGCCAGCAATCGCGCACCAAGGTCGGCTTTACCGATCCGCCCGCCCGCATTCACCCGTGGTCCCAAAAGGAAGCCAAGATGGTAACTATTGGGGGCCTCGTTCATGCCCGCGACGTCGGCAAGGGCGGTGATTCCAATGCGTTGCCTGCGCCCCATAACGGTCAGCCCTTGGCGCACCAACGCGCGGTTCACGCCGATCAGCGGGGCAACATCGGCAACGGTGCCTAGTGCCACAAGATCAAGCATGGCCATCAGGTCCGGCCCTTTGGCCCCATCCGCCTTCATCTGGCGGTTGGCCTCGACAAGCATCAAGAACACGACGCCAGCGGCGCAGAGATGCCCCAAATCGTCAGATTCGTCTTGGCGGTTCGGGTTCACAACGGCCACACAATCGGGCAGTGTTTCGCCGCCCAAATGGTGATCCAACACGATCACATCCGCGCCCACAGCCGCCGCAATCGGCCCGTGGGACAGGGTGCCGCAATCGACGCAGATGATCAGATCGTGGTCGCGGGCGAGGGCGGACATGGCCTCATCATTTGGGCCGTAGCCTTCGTCAATGCGGTCGGGGATATAAAGGGTCGCTTGCAACCCCATGTTGCGCAGCCAGCAGATCAATTGGGCCGCAGACGTGCCGCCATCCACATCGTAATCCGCGAAAATTGCGATTCTTTGGCGAGCTTTGACAGCTTGCAAGAACCGTGCCGCCGCCTTTTCCATATCACGCAGATCATGGGGGTCGGGCAGCAGGTCGCGCAGGGTCGGGGCAAGGAACGCCTCTGCCCCATCCGGCGTCACACCGCGTTTGACCAGTGTCCGGCACAGCGGTGCAGGAAGGGCGGTGGCTTGGGTCATGGCCTCGGCCAATCGGTCTTCTTCGACGGATGGACCTACCCAACGGCGGCCCGTGGCCGATGCGTCAATATTGAGAAAAGCGGGTGTATCTGGTGTCTGTGTCATCATTTCACACCGTATATGAGGGGCGCAGCTTTGCCACGCCCCAAATTCAAATTGTCAGTGCTCTCTTGATAAATTGATGGACGAATTGGCAGAGGGCAAAGGGATGGAAAAAATCCAACGCGAGATGCCTTAGACTGGTGTGCGGTAGGTCATGCGCCGCACGGAACCGGTTTTGGACCGCATCAGGATCGTTTCGACGGTCACGAATCCCGTTTCACGTTTGATCCCCGCAACCAAATTTCCGTCAGTCACGCCTGACGCGGCAAAAATCACATCTGCAGTGACCATTTCGTCGCGGGTATAGATTTTGTCAAAATCGGTGATGCCTGCCTTGCGTGCGCGACCGCGTTCGTCGACGTTGCGGAACAACAGGCGCCCGATCATTTGGCCGCCCATACATTTCAGGGCTGCAGCCGCCAGCACGCCTTCGGGTGCGCCGCCACTGCCCATATACATGTCGATGCCCGTCTTTTCAGCTTCGGCGCAGTGCATCACACCCGCAACATCGCCATCGGTGATCATACGGATGGATGCTCCAGCTGCGCGTAATTCTGCGATGATGGCTTCGTGACGCGGGCGTTCCAGAACGCAGACAGTAATGTCAGATGGCGACACACCTTTTGCCGCGGCCAATGCCGCGACGCGTTCAGCCGGTGTCATGTCCAATGAAACCACGCCATCGGGGTAACCGGGACCAACGGCGAGCTTGTCCATATAGGTGTCGGGCGCGTGTAACATGGACCCGCGCGGACCCATCGCGATGACGGCCAAGGCGTTTGGCATGTCTTTGGCGGTCAGGGTGGTGCCTTCGAGCGGATCAAGCGCGATGTCGACGCCGGGGCCAGTGCCATTACCGACCTCTTCACCGATATACAGCATTGGGGCTTCGTCACGTTCGCCTTCGCCAATGACAACGACACCGGAAATATCCAATTTGTTCAACTGCGTGCGCATGGCATCGACGGCGGCTTGATCGGCGGCTTTTTCGTCGCCGCGCCCGATTTGTGGGGCGCAGGCGATGGCTGCGGCTTCGGACACGCGGGCAAGGCCCAGCGACAAGGCGCGATCATTAAAATCGATAGGTTTGGTCATGGCGGAATCCTTCGCAATCTGGTGTTAACCGACCCCTATCGGGGAGATTGCAAAGGGAAAACCCTGTTTGCGCTAAACCGCTTCGATACGAATGGCGACGGGATCGCCAGACACGACATTTGTGGATTTGAAAGCCGCGATTGCTTCGCCAAGTGCGGTTTGGGTCGTCTTATGTGTAACGATCAAAACGGGGGCTGTTGTGTCGGGGTGGTCGTATTGGCGCATTCGGTCGATGGAAATGCCCGCATCGCCCAGAACCGTCGCGACCTTCGCCAAAGCACCCGGTTTGTCGAGCAGCTGCAGGCGCAAGTAGTATGGCGCGGATACTGCGGCTGTGGCGGCACGTGCCTTGCGCAATGTATTGGCCGGTTGGCCGAATGTGGACAGACGCGTGCCGCGTGCAATGTCCATCACATCGCCCATGACTGCAGATGCCGTCGGCCCCATGCCTGCACCTGGACCGCGCAACACAACCTGTTCGACGCTGTCGCCTTCGAGCACGACCATATTGGTCCCGCCTTGCAGTTGGCCCAGTGGTGATGTGTCGGGAACAAGGCAAGGTGACATACGTTGTTCCAAGCCGCGACCCGTCATTTGAGCGACGCCCAGCAGCTTAATTTTATATCCCATATCAGAGGCTTGGTTGATGTCCTCGATGGTGATCGATCCGATGCCTTCCAGCACGACCGCGTCAAAATCGACCTGTGTACCAAACGCAATGGACGCCAGCAGCGCGAGTTTGTGGCCCGCATCAATGCCGCCTACGTCCAGCTCTGGATCAGCTTCGAGATAGCCAAGTTGGTTGGCGGCATCGAACACCTCCTCGTAGGTCATGCCGTCGTTTTCCATGCGAGTTAGGATATAGTTACATGACCCGTTCATGACACCCATCACGCGTGTGATTTCATTGGCAGCAAGGCCCTCTGTCAGAGCTTTCACCACGGGAATGCCACCGGCTACCGCGGCTTCGAACCGGATCACGCGACCCGTTTCTTCGGCGGACACTGCAAGCGCTTGGCCGTGGTGGGCTAGCAGCGCCTTGTTTGCGCTGACCACGTCTTTACCGCTGGCAATCGCGGCTTCGGTCGCATTTTTGGCTGGTCCTTCATGACCGCCCATAACCTCGATGAACACATCCACGTCGTCGCGTTTGGCCAATGATACCGGATCATCTTCCCATGCGTAGTCGGACAAATCGACGTCACGGTTTTTGGTTTTTGAACGGGCGGAGACGGCGCTGATGACGATGGGACGGCCTGCGCGCGCCTCAAGCAATTCACGGTGTTTCTGGACGATGCGCACAATGCCCACGCCCACAGTTCCAAGGCCAGCGATTCCAAGGCGGAGCGGTTCAGTCATAAGATGCGATTCCAGCGTGTGAGTAATGTTGCGCAGGGTCTAGCGAATTGCGGCGGGCACTGCAACGCCGCGCCGCATGCGGGCCAGCGTGGCGGCATCAATCACAGGGGCGCGCAATCCGGCAGAGGTGCGGCGCAAGCGGTCGATCCGGTTGTCGAATGCGTCAACGGATGCGGGTGTAATGCGCCCTGCATCTTGAGCAGCGGCAGCCTTGGCCAGCAGGGGCGCCATCGGTTGCAATGTCGGAAATGGGGCGTTGCGGGCCGCGTCGTCAATACGGCTGTCCAAATCTGGGTAGTCGCTGCAGGCGGTGATGCACGCAAGTGCACCCAAAATGAGAAAACGCATAAACGACGACCCTGTGTGTGGTAACAGCATAATAGCGGGCGGGCAGGGCAAAGAGCAAGGCGCGCAGCATTTTTCCGGCATGTATCAGCGATTGGTCGCTTTCGACAAAGACATGTCGCCATTGCCGCATAGCGTGGGGTCAAACAGGCAACAGGAGAATGCCATGAAAATCGGATTTGTTGGTCTTGGGAACGTCGGGGCCAAATTGGCAGGGAGCCTTTTGCGCAATGGGCATGACCTGTATGTGCATGATTTGAATGCTGAATTCGTGTCAGACTTTGTCAATCGTGGTGCAAAAGACGGTCAAAGCCCCGCGGAACTGATGCGCGACTGCGAGGCGGTTATTACCTGTTTGCCAAGCCCCGAAGCCTGCGAGGCCGTTGTCACCCAAATGCTGCCCGAAGTGGTCGCGGGTAAAATTTGGATGGAAATGTCCACAACAGACGCGGGCGCGGTCACGCGATTGGCCGACGCTGTCATTGCTAAGGGTGGCGCTGCAGTGGATTGCCCCGTGTCAGGCGGTTGTCACCGTGCGGATACCGGCAATATCAGCATCTTTGCTGGCTGCGAACGCGACACATTTGAACGGATGTTGCCATTGCTGACGACGCTCGGGCGGCGGGTTTTGCACACGGGACCGGTGGGGTCTGCGTCGATTTTGAAGGTCGCGACGAATTATCTGGCCACCACGAACCTATTGTCGGTCTGCGAGGCGCTGGTCACAATGAAAGCCGCGGGTATCGATTTGGGCGTGACCTATGAGGCGTTCAAAATCTCGTCAGGCACGTCGTTTGCCCATGAAACCGAAAGCCAAGTGATCTTGAACGGGTCGCGCAATGTGAATTTCACAATGGATTTGGTGAAAAAGGATATCGGTCTGTTTCAAAAGATCGCGGATGACCACGGCATTCCCTTGGAAATCAGCCCGTTGATCGTGTCGATCTTTGACGATGGGATCGCGCGTTATGGCGAACGCGCCCAATCAGATGAGATCATTCGCAGGCTGGAAGAGCCAACAGGGCTTGATATCCGCGCACCCGGCTTTCCCGCTGATCTGATTGATGATGAGCCAGAAGAGCCGGGCTACGAGGTTGTTCCGCCAAGATAGCGCTGGCCTTGGGGTTTTGCGCCCGCTACGCAGGTCGAAACAATGCAAGGAGCACGAAACCTATGTTTGAACCCGACGAAAACGGTGTGATCTTTCGTTTTGGCGCGTCGTCAGTGCGGCGCATCTTTGCGTGTGGTGTGCTTTACGGTTTGGGCGTCTTGGTTATCTATGTGGCGCTTGTCAGACCACCGCAGATCGTGGGCCTTGTGTTTTTGCTGGTGTTCGGGTGCGCTGCGTTGCTGATTGCCGAACGCCTGCGCCGTGCGACACTGATCGAAATTGAGCTGACGGAAACGCAAGTTCGCGACAGCACGGGCCGTGTGTTGGCGGAGTTTGATGACATTTTGTCGGTCGAGCGTGGCGCGTTTGCGCTGAAGCCGTCGAATGGTTTCACATTGGTTTTGAATGGTCGCAAACCACGGGCTTGGGTGCCGGGCATGTGGTGGCGCATGGGCAAACGTGTGGGCGTTGGCGGGACCACATCAGCGGGTCCGGCCAAATTTATGGCCGAACAAATCGCTTTGCGGATCGCAAGCCGCGAGGCGACCTAGCACTTTTCTTTTGATGGATCGCTTGGCGTGTTGTTCCAGCAAACGGTTGTAGCAAAACGTGGGCTAGTCACCAGCGATGAATGGAATTCGAGCGGTCTCAAACCAGCTGCCTTCATCACGCCCATGCCTGATCCGAATTTGATATTCGGCTCATAGGTCGTCCAACTTTCAACCAATATCGCGCGTTCGCCATTTGCAAGCAGTGGCAGTTCGTCTGACATCAGGTTCAAGGTTGTTTTTGTATGTGTCGGGTTTGTCCCACGCTTGCGTGACCAGACGACAAGATATTTGTTCTGGCTGTTGTTCCATGTGAGCAGCGTAACACGAAATGACGGATTAACCTCTGCTTGCGATAGGTGACTGAGCAGTTGGCGTGTGCCATTCAAATAGTTTGAGTCGATATAGCCGGTTTCGCGACTATACATATCTGCAACCGTCAACGTGGCCTTGGTGCTGATCAGCTCTGCGCGGAACGCGTCGAAATACTGCAGCGGGGCAAGAATGGTCCAAAACAAAAGCGGCAACATGGTCAGCAATTCAAGGGCGACCCAGCCGTTGCTTTCAGACCGGAACCGACGTAGCCGCGCCTTTAGACGTAAGGGGTAAATCATTGAAATGGCTCCATTACGAATGCGGATGACGCTTGGATGCCATAGTAGCCTTGGCCGTCATCGCCCTTGATGCTGCGGCCCAATGCGCCGCCAGGAACGTTGGGGTCAAATAGGCTGCAAACTTGTAGGACCATCAATTGGTTGTTGTCGCCGTTTGTGAACTGCACGGCCGGTTGCACGTCCAACGCTCTATCAATGCAACGCACAGTGCTGACAGCGGAATCGACCCAATTGCGCACGTCCATAACGACCATTTCAACCTGCAAGCTGGCGGTGCATTCAGGAATGATGCGGGCGTAAAAACAAATGCGGTCCTTGATGTC
>CAXIAL010000056.1:0-7599 GCA_964022435.1 uncultured Roseobacteraceae bacterium | reverse complement strand
CCGACACGAGGATTTTCAATCCACTGCTCTACCCCTGAGCTACCCGGGCACCGGGATGACTTGCGTCATCGGGTATGCGCGTTTTAGGTGAGCCGTCGCATGGTGTCCATAGCCATTTTCACCTAATTTCAATGTGGCTTGTTTTCGGCCCGAGATAGCTCTTGATACAGCTCTTCCGCCTCTTCGGGGTTGTCCGATGGGATCGCGTATGAACCCGACAACCACTTGGCCAAATCCACATCTGCGCAGCGTTTGGAACAGAACGGTTTCACTTTGGGGTCAACGGGGCGGTCACAGATTGGGCAGGCCATTAGACGTCTTTCAAAATCGCAGCCAGTGGCAGGCGTTCGCGTTTGCGTTGCAGCTCGAACAGGCCCATTGGGGTCCAGCCGACAAGGCTCGTTTCAATCGGATCGTTCTTAAATCCTGCCCGCAACGTCTGTTCAACTTGCTTGCGGTGGGCTTTGGACATGGACACAAAATCTACCGAAATTTGTCCGCCTAGCCCACGTAAACGCAATGCACGCGGCAAGGCGCGGCAGGTGGCCAAATTGGCCTTAAGCGCGGCGCCGGGGGACGTATCACTGCCGGTGTTCACATCGACGGCGACCATGGCGCGGGTGGGTTCGACATACATTGTCCCTTCGCCCATTGTGACCTTTGCACCGCCAAGCGCGTCGATTTGGTCCAGCACGCCCATATGTTCGAAAGACCCATCGTCCGTGACCACGTCAGACGCCCGCGTCCATTCGCGCCATGCGATGGTGTGCGGCCCGTCACCTTCTGTCAGTGCCTCTGGTGTTTTGCCTTGGGCGTCGGCCATAACCGCGTGGGCCATGTCTTGCATGGCGGCGATGTCGTCAGCGATCTCTTCGGGGTCGGCCCCCTCGCAAGACGAGCGCAGGATCAGACCAAAGCTGTCGTCGTGGACCTCGACGGCCACGGCGCGCAGTGCGTCCCGCGCGTCTTCGTCAACGATCTGACGGCTAATATTCAACCCAGGTTTTCCAGGCGTGACAATGGCATAGCGGCTTTTGAACAAGACACGATCGGTGACAGGCACGGCTTTGCCATCTTCGGAATAACCGGTGACTTGGACCAGCACGGCTTGCCCTTGGGACAAGCCCTTGCCCTGACGCAAGAACGCGGTGCCGCCTTCTGGCAGCCGCAGCATCATGCCCCCCTGCCCCTTGATCGGACGGTCACAAATGCCCCGATAAATTGCACCCGGACGCGGGGAGTCGGTGTCATCAACTAACAAGTCATCAAGCACGCCATCAACCAGATAGGCCGCGGCCTCTAGCCCGTTAACGTGGTCCAAAACAATCGTGCGACCCTTCATGGTGTCTCTCCGAATAAGGGAAATCCTGCGGCTGTCAGCAGGGCTGTGGTTTCGGGCAATGGCAGCCCCATGACCGCGTGGAACGATCCGTTGATCCATGGGACGAAGGCGCTGGCCGGGCCTTGGATGCCATAGCCGCCGGCCTTGCCCTGCCAATCGCCGGTCGCCAGATACCAATTCACTTCGGCATCAGACAGGCGCTTGAATGAAACAGTGGTTTGCACGTCACGCACCCAAATGCGGTCACCCCGTTTTACGGATACGGCGGTAATCACTTTGTGGCGGCGGCCAGACATGGCGTGCAGAAATTCTGCCGCTTCCCCTGCATCCGCAGGTTTGCCCATAATGCGACGCCCTAATGCCACCGTGGTATCGGCGCACATGACGACCTCGTCATCTGCCACTTCGACCGCCGCTGCCTTTTCACGGGCAATACGATTGACGTAGTCGCGCGGCAATTCGGCACGCTTTGAATCTTCGTCGATGTCGGGGGGACGCACGGCAAATGGCGTAATGCCAAGCTGCGCCAAAAGCTCCAACCGCCGTGGCGAGCCGGAGCCGAGGATCAGTTTCAGATCGTGATTGGTCGGTAACGCAGTCATGGTGCCACCCAAAATAGCAACGGGCCGTGGCCGCGTTTCGCTTTATTTAAAGCGGTAATTGATCCGACCTTTGGTCAAATCATAAGGTGTCATTTCGACTTGAACCTTATCGCCAGCCAGAACGCGGATACGGTTCTTGCGCATTTTACCTGCCGTATGTGCGATGATCTCGTGGCCATTCTCTAGCTCAACCCGAAACGTCGCATTTGGCAGGAGTTCTTTGACGACACCGGGGAATTCGAGAATATCTTCCTTGGCCATGTGATCTCCTAATCATTTTCCGTCCGCCAGTTGCGAACGAGGTGTAAATGCGCCCTTAAGCACAATATTTCAAGGGGTAATGCGGCTATACGCCCCGCGCAGGGCCAAAACGCGCGGTCAAACGGGCAATAATTTGGTCGCGCGCCTCGCGGTAGCTGTCCATCTGTGCCTCGCGCTTGCCGCCAAGCCCTGTGGGATCAAGGATCGGCCAGTATTCGACCTGCAAATGATAGACTTCAGTCAGGTCCAAAGCACGACGTTGACTGGCAGGTGACAGCGCCAAAACAAGATCGAATGACGACAGATCATCGCCCCATTCTTCCATGTTATCAAAGCTGCGGCTGCGGTGGCGCGACAGTTCCACACCGATTTCTTCGCAGACCGCGATTGAAAACCCATCGATTTCCATATCATTTTTGACACCAACGGATTGAATATAACATTCGGTGCCGTAAAATTTTTTCATGATGCCTTCGGCCATAGGCGATCGGACGGCATTATGATCGCAGCAGAACAGCACAGACTGCGGAAGCGGTTCAAATGTAGTGTCCGCCCCCATCTGTTACCCCCCGAAATGCAAAACACAGATCAGTGTAAACAGACGGCGCGCCGTGTCCGTGTCCACGTCTGCTTTGCCCTCTAAACGTTCTTGCAACACCCGCGCGCCTTCGTTGTGGATGCCACGCCGCGCCATATCAATGGTTTCGATCTGGCTGGGTGGTAGGGTTTTCACCGCGTCGAAATAGCTTTCGCAAATTTGAAAGTAGTCTTTCACAACCTGTCGGAACGGGCCCAGCGACAGGTGAAATTCCCCCGCAGGCTCCATCGCTTCTGTCTGAACATCAAACACCAAGCGGCGCTCGCGGATCGACAAAGTAAGACGATATGGCCCATCAGGCCCCGCGCGGCCGTCACGCGGCGGCAGCGCAAAACTGTTGTCTTCCATCAGATCAAACATCGCCACTTTGCGTTCTTGTTCGATCTCTGGCGTGGGCATCGGCAGCCCGCTGTCGTCCAAAACAATATGGCTGATGCGGGTCATGACTGATTGATCCGATCCAACCGCGCGCGCACCGACAAGCCATGCGCCTCAAGGCTTTCAGACTGTGCAAGCCGTTCTGCCGCGGGGCCGATGGCTGCCAAAGCATCCGGTGTCATGCGCGACAAAGTGGTGCGTTTGATGAAATCCATGACAGACAATCCGCTTGAAAACCGTGCCGACCGCGCCGTTGGCAACACGTGGTTTGGGCCAGCAATGTAGTCGCCGATTGCCTCTGGCGTCCAGCCGCCAATGAAAATCGCGCCCGCGTGGGTGACACGACCCGCCAAATCGTCGGCATCTGCGGTGCACAATTCAAGATGCTCTGGCGCGATGCGGTCAGACAATGCAACCGCCTCTTCCATGTTCGCCACGGTGATTACGGCACCGAAGTCGGCCCAGCTTTTGCCCGCAATCGCGCGGCGTTCCAACGTTTCCAACCGTTTTTCTACGGCATCTACAACCGCTCTACCAAATGCGGCATCATCGGTGATTAACAACGACTGCGCGCTTTCGTCATGTTCGGCTTGAGACAACAGATCAAGCGCAATCCAGTCGGGGTCATTGTCCGCATCCGCAATCACGAGGATTTCAGACGGGCCAGCGATCATGTCGATGCCGACCTTGCCGAACACACGGCGTTTGGCTGCGGCGACAAATGCATTGCCCGGACCAGTGATTTTATCAACCGGTGAAATGGTTTGCGTGCCATAGGCGAGTGCGGCCACGGCCTGCGCCCCGCCGATGCGGTATATCTCATCAACGCCCGCGATGCGCGCCGCCAAGACTACCAATGGGTTTGTCACGCCATCGGGTGTCGGCACAACAATCGCCAAACGGCCCACGCCTGCAACCTTCGCCGGAATAGCATTCATCAGGACCGAACTGGGGTAAGACGCAAGGCCACCGGGCACATAAAGCCCTGCCGCAGAAACCGGCGTCCAGCGCCAGCCAAGCGTGGCACCCGCCTCGTCAGTCCAGCTCTCATCGGCTGGCATCTGGCGGCTGTGATAGGCGCGAATACGTTCGGCGGCCAGTTCCAATGCAGCCCGATCTTCATCGCCCACTTTGGCGCATTCGGCCTCGATTTCTTCCGGCGAAAATCGAAGCGTATCCGGCGTCAGGTCAAGGCGGTCGAATTTGGAGGTCAGCTCGATAACCGCAGCATCGCCGCGCTTGCGCACATCCGCGATAATATCGGCCACAATGGCATCCACATCAGGGCTGTCTTCGCGCTTCGCCCCAAGCACTGCGACAAAGCGGGCTTCAAAATCGGCATCCGTGGTGGATAAAAACTGTGGCATGGGGCGTCTCCTTTTGCCCAGACATAGGCCGCGATTGCGGGCGCTGCAATGCGGCGTTTGGGTCTATATGCCCATCGACAGCTGCACCAGACGGATCATGGCACGCTGCACCACGGGATCTTCGTTATTCATGACGAACCGCTGGAACGACAGATTAGCCGCACATTGGGCCGGATGATCGGGATCGGCAGAGCTGATCGCGCGCATCATGTCGGGGGTCACGTCGGGCAAGACCTGCCACATGGACAATGTTTGCACGATGTCGCCGTCGCTAGCAGCGGGGTGTTCAACAGGTGTGTCGCGCCCAGCGGCCATTGCCTTAAACCCAGCGGCCGTAGACGCAGCGATGATGTCCATGTCCAAGCTTTGCGCCTCTTCCATGGTCAGCCCACCGCCGCCAAGAATGGCAAAGCGGCCGCAAAGCGCGGGGTCATCCTGCAAGCTTTCGAGCAATGTCAGAGATGCCTGATTGATCGCACGTAGATCATCCATCGGCGCGGACGCAACATACTGTGCGTTGTCGCGACGCAAGTTTTGGGTAAAGCCAGCACCAGCAGCAAAGGATTCCTGCTCTGACAGATCACCTTTTCCTGCCGCAAGTTCAGTCAAAAACTGCTGATATTCATCGCCGAAATCATCGGAAAGCTGGTTGAACAATGCCGCTTGCGAAGGGGTCTGCGCAGCTTGCGTCAGCGCATTATGCGCCGCCTCTGCCGATTGTTCGCGGGTTTGGAAATAGGCGAATAGCCCGATCGCGGCCGCCACGACCACAGCCAGAATTGCGCGTGATTTCCCTGACTTAAGCATCGTGGTTCGGCACCGATTTGGACGGCGCGATATAGGGGCGCGTCACATCTGCGAGCATGACCTCTAAGGCTTCGACCTCGATGGCAATCGCGCCGTCGCCCGAAAGCGTTAGCAAAACGCGGCCCATGCCGTCGTCTGCGGGTTCAAACGCAACAGACAAAAACGACATAATCGTATCCGCGTCACCCGCCTGCACCCCTTGGGATTTGACGGACATCACGTCCTCGATTGTCATGACCGCCTGCACACGTTCGACGTTACGTTTGCCGATTTTGGCGTTTGGCGCATCTTCCCAGCGGAAGCGGTTAAGCAACAATGCAAATCGGCGCGCCTTGCGATCCCAGCGCATTTCCGTTGCCGGAAACACCGCGTCTTGGGTCAAGGACGACAGAACTGTCAGGTCTTCTACATCCAACGCCTTCAGGCGCAGGGGGCGATCACCGCCATCTGCAAATGTTGCGTCTGCCATTAGCTGCTGATCCGTTCAATCTGGGCACCGACCGCGCCGAGCTTTTCTTCGACGTGCTCGTACCCGCGATCAAGGTGATAGACGCGGTTCACAATCGTTTCACCCTCGGACGCCAGACCCGCAAGGATCAGCGATACAGACGCACGCAGGTCAGTCGCCATCACTGGCGCGCCCTTCATTTTATCAACGCCGTGCACCGTGGCGGTGTTGCCCGACACATCGATATTCGCCCCCATACGCACCAATTCCGGCGCATGCATAAAGCGGTTTTCAAAAATGGTTTCGGTCAGCACAGACGACCCTTCGGCAAAGCAAAGCATCGCCATCATTTGCGCCTGCAGATCGGTCGGGAAACCGGGGAATGGTTCTGTTGTGACATTCACAGCCTTCGGGCGATCACCACGGCGTTTGACCTTCAGGCCGTCTGCAGTTTCGGTCACATCAATGCCCGCGAGGTCGAGTTTTTCAACAAAGCTTTCAACCAAGTGCATTTTGCCGCCAATGCATTCGATTTCGCCGCCAGTGAACACAGGGGCCAGCATATATGTGCCCAGCTCGATCCGGTCCGTGACAACGGGGTGGGTCGCACCGCCAAGACGATCAACGCCCTGAATTTCGATTGTCGATGTGCCGTCACCAGAAATCTGCGCGCCCATGGCACGCAAACATGTGGCCAGATCAACGATTTCCGGCTCGCGCGCGGCGTTGTTAATAACCGTCGTGCCTTTGGCCAATGTCGCGGCCATCATCAGGTTTTCGGTTGCACCCACGGATGCAAACGGGAAATCAATCACGGCACCCTTAAGACGGCCACCCGCAGCCTTGGCGTGCAAGTAACCTTCTTTCAGCTCAATCGACGCGCCCATTTTTTCCAGACCATTGGTGTGGATATCCATCGGGCGGGCACCAATCGCGCAACCACCAGGCAAGGACACAATCGCATGGCCTTCGCGGGCCAGTAGCGGACCCAAAACAAGGTTGGACGCACGCATTTTACGCACGATGTCATAGTCAGCTGTCGTGTTGATCGTGCCATGAGTAGACATGACCTGCACCTTGCCGTCTTGCAGCTGGTTAATCTCGGACCCGAGCGACCGCAGCAATTCCGCCATGGTTTTCATATCCGACAAGCGCGGCGCATTGGTCAGCGTCAGCGGCTCTTCGGACAACAGCGTGGCGGGCATCAGCGCGAGGGCGGCGTTTTTCGCCCCTGCGATATGGATTTTGCCGTTCAGCTCACGGCCACCTTTTACTACGATCGAATCCATACCTGCCTACTCTTTCTGTTCTTGTTGTGCATTGGCGGCCCGTGCACGGGTCTGCGCCTTACGTTTGGCCATATTTGCCTTCAACGAAGCTTTCAACCGATCCTCGCGGATTTCGGCCTCTGTGCGTTGGTTTTTGGCTTGGCTTTTATCATTCATAATGTCCCTGTTACCAAGCCTGACAAAAACCGTCCAGTGAGGGCTTGCACCATTCTCACATTCGAGCTAATTCGCACAACAGGATGCTGCGGTAGCTCAGTGGTAGAGCGCGTCATTGGTAATGACGAGGTCGGGAGTTCAATTCTCCCTCGCAGCACCATCCAAATTCATCACAATTGTCAGCCTTGAGGGGCGAAAGCTCGCCCTGCTTACGGTTTTGCGCGTTCCAAGTGGCCTTGATACCGCACCACCAGCGCACCCGTTATCGGCGCGATCAAAGACACATCAAACGTTAACCGCCCTTGGGCGTCTTCCGCCTCATGGGACACGCTTTTGGGCAATAGGGATTTT
>CAXIAL010000055.1:0-7679 GCA_964022435.1 uncultured Roseobacteraceae bacterium | reverse complement strand
CCGCTGCGGCGCGGGCATTGAAAACCACCCAACCCACGGTTGGTCGACAAATCAAAGCGATGGAACAGCAACTTGGTGCCGATCTGTTTCATCGCGCAGCGCGTGGGCTGATCTTAACAGAAACGGGCGCCCAGCTGGTCGAACCTGCCAGCGCCATGCGGGACGCAGTCAATCAGATCAGTTTGCGTGCCGCTGGACAGTCAGAAAACCTGAATGGAACCGTGCGGATCACAGCCAGCGTCGCGACTTCGGTCTATCATTTGCCGCAGATCATTGCCGACATCAGGCAAGAGGAGCCGGAGATAGAGGTCGAACTTGTCCCATCAGACGAAAGCCGGAATTTGCTGTTCCGTGAAGCCGATATCGCGGTGCGGATGTATCGCCCCACACAAGAAGATTTGATTGCGCAACATATCGGGGACATTCCGCTGAGCGTGTTCGCTTCAAAAAGCTACTTGGAACGCAATGGACCACTGACCGGTCCCGAAAAAATTCTGGACCACGATTTTGTCGGCTATGACAACGACACCGCAATCACTGATGGTATGAAAACAGCCGGATTCCCAATTGATCGCCATTTTTTCAAAGTGCGCTGCGACAACAATATCGCCTATTGGAATTTGGTCCGTGCAGGGTGTGGCATTGGTTTCGCGCAACGTGGGCTAGGGGACGATGATCCAGAGATTGTCGAACTCGATCTTGGTTTTCCAATTCCTGATCTTCCTGTTTGGCTGACCGCGCATGAAGCGATGCGACACACACCGCGGATCAGACGGGTCTGGGATTTGCTGGCAAAGGGGCTCGCGCCCTTGGTATCTTGAACAAATGGGATAGATCGGCTAGGCCGCAGCGAACAGAATTTCAGCGAAGGACGCCCCCATGTCGAACCCATCCCTATTGATACTTGCCGGCGACGGTATCGGCCCCGAAGTCATGGATCAGGTCAAACGGATCATTGGTTGGTTCGGTGATAAACGTGATCTGGCGTTTGACGTGTCAGAAGACCTCGTTGGCGGTGCCGCCTATGACGCGCATGGTGTGCCTTTGCATGACGACACAATGGCCAAAGCCCAAGAAGTTGACGCCGTTCTGCTGGGTGCCGTTGGCGGCCCTGCCTATGACGATCTGGATTTTTCAGTGAAGCCAGAGCGTGGCCTGCTGCGCCTGCGCAAAGAAATGGACCTATTCGCGAACCTGCGCCCTGCGCAGTGCTTTGACGCGCTGTCCGACTTCTCCTCGCTCAAGCCTGAATTGGTTGCGGGTCTCGACATCATGATCGTGCGCGAACTGACATCTGGCGTCTATTTCGGAGAGCCGCGCGGCATTCACGTTGAAGACAACATGCGCGTGGGTATCAACACTCAGCGTTACACCGAGGCAGAGATCGAGCGCGGCGCACGCGCTGCATTTGAAATGGCGATGAAACGCAACAAGAAATTGTGCTCCATGGAAAAAGCCAACGTGATGGAATCCGGCATCCTGTGGCGCGACGTCGTCACCGAAGTGTCCGCCGACTACCCAGAAGTCGAGCTGTCCCACATGTATGCCGACAACGGCGCGATGCAGTTGGTTCGCGCACCGAAACAGTTCGACGTGATCTACACCGACAACCTGTTTGGTGACATCTTGTCCGACTGTGCGGCTATGCTGACAGGCTCGCTTGGTATGTTGCCATCCGCGTCGCTTGGCGCGCCAATGGCCAACGGCCGCCCAAAGGCGATGTATGAACCGGTACACGGGTCCGCCCCGGACATCACCGGTCAAGAAAAGGCCAACCCGATTGCGTGCATTTTGTCATTTGCAATGGCACTGCGTTATTCGTTCGACCAAGGCGCAGAGGCAGATCGTTTGGAAGCGGCGATTGAATCCGTTTTGGCCGATGGCGCACGCACTGGCGATCTGATGGGTCCAGAAGGCGGCACACCATTGTCCACGTCCCAGATGGGCGATGTGATCTTGGCTGCGCTCGACGCGTCACTCTAAGCGAACATTCACACGCTCGCGGGCAATCCTCGCGGGCGTGTTGACGTGGTGTTCAGCATTTGTCAGTTAACGGTAACAGATACCGGCTGAAAAGGATGCGACCCATGTCACCCAACGTCCGTGGCGCGCTTTATGCGCTGGCAGCTTTTGCGATTTTCTCGACCCATGATGTGGCGATCAAAATCCTAGGTGGCACCTATTCCCCCATTCAAATCGTGTTCTTCTCGGTGTTGTTGTCGTTCCCATTGGCGACGGTGATGTTGATGCGCGATAGCACGGCAGACACGCTGATCCCGCGCCACCCGTGGTGGTTGGCGCTGCGCACTGTGGCAGCGGTGATAACGGGTGTGTCGGCGTTTTATGCGTTTTCGGTCCTGCCCTTGGCGCAGGTTTATGCGATCATCTTTGCGTCGCCGTTGATCATTACGGTGCTCGCGATTCCCGTGTTGGGAGAACGTGTTGGGTTCCACCGTTGGGTCGCCGTTGTGCTCGGGCTGGTTGGCGTGATGGTTGTTTTGCGCCCTGGGTCAACAGTGCTGGAATTGGGTCACCTCGCTGCGCTATTGACGGCGATTGGCGGGGCTGTGGCGTCCATTGTTGTCCGCAAAATTGGCGCGGACGAGCGGCCCGTTGTTATGCTGCTTTACCCGATGGTCACGAACTTTGTCGTGATGGCGGCCCTGTTGCCGCTGGTCTATGTGCCGATGCCAATCGAGCATCTGGGCCTGCTGGGTATCGTTGCGGCCTTTGCGTGGTTTGCCAGCCGGATGATCATCACAGCCTATCAATCGGGCGAGGCGGCGATCATTGCGCCCATGCAATATAGCCAAATCATTTGGGCGTCGATTTACGGGTTTTTGTTTTTCGACGAACGCATTGATGGGCCGACAGCATTGGGCACGGGCATCATTATTGCGTCCGGTCTGTATATCGTCTTGCGCGAAAGCCGTGGTGGCGGTTCGGACAATACGCCGGTTCTGCGGACGCGTTCACGTGGTGAAACGGCGACGACCCCGCGGATCAGTTTGTTCATGCGCGCGGCAGGGAACACCCCGCCGCGCGATGATGATTAAAGCGGAACAGCCGCGAAGCTGTCAGCCTTGGCGCGGTTCCAACGGCTGCGATACCCATAGTCGCCGCCATCTTCGTCAAGTAAGAAACCCATGGGCAGGTAAGGGTTCAATTCCTGACCCTATGCCATGGACCCGTCGCTTTTACGGGTCATCAAGTGATAGGGCAGGAAGTGTCGCGGATCATTGAGCCCCGCAGCCCCCGCCATTTCGCCAAGCGCCTTCATCGTGTTCGCATGGAAGCGCGCCACACGTTTGCTTTTATCGCCGACATGCAGCGCCTTTTGGCGTTCGGGGTCTTGGGTCGTGACGCCGACAGGGCAGTGGTTTGTGTGGCAAGCCTGCGCCTGAATGCAGCCGATGGCGAACATGTAGCCACGCGCAGAGTTGCACCAATCCGCGCCCAGCGACATGGCATGGGCGATATCGAATGCAGACACCAATTTGCCCGCAGCCCCAATGCGCACGCGTTTGCGCAGGCTCGCGCCGCGCAGGGTGTTGTGCACGAATGTCAGACCTTCGACCATAGGCATGCCCACGTGGTTGGCGAATTCTAGGGGGGCTGCGCCGGTGCCACCTTCTGTGCCGTCAACGACGATGAAATCAGGCACGATGTCGGTTTCAATCATCGCTTTCACCATGCACATAAATTCGCGCCGGTGACCGATGCACAGCTTGAAACCAACAGGTTTGCCGCCCGACAGCTCGCGCAATTGCCCGAGGAATTCACAGAATTCAATCGGATTGGAAAACGCTGAATGCGCGGCAGGGGACACACAGTCCACACCCATCGGAATATCGCGGGCTTCGGCGATTTCGGGCGTGATCTTTGCGGCAGGCAGCATCCCGCCATGCCCGGGCTTTGCGCCTTGGCTGAGTTTCACCTCGATCATTTTGACCTGATCGCTTGCCGCTTGTTTGCGGAATTTTTCTGGCGAGAATGTTCCATCGTCATTGCGGCAGCCGAAATAACCAGAGCCGATTTCATAGATCAAATCGCCACCCCCTTCGCGGTGGTAACGGCTGATCCCGCCTTAGCCCGTGTCATGGGCAAAACCGCCCATTTTCGCACCGTTATTCAATGCTGAAATGGCGTTGGCCGATAGCGAGCCGAATGACATCGCAGAGATGTTGTATAGCGACGCCTGATAGGGCTGTTTGCAATCCGGCCCACCGATTTGCACGCGAAAATCGAAGTCGTCGAACTGAACAGGGGCGACCGAATGGGTCAACCAGCCGTAGCCCGCCTCATATACGTTTTCTTGGGTTCCGAAGGGGCGTTTGTCTTCGGCCCCTTTGGCGCGTTGGTAGACCAATGACCGTTGTTCACGGCTAAACGGATTTTGGTCTTTGTCCCCTTCGATCAAATACTGCCGAATTTCGGGGCGAATTTTTTCGAATATGAACCGGAAATGTCCGATCAATGGATAGTTGCGGGTGATGGCGTGTTTGTCTTGGGTCACGTCATAGATGCCTAAGGCGGACAGTGCGGCAAGCAGCACGAAAGGGATAACTAGCCAGCCAGACTTCAATGCGCCGATAAACGTTAGGACAGTCAGAGCCAGCACCACGATAAAGGTAAAGTAGCGTTGTTTGCTCAGAAAGAATTTCACAGGACCAGTCGCCTTTGTTTTGAATTTCGGATGCTCATCACCTTAGGGGTCGCGCCTCACAAGGCAAGACGACAATCGGCGCAAACACTAACCAATTCGTGAACGGCGTTTAGAAATCCGGCGTGACGTTCGGCAGATCAAGTGCGCGGATCAAGTCGCGTAATTCTTGACGGGCCGCTACGTTGGAAATGTTCAGCCCTTTGATGCCCAAATCGCGCAGGTCGAGCAGGGTCAGGCCGCGCGGGAACAATTCGCGGAAAATCACACGTTCGTTGAAGCCAGGTGCGGTGCGAAAACCGATGCGTTTGGACAGCTTGTCAATCACGCGTTCCATTTTCTCTTTGTTGACCATGGCTTGGGCGCCCATGCGGTTGCGCACAACGATCCAGTCAATCGGGCTTAGCCCCGCCTTGGCGCGTAACTGGCGCGCGTTCCATACCATTTCGGAATAAACGGATGGACCTGTGATATCTTCACCGTCGGTGTCGACATGGGCCAGTAGATCAAAATCAACAAAGCTATCGTTCAGCGGCGTGATCAGCGTGTCGGCCAAGCTATGTGCGACTTGGCTAAGGCGTGTGTGCGAGCCTGGGCAATCGATCAGGATGAAATCGCTTTCAGGTTCCAGCCCTGCAACAGCCATCGACAAACGATGGTCGTTCACGTTTTCGCCGGGGTTTAGCGTGGTTTTATCTACCTCGGGCAGGTCATGATAGCTAGGTGTCGGCAAATCCAACCCTTTTTGGGTCATGTAGGTATTCCGATTGGCGATATAGCGGCCCATGGTTTTCTGACGCAGGTCAAGATCAAGGCAGCCGACCTTATGGCCCATACGCACCAAAGCGGTTGCCACATGCATAGAAACGGTAGATTTTCCCGCGCCGCCCTTTTCGTTGCCTACGACGATAATATGCGCCATTGCCCTGTCCCCTTTGATGTCTTTTCACATCTATATGTGGCCGCGTTGATAAGGGGAAGCTTAGGGTGACATTTCGGCTACATTTTCTAAGGCGGGTTGACAGACAAGTCACAACACACCATTTGCACGATACCGACCGCATCCTGCCGCGTGAGCAGCGCATGTTTTGAAAATATGCAACACGGTCGACATCAGGTTCCCAATTCACGCAGGGGGTCCAGCACCAATCATGGTGCGACCACTGTAACCTTCGCCTGCCAATCCTTGGCGGGTTGAACCGATATGTGCGGGCCGTTGTCCGCAAGAAAGATACTTATGGATTTCGATATGCTGGGCCTTGCGCCCCGTCTTGTTGCCAAGCTCAAAGAGCAGGGCATCACAGACCCAACCCCAATTCAAACCCAAGCGATCCCGCATGCCATGAATGGCCGCGACGTGATGGGTTTGGCGCAGACAGGCACCGGTAAGACCGCGGCCTTTGGTCTGCCAATGATCGACGCGCTGATGAAGGCGGGTGTTAAGCCAAACGCCAAAACAGCGCGCGGTCTGATCCTTGCGCCAACGCGCGAGCTGGCCAAACAGATTGCCGACAACCTGACCAACTATACCCAAGGCAGCCACCTGAAGGTTGCGCTTGTTGTGGGTGGTGCAGGTATCGTGGCTCAGTCCAAGCGGCTGGAACGTGGCGTTGACCTGTTGGTCGCGACGCCGGGTCGTTTGATCGACCTGATTGACCGCCGCGCTGTGCGGTTGGACGAAACGATTTATCTGGTGCTGGACGAGGCCGACCAGATGCTCGACATGGGGTTCATCCACGCGCTGCGTCGGATTGCGCCACTGCTGGCGACACCGCGCCAGACGATGATGTTCTCGGCGACAATGCCAAAGCTGATGTCGGAACTTGCTGGCGCCTTTCTTCACGATCCGATCCGCGTGCAGGTTAACCCACCGGGACAGGCCGTGAGCCGGATTAACCAATCCCTGCACTATGTGGCGCAAGCCGCGAAATCCGACCTGTTGGTCGAGCTGCTTGACGAACACCGCGACGAGCTGGCGTTGGTCTTTGGCCGCACGAAACATGGCTGTGAAAAGCTGTATAAGTTTCTCGAGAAAAAGGGCTTTGCCGCCGCGTCGATCCACGGGAATAAATCCCAAGGGCAGCGCGAACGGGCGATCACGGCGTTCAAGGCGGGCAAGGTGCGTATCCTTGTGGCGACCGATGTGGCCGCGCGTGGCATCGACATTCCGGGTGTGCGGCACGTCTATAACTATGATCTGCCGAATGTCGCGGAAAACTATGTCCACCGGATTGGTCGGACCGCACGTGCAGGGGCCGAAGGCAACGCCGTTGCATTCTGTGCACCCGACGAGATCGTCGATCTGAAAGACATCGAAAAAGCGATGAAAGAGGCGATCCCTGTCGCGTCTGGCACTGAATGGGAAATCAAACCCGGTCAGAAAAAGCGCCCCAATGGCGGCGGCGGAGGCGGCGGTGGTCGCGGACGTGGCAAGCCTGGTGGTGGCGGCGGTGGCGGACGGCCCGGCGGCAAGCAAGGCGGGAAACCTCGCGGCAAGCCACCAACAGGTCGCGGTCGTCGGAACGTGGCATAAATAACGAAAAGGCCCGCCAGATTGGTGGGCCTTGCCCGTTTTGGTGCATCTCCATAAGCGGCACTACCTTGGGTTGACTGCCGCAGGACCACGCATGTATCTTTGGGTCATTATAAAAATTTAATAATGAGGTCCCCAATGAATTTACGCAACGCAGCCTTTGCGGTTTCCATGTTCGCTCTTTCCGCATGTATGGCAGACGCGGTGCCTCCTTCTGAAAAATCTGTAATCAACGGCAGTGGTGCAGCGATGGAAGACGCGTCGCGCGGCGGACTTGCCAGCCTCGCATACCGCAGCAAAAGCGGAAACGTCGCTGTTCCGGCTGCAACGGTTACAAAGCGACTTGGTGACTTTGCGGGACAATGTTTAAACGAGCGGAGTGTGACAATCGAAAGCTTTGGTGGTGGCATGTTCGGTGGCGGTTATAGCCGCACGGATTGGCATTTCCGTGCAAATATTGCCGAAGAAAACGGAGTAACCCGC
>CAXIAL010000054.1:0-8346 GCA_964022435.1 uncultured Roseobacteraceae bacterium | reverse complement strand
TAGCGAGAGGCCACGGGCGGCCTGTTTCAGCATCGCGGGCGATGTATGCGGAATCGGGTGGGAAATCAA
Source organism: uncultured Roseobacteraceae bacterium (assembly GCA_964022435.1). Lineage (GTDB taxonomy): Bacteria > Pseudomonadota > Alphaproteobacteria > Rhodobacterales > Rhodobacteraceae > Yoonia. The sequence continues at coordinate 8,277 of CAXIAL010000054.1, read as the reverse complement.
GACCCTTGGCGCGCAGCGATGCTAGTTAAAAGTCGCCGCGCTAAAGATGTCATATTCGGGCTTATAAATTTCACTACGCATCCCGAATGCCCCCATCACGCTATGGAACGGAAAGTCATGCGGGAATGTTTCTTCGCGCATCACATCGGCGGGTTCAATTCCACGGCTTTCGCGAAAGCTATCCGACATCCAGACAAAAAACGGCACATCTCGCTGGACGTCAGGCGCAATCGCTGGCGGAGTTCCATGAAGGTAGAATCCGCCCTCGCCCAATGACTGACCGTGATCAGACACGTAGATCATCGCGGCATTCACGTCTGGCAGTCCCTCGAGTTGGCCAATCAGGTCCGCAAGCAGGAAGTCGGTATAACGCAGCGAGTTGTCGTAGGCATTATACAACGATTCTCGGCTGCATGTGCTGACCTGAACCGTATCACAAACAGGCGTGAAATGTGCGAAATCGGCGGGGTATTTCTGAAAGTAGCGCGGTCCATGGCTGCCGGTTTGGTGCAATACAATAAAGATCCTGTCCGACTGCGTGTTTTCAATCAGCAAATTCAGCTCGTGAAACAACGCACCATCCAATTTGCCTTGCGGACACTTCGCACCCTGACAATCGGCTGCGATTTCGACGCCCCTCTTTAGCCGATCGACGCTAAAACGTGGCATACCGCCACCGTTTGTCCGCATGATTGTGTGGACACCATGCCGCCGAAGATAGCTCGGTAGCGCCTCAAACGTCGTGCGCGGCGAGGCCTCGCGGCCTTCATGGGTAAAAACGCAAGCCAGCGCGCCAATCGTATAGGTCGCGCAAGACTGTCCATAAGGCAGGGCAAACATGCCAGTATCAGCAGTAAAGGGCATCGTGTCGCGGTCATACCCATAAACAGGGAAATTTTGCGCCCGTGCCGCCTCGCCCATCACGAGCACGACAACGTCCTTTTTACCATCAGATGTCCCAAGAAACGCCGCATCAGACAATAATGACAGCGGCCGGTTGGCCTTTGCGGCTTCATTATAATAGCGGCCCGTATTGACCACATAGGACCATGGCAAAATCTTTGCCCCCATGCGCGTCGCATGTTCATCATACCAAAGCCACGTCGACGCTGTCGCAAACAGCCACCCGATCAGTCCAACCAGTACCCCCACACCAGTAAGACTACGCCAAATACGTCTGGGGCTACGCACCTTTGCACGCCAAATCAGCCAAGCAGGAATGATCCCAAGCACCAATACCTGTAGACCGAGCAAGTAGTGCCAAAGATCTAAGGTTTGGCCCGTGTTGGTTCGGAACACATTGCCAATCATCGTCAGGTCCAACTCGACCTGATAAGCGCGCATAAAATAAAGAGCGCTTGCGTTGAACACGATCAAAACCGTGGCTACGAGTTTCATTAGGCGCACCGAGATCGCCGATAGCCCAAGCAGCAGTGTTGCCATCAGGCCAATTTGCAAAATCTGCAGCGAAACAAGTTGAAGCAGGGTGGACTCAACGGACCGAGCATAGCTTAGCAAAGGGCCCTGAAACGCAACGAGGTGAAACAAGCAAATTGCCGTGATCAAAACATAGAGATGGCAAGACCCGCGCCACGACAAAAATGCCTTTAACATATCTACTCCACTCTGATTACACGTCGTCAGCTAAACTTGTTATTTTTCGGAAAGCCATAAGGTGGGCGTTTGCCCATGCTGCCACGAGCTGCTTTCCAGTCAGACATGTCGGGTTCCGTGCGGGTTTTTCCGCCGCCCATGGGCCACGACAGACCATCCGCCATTGGGAAGGTCGTCACATCTGACAATCCGCCGTCGATTTCCAAAGTACCTTGGCGGCCGCGCGCGGATTTATATTTTTGCAAACGCACACCTTTACCACGGCCCATTTCGGGCAGATCGTCGATTGAAAACACCAAAAGCTTGGCGTTTTCAGACGCAACCGCAACATGGTCGCCGTTCACGCGCTTACACACCTTGGCAACGCCGTCCCCGACGTTAAGCACTTGTTTGCCTGTGCGGGTCTGGGCGATGATGTCATCCTCCGGCACGACAAATCCGTTGCCAGCGTCAGATGCCACAAGCAGCCTCATCCCCGGTTTATGCACCAGAATATCGACGATTTCTGCCTCGTTTGGCAGATCAACCATCAGCCGCAGGGGTTCGCCCATGCCGCGCCCGCCGGGCAGGTTCGCAGCGACAACAGTGTAGAACCGCCCATTCGAGCCAAAGATCAACAATTTATCTGTCGTTTCAGCATGGAAGATGAACGCAGGCCCATCGCCGTCTTTATACTTTAGTTCACGGTCCAAATTGATGTGACCAGTCATCGCGCGGACCCAGCCCATTTTACTGCAGACAACCGTGACAGGCTCGCGGTCGATCATCGCCTCGAGCGGAACTTCGACCACCTCGGCAGCGACGGCGAATTGTGTGCGGCGAGCGCCACCATCGGAATCGCGGCCAAACTGCTTACGGGTCTCGCGCAGCTGTTCGGCGATTTTGGACCATTGCAAGTCGTCGCTTTCCAACAGGTCTTCGATGCCCGCACGTTCCAGCATCAGCGCATCGCGTTCTTTGACCAATTCGATCTCTTCCAAACGGCGCAAAGACCGCAGGCGCATGTTCAAAATCGCCTCTGCCTGCGTTTCGGACAGCGAAATCTCCGGATCCGCGCCGACCACAATCGGCGAACGGTAATCGGCATCCGTCAGCGCCCGCGGATGATCCAGGGACCAGTCTTCGATCATCAAGGCGCGTTTGGGTTCATCATCGTAGCGGATGATGTCGATCACACGGTCGAGATTCAAAAACGCAACGATAAAGCCCTCGAGCACCTCTAGACGGTGGTCGATTTTATCCATGCGATATTTGCTACGACGTACAAGCACGTCGCGACGGTGATCCAGAAACGCGCGCAGCAGTTCCTTGATCGAACACACCTTGGGTGTCAGCCCGTCAATTAAAACGTTCATGTTCAGGCTAAACCGCGTTTCCAAATCCGAGTTGCGGAACAACATGCCCATCATCATTTCAGGGTCAACGGTTTTGGCGCGGGGTTCCAAAACAAAGCGAATGTCCTCGGCGGATTCGTCGCGCACATCGGCGAGCAGCGGGACCTTTTTGGTCTGAATCAGTTCTGCCAGCTTTTCGATCAGCTTGGATTTCTGCACCTGATATGGGATTTCGGTGACGACGACTTGCCATTGACCACGGCCAAGGTCTTCAACCTGCCATTTGGCGCGCAAGCGGACAGCACCGCGACCGGTGCGGTAAGCTTCGGCAATGTTTTCACGCGGTTCGACAATTACGCCACCTGTCGGGAAATCAGGACCGGGGATGTATTCCAGCAAGGTTTCATCACGCGCATTTGGCGCCTTGATCAGATGCAAACAAGCATCGATCAATTCATGTAGGTTATGTGGCGGAATGTTTGTGGCCATGCCCACCGCGATGCCCGTGGACCCGTTCGCCAAAAGGCTGGGAAATTGGGCAGGCAGGACAGATGGTTCTTCAAGGCGACCATCATAGTTGGGGCGAAAATCAACCGCGTTTTCGGCCAGACCTTCCAGCAGCGCCTCTGCCGCAGTAGTCATCCGTGCTTCTGTATAGCGTGACGCCGCAGGGTTATCGCCGTCAATATTGCCAAAGTTTCCTTGACCATCGACCAGCGGATAGCGGACGTTGAAATCTTGGGCCAGTCGGGCCATCGCATCGTAAATCGCCGCGTCACCGTGCGGGTGGAAATCACCCATCGTGTCGCCACTAATTTTCGCAGACTTCAGAAAGCCCCCCGTTGGCGACAATTTGAGCCGCGACATCGCATAGAGAATGCGGCGGTGCACAGGCTTCAACCCGTCACGCGCATCCGGCAAAGCACGGTGCATAATCGTAGACAGCGCATAAGTCAGATAGCGATCACCAATTGCTTGGCGCAACGGTTCTGTGATTTCAGCGTGAAGGACGTCTGTGGATACGGTATTCTCAGTCATGCTGATTGGTGTATCCGTGCCACCGTTGGCCGTAAAGATCAGATAGGGGGAACCGGCCCAAGATTTTCCCTCAGGATGGAGCCGCCGACACGCTATACAAGGTTGGTCACGACTTCTTTCGACGATTCTAAGGGGATTCGGGCAATGAGCAAATTTATCGTAGGCACATTTCTGATGCTTGGCTTCGGCTTTTACCAGCTGTCAGGCGGTGCAGATTTTGAACCAGAAGTCCGCGCCTTGGAAACCGCTGTGATCTCTACAAAATCCATCGAGATTGTTCCGTTTGATGAACCCGTTGTGTCCCGCGCCCCTGTCGAAGTTGCGGCAGCGCCGCTTGCCGAAACCGAAACACCAGTGATCGAACCTGAAGTTGTTCAAGCATCGCTCGAAGTTGCGCCAACCGTCGCAGAGGTCGCCGTCGAACTAGACCTGCGCGAAGTATCAGGCAAGCGGGTGAACATGCGCGCCGGCCCAAGCACGAACGATGCAGTACTAGATACATTGGTGCGCGGCACCCAGATTGAAGTGCTTGACGTAAATGCAGACGGCTGGGCGCGTCTGCGTGTTCTCGACACCGACCAAATTGGCTGGATGGCTGAACGGTTCCTCGCCGCACTCTAAGGCTTGCAAGCCTATCGCCGCCGCGTCAAAACGGTGCCATGACACAAAAAACAATCCTTATTACCGGCTCATCCTCTGGGATCGGCTATGACGCTGCCCTTGGCTTTCGTGCTTTGGGCTTTCGCGTTTTCGCCAGTTGCCGCGCGCAAGCCGACTGTGACCGCCTAATTGCCGAAGGATTCGATAGCCCGCGCATCGATTATGCCGATAGCGATAGTATCGCGGCCGGTCTGGCTGAAGTGTTAGAAGCCACCGGCGGCACGCTGGACCTGCTCTATAACAACGGGGCCTATGCATGCCCCGGCGCAGTGGAAGATCTGCCACGCGGTGCTTTGCGCGAGATTTTTGAGGTAAATTTGTTCGGCTACCATGAACTGACAACACTGGTGATCCCCGTGATGCGCGCCCAAGGACACGGGCGTATCATAAACTGTTCGTCTGTTCTTGGAATTGTTGGATTGAAATGGCGGGCTGCCTATGTGTGCACGAAATTCGCGCTTGAAGGGCTCACAGATGTTCTGCGCGTCGAAATGGCCGACACGCCGATTAAAGTGATCTTGATCGAACCCGGGCCGATCACATCCGACATCCGCGAAAACGCGATCCCTCATTTCGAAAAATGGATTGATTGGGCGAACTCGCCCCGCGCCAACCAATATGAAAATCTGCGAGACAGACTTTATACCGATAGCGGCCCAGATCAGTTCGAACTCCCAGCAAGTGCTGTCACGAAGAAATTGATCCACGCTGCAACGGCGAAGCGGCCAAAACCACGCTATTATGTGACCTTCCCGACCTATTTGATGGGCGCTTTACGACGCATTTTGCCAACGCGCCTTCTTGACGCAGTCATTGCGCGCGCCTGATCCCTTTCTTTTGCGCCGCAAGGTGCTACATGTGCGATAACGGAAGTGAAGGAAGAAAATCATGGCAAGCGATCCGCTTTTCATTCTTGTGGCTTTGGCCTGTTTGATCGTGCTGGGCATCTTGATGTTCGGCGTGGGCACATTTGGCAAAGGCGGCGAATTCAACCGCAAACACGCCAATAAGATCATGCGCTGGCGGATCGGTGCGCAGGCCGTCGCGGTCGCGCTGATCCTGTTGTTTGTCTATCTACGCTAACCCAAAGGGGCCGACATGGTTGTTCTGAACAAGATTTATACGAAAACAGGTGACGCGGGCGAAACTGCATTGGGCAATGGCAGCCGTGTGGTCAAACACGCGTTGCGCGTGAATGCTTACGGTACGGTTGATGAAACCAACGCGACCGTCGGCATGGCGCGGCTTCATGCGGATGGCGACATCGACGGGCAATTGGCGATGATCCAAAACGACCTGTTTGATCTGGGCGCGGACCTTTGCCGCCCCGATATGGAACAAGACGCAGAGGCCGAATATCCGCCCCTGCGCATGTCCGACGCCCAAGTGGAACGGTTGGAATCCGAAATCGACGTGATGACGAAAGCAGTTGAACCACTGCGTAGCTTCATCCTGCCCGGTGGGTCCGCATTGGCCGCGCATCTGCATCTGTGCCGTACGGTGTCACGCCGCGCAGAACGTTTGTCTGTTGAACTGGCCACGATGGAATCGGTAAACCCTGCCGCGGTGAAATACCTCAACAGGCTGTCAGACTGGTTCTTCCAAGCCTCGCGCATCGCCAATGACAACGGCAAGAACGACGTGCTTTGGGTGCCGGGCGCGAACCGCTAACGCGCCCAGCGTTTCAATTTGGGGATGTTCCGCGTCATAAGCCAACCCATCGGGCGCGGAAATCCTTTGGCTTTTAGGGCAGTGATGCCGATGTCCTGCATCTCTTTGACGCTCAAATCCGGCCCCAGAAACGCTCCATCGGCATAGCAAAACGAACACCACTCTTTCGACAATGTGCCATCAGCATTCGTGCCGCCGCCATTCGGGTCTTATTTCATCGGCATTCCACAGCTCTGGCAAATTGTAGACATCTGATCCTCCGGTTTTGCGAAATCACTTTGATACGCTGATCGGCACCGGCCAATACGTGGCGTCGACGGCCCCTTGGGTGTCGATTTTTCGCTGTTTTCCCTGCCAAAGGCAGTCTAACAATTGGGAAGTATTACTACGTCTAGATTCTAACAGGAGAAAGCCGCGATGAAGGTCCTCGTACCCGTCAAACGCGTGATCGACTATAACGTGAAGGTCCGTGTGAAAGCGGACGGTTCCGGTGTTGATCTTGCAAACGTCAAAATGTCCATGAACCCTTTCGACGAAATCGCCGTCGAAGAGGCGATCCGCCTGCGTGAAGCAGGCAAGGTCGAAGAAGTCGTCGCAGTTTCCATCGGCGTCAAGCAGGCCCAGGAAACACTGCGCACCGCTTTGGCGATGGGCGCAGATCGCGCGATCCTCGTGGTTGCAGCAGACGACGTGCACACCGACATCGAGCCACTGGCCGTTGCCAAAATCATGGCCGCCATCGTCAAAGAAGAAGAGCCAGGTCTGGTCATCGCCGGTAAGCAAGCGATCGACAACGACATGAACGCGACAGGCCAAATGCTGTCCGCGCTTCTGGGCTGGTCCCAAGCGACGTTCGCATCGAAGCTGGACATCGACGGTGACAGCGCGACTGTCACACGTGAAGTCGACGGCGGCTTGCAGACCATCAAGGTCAGCATGCCAACAATCGTAACGGTAGACCTGCGTTTGAACGAGCCGCGTTACGCGTCCCTGCCAAACATCATGAAAGCCAAGAAAAAGCCGATGGATGAAAAGACACCCGCCGATTACGGCGTGGACGTCACACCACGGTTGAGCATCGTCGGCACAACCGAACCAGAAGCACGCAGCGCAGGCATCATGGTCGGGTCCGTTGATGAATTGATCGAAAAACTCAAAGAAGCGGGGGCTGTATAATGGCTGTTCTTCTGATTGCTGAAGTTGCTGGCGGCGCATTGAACGCCGATGCAACTGGGAAAGCCTTGGCTGCGGTTGCAGGTCTGGGCGATGTGACTGTTCTATGCGCGTCCGCCGGTTGCGGTGGCGCTGCTGAAGAGGCTGCGAAACTGGCTGGCGTGTCCAAGGTGCTTTGCGCTGATGATGCGGCATATGGCAATGATCTGGCCGAACCAGTGGCAGATCTGATCGTGTCTTTGGCTGGCGATTATTCGCACATTGCGGCACCATCTACGGCGGCATCCAAAAACATCATGCCCCGCGTAGCAGCGCTGTTGGACGCGATGGTCATTTCCGAAGTGACCGCCGTTGTCGATGCGGACACATTCGAGCGTCCGATCTATGCGGGCAACGCGATCCAGACGGTGAAGTCGTCCGACGACAAGAAAGTCATGACAATCCGCACCGCAGGCTTTGATGCTGCGGCTGACGGCGGGTCTGCGTCTGTTGATACGGTTGCGGCTGTTGCAAACCCTGGCTTGTCCGAATGGGTATCCGATGCGGTTGCATCGTCTGACCGTCCAGAACTGACATCTGCGGGTGTGGTTGTGTCCGGTGGTCGTGGTGTCGGGTCTGAGGAAGACTTCAAAATCATCGAAGCCTTGGCTGACAAACTGAACGCGGCTGTTGGCGCGTCGCGTGCTGCGGTTGATAGCGGCTACGCACCAAACGACTGGCAGGTTGGCCAGACAGGTAAAGTTGTAGCACCTGATCTTTATGTGGCTGTCGGTATTTCCGGCGCCAT
>CAXIAL010000053.1:0-8410 GCA_964022435.1 uncultured Roseobacteraceae bacterium | reverse complement strand
TCGCCCGCGCCACCGGTGATCGTGTCATCACCATCCTGCGTATCCACGAAGTCATCGGTATCGCCAACAATGATTGTATCACCCGCATCGCTGCCGAACACACGTTCATCCGGTGTTTGTGGGTCAGAGGGTGTCAACTCCGCCAAATTTTCGTGCTCTTCCAGATCATCGAGCAAGATATCAACAGAAACGACAGGCGGCGTGTCTTCGGGGAACGGGTCAAAATCAGGTTCGTCAGCCTTTGCCTCTTCACCGAAATCAGTGCCAGAAATTACAAAAGCAGAAAGAGCCACGCCAATCAGTCCGAGAATCGCAAACATCGTAATAGTTCCACATTTTGGATCACCCCAACCCACAACGCATTCTTAACAGATTGCGTCACGGTCATGTGAAAATTGAACTGTTTTGGTTAACGCACACCGAAATGCGTTAAGAACGCCGTGCGCACTGCCGCTGGGTTTTCTTCCATAACAAAATGGCCTGTGTCACAGCTACTGTCGGTCACCGAATTGGCCCAGTCGCGCCAGATTGCAGCTGGATCACCGGTTTGCGCGGGAAACCCTGAACGCGCCCATAGGAAATGAAGCGGCGCATCGATTTTGCGACCTGCGGCACGATCAGCCTCATCCAATGTTCGGTCGAATGTCGCCCCAGCTCGGTAATCTGCGCACATTGCTGTTAAATGCGCTGGGTCGCGGGCTTGTGTGCGATAGCTGTCCAATGCAACCCTATCAAACACATCCAGCGTTTTATCCCTTGTCCATGCCGCAAGCGTCCAATCGATATAGGCCGCGGGATCGGCCCCGATCATACGCTCTGGCAGGGGCGCTGGTTGTGCCAAGAATGTCCAGTGATAGGCTTTCATCGCGAGGGTCGCATCCCAATTGGCCCAGAAATCTCCTGTTGGCACAATCTCGATGATGCCCAAACGCATGACCCTGTCGGGGTAATCAAGCGCCAATCGATACGCCACGCGTCCGCCACGGTCATGACCAAGGATATGCGCCTGCGGTATGTCCAGCGCGTCCATGAGCGCCACGATGTCGGCTGCCATTTGGCGTTTGGAATATGTGGAATGATCTGCCGTGTCGGCAGGCGCATCGCTATCGCCATAGCCGCGCAGATCGGGAATGATCACATCAAAATGCGCGGCGAACGCGGGCGCGACACTTGCCCAACAATGGTGATTTTGCGGATAGCCATGCAACAAGATCATCGGGACACCCTGCCCCGCGCGATGAACCGAAAGCCGTACATCGCCGCATTGCACATAGGATTGTGTGAAACCTTCAATCATCGCAAAGCCACAAAATCGGTTGCTGGGTATAGGCGATATAAAGTGGGTGCTTGGGGTGGCCGTCTTTGGTCAATCCAAGCGAAAATATCGGATGCGGCGTGCCGCGCAGCATGGCTTCTACCTTTGGCCCGCGCCCCAAATGCGCGCCATGTGTGCCCCAAGCCGCAATCACGGTGTCGGCCCATGCGGCGCCGTCGCGGATCGTTGCATCGTTATGCGGCCCAATGGGATCGCGCGCGGCGCGCATTTTGCGCGGATCGGTATCACGCCACGCAAAGATATTGGTAACGCGAAATGCCCCAAATCCCAGCGCGCGAGACCGCCGCTCGCATCGCTCAACAGTCGGGTCATTCTGAACTTCGGTTGCTGTGGACGGGTTCAGCATTACGAATAACGCGCGTTTGCCCGAATTATCCCAGCTGCGTGTCAGCGCATAGCGGTAGCATTCGCAATCTGAATAAATCGCGGTGGACTTGGACAACAGGGTATCGTGATGGCGTGTGATCATGGCGAAAGGTTACGCAAAACAATGGTGGGTTAAAACCCACTCTACGCCATATCAGGCCTAACAAGTGTGGCGTGCGTTGATCCGTAGGATGGGTTTTAACCCATCTGCGCCGGTACAAACACGCGGCTTGGATGCAATTCACCGCCACGGTAATGGCCAACCGCGACGGCTTGCCCTTCGTGGCTAGCCCAAACCTCTTGATCATATTCAATCCCACTGGCAATCACAGTCGCCGCATTGCCATTGCGCAGTTTGACCAAACTCGATGCAGGGCAACTCACCATGTCCAAATCAGACAAGCCCAATTCGAGCGGCTGGATAAAAGTGTCCAGCTCGGGCGTTTTCGCCAGTTCATCCACGCGGTCCAACGTGATCCCATCGGTGGCGTCAAACGGCCCCGACCAAATGCGCCGCAATTTGAGCACATGACCATAGCACCCCAACGCGGCCCCCAAATCACGCGCGATAGAGCGAACATAGCCACCCTTACCGCATGTCATTTCCAACACGACGTAATCTGGATCTGGTCGGTCCACCAACAACAGTTCTTCGACCCACAACGGACGGGCCGCTAGCGCCATCTCTTCGCCCTCGCGGGCTTTCTTATAGGCGCGCTCGCCGTCGACTTTTACAGCAGAAAACTGTGGCGGAACCTGCATGATATCACCAACAAAACCACCCAAGGCCGCTTTGATATCATCATCCGTGGGGCGCGCGTCAGCGCTGGCAATCACTTCGCCCTCGGCGTCATCTGTATTCGTCGCCTGACCCAGACGCACAGTAAACGTGTAGCACTTCAACGCATCGGTGATGAACGGAACCGTCTTGGTCGCTTCGCCCAGCGCAATCGCCAAAACACCCGTCGCTTCGGGATCAAGCGTGCCTGCATGGCCCGCTTTCTTGGCATCAAGCGCCCAACGGACCTTATTCACAACAGAGGTCGAGGTGATCCCCGCAGGTTTATCAACGATCACCCAACCGGAAATGTCGCGTCCCTTGCGTCTGCGTCCCATGTGTCACCTTCATTCAAATCAGATGGGTCTGCTAGCGGGCCAAGCCCACGCCGTCAACTACTCGACCACGCCTACAATCGGACCAAGACGCAAGCCAAAGTCGGAACGCGACAAGCTAGGCGCATGCAACCGCGACACGCGGCCATCGAAATAAAGCGCATTGGGCGTTTTCAACACATCCCGAAAGAACGAGCCAAATTCGTGAAACGTCACACCATTGTTGGAAATCGCAAACTTCGCAGTCGCGCCATCTGCGCTCGTGCCAACCCCATTGCGAATATTGCGCGACGTGCCGTCTTTCAGAAACCGCGGATGCAGCGCACCATCAATCACCAACATTGGGCCCGACTGACTTGCATCACGACAAACAGGCGCGCGGGCGACAAAATCTAATGTCTCATAAACCTGCGCATGTTCGGCGTTCAAACAAAACACGCCATTGGGCAGCAGGCCAAAATTACCTGGCCCCGCGTTGGGCACCACGCGCATAACCTCCACGCCGCCTTGGACATAGTGACCAACGGGCGCGCGATCTTCGTGGTACATGCCCGCATTCATCGCGAATACAAGTTGTTGCCCATCAAGCGTGGTTTCAATATTCGTGAAATTTCCCAGTATATTCTCGTCGCTGTCGCGTAAAAACAGGCGCAAATCTTCTGTCGCGACATCGACCGTGCAAACCGTATAACTGTTGTCCGCACTCGTGATGTCCTCACAGGTGACTGCCATCGCAGGAGTGGCCCAAATTAGCGCCAAAGCGATCCAACGGATCACTCGTTCAAATCCTGCTTCACATGGCTTTCTGCGAGCAACGCGCGGGTGGCATCCATCTGGTCGAATGTGCCGTCAATTTCAAACCGCAGCTCCGGCGCATGTTTCATGCTTCCGCCTTTGACCACCAAATGCCGGATCTCATGGCGATTCTTGCGAACAGCCAGCAACGCCTCTTCTTTCTGCTCACCACCAAGTGGCAGGATATACGCCGTAGCGATACGTAGATCAGGCGACATGCGCACCTCGCCTACGGTTATCATGAACCGCGCAAGGTCAGGATCATGCACCTCGCCCCGCTGCAAAATCGCAGACAGATCGCGGCGGATCATCTCTCCAACCTTCAGCATACGTTGTGTGGGCGCGCGCCCGTCGCGTGATGTATTTTTAGCCATAAAGGGGATGTAGTATGTCTCGGCGTTTTTGCCAAGCAGGGGTTTCTATCAACACCCCTGCTGTCTCGCTTGTATGGTAAATATTCAAAACGACGCCTTCACCCCACTGCGGCAACTGTTAATCAAGCACACCTGCACCCGTGAACCCGCACTCATCGACCACCTTAAGATAAGACGCCGAAAACCCGTCCAAACCGCCTGCCATGAACAAACGCCCTGCGGCCTTTATCTCGAAATGCGCATTGGCGCGCATTCCGCGCAGAACCGCTTGTGCCGATGGTTGGTCAAAAAACGCCTCGGCAACTGCGAAACCTTCTGGGTCTGTGAACGCATAGGCGCTGCCTGACACAGCATCGTTACTGTCGAACATCACCTCAACCTCTTGGGCGTCTTGCAGAACGGTTTCAAACCCGCGCGGCGCGCGTTCAGTTACTATGGTGCTCGGAAAGCCATCGGGCGGACCCGCATCACCATCAGTAATCGTGATCATCAGCGTCGGGTCGCTATCACCGCCCGTCATTGCGCTACATGTGCGGCATATCTCGTCGCCTGTATCCACATCGGCCACAACAACACGCCATGATCCGAACTCCCAATATCCATCGCCCCAACTTGGTCCTGCCATAAGGGCCAAAACCCCGAACACTGCATATTTCAAGACATCTGCCCTACTGTGAATTCCCACCACTTTGGCCCATGGTCCGATTTTTACCTAGCGATCATTTCCCATCGCACGAAAACCGCATATACCGCTGCCAACTGCACAAAAGGACGCGCCCCATGACCAACACACCCGGTATCGTAATCACTGGCGGCTCTGGCCGCATGGGGCAAATGCTCATCAATACCGTCGCAGCATCTGACGCGTGCAACCTTGTTGGCGTTTTAGAACGCACGGGTCACCCTTGGGTAGGCCGCGACATCGGCGAAGCCATGGGCGGAGCCGCGATCGGCGTCACTGTGACCGACGATGCACTCGAAGCTTTCGCCAAAGCCCAAGCCATCATCGATTTTACAGCGCCAGCCGCCACAGTAGAATTTGCAGGTCTCGCCGCTCAGGCGCGCGCTGTGCATGTGATCGGGACCACTGGCCTGTCCGATGACGACCTCGCTGCCATCAACCGCGCCTCCCACCATGCCGTGATCGTGCGGGCTGGCAATATGTCCCTTGGCGTGAACCTACTGGTCAAACTCACCCAGAAAGTTGCCGCCGCTCTAGACGAAGATTTCGACATCGAAGTCATCGAAGCCCACCACAACCAAAAAGTAGACGCACCCTCGGGGACCGCCTTGATGCTTGGTGAAGCGGCGGCCGCCGGTCGCGGGGTTGCGCTCAATGATGTGCGCGACAGCGGACGCGACGGCATCACCGGTGCGCGCAAACGCGGGGACATCGGGTTTACCGCGATCCGTGGTGGCGACATCGTGGGCGATCACGACGTGCTGTTTGCCGCATTGGGTGAACAGATCACCCTGCGCCACCGCGCCACAGATCGGGCCGTGTTCGCGCGCGGCGCGCTCAAGGCCGCGCTTTGGGGCCAATCCCAAAACCCTGGTGAGTACGACATGATGGATGTGCTAGGTCTGTAATTTTCGGAACCATTTGGCGGCACTGGCGTTCTATACAGTAAGCCGCCAAAACTCCGGAGCCGCCAATGACACGTCTCTTCCTCGCCTTCGCCCTGTTTGTCGCGACACCCGCTATGGCCGCAGGCTATGACCGCGTGACCGATCAGGCGATTTTCGTGGACCTGATCAACGGCAAATCCCTCTCGAACCGGCTCTATGGGGTATGGCTCCAAGTCACATCAGACGGCAAAATTGCGGGCGATGCTTGGGGCTGGGACATTACAGGCAGCTGGACATGGGAAAACGGATTCTTTTGTCGCGACATTTTATGGGGCGGTGACCCAATTGGCTACAACTGCCAGTTGGTGGAACTGCGCGGCGACAACGAGCTGCGCTTTACCTCGGACCAAGGCGCAGGCGACAACGCGTCTTTCAAACTGCGCTAGGACCCGTCATCCAAAGGCACATCGCCAAACCGCGCCAAAAACGTGGGCAACGACACCTCGCCTGACCCTGCATCTTCGGTCAACATATAGGCATCCGCCCCCGCACAGCCATCACGCGCCGCTTCACGCGATGCACGATCCTCGGCTTGGGCGGCACTGGTGTATTGCAGCAGCTTATCCACCTTCAGCCCGTTTTTATGGGCGACGTAGGTCTGGCAAATGTAGTGGGTTTTGAACCCTGTTTCTTCTGCATCGAGCATGGGGCAGTTCCTTGGATAAGATCGAGAACCAAATAGGAACAAATTTCCACATTGGCAAGCTTGCATATAGATGTGCGCGTAGGCGAACGGCACAACCCTTCCCAAACCCCACTATCTGCTGTATGGCCCGCCTATCTTGAAACGACAGGCGCCCGCATTCCAGCGCCAAACAAGATACCGGAATGAGGGGGAATACGCCCCCTACGCAAACTCTCGGGCGAAATGCCCAAAGGAAAACTCTATGTTTAACCACGTCAAAAAATCGATGCAGTGGGGCGAAGAAACGCTTTCACTGGAAACTGGCAAAGTCGCCCGTCAAGCAGACGGTTCCGTGATTGCCACGCTGGGCGAAACCAGCGTTATGGCAAACGTGACATTTGCACGTAAACAAAAGCCGGGTCAGGATTTCTTTCCACTGACCGTGCACTACCAAGAAAAATACTATGCTGCAGGTAAAGTACCTGGTGGCTTCTTCAAGCGTGAAGCGCGTCCAACTGAAAAAGAGACGCTGACATCCCGCTTGATCGACCGTCCAATTCGTCCACTGTTCGTCCCTGGCTTCAAAAACGAAGTTCTGGTGATGTGTACAGTATTGTCCCACGATCTGGTCAACGACCCAGACATGGTTGCAATGATCGCGGCATCCGCTGCGCTGACAATTTCCGGCGCACCGTTCCGTGGCCCAATCGGCGCATGCCGCGTTGGTTTCGTGGATGGCGAATACATCCTGAACCCTGAAATCGACGACATGCACAACCTGCGCCTGAACCCAGAGCAGCGTTTGGACCTTGTTGTTGCCGGCACAAAAGACGCCGTGATGATGGTTGAATCCGAAGCATACGAGCTTTCTGAAGAAGAAATGCTCGGCGCTGTGAAATTCGCCCATGACAGCATCCAGCCAGTCATCGACCTGATCATTGATCTGGCCGAAGATTGCGCAAAAGAGCCGTTCGACTTCCAGCCAGAAGACTACTCTGATCTGTCCGCTGCTGTGAAATCCGCTGGCGAAGACCAGATGCGTGCCGCTTATGCGATCACAGACAAGCAAGAGCGCACTGCCGCTGTTGCCGCTGCGAAAGATGCGATCATCGCATCGCTGTCCGAAGAACAGCAAGAAGACAAAAACCTCGGCCCAGCGCTGAAAGGTTTGGAATCTTCCGTTCTGCGTGGCGACGTTGTGAAAAACGGCAAGCGTATCGATGGCCGCGCATTGGACACAATCCGTCCAATCGTTTCCGAAACAGGAATCTTGCCACGGACACACGGTTCCGCCTTGTTCACGCGCGGCGAGACACAGGGTCTTGTTGTCACAACACTGGGCACCGGCGACGACGAGCAGATGATCGACGCGCTGACTGGCATGTATAAGTCGAACTTCATGCTGCACTATAACTTCCCACCATATTCAGTTGGTGAAGTTGGTCGTGTGTCTGGCCCAGGCCGTCGTGAAATCGGTCACGGTAAACTGGCATGGCGTGCGCTGCAGGCGGTTCTGCCGTCCGCAACAGACTTCCCATACACAATCCGCTTGGTGTCAGAGATCACTGAATCCAACGGTTCGTCTTCTATGGCGTCCGTTTGTGGTGGCTCCTTGTCCATGATGGACGCGGGCGTTCCGCTGAAATCTGCGGTTGCTGGTGTGGCCATGGGCCTCGTGATGGAAGACGATGGCGACTATGCCATCTTGTCTGACATCTTGGGTGACGAAGACCACCTTGGCGACATGGACTTTAAGGTTGCAGGCACCGAAGCAGGGATCACATCCTTGCAGATGGACATTAAAATCGCGGGTATCACCCAAGAAATCATGTCCAAAGCATTGGCACAGGCCAAAGCTGGCCGTCTGCACATCCTTGGCGAAATGGGCAAAGCCTTGACAGGCGCAAACGATCTGGGCGTGCACGCACCAAAGATCGAGACCATGCAGATCCCAACCGACAAGATCCGTGAAGTTATCGGTTCCGGCGGTAAGGTCATCCGTGAAATCGTTGAAGTGTCCGGCGCAAAAGTCGACATCAACGACGAAGGCACGATCAAGTTGGCATCCAACGACGCCGAGGCCATCAAGAAGGCCTACGACATGATCCACTCCATCGTGGCAGAGCCAGAAGAAGGCGTGATCTACAAAGGTAAGGTTGTGAAGCTCGTCGA
>CAXIAL010000052.1:0-9529 GCA_964022435.1 uncultured Roseobacteraceae bacterium | reverse complement strand
GAACCAAACCTCGTCGTGGAATTCTACGCCAAGAACTAATCGTTCTGGCCGATCCAAATCGAATGGGCTGCACTTCGGTGCAGCCCTTTTTTGTTGTTCTGACTGAGGCTTCCAGAAATCCTCTGGCCCGCTAAGCTTCCCTATATTTTACTTATTTATAGGTGTCTCCATGGAATTGATGCTGCTGTTTTCATGTTTTTGGGCAGTCGGAATGTTTGGCTCTAATGTGTTTGACGAAATAGAAACTGACCAGGATGCGGACGGCGATTTCGTCGATCCCGATCTGTATTTTTTTGAAGATCAAACCTTTCTGGGCGGTGCAGGAGATGACGACTTCAGCGGCTCCATCGGCAATGACACGCTCGAAGGTGGCGCGGGCAATGATACATTAACTGGTAATTGGGGAATCGACACTATTTTCGGCGACGACGGCAATGACGTGATCATCGGCGCGGACCATGATTACCATTGGTCCGAGCTCTCCGATCAGATAGATGCGGGCGCGGGCGATGACATAATCAGTTTTGCAGATGGCAGTACAGTTACTGGCGGTTCGGGCGCTGATAGCTTTACAGCACACGAAAGCCTGTCGAACAATTTGGTTAGCGAAATAACAGACTTCGATCCCGCAGAAGACAGTCTGCATATCGATCTGGGTATCAGCCGCGATCATGGTGGCGAATTCACCCTTGTTGAGCGGGAAGACGGGCAAGGCAGCGAGCTGTTTTTTGGGGACGAACCGATACTCCGGTTGTCAGGCGATATTCCCTTCACGCTGGACGATATCACGATGACCGTCAGGCTTGAGTATACTGACAGCAGAGTGTTTGAATACACGATCGACGATACCAACGGTGATCTCGGCACAACGGTCATATATAGCGGGGATCACGAAATCATCACTGGAAGTAGCGGTGAGGATATGATTGCGCTCACTGGGGGCACTGACGTCGTTTATGGTGGCGACGGCAATGACACCATTTTCGCCGATGGCGGCTACGCCACTAATATTTCTTTCACTGCTCCAGGTGAAAATGAAGAAATAACCGATGTAATTTTTGAAACTGAAAGAGACACCATCTTTGGCGGTGACGGTGATGATACAATCCTATCACTGCACGGGAATGATGTTACTGGCGGTGAGGGCGAAGATCTATTTGTCTTGCGCAGTGATAGCTCTTTTAATGTCGGTCCGGGTTTTTTTGAACCGACCATCATCACGGACTTTACGGCTGGTGAGGATATGATCCTTGTGAGGCATATTCCTGGAACGCTTCTAGACCCAAGTGACGTTTCCATCGCGACACTGGAAGACGGATCAGGGGCGTCGCTGACTGTCAAAGGCCGTGTCACGGCTATTATATACGGAGGTCAGGATTTGACGCTCGACGATATTGCGATAAACGAATTGCCAGATGGTCAATTTGTCCCTTACGAGCCAGGTGATGTAATTCGAGGGGTGCCCGACTTGAGGCCCGAGATGCGTTAGATTGAGGTGATCGTGGTCAGCTTGGACGCAGTGGATTACCGCGCCAAGTTCGTGC
Organism: uncultured Roseobacteraceae bacterium; assembly: GCA_964022435.1. Taxonomy (GTDB): domain Bacteria; phylum Pseudomonadota; class Alphaproteobacteria; order Rhodobacterales; family Rhodobacteraceae; genus Yoonia. The sequence goes on along the minus strand of CAXIAL010000052.1, from coordinate 7,985 downwards.
CCACCATCTTAGGGTGATGTGCCTTATCCAGTGACGATGGAACCAAACTTCGTCGTGGAATTTTACGCCAAGAACTAATCGTTCTGGCCGATCCTACTACGAAAGGGCTGCACTTCGGTGCGGCCCTTTTGCGTTCGGTGGGGTTTCAATGTGTCTTGGTCTTGTCGCCGCGTGACATCAAGAATTGCGTTGGCCAAAATCGCTGTTCAAGAAGAACTGGCTGCGTATGGGTTCACAGGCAGCACCACGCGCGCGCGCATTCCTACCAATGCTGCCCGTTTCAATCTTGGGCGGAATGAGGCCGCGGGTGTCTTGGGTGGCTACATAGCGACGAACCCGGGCGACAAGCTCTTCTCGCAGGCTGACAGGGAAAGAGCCGTCGATAAGAATGGCCTCGAAGTCGATCACTGAACAGATCGACAAACTCGCCTTTGCTAATTCTTGCGCAGTTTGCAAAAGCCATGGTTCGACGTAGCGCGCGAGATTGGTCCAGCTGTCTGGGTCTTCCCAAAGCTGGCGGGTGTCGATGTCTACCTCTCTCAGGCGCGCCTCGAGCTGGTGGATGGATGCCATATCCACAAGCTGCATGCTTTCCCCAATCGGGCTGATGCTCCGAATTGATCCAAGCGCACCAGCATTGCCTTGCCGGCCTTCATAGACAGAATTGTTCAACACGACACCGCCGCCGATGAATGCACCAATGAAGAAATACGCATAGTCTTGGAACTCTTTGCCGCGCCCATAGGTGTGTTCCGCCTGGCAAGCTGCAGTCGCGTCGTTCATCAGGCTGACACGAAGCGTGCTAAAGCGCGCAATCTCGGCGGCGAAATCAACGTTTTTCCATGCCTGAGAGCTGTCAGATGGGGCGTCTGCAGTGCTTTCCCAATTCCACAGCTCGAAAGGTGCAGCGACACCAATGCCGCAAATACGGCCTTGTTGTTCGGCGGGCAATGTAGCGGCAAGCTCTTCTAGCCCATCCGCCATGAATTCCAACACGTCTTGGACGACGGGGAAATCATATGTGAACTGAAGTTGGCCTCTGGTCCCGCCGCGAAAATCCATCAAGATCAGATCCGCAGAGCGTCGTCCGATTTTAATACCAAAGGCAAACGCGCCGCCTGCAGCGAGCCGCATTGGGACCGACGGTTTACCAACCTTGCCGCGCACAGGGTCGCCGCGTTCGATCAGGCCATCTGCTTCGAGTTGCCGCAGAATGCCAGAAACAGTTGGCGGTGAAAGACCCGCAAGCTTGGCAAGGTCACTTCCCGGTAAGGCATCATGGCGCTGGATAAGCGAAAGCAGCAGGCGTTCGTTGTGATCTCTCACGCCCTTTTGGCTTAGGCCAATACTTAAAGTTCTGACTAGTCCATCATCCATTTTGCGCACCCTACCTGTGCTTTAGACAATAAAACATAGGAGAATTCAATTAATAAATAAAATTAACTAATTAATTGACGTAGCGTATCGAATCGCGCAATGTTGCTTGCAGACACCGGCATAGAGCGGGTGGCGACTAAGTGGGCTTCGGCCCGACATTGAGATTTCTGGGAGGAAACTATGAAGAAACTATTGGCTGGGTCCGCATTGGCCCTCATTGCATCCGTCGGCACGGCATCTGCTGCTGACCTGACTTGCTTGATCACGAAAAACAACACCAACCCGTTTTTCGTAAAAATGAAAGAAGGCGCTGAAGCCGCTGCCACTGCGGCAGGTATGGAATTCCGCGCGTTCGCTGGGATCACTGATGGTGACGCAGCTCCACAAATTACCGCGATTGAAAACTGCGCCGCAGCTGGTGCCAAGGGCATCTTGATCACACCGTCCAACGATTCTGTTGGTCCTGCGCTGATCGACGCACGCAACGCTGGCATCCTCGTGATCGCGCTTGATACACCGCTTGCAGATCCAGAAGCACAAGACATGACGTTCGCAACTGACAACTTTGAAGCTGGTCTCTTGATTGGTCAGTGGGCTGCGGCAACATTGGGTGATGAAGCTGCGAATGCGAAAATCGGCATGCTCGACATCAACAAAGACAACATCTCTGTGGACGTTGCACGTGATACGGGTTTCTTGGTTGGTTTCGGCATCGAAGTGCCTGACCTGACTGTTATGGGCTCTGAAACAGACGCGCGCGTCATCGGCCACGAGACATCCAACGCATCTGTCGAAGGTGGCGTGACCGCGATGGAAAACCTGTTGGCGAAAGACCCCGACATCAACGTCGTTTACACAATTAACGAACCAGCAGCTGAAGGCGCATATCAAGCCCTGCAAAACGCTGGCAAAGCTGACGGCGTGTTGGTTGTATCCGTTGACGGTGGCTGCCCAGGTATCCAAAGCGTCAAAGACGGCGTGATCGGTGCCACATCCCAGCAGTACCCACTGTTGATGGCGTCCAAAGGTATTGAAGCAATCGCAGCTTATGCGGCAGACGGCACAAAGCCATCCGCTTCTGACGGCCTGACATTCTTTAACACTGGTGTGAATCTCGTCACAGATGCTCCCGTCGATGGCGTCCCATCTATTGACAGTGTTGAAGGCACTGAGCTTTGCTGGGGTTAAGCCCACTGAAGTAATCTAAGTGCGTTAAGGGGCGGCATCGTTGTGTCGCCCTTTTTCCATCACGTTTCTCTATCGCATTCCAAAAGGGGCAGGAATCTAAATGACTGACCAACAAACACAAAAGCAGACCGGTTCTGATTTTGAAGCAGGGCTTGCCGCTGCTGACAAATCTGTCGCTTCTTTTGCCAAAGACGACAAAACTGTCGGCTATATTCTACGCGAGGCATTGCGCCGAAATCCCACGATCATTCCGGCGATGGTGCTGCTTATCAGCGTAATCTGCTTTGGCCTTATCGCGCCGAATTTCATGTCGCCGGGCGTGCTGTCGCTTGTGCTAAAACAAGTCACCGTCACGGGGGTTGTCGCAATTGCGCAAACCTTGATCATCTTGACCGCAGGGATCGACCTGTCGGTGGGTGCCATCATGGTACTGTCGTCAATGATCATGGGGCGATTGGCTGTTGATTTTGGTGTGCCACCCTTCTTTGCAGTGACGATTTCGATGTTCTTTGGTGCGTTGATGGGCTGGCTGAACGGGTTCCTTGTGACCTTTGTCAGATTGCCGCCCTTCATCGTGACACTTGGCACGCTGTCCGTCTTTACCGCGCTGTTGCTGTGGTATTCAGGGTCGCAATCCATTCGCGGTGCAGACATTCGTGAAATTGCGCCAAGCATTCTATTCTTTGGGCAGTCATTACGATTTGGGGGGTTTGTGCTGACCTATGGTGGCATCGCGCTGATCGTGTTGGCGGTTCTGGTTTGGTATATGCTGAACCAAACCGCGTGGGGTCGCCATGTCCATGCCATTGGGGATGATCCAGATGCGGCCATGTTGTCTGGCATTAAGATCAACCGCACGCTGATTTCGGTCTACGCATTAGCAGGGCTCATCTGCGGCTTTGCGGGGTGGGTTGCCGCCGGACGGGTTGGATCAATTTCACCCATCGGTTTTACCGACATCAACCTTGCCAGCATCACAGCCGTTGTAATCGGCGGCACATCACTATTTGGCGGACGCGGGTCCATTCTTGGGTCGGTTCTGGGGGCGATGATCGTGGGCGTGTTCAACACGGGCCTGTCGCTGGCTGGGGTCGATGACTACTGGCAGATGTTTGCTGCAGGCAATCTTGTATTGATCGCCGTTGCACTTGACCAATGGCTGCGGAGGGCCACGAAATGACTGATATTCAACCTGTGATCCGCGCACGCGGCCTGATGAAACGCTACGGCACTGTCATTGCAATGGATGGAGCAGATTTCGATCTTTACCCTGGTGAAATTTGCGCGGTGATTGGTGATAACGGTGCTGGCAAATCGACGCTGATTAAGGCGTTGTCGGGGGCGGTGACCCCCGACCACGGCGAAGTCTTGGTCGACGGTAAGCCCGTGCATTTCAAGTCGCCCGATGATGCGCGGCGTGAAGGCATTGAAACGGTTTACCAAAACCTCGCCCTTTCGCCAGCGCTGTCAATCGCGGACAATATGTTTTTGGGCCGCGAAATGCGCAAACCTGGAATCATGGGCACTGTTTTTCGGCGCATGGATCATCGCAAGATGCAGGATATGGCGCGCGATAAACTGTCCGAGCTGGGTTTGATGACAATTCAAAATATCAACCAAGCTGTTGAAACTTTATCAGGGGGGCAGCGCCAAGGCGTCGCAGTTGCACGTGCTGCAGCCTTTGGCTCCAAAGTCATCATTTTGGATGAACCCACTGCCGCACTGGGGGTAAAGGAATCACGCCGTGTTCTTGAGCTGATCCTTGATGTTCGTTCTCGCGGCATTCCGATCATTCTGATCAGCCACAACATGCCACATGTGTTTGAAGTCGCCGACCGCATTCATGTGCACAGGCTCGGAAAACGGCTTTGCGTGATTGATCCTAAGGACTACACGATGTCCGATGCCGTTGCATTTATGACAGGCGCAAAAGAAGCCCCTGATCAAGCGGCCTAATCTTGGATCGTGAATAATAAGGCCTTCGGCAATAGGCTTGCCGGAGGCAAAACGCCTTACGCAGTGCGCGTCATTAATCGCGTTTTTTGCAGCCCTTGCGCATCAAAATTGGCTGGGTCTAGCCATGCGGCGAACCCCGCCTTCACCATCGGCCAATCCCCATCAATGATCGAAAACCACGCGGTGTCCCGATTGTGCCCTTTGTAGATTGTCGCCTGCGGAAACATCCCGTCAAAGGTGAACCCAAACCGCTGGGCGGCACGCTTTGATGGTGCGTTTAGGTTGTCGCATTTCCACTCATACCGCCGATATCCCAGATCATCGAACGCATGCGCCATCATCAGATACATTGCCTCTGTTGCAATGCGCGTCTTTTGTAAAAGCGGGGACATCGCGATGAAGCCGACCTCAATCACGCCTACAGCGGGTTCAATACGCAAATAGCTGGCAAAGCCTTCGGCGCGTCCCGTCGCGCGGTTGATGATCGTATAGAAAAGGGGGTCTTCGCTGGATTGGGCCGATTGTAGGAACGCATCAAGCGCGGCGCGCTTTGTGAATGGTCCGTTGGGCATATAGGTCCACATCTCGCCGGCCGGATCGGTGCTAAATGCCGCGAACAGATCGTCTCCGTGCGCAGCGGGATCAAGCGCAACCACACTCGCATAATGGCCATGTAAAGGTTGGCGGTCAGGGCGTTTCGCCGCTGTCCAGTCGGGCAGCGCATCCCCAATGGGCTGGCCAAATTCATTTTGCGGCATTCTGCGCGTCCTTTGCATGCGGAGTGTTACCATCAAAGCAACAGGTTTTGCACAATTGCGCAATGTCTTTGCGACCCTCGGCATGTCGATATAGAACGGCCTTATCAAAAAGGATAAATTGACGACATGGCGCGTAAAATCAAACCACAGCCCGGCATTATGGACATCGACCTTTATGTGGGCGGTGCGTCCCATTTGGATGGCGTGACTAATGTGCTCAAACTGTCATCTAACGAAAATCCAATGGGTCCATCGCCCGCGGCGAAAGAGGCGTTTTTGCGCGCTGTGCACGACCTGCATCGTTATCCCAGCACCGATCACGCAAGCCTGCGCGAAGCGATTGGCGAGGTCTGGGAACTGGACCCGAACCGCGTGATCTGCGGTGTGGGATCCGACGAGGTTTTGCACCTGATGTGTCAGGCCTTTGCCGGTCCGGGTGATGAGGTGATCCACACCGAACACGGCTTTGCACTCTATCGCATTTCCACACTGGCTGCGGGAGCGACTCCTGTCGAGGTAGCAGAGCGTGACCGGATGGTCGACGTCGACGCGATCCTCGCGGCTTGCACGAAGAAGACGAAGCTGGTGTTTATCGCGAATCCCGCAAATCCTACTGGCACCTTCCTTGGGGCCGCTGAAGTGGCGCGGCTGGCCGCTGGTATTCCCAAATCCTGTATCATCGTGCTTGACGGGGCCTATGCTGAATTTGTTGAAGGCTATGATGCCGGCAAATCCCTGATCGACGCCCATGACAACGTCATGATGACCCGCACGTTTTCCAAGATTTACGGGCTGGGTGGCATGCGTGTTGGCTGGGGCTACGCGTCCCAGCAGATCATCGACGTGCTCAACCGTATTCGCGGGCCGTTCAACATGTCGTCGGCTGCTTTGGCCGCCGCAGAGGCCGCCGTGCGCGACACCGCTTATTTCGAAAAATGCCGCAGCGAAAACCTCCGTTGGCGTGAATGGTTGGCGACTGCACTCGCCGAACTTGGCGTGCCATCTGACACATCGACCGCGAATTTCATCCTTGCCCGCTTTGCGTCCGAAGGCGAAGCGGTGGCCTGCAATAAGGCGTTGGAAGACGCTGGCATTATCGTGCGCCATCCGAAAAACTATGGCTTCCCCCATTGCTTGCGCATCACCGTGGGCGACGAAAGTGCCTGCCGCCGGATTGTGCATGCCGTGGGCAAATTCAAAGGACTGCGTGAATGACCCAGCTCTATGATCGTGTTGCATTGATCGGGCTGGGCCTGATCGCGTCATCCATGTTCCACGCCATCAAACGTGCGGGGCTTGCGCGCGAGGTTGTCGGCTATGCACGGTCCACCGAGACCCGTGAAACGGCACGCGAAATCGGTTTGTGTGACCAGATTTGCGACACAGCGGCGGAGGCAGTTGCAGGCGCCGACCTTGTGGTGCTGTGCGTGCCCGTTGGTGCAATGGAAAGCGTGGCCAAAGACATCGCTCCTGCGTTAAAAGCGGGTGCGGTGATCAGCGATGTCGGGTCTGTCAAACGTGCGGTCATTGATGCTGTGGCACCCCATTTGCCTGATAATGTGCATTTTGTGCCTGCCCATCCGCTCGCTGGGACCGAACATTCTGGACCGACTTCTGGTTTCGCCGAACTTTTCGACGACCGTTGGTGCATCATTATTCCTGACCTCTGTGACTATGCCGCGGTGGTTGGCAATCTGTCGGCGCTGTGGCGCGGCATGGGTTCAAATGTCGACAAGATGGATGCTGATCATCACGATCTGGTTTTGGCCGTCACCAGCCATACGCCCCATTTGATTGCTTACACGATGGTCGGCGTGGCCGATGATCTTAGCCGCGTTACAGATAGCGAAGTCATCAAATATTCTGCCGCTGGTTTCCGCGATTTTACGCGAATTGCTGCATCTGATCCGACCATGTGGCGCGATGTGTTTTTGAACAACAAAGATGCAACGCTGGAGATTCTGGGCCGTTTTACCGAGGAACTGTTTATGCTGCAGCGCGCCATCCGCGAAGGTGACGGTGAGCATCTCCACGATTACTTCACGCGCACACGGTCGATCCGCCGCTCTATAATCGAGGCGGGGCAAGATACGGACGCACCCAACTTTGGCCGGACGCCGGCCTCTAAATCGTGATCCGCGCAGCCATCATTTGCGTGATGGCAATTGGAGCGGGGCAGGTGTTTGCACAAGAGAAACCGCTTAGTCAGATTAGACCGGTTGCGCGTGGTCAGGTCGAGGTTCCGTCACCAATGCGCCCTACCGCGCGGCCGTACGAGCGCCCTGAAATGGAAGCACAAGCCCGTGCCAGACCGATGCTTCCTGCCGAATATATGTTGTTTTCATTCTTGCCCGACACGCTGGCCCTATCGATGCGCCCAACCCAAAGGCCAAGCGCGATTGAGCGCGCAGCCGAAGCCGCAAGGATTGCGCATGCGCGTGGGCAAATTTGTGGTGACCCGAATATCCAAGGCGAAGCGATTGGCCGGATCAACGGACGCGGGGCTTGCGGCGTTGAAAGCGCAGTGCGCGTGAAATCTGTCGCAGGCGTGCGCCTTTCGCCACAGCCTACCATTGATTGCCGCACGGCGACGGCGTTGAAGCGTTGGGTCGTCAATGGCGCCAAGCCCGCGGTTGGGGCTGAAGGCGGGGGCATCGCGTCGCTGCGTGTCGTGTCGCACTATGCCTGTCGCAATCGCAATTCTGC
>CAXIAL010000051.1:0-10219 GCA_964022435.1 uncultured Roseobacteraceae bacterium | reverse complement strand
TTGGGACGCCCCAAGATATCCAAGCCCATGCCAAGGCTCATCGCCGCCATCATCCACCACGCGCAGATGATCGCGGCAAAAAAGCCGAGCCAAAGGATGGAACGCATAGATGGGGCGAAAGCAGACATAGGGGGTCCTCAAGACGACTCAGGTGTTGCCAATCATATGTCAGACGTTTAATTGTCTGACAAATGAAAATTGATCCAAATAGCCCTGACCTTTCGGCACAAATTGCCAAAGCTATTCGTGACGCGATCATGTCTGGTGATTTGCTTGTAGATGAACGCCTGCCGTCAGAGGCAGAACTGTCCGAGCAATTCGACGTGTCCCGCCCCACCGTGCGCGAAGCGTTGAAGCGTCTGGGCGCGCAATCGCTGATCCGCACACAGCGCGGGGCGACTGGTGGCGCATTTGTGAACCGGTTACGGTTCGAGGACGCTTACGGCCAACAAATCACCACATCCACACTGCTTTTGTCGATGAATGACGTCAGCTTTGGCGTCGCTTGCGAGGCGCGCTATGCGTTGGAACGGTCTTGCGCTGCATTGGCTGCGGAACGGCGCACCGCCGATCATCTGGCAACAATGCGGGCGGAGGCACATCGCCAATCGCAGCCGGGGCTGACGGATGAGGCGTTTTGCGCGTCTGACGTCGCGTTCCACCGTGCGCTTGTGGATGCGGCGGGAAATCCGGTGATTTCCTATCAATTGGCGGGTGCGGTAGAGGCCATGCAGCCATTGATGAACATGATCACATTCTCTGCACGATCCCGCGAAACGATCGTCGGATTTCATACAGAAATTGCTGACGCATTAGAGGCCCGCGACGCCGCACTGATCGACCAAAGCCTAGAGGATTTGGCAACCTATACCAACACATTGGCGCAAAGTGTCATTGATGCGCGTCAAGCGGCCCGCGCCACAGATTGAGCCTTGATCGCCGCCGCACTGCAGCCTATTCTGATCGCCTGCACGCTAATACGGGAGATCTTAGCATGAAATTCACCACTCTATTGGGCGCCGTTTCTGTAATGGCATTGGCCAGCGCCGCAACTGCGCAAGACGCCGATCTTTTGGTATTTGATTATTCCGGTTTTGAAGACCCTGTGTTCCATGCCGATTATGTCGCAGCCCATGGCGACAGCCCGTCGTTCGCGTTCTTTGGCGACGAAGACGAAGCGTTTCAGAAAATTCGGTCTGGGTTTCAGGTTGATTTGACCCACATTTGCGCGGGTTCCGTGACCAAATGGGCCGAAAGCGGCATTTTAGAGCCTTGGGATACGTCCAAACTGACATCCTATGCTGATTTGGACCGCAACCTGACCGGCGCGCAGATTGGCGACGACGTGGGTGACGTATTCTTTATCCCAACTGATTTTGGGTCCACGGCCATTGCCTATAACCCAGACACAGTGCCTGCCGAAGATGTGGCATCGCTGAATGTGTTCAAAGACCCGAAATATGCAGGCCGTATGACATTGCCAGATAATGTCGACGACGCTTATGCGCTGGCCTATCTGGCCACAGGAACGACAAATTGGACAGATGCGACGGACGCACAGTTTGAAGCCGCATCCAACTGGCTGCGTGAAGTGCACCCGAACCTGCGCACATACTGGACTGATCCAGGTGAATTGGCACAGATCATGGCATCTGGCGAAATCCAGATCAGCTGGGCATGGAACGAAACCTACCCCACAATGGTCGAAGAAGGCCGTCCGATCGCATTCCAGCGTGAAACTGTTGAAGGATCATCCCTGTGGCTGTGTGGCTATGTGAACTTGGCCGATGCGCCAGGTGATGAGCAGAAAGTCTATGACTACATGAACGCATTCTTGGCGGAATCGTCGGTGGTGCCATTGCTGGATGCCGGTTACGGGTCTGCGAATGCAACAGCCTTGACCGCATTGGTCAGCGAAGACGATCTGGTCGCATCCGGTCTGGGCGCGATTGACGTGCCGGTTCTAGCGCAGCTGCCAATGTCGAACGCACGCCGCGAACAGCAGAATGAAACCTTCGAATTGATCAAAGCGGGTTTCTAAATCCAAATTGCGATCTAGATTATGGCAGGCGGCATCCAAACGGGTGCCGCCCGTTTTCATTGATGATGGGTTAAAACCCATCCTACGCAGGCAAGGACACCACATATGGATATTCTTAACATCATTTTTGCGGTCGTGACGATTGGCCTTGGGGCCGTGGGTTGGCTCGCGCCTAAATACACGATGGAAACGCTGAACTTGACCACGCATACCGACACAATGGGCACATCTGAAATCCGCGCCTCTGCCGGTGCGTTATTCGTGGGCATGGGGCTTGGCGCGATGATGATTGGCACCCCGACCGCATTCGCCATGATCGGGTTCTGCTGGTTGGGTGCAGCTCTTGGGCGGCTCAGCTCCTTGGTGATGGATGGGCAGACGCGCAAGAAATGGGGCTTCTTTGGGTGCGAGATTGTCGTGGCATTGGGCGCATTGTTCTACAATCTGTGATCACGCCCCCTTGCGCAGCGGCGGCTGGCGGCCTATTTATCAGATGTCCTTCGGGACTATGAACATAAACGCGCTCGTAATAAGCGGATCGGACCCGGGGGCGGTACCCGGCGACTCCACCAACACCCTGCTCATTTGGCAGCGATGGGGTCGAAATAGGATCGACGAACGTCTAAAGGGGTTAGCTTTGTTCCGGCGATATACCACCGTTATCGGTTCAAATTGTATAGTTGCAAATGACAACCGTGCTCCGGCAATGGCAGTCGCTGCGTAAGCAGTGCCTACCGCCGAAACTTAACTCCTTGGGTTTAGCGACCTAAGGCGGGGTCCGCAGGTACCTGGCAACAGAAACCTGCACTTACCCCCCTCGCATAAAAACCTTGCTTTTGTTCGGCACCCCCGTGCAGCATGGCGCATGTTTAGGGTTTTCATCAACGCAGCAGTGGCTATTCTATTCCCAAGCATTTCAATGGCTTGCGGAGCAGCGTTGATCCTGACAATTGATGTATCCAATTCCGTTGATCCGGCTGAATATCGCATACAAGTCGATGGCATGGCCGCCGCCCTGCGCAACCCCGATATTGTCGAGGCGATGGTCAGCCAAGAGGCGGCGATAGCTGTCGTCCAATGGTCTGGCAAAGATAAACAAGAGCTTTCCATCCCATGGACCCGCATCCGCACCAGCCTCGACGCCGCCCGTTTGGCCACTGCAGCCCAGCTCACCACGCGCGCATTCACCTTATCCGACACCGCGCCAGCAGAGGCGATCCGCTTTGCATTGCCCTTGTTCGCTGATGTGCCTGACTGCAAGACCAAGGTGATTGACGTGTCAGGCGACGGCACCCCAAACGCGGGCACCGATATTCGCAACGCCCGCAATCTGGCAGAACGGATGGGCGTCACAATCAATGGCATCGCCATCGAAAGCCTAGGACTGGCCATCACCAATTTTTACAAACGCGCCCTTATCACACGCGACGGGTTCGTGATCACCGCCCGCACCCACCGCGAATATCCCGACGCCATCCGCCGTAAAATCCTGCGCGAATTGTCGATTGTGTTGGGTTGACCACGCGCGGCCTGCCTATTACCAATTGTTCAAGGCGTTTTACGACCACGCCATGAGGCTGTGGCCAAAGGATCGTATCCCCTGAAACCGCTCAGCAAGGATGCCGTATGCCTGCCCTAAATATGATCACCCCAGCCCAATTGATGCGCCAGATAGGCCTGCCAGATAGCCCCATTATTGTAGATGTGCGTATCCCCGATGATATCGCCCCCGACAGCCGCACCATTCCCACCGCCATCTTCCACGCCCATACTGATATTGACGGGCTGATGGACCGGATTGCGGGCCGCAAGGCCGTGGTGGTTTGCCATAAGGGATTGAAGTTAAGCCAAGGCATCGCCGCCTTGATCCGCGCGCGCGGCCATGCGGCAGAAGTGCTGGAAGGTGGGTTTGTTGGATGGCTTGCGCAGGATGGTTTGACCCTTGGCATTGACCAGATTCCGACCAGCGGCCAATGGGTCACGCGCCAACGCCCCAAGATTGACAGGATCGCCTGCCCTTGGCTGATCCGCCGTTTCATCGACCCAGCTGCCCAAATCATGTTTGTCCCCCGCGCTGATGTCAGCGCAGTGGCCGAAAAATTCGATGCTGTGGCGTTTGATACCGACGGCGCGCCATTCACCCATGTGGACGACAAATGCAGTTTTGACGCGGTGCTTGACGGGTTCGGGATACGGACCGAAGCCTTAGACCGCATGGCCCGCGTTATTCGTGCGGCTGACACCAATACGCATGACGGATCCCCCCAGGCGGCTGGATTACTCGCCATGTCGGTCGGCCTGTCCAAGCAACACCGCGACGACAATCAAATGTTAGAGGCGGCGATGCCATTGTATGACGCCCTTTACCGCTGGGCCCGTGACGGGTTTGACGAAGGACACGCGGAATGACCCAAACAATCAGCAATCTGACCCGCGTTTTCGGCCACATTGGCCTGATGTCATTCGGCGGCCCTGCGGCACAAATCGCGCTCATGCACCGTGAATTGGTAGACAGCCGCGACTGGCTGACAGAGGCGCAGTTTCTGCGCGCCCTCTCGTTTTGCATGTTACTGCCAGGGCCAGAAGCGATGCAGCTGGCGACCTATGCAGGGTGGAAGCAACGCGGCATCATCGGCGGGTTGATCGGCGGGGGGCTGTTTGTCCTACCCGGTGCGTTTGTGATTGCAGTCTTGGCCCTTCTGTATGGCGCTTATGGTGATCTTGCTTGGACCCAAGCCTTGTTCCTTGGGGTCAAAGCCGCTGTTGTGATTATCGTGATCGAGGCATTGATTAAGGTGTCCAAACGCGCACTGACTTCGCGCGCCTATTTGGGGATCGCTATCGCGGCCTTTCTCGCGTTGATTGTGTTTGGACTGCCATTCCCCATGATCATTGCCATCGCGGCACTGATCGGCGCACTGACGGCAACGCCTTCTACAGTGACAGTTTCGACAACGCTCCCATGGCGCCAATCTGCAGGAATCGTTCTAATAGGCGTATTGATGTGGGCCATTCCTATTGGGATCGTCGCAATCTTCGAGATTGCCTTGCTCCGCGACATTGGCCTGTTCTTTTCCAAGCTCGCAGTCGTCACATTCGGCGGCGCCTATGCCGTGCTCGCCTATATGACCCAAGAGGTCGTGACAGGCTATGAATGGCTCACCACGCCACAAATGATGGACGCGCTGGGCTTGGCTGAAACCACCCCGGGCCCGTTGATCCTTGTGACGCAATTTGTGGGCATGCTGACGGGATATAGCCAAGGTGGGATCAGTACAGCCATCATTGCGGGGCTGCTGACGCTATGGGTAACCTTTGTGCCGTGTTTCATCTGGATATTCGCCGGCGCACCATTGATCGACTGGATGGAAGGTCGCCCGCGCCTGACCGGTGCCATGGCAGCTATAACTGCGGCGGTCGTCGGCGTTATCGCCAACCTTTCGGTTTGGTTCGCGTTACATGTGTTTTTCGGCACTGTGACCGACGGCCCGCTGGCGATGCTTCTCCCTGACCTGAACACCCTGCAAATCTGGCCAATCCTCATCGCGCTACTGGCAGCCACATTGTTGTTATGGCGGCACTGGAGTCTACCTTGGGTGCTCATAATTTGTGCAGGCGCTGGGCTTTTGTCAGGCATCACGGGGATGCCCCTTTAATCCCCCATCGAATCTTATATGGTAAGATTACATAACGGGGGACGACTGCTGTGGCTGGGACGATCGACTACGGAAATTTGATGCATCGCGCCATGCGCGGCCTAATCCAAGAGGTGCTGGAAGGCGTCGCAAAAGACGGACTGATCGGCGATCATCACTTTTTCATCACCTTCGACACCATGCACCCCGATGTCGAAATCGCAGATTGGCTATCCGACCGCTATCCGGGCGAAATGACCGTTGTGATCCAGCATTGGTTCGACAATCTGGATGTGACGAACGAAGGCTTCACCATCACGCTGAACTTTGGCGATAATCCTGAAACGCTTTATATACCTTATGATGCGATCCAGACATTCGTTGACCCGTCTGTAGAGTTCGGACTGCGGTTTGAAACACCCGAGGAAGATGAAGAATCCCCAATGGCAGAGGTCGACGAGGCCCCAATGGAAGAAATGGCAGAGCCAGAAGAGCCTGTCGTTGAAGAACGCCAAGAGGCCGAAGTCGTCAGTTTGGATCAATTCCGCAAGTAAACGCCCATTGCCGTTTTCTGCGGAGCCGTTTAAACGGCATACAACCGTATACTAAAGGCGAGACCATGACCAATACACGCACAGAATCCGACAGCTTTGGCCCACTTGAAGTGCAAGCAGACCGCTATTGGGGCGCGCAAACGCAGCGCAGCTTGATGAACTTTCCCATCGGCTGGGAAAAACAGCCAGTCGCCATCGTTCGCGCGCTGGGCGTCATCAAACAGGCCTGTGCGATTGCAAACAAAGAACGAGGCAAACTGGATGCGGAACTCGCGGATGCAATGATCGCGGCAGCGAATGAAGTCGTGACTGGTAAGCTAGACGATCACTTCCCGCTTGTTGTTTGGCAAACAGGGTCCGGCACTCAGTCGAACATGAATGCCAACGAGGTTATCTCAAACCGCGCGATTGAAATGCTTGGCGGCACAATCGGGTCCAAATCCCCCGTGCACCCCAACGATCACTGCAACATGGGCCAGTCGTCCAACGACACCTTCCCAACCGCCATGCACATCGCTGTGGCCACAACCGCCCATGACGTGCTGATCCCGGGTCTTGAAAAATTGCACGCAGCATTGGTCGTCAAACAAGACGAATTCAAAGACATCATCAAAATCGGCCGCACCCACACAATGGACGCGACGCCGCTGACATTGGGTCAAGAATTTTCCGGCTATGTGCATCAGGTTGCCATGGGCATCCGCCGTGTAAAAGCCGCCCTGCCCGCGATTTATGAGCTGGCCCAAGGCGGCACTGCCGTTGGCACTGGCCTGAACACGCCAATGGGCTGGGGCGAAACAGTTGCCGGTCACATGTCAGACATCACCGGCCTGCCATTCGTGACAGCACCCAACAAATTCGAAGCCCTCGCCGCCCATGACGCATTGGTCGAAATGTCCGGCGCGCTGAAAACTGTTGCCGCATCGCTTTATAAAATCGCCTGCGATATCCGTTTCCTCGGTTCTGGCCCACGTTGCGGTCTTGGTGAATTGATGTTGCCCGAAAACGAGCCAGGTTCTTCCATCATGCCAGGCAAAGTGAACCCGACACAGGTAGAGGCGATCACCCAAGTTTGCGCCCATGTCATGGGCAACGATGCGGCGGTTGGTTTTGCGGGTTCGCAAGGCCATTTTGAACTCAACGTGATGAAGCCAATGATGGCCTATAACGTCTTGCAATCTATGCAACTAATCGGCAACGCCTGCGGCACATTCACCGACAATTGCGTTGTGGGGATCAAGGCCGACACAGTGCGCATCGAAAAGCTGATGCGCGAAAGCTTGATGTTGGTGACCGCACTCGCGCCGACCATCGGCTATGACAACGCCACGACTGTCGCGAAAACGGCCCATAAGAATGGCACCACCCTGCGCGAAGAAGCTGTGAACCTTGGCTTCGTCGATGAATCGACTTTTGATCAAGTTGTGCGTCCCGAAGACATGATCGGCCCGAAATGAGCGTTGTGAACCTCAACAAGGTCCGCAAGGCGAAAACCAAGGCAGAGGCCAAAGCGCAGGCAGATGAAAACGCTGTCCGCTTTGGCCGCACTAAGGCCGAACGGCTGCGCGATGTGACCTTGGCCGATCAAACCAAGGCGCGTTTGGACCAGTTACAGTTCGAAGACGAATGACCCAACGTCCGGTCAAACGCTCGCTGACATTGCGCGGACACCGCACAAGCGTGTCATTGGAAGATCCATTTTGGAACGCCTACCGCGACATCGCTGCAAAAGATGGAAAAACAATCAATGGCTTGGCCGCCGAAATTGATGCTGCACGCGGCGATGTTGGATTGGCATCCGCCATCAGATTATTCGTGCTAGAGCGCGTGCAGCAGCGCGATTAACGCGGCACAAATTTGAGCAAAATTCCATTCTTGGCCCGCACTGTCAGATGCGCCACAGGTTCCGGCGTTTGATCTGGCACGATTTCAAACCGGAACGCGCGGACGAGCATGGCGAGCAGCAACACCCCTTCGATCATTGCAAACCCCGCACCCGTGCACACACGCGGCCCGCTGGAAAACGGCATATAGGCATCGCGCGCGCAAGTTTTCCCGTTTTCCGTCGCCCACCGCGTGGGGTCAAACCCGTCCGGATTGTCCCACAACCGTTCTTGTCTGTGCAAATGCCACGGCGACAAAACCACCTGCGCGCCGGGCTTCACAGGCCGTTCGCGGAAGGTTTCCGGACAGGTCGTCTCGCGCACCATCATTGGCACTGGCGGATATAATCGCAGCCCTTCGCGAAACACATCGCGGGTGTGTTTCAATTTCTTAATCTGACTGAAATCTTCATCTAGATCAGCGGCTTCTGCGGCGATCTTATCCTGCCATTCAGGATACATCGCCAGCAAATACAACGTCCACGCCAAGGCCGACGCACTGGTTTCATGCCCCGCCAAAAAGAAGATCGCGACTTGATCGACCATTTCATCGACACTGAATTTTTCGCCCGTTTCGGGGTCTTCGGTCGTCATGATTTTTGTTGCCAGATCATCCGGCGCCATGCCCGCCTTGATCGTGTCCAGACGCGTGGCAGTAAGCCCCGTGATCAACTTGCGGATCGCCGCGGCCGTCGATTTGGTTTCCGATTTGAAGAACCGCGGCATCCATTTCGGACCGCGCACAAATGCCGCAAGGTTCAGGATCGGTTGCGTGCGCTGATAAGCGCGGAATTCGTCGAACACGTGGGTCGCAACCTCATCCTCGATCGGGATCGAAAACAAAGTACGGAAAATCACGTCTGCCGCCGAATGGCTGGTTTCCGGTTCAATATCATGGGGTTGCCCGTCGGCCAGCGCGGCCATCCGGGCAACAGATGCCTCTCCGGCAGCCCACATCGCGGGAAATGTATCGCGCAGGCGCCCGCCCTCAAATGCGGGGTCGATGATGCGACGTTGGCGCTTCCACACCTCACCGTTCGTCAAAAACACGCTATTCCCCAGCAAGGGCCGCAGTCCCGCACCGATCCTATCGGATTTCGGAAAATCATCGGGCCGCTCGTTCAGCACCCGTTTGATCAGGCTCGGGTCATTGACCATATAGCTGCGGAAAAACGGCGTTTTGAATTCCGCCATCGACGCACGGTATAGCTTCGCCGGTTGCGCCGATAAAATGTCGGACCGGAACAACTGCATGTAGCGCCAAAGCGATACTTTTTCAGGGCGCGATGGGGGCTTTGGCGGCATCATGGCGCAGTGCTCGTGTATTTCGACGCGGCCCGCGTGATGCGCGATTTCGAAGGCATGCGACCACGGAACCTGTCGGCCAAAGTTAACGGGCCCGCCGTGATCTGGAAATAGTCATAGTCCCTGGAGCTATCAAAGGCGCAGAGATACTGAAAATGCAGGCGAAAGAACCGCCAGCGGAGGGCTTTCCATGTTTCTGGCTTTAGTGATTACGTAAAGGTCGCAGAAAACACCAGCGGCCATTTTTGATCATCGGTCGCCACGCCGGAAACGCCAACAGGATCGCACAGCGCGAAGGCACAGCCGTCACCCGGGGCCGTCACATCGATCCATGCCATCTGGTCTTGGGTGCTGAGGAAGGCTAGGTCGCCGCGCAAACGGTGGGCATCTGGAAGGAATGACATCATGGGGACGACTTGGCCCAATGACAGGAAACCGAGCGTCGGGCCTCGCGTTGGCACGCGCTCTGCCCGCATCAAATCAGCCAAAATTGAAACGGCCAAATGCGCACCGGATGAGTGACCCACCACAAGAACCTCGTCGACATCATCGTCGAATGCAGCGGCAATTGTGTCGCCGAACTCGGCCATACGATGTTCTAACGCCGCTGGGTTCGCGCCTCTCCAGCGCGCCGAAAACGCGTAGTCGTGCATCAGGTAGTAGGCGAAGAATTTGTTATCCTTGGATTTGAACCAACGCAGCACGCCAACGGCCAACGCCGCCCCAAGGATCCATCCGAACCACATACCCACCAATGACGCCACAAGGGCCGCAAGCCCAAGCGCCACAAGCAGCTGCACG
>CAXIAL010000050.1:0-10348 GCA_964022435.1 uncultured Roseobacteraceae bacterium | reverse complement strand
GCCATGGGGGTTGATATGGACAAAGGCGTGCTGCGCGTCAGTTTTGTGCATTACACCGAACAGGCAGAGGTTGATCGGCTGATTGCCGCGTTGGATCAGGTTATTTGATCGCGCGTTTGGTATCGGTGATGGTTTTTTGAGTATTTTGAAAAATGCGAGGCAGGTGGGGGCTTGTTCTTTTGTCTGGCGCGCTAGGTTCGGGGTATGACTAAGAACTCACCAATTATTATGTGGTTTCGCCGTGATTTGCGGCTGGCTGATCATGCCGCTTTGACGGCAGCTTGTGCGACGGGGCGGCCGATCATTCCGTTGTTTATCAATGATGAATTGGTGACGGGGCAAGGAGCTGCGCCACGGTTCCGATTGGGCCTGTCTGTTGGCGTATTGGCAGCTGATCTGGAAGGGCTGGCGAGCAATTTGGTTTTGCGATCTGGCGACGCCTTCGCCGTTTTGCGCGAGGTGATCGCGCAGACCGGCGCGGGGGCGGTGTATTGGTCGCGGCTTTACGATCCGGTGAGCAAGGCGCGTGACACGGTTGTGAAATCAGCATTGAAAGACGCGGGTATCGAGGCCAAGTCATTTGCTGGGCACCTGCTATTTGAACCTTGGAGCGTGGAAACCAAGACTGGTGGGTTCTACAAGGTGTTTACACCGATGTGGAAAATGGTCCGCAGCCGTGCATTGCCCGCTTGTTTGCCGCGCCCGTCAAGGATTGAAGCGCCTGAAGTTTGGCCTGCGAGCGACGATTTGGACAGCTGGCAATTGGGCTCCGACATGCGCAGAGGGGCGGGGGTTTTACGTCCTTATTGTTGTGTTGGGGAAACCCGTGCGGCTGACCGCTTGGCAGAGTTCATCGAGACACGTGTCGCGCAGTATCAAATGAACCGCGACCTACCCAGCGTTGATGGCACGTCGCGGTTGTCCGAAAACCTGACCTACGGCGAGATTTCGCCGCTGACATGTTGGCATGTAGGCTGGGCGGCGTTGCAAGCAGGTAAGGCTGACGCCGAGGTGTTTCTGAAAGAGCTGGTTTGGCGCGAATTTGCTTATCATTTGGCGCATCATACGCCGCAAATAGTGGATCGAAACTGGAAACCGGATTGGGATCATTTTCCCTGGAACACTGACGAAAACCACCCAGATGTTATCGCGTGGAAACAGGGCCGTACCGGCATTCCATTTGTCGATGCCGCCATGCGCGAGATGTATGTCACGGGGACGATGCATAATCGCGGACGGATGATTGTCGCGTCATATCTGACCAAACATTTGATGACAGATTGGAAAATCGGAAAAGCATGGTTTGACGATTGCTTGATCGATTGGGACCCTGCAAGCAATGCAATGGGCTGGCAATGGTCGGCAGGTTCCGGCCCTGATGCGACACCGTATTTCAGGGTCTTCAATCCGGTTTCTCAGTTGGAAAAATTCGATAAGGCTGGTGGATATGCGGCGCGCTGGATCGCCGAAGGTCAGGTGACACCGACGTCAACGGCCTTATCATATTTCGACGCCATTCCACGAGCTTGGGGCCTGTCGCCCGATATGGCCTATCCGACTGCGATTGTTGATCCAGCGGAAGGCCGCACCCGCGCCCTTGAAGCTTATAAAAATCGTGGGTTCTAAACACTGTATTGCAACTTTTCTGTTCGGAACGCGTGACTATGTCGGCCGCTGCATTACAATTAGATAACAGGCCGAGCAGCCGCCGATTCGATGCAGACAGGACACCGGATGATATTTACGACCACGACAGGGCAAGACAATCTGCCACGTTATTTCGCGGCGATTTTTGATGCCATGAAGACCATGAAACGTGGCAAAGTGGACATTGTGCTGCCTGATGGCCGCTGTTTTCGCATTGAAGGCGAAGAGGCGGGGTATGAGGCGGTGCTAGAAGTTCACAATGCCGATGTTTTTGCCCGCACTATTCGCGAAGGTGATCTTGGGTTTTGCGAGGCCTATCTTGACGGTTGGTGGTCCACACCCGACCTGATGGCGTTCATGGATTTGATCAACGATGATCCCGGCGACATGCAAGATGGTTTTCCAGGTCAAGCCTTGGTGCGGCTATATGAACGGCTGCGGTTTTGGTTGCAGGGAAATTCCAAACGTCAGGCACGTAAAAACATCTCTTATCATTACGATCTTGGGAACGAATTCTATGGTTTGTGGTTGGATGAAACCATGACCTATTCGTCGGCGAAATTTGATGAAGGTGCGAAAACTTTAGCACAGGCCCAAACTGCCAAATACAAATCATTGGTTGATCAGATGGGGGCACAGTCGGGCGACCATGTGCTTGAAATTGGCTGTGGTTGGGGCGGTTTCGCGGAATACGCGGCCAAAGAGCGGGGGATCAAGGTCACGGGCCTGACTATTTCCCAAGAACAGCATGATTTCGCAGTCGCGCGAATGGCACGTTTGGGACTGTCAGACATGGTGAAGATCAAGATGCAGGATTACCGCGATGAGGTGGGGCAATACGATGGCATTGCAAGCATCGAAATGTTCGAAGCCGTGGGCGAGAGATACTGGCCGATCTATTTTGAAAGCGTTCGCAAACTGTTGAAACCGGGCAAACAAGCGACGCTACAGATCATCACGATAGCCCACAGCCGGTGGGATGGTTATAAGCGCGGTGTTGATTTCATTCAGAAATATATCTTTCCGGGGGGAATGTTGCCCAGTCCCGTGATTTTGCGTGAACAGGTCGAAAAGGCAGGGTTGCAAGTATCTGGCTCCATCGAATTTGGTGAAAGCTATTCGCAAACACTGCGCATGTGGCACGAGACGTTTAACGCCAAATGGGATCAGGTCGCCGCGATGGGCTTTGATGATCGGTTCCGGCGCATGTGGAACTTTTACCTGACCTCTTGCGCTGGCACGTTTCATAGCGGAAACTGTGACGTAACGCAGATTACAATCAAACGGCCGGACTAGGGCCCGTGTAAGTCTGCACCAATAAAAATACGGAGCAGATAACGTGCCAACAGCACCAAAACTCGTCGCCGCGCTTGCATTTGGAGCGTTAGGATACGCGCTGTATCTATTGATGCTGGACTTCATCGGGGACGATGTTGTGCCCCCATATCTATTAGCAATTTGCGTGATATCCGGTGTCGTGCTGGGCTGGCGTTTATGCGGGCGCCACGCATCCAATTTGATCACGGGGATCGGACATGGCTATACAGCCGTTGTCGCGCAGGTCCTTGCGATTGTGTTCATCATTTCTATCACGCGCATGTTCAAACTGGCATGGCGGATGCGTTATGACGAACCTGTAGAGACCGCGATGGACGGCATCAATATGATGGTGGGTAATCTGGTCACCTTTGCCACGCCTGAAATTCTAGGTCTTTTGGGTGTTGGCGGATTGGTCAGCGGCGCCCTGACAGGGCTTGCGGCGCAATTGTCTAAGCGGAAATGAAGATATTCGTTTACGGCACGTTGCAATCACATGCATTGCGGGCCGCCGTTGCAGGTGGTGCGCCTGTTCATGCGGTAAGTGCGACGTTGGCAGACTACGCTGTGATGCCCGTTGCGGGGAACGTGGTTCCCCTGATCCGTGCGCAGGCTGGGACCGTTACACAAGGCGAAGTATTATCCGACATCACACCAGATCAGATGGCACGATTGGACGCCTATGAAGGTGCGTTTGGCTATGATCTGATCGACGTCACCGTCACGACCGATGCGGGCGCGGTGGACGCGAAAATGTATCTGCCGCCGGATGATTTGCAAGCGGGCCAAGGGGCGTGGTCGCTGGATCATTGGATGCACCATTTTGAAACCATGGCGGTTTGCGCAGCGACTGAGTTGTTTTCCCATGATCCAGCACTGACGCCAGCGCAGATCGTTGCACAATGGCCGATGATCGAAAAACGGGGCTGGGCCAAGGCCGCGGCGTTGGAAGGCCATGCGCCAGCGAAATTGCGGTATATGCCCAAGGATGGCGACGTCCAAATTTTGACCAGCGGTGCGCCTTCAGGCGGGTTTTTCAAATTGCAGGCCGTTGAAGTCCAGCACCGGCAGTTTGATGGGAAAAATAGCGCGGCTTTGCAGCGTGAAGTCTTTATGGGTGTCGATGCGGTCATGGTGCTGCCCTATGATCCCAAACGAGACAGGGTTTTGTTGGTAGAGCAAATTCGGATGGGCCCAGCCCTGCGCCGGGACGCCAACCCTTGGACGCTGGAACCGATTGCGGGCATGGTTGATGCCACTGAAACGCCGGAACAATCTGCCAGACGCGAAAGCATCGAAGAGGCGGGGCTCACCGATATCGATTTGGTGCATTTGACGTCCTATTACCCGTCTCCGGGGGCGTCAGCAGACTATTTTTACAGCTATTTGGGGCTATGTGAGCTGCCCGATGGGCATGCGCAGTTTGGCGGCTTGGACAGTGAGGCAGAAGACCTCAGGCTGCATGTCATATCGTTTGATCAAGCAATGGATTTGATGGCCAGCCAAGAGATCAATGCGGGCCCGCTTATCATGATGCTTTCCCAGCTTTCGATGCAGCGCAATGCATTGCGAAAAGGCGCGTGACCACGTAGATATGTTGCAAATATCCTGAAGGGCTTATGATGCATATCAAATCCGACTTGGCCGCTGCGGTCGGCAACACTCCACTAATCAAATTGCGCGCCGCGTCGGAAGCAACGGGCTGCACCATTCTGGGCAAAGCCGAGTTTATGAACCCGGGACAATCGGTCAAAGACCGCGCCGCACTTTATATCATCAAAGACGCAATCGCGAAGGGCACGTTGAAGCCCGGCGGCACAATCGTCGAAGGCACGGCAGGCAACACAGGCATCGGCCTTGCGCTTGTGGGCGCTTCGATGGGGTTCAAGACGGTTATTGTGATCCCTGAAACCCAATCTGAAGAAAAGAAAGACATGTTGCGGCTGGCTGGCGCGACCTTGATCGAGGTGCCTGCCGCACCATATCGGAACCCCAACAACTTTGTGCGGTATTCAGGCCGTTTGGCAGAGGCCATGGCGCGCGAAACCAACGAAGGTGTGATCTGGGCCAACCAATTCGACAACGTCGCCAATCGCCAAGCCCATATCGAAGGCACAGGCCCAGAGATTTGGGAGCAGACGGGCGGTAAGATTGACGGGTTTGTTTGTGCTGTTGGGTCTGGCGGGACATTGGCGGGCGTCGGCATGGCGTTACAGCCCAAGGGCGTGAAAATCGCTTTGGCTGATCCTGATGGTGCGGGGCTTCATAGTTTTTACACCACTGGCGAAATTGCTATGTCGGGCGGATCCATCGCCGAAGGTATCGGTCAGGTGCGTATCACTGCCAACCTTGAAGGGTTCACGCCCGATATGAGCTACAACATTCCAGATACAGAAGCCCTGCCGATTGTCTTTGATCTGTTAGCAGATGAAGGCCTGTGTATGGGCGGATCGTCTGGTGTGAACATCGCTGGCGCGATCCGCATGGCACGCGACATGGGGCCAGGGCATACGATTGTCACGATCCTGTGCGATTATGGGACGCGTTATCAATCCAAACTGTATAATCCGGAATTCCTGCGTGAAAAAGGCTTGCCTGTGCCGGCGTGGATGGACGTTCAGGCCCCCACGATCCCCAGCGTATTCGAGACTGAATAATGATGACCATCCTGCGTCTTTCCGCATTGTTATGGCTATTGCTGGGTACTGCGGCCCTCGCGCAAACACTGGTGGATGCAGACACCACTGTCGAGACAACGGATGTCGCGCCGGCGTTGATCGCTGGGCAGCCCGCAGACGGTTGGACAGAATTGGCCCAACGCGCCGAGCATTTGGTTGAAACCGATAAAATATCGCTTTTTGCATTGGGCCGAATCCGCGATGATCTGGTGGCTTGGCGCGATGTATTCGCAGATGCCCTTGACGTTAACCGCAGCCGACTAGCCACCATCGAAACGCAACTAGCCGCATTGGGTGATACCGATGGCGCAAGCCAAACGATTTTGGCCCGCAAGGCAGAACTGCGCGCCCTGCAAACCCGCCTGTTAGAACCTCAAATCCTCGCCAACGAAGCATTTGCACGTGCCAATGGTCTGATCACCGAAGTTGACCGCCGTCAACGGGGCGTCGAAACGGCACGCATGCTGGTGCGCAGCGAAACACCGGCAAACCCAGTCCACTGGCCCGCGGCCCTAATGACGGTGCAGGGCTTGATATCGGGGTTTGTGGCGGAAACTTGGGCGATTGGAAGAGTATACGCAACGCAGGGCGGTCTTTTGACACGGCTTGTTATGGTGAGCGCCGCGCTTCTTATCGGTGGATTTATGGTCACGCGCGTGCGTGCTTGGCTTGTGCGCATGGGGGCAACGTCGATTTCACCGTCACGGAAACTATCGGCTTTGGCATCGTTTGTGTTGTCCGTGCTTGGTGTGGTGTTGCCGTTTGTTGCGATCTTCTTTGTAACCCGCATCTTGTTGGCATCAGATTTGTTCGGGCTTGTCGGTGAAAGAATACTAGCGGCGGTGCCGGTGGCCACTGCGATTGTTTTGGCGGCTAAGTGGTTCGCCGACCAATATTTCCCGGTTGGACCTGCAGTAGATGGGGTGCTGGGCTATTCTCAGAATGTCAGGTCAAAGGCGCGGCGGATGACCAGCGGTATTGGTTGGACCTTGGCCGTGAATGAAGTGTTAAACGCGGCTATGACAACAACGGACGTGGATTACATCGTGTCCGATGTTGTGAATCTGCCGCTTCATGTGCTGGCTGGTATCTTCTTGTGGCGTTTGGGAGGTTTGATCGCGACAGGATCACAGGCCGAAAGCCCAGCATGGTTCAATCGCGGACGTCTGCGCATTTTCTTTGGACGTGCGGCTCAGGTTTCCGCATTTGTCGGGCCATTTGGCGCCATCCTTGGCTTTGGAGCGGCGGCAACAGCTGTGACCTTTCCGGCGATAATGTCATTGGCGGTGATCGGGGCCGTCGTGGTGCTGCACCGATTAAGCTATGATGTCACATCACCCGAAGGGCCCGTTGCCGTCAGTGCCGAAAGTGAGCCAAGTGCAAAAGATCTGTTACCAATCACGATCAACTTTGCGTTGGTCATGCTCAGCCTGCCCATTTTGGCCGTTGTTTGGGGCATTACCGTTGGGGAATTGAACGAGCTTTGGACGCGGTTTCTTGCCGGATTTAGCGTTGGTGAAACGCGCATTTCCCCATCGAATTTCTTGACGTTTATCTTTGTGTTTATGGTCGGTATTTTGATCACGCGTTTTGTAAAAACGACGCTAAAAACCACAGTAATGCCGCGCACGAAGATGGACCTTGGCGGGCAGAATGCTGTTGTCGCAGGCTTTGGATATGTCGGTACATTTGTTTCTGCCTTGGTGGCCTTTGGCATCGCGGGCATTGATTTGTCATCGCTGGCGATTGTTGCTGGTGCCTTGTCCGTGGGTATTGGTTTTGGGCTACAGAATATTGTGTCGAACTTTGTGTCGGGGATTATCCTGCTGATTGAACGTCCTATCGGCGAAGGCGATATGATCGAAGTGGGTGGGCAGATGGGCTATGTGCGCGATATCTCTGTGCGGTCCACACGGATAGAAACATTTGACCGGACCGATGTCATTATTCCCAATGCGGAACTGGTCAGCAATCAGGTCACGAACTGGACGCGCGGCAATCTTGTCGGGCGGGTCATTTTGCCAGTTGGTGTGGCATACGGCACGGACACAGCGAAAGTCACAGAAATTTTGCGTGGGGTCGCGGAAAGCCATCCGCTTGTTTTGATCAATCCTGCGCCATCGGTTCTGTTGGTCGGTTTCGGAGCTGATAGCATTGATTTCGAAATCCGTGCCATCATCCGCGACGTGAATTTTGGCTTGTCGGTAAAGTCGGAAATGTTCCATGCTATCGTGGAAGAATTTGACGCGGCAGGGATCGAAATCCCATTTGCACAGCGCGACATCTGGCTGCGCAATCCCGAAGCAATATCCCCCAAAGGAGAGGGTGCATGACCAAGCTGCTTTTCCGCCAAGACGCTTATTTACGCGAAGCAACCGGTGTCGTGACCGAAATCACCACCGAGGGTGGGATCGTTCTGGATCAGACGATTTTCTATCCTACGTCTGGCGGTCAACCGGGCGATAGTGGTGTGTTGTCATGGGGTGACCGAAAGATTGAGATTGCGACAACCGTGAAGGGCGCGGGCGATGCGGTCGTGCTTGTGCCAGCAGAGCCAGCGGCCATGCCACCTGTCGGGACATCTGTGACACAGGTCATTGCCTGGGACCGCAGGCACCGTTTGATGCGTGTGCATACCGCGCTGCATCTTTTGTCTGTTGTCATTCCGCTGCCCGTAATGGGCGGGTCCATCGCTGCCGATAAGGGGCGTTTGGATTTCGACATGCCAGAGGCGTTGGCAGACAAAGACGCGTTGAACGACACATTGAACAAGTTGATTGCATGCAATTTTGCGGTGTCGTCCGAATGGATCACAGAAGGCGCGTTGGATGCAAATCCTGGTCTGGTGAAAACCATGACGGTGCAGCCGCCTCGCGGCGCTGGTCATATTCGATTGGTGCGTATCGGAGAGGGCGAAAATACTGCCGACCTTCAACCTTGCGGTGGCACACATGTGGCCAACACCAATGAAATCGGGCTTGTTCGGATTGGCAAGGTGGAGAAAAAGGGCAAGCAGAACCGCCGCGTCTACCTGCATCTGGAGGGATGATGTTTCGATTTATCGCAATAGTCACTGCGGCGATTTGTGTTGTGCTTTTTGTGCTTCTGCTGATGGCGCCTGCGGTTTATATGGAAACCTATGGCGTGACTGCTGACACGGCCGGCATTTTCATGACACAGCGTGCGTCCCCGATGTTTCTGGGGTTCGCCACCATCTTATGGCTTGCACGGGATTGCCGGCCGTCCCAATTGCGCAGTGCGATATGTTTCGGGATCTGTGCCGCATTCATGGGTGTCGCGCTGACAGGGATTGCAGATTATGTGCAAGGAACAGCCACGGCTATGATCTTGGCCGCAGCAGCAGGAGAGATCGTACTTGCGGTTTTGTTCTGGCGGGCTGGTCGGATCAGTTAAACAGATCGGACTGCATAGGTTCATCCAGCATCTGTTCGGATTCCGGTAATCCTTCACGTGATAGCACGATCGCAATTGGGCGCAGGGCAGGGACGTGGCTGCAAACCACCAACAACATCACCATAATTGGCACCGATAGAAACATGCCCGGGATGCCCCAAACAGCGCCCCAAAACGCCAATGACAAGATGATCCCAAAAGCCGACAACCGTAATGCGCGGCCCATCAGCAATGGATCAACGATGTTCCCGTTCAGGAACTGAACAGCGCCGGCCAGCACGAAAATGATCGCTGTCATCGTTGCATCGCCAGCCTGCACATGTGCGACCAGTGCGATTAAAACTGTCGCGATAATCGACCCGACATTGGGGATGAAGTTCAAGACAAATGTAATCACCCCAAGGGCCGTGGCGAGTTCGAGCCCAAAAAAGCTGGCCAGCACGAAAACCATGGCCCCAGTGATTGCGGAAATGACGGTTTTCACCAGCAGGTAATAGTTCACCCGCCGAATGATTGACCGGATAATCTTTTCGATCCGGTCCGCCTGTGCGGGGTCACCCACAAAATTGTGCAACTTTGTGCCAAACCAGATCCGTTCCCCAAACAAAAAACCGACAAATAGGATCACAAGGACCGTGCCTTGTGTCACATTACCAGCCTGACCTGCTGCCGTGCGCAAATAGCTGGCGATATTGACCGATCCAAGCGATTGCAAAATCGACTGTTCCGCATTTGGCCCCAAGAAACTTAACAAAGATGCAACTGCTGATGGCGCGCGTTCGGCATAGCTAAGCGTGGTGACCAAAACAGTGTTGACCTGCGACAATAAGATGGACGTGAGCGTCAGCAGCGCGGCAGCGATTAAAACCATCGCTACAGCGCTGGCTGCAACATTGGGAATACGCATGGGGCCAATACGCTGACGTGCGATAAAGTTGATCACGTCAGATGTCAGTGAAAACAAGATGATCGCTGTCGCCAGTGAAATCAGCATGAACCGTGCTTGCACCAGCAAGAACAAGACGACCGCGAAGGCGATGATGACCAATGCAGCGGTCTGGATACGCTGCATATCAAGAACATTGGCAGTACGGAGTCTGGGCCGGTCTGGCATGTTCATTTATTGCGTCGCCTTTGATGATGTTGGCCCGTCATGATGGTTTTTGACCTGCGAGACAATGTATTGAGAAAACATCGTTTTTGGTCTTGCAAACCACAGCGAACCCACGCTAAACCCCGCGCAACGGACAGGTGGCCGAGTGGTCGAAGGCGCACGCCTGGAAAGTGTGTAG
>CAXIAL010000049.1:0-10694 GCA_964022435.1 uncultured Roseobacteraceae bacterium | reverse complement strand
GATGCGGGTGCTACGGCCGAGGTCCTGCGGTTCATGGGCTACGAGGCGACGGATACCGCCGACAATATCACGCGTTATACTGTGCCAGGTGGTAATGCGGCCAATATGATCGACATCGAAACGCTACCCAACGCCCCGCAAGCCACATCAAGCGCTGGATCAGTGCATCACATCGCCTTCGCTGTGGAAAACCGCGCCCGCCAGCTCGAAGTCCGCGAGGCGCTGCTCGACACTGGTTATCAAGTCACCCCTGTCATCGACCGCGACTATTTCCACGCGATCTATTTCCGCACACCCGGTGGCGTCCTGTTTGAAATCGCCACAAATGAACCTGGCTTTGATCGCGACGAAGACACAGCCAATCTAGGCCAAGCCCTCAAACTGCCTGCGCAACACGAACACTTGCGCGCCAAGCTCGAACAGCAACTCGAACCGTTGACGTAAATTTATCCGTTTAAGATTGCCTAAAACGGAGCCTTTGCAGAGATACGCATGCCTTGACCGCCATCAGGATGGCGAAACTGGAACGTTTCAGAATGCAGCATCAGGCGCGGATGATCGCCCGCAGCGCCTGTCGCATAAAATGGATCACCCAGAATCGGATGTCCCAGCGCCAGCATATGCACCCGCAGCTGATGCGAACGTCCGGTTTTGGGCATTAACCGAACGCGGGTTTCCCCATCGCGGGCGCGGATCACGCGGTAATCGGTAATCGCCTGCCGGCCCGTGTCGTGGCATATTTTCTGGCGTGGTCGATTTTCCCAATCCACGATGATCGGCAAATCCACGGTGCCTGTCTTCTCCGCCATTTCACCGTCAACACGCGCGATATAGGTTTTCTTGGTCATGCGTTTTTCAAACTGCAACCCCAAATGCCGCTGCGCATGGGGCGTCAGGGCGAAAACCATGACGCCTGATGTGTCGCGATCCAAACGGTGGACCAATAACGCTGTCGGAAACACTGCCTTGACCCGCGCCATCAGGCAATCGGCCAAATGTTCCCCCTTACCTGGCACCGACAAAAGGCCCGCGGGTTTGTTGACCAGAACCACTTCGTGGTCGTCATGCAGGAACTCTAGTGGATCACTGGGCGGATTGTACTCACTGCTCATAAACACGATCACCGAAAATTGCCGAACCCACACGCACATGGGTCGCACCCAGCGCAATCGCGCTTTCAAAATCGCTGCTCATGCCCATCGACAACCCTGTCAGCCCATTGCGCGCTGCAATCTTGGCCAATAACGCAAAATGTAACGACGGTTCTTCATCCACTGGCGGAATGCACATCAACCCTGCCACCGGCAGATCCATCCCCCGTGCCGATTTAATGAAATCATCGGCCTCTGCAGGCAAACACCCCGACTTTTGATCCTCATGCCCAGTGTTGACTTGTATATAGAGTGACGGACACCGGCCCATATCCTGCGCCAGACGCGCAATCGTTGTGGCAAGCTTGGGCCGGTCCAGCGTGTGGATCGACTGCGCCAACTCCATGGCTTGGCGCACTTTATTGGTCTGCAATGGTCCGATCAGATGCAGATCGACATTATCATAGGTCTCGCGGAACGCTGGCCACTTCCCCGCGGCCTCTTGCACCTTATTCTCACCAAATACCCGATGCCCTTCATCAAGAATCGCCTGCACACGCGCGTTCGGCTGCACCTTGGAAACCGCAATTAGCGTCACATCGGACGCATCACGCCCTGCCTTGACGCAGGCCTTTTCGATCGCGCCGCGAATTGTCTGAAGTGACATAGTATGGTCCTGTAATTGCTATAATTTACGCATTGGCCCACGAAATAAAGACTTCTGCGGGCAATGTCATTGCTCAATCTGGCTAAAATCGTGTGTGACCTTGATGCATCATTTCGGCGGTAGTGGGCCATAAGTCTGCCAAATTACTTGAGTGTGCAGGCCGATAAGCGCAATTAAACACCCAATGCTAGTCAATCTGGCATTCTTGGGAATGCAAAAACACACGAGGAATTAATCCATGAAAAGCACCCTGCTTACAACTACAGCACTGATCGCCTTCGCTGGCGCATCTTACGCTGACGGCCACACATCTGTTGGCTTCTCCGGCAAAGCGTCCGCAGAGTACAACTCCGAAACTGGCTTCTCCACTGAAACAGAAGTAGCTGCAGCTGCATCTGCACAGCTGGACAACGGCCTGACAGCTTCTGCGTCTTTGACGTTCAAAGCTGTAGACAACGGCGCTGGCGCAATCTCTGCCGGTTCCGTTTCTTTGTCTTCCGACACTGCTAGCCTGACTTTCGGTACAGGCATGGACGGCGCTGCATTCACTGCTGTTGGTGGTGATTACGCAATCGGCGCTGGCGAAGAAGGCCTCGCAACTGGTGTTGTTGGTACATACGACATGGGCGCAGCTGCTCTGACAGTTTCCACATCCTTGGTTGCTCCAACTACCGACGATCTTGAAGTCGGTGTAACAACAACTGCTGGCGCATTTGGCCTAGCATTCGGTGTTTCTGGTGCAGGCGACTTCGCAGCAACTGTTGCTGGTACTGCTGGCGGCGCTGACCTGAACTTCGGCATGTCTTCCAACGACGAGTGGGATGCAGGCTTGGGCTTCACAGCTGGCGCAGTTTCCCTGTCCGCTTCCACAGACGAAGACTCTGAGTGGACTATTGGCGCAGACTACGACGGCGGCGACTTCAACGCTGGTATCGAGTACAACTTCGACGAGACTTGGAAAGTGTCCGCTGGCTACGCAGCTGGTGCAGTTGCAGTTGCAGCATCTTTGGATAGCGCAGAAGTTATCACATTGGGCGCAACATACGACATGGGCAACGGCCTGACACTCGGTGGTGGTATCGAGAATGCTGCAAACGACGCATACGCATTCGCAGACTACAGCCTCGGTGGCGGTGCATCTGCATACGCTGAGTACGGTGCAGTTGCTCTGACAGAAGTTGGCCCATCCGAGCGTGACATCGCTTTAGGCACAACTGTAGGTGTTTCTTTCACATTCTAATGTGACTGATACCTAAGGTATTAAGGCGGTCCTTCGGGGCCGCCTTTTTCGTTTCTATGCCCAGCTACTGCCAACAATGCGCAAATCACTTGTGACCGCGCCGCCTGTTCGCTACATATTTTGAGACTGAAATATCCCTCGGGGGGCAAAACCTTGTCAGCGACACATAAGTTTATCAAAGCAATCGGCGCATCCGCGCTTTGCTTGGCACTGACAGCCTGTTCGGGCGGCTTTCTGGGCTTTGGCGGCGGTGCTGCCGAAAACGCCACACGCCAAGCCGTGCGCATCAAAGGCGCTGAAAGCGTCGCAGTGAACCGCTACCTTTGGGCCGCATCACTTGACGTGCTTAGCTTTTTACCAATTCAAAGCGTGGATCCGTTCACTGGTGTCATCGTCATGGGTTACGGCACGCCACCAGGTGGTAACCGCAGCTACCGCGCGACGGTCTACATCACCGATCCGGCACTTGATGCGCGTTCCTTGAACGTGGCCCTGCAATCACGCAGCGGCCCTGTATCTGTCGAAACACAACGCGCCATCGAGGATGCGATCCTTACACGCGCCCGCCAAATTCGTAGCGGCGACCGCGCGCTATAAACGCGACCAACGCCACCCGCACCGATTTTCACGCCGGGCACCCATCGCCCGGCGTTTACTTTTGAAAGACCGACCAATGTCCACTTACGCCCCCTCTGAAATCGAAGCCAAATGGCAGGCCGCTTGGGCCGAAGCCGAAAGCTTTAAGGCCGTCCGCTCTGACGACAAACCCAAATACTACGTGCTGGAAATGTTCCCCTATCCGTCGGGACGCATCCACATGGGCCACGTGCGCAACTACACGATGGGCGACGTCATCGCGCGTTACAAAATCGCGACGGGCCACAACGTGCTGCACCCAATGGGCTGGGACGCATTCGGCATGCCCGCCGAAAACGCAGCCATGGCATCGGGCGGCCACCCCAAGGATTGGACCTACCAGAACATCGCCGACATGAAGGCGCAGATGCAGCCGCTGGGCCTATCCATCGACTGGTCCCGCGAATTCGCAACCTGCGATCCCGACTACTATGGCCAGCAACAGGCCATGTTCATCGATTTTCTGGAAAAGGGCCTGATCTACCGCAAGAAAGCGGTCGTGAACTGGGACCCAATCGACATGACCGTGCTGGCCAACGAACAGGTCATCGACGGCAAGGGCTGGCGTTCAGGCGCAGAGGTCGAACGCCGCGAATTGGTGCAATGGTTCTTCAAGATCAGCGACTATTCCGAAGAACTGCTGTCGGCGATCGACAGCCTTGATAACTGGCCCGCTAAGGTCAAATTGATGCAATCCAACTGGATCGGCAAAAGCCGCGGTTTGCAGTTTTCATTCTCTATGGTCGACGGCCCCGCAGGCCATGACCGCGTGGAAGTTTATACAACCCGCCCCGACACATTGATGGGCGCGTCATTCGTGGGTATTTCCCCCGATCACCCGCTGGCTAAGGAACTGGAACGCGACAATCCAGACGTCGCTGCCTTCTGCAACGAATGCCGCAAGGGCGGGACCACCGCCGCCGAAATCGACAAGGCGGAAAAGCTGGGCTTTGACACCGGCCTGACTGTACGCCATCCGTTCGATACATCTTGGGAACTGCCCGTCTATATCGCCAACTTCATCTTGATGGATTACGGCACAGGCGCGATTTTCGGCTGCCCTGCGCATGATCCGCGCGACTTTGAATTCGCCACGAAATACGGCCTGCCGATCATCGCGACATTCCTGCCGGATGCAGATACTGACCCAGAACTGACCGAAGCCTTCGTGCCGTTGAAGTCGGAAAAAGTATCCTACGTGAAAGGTTTCGCAGGCGAGCCCGTGCAAACCGGTGAAGACGCCGTTGATGCGGCTGTGACGTTCTGTGAAGACAACGGCGTCGGCCACGGCGTCACCAAATACCGCCTGCGCGACTGGGGCTTGTCCCGTCAGCGGTATTGGGGTTGCCCGATCCCAATTGTGCATTGTGACGATTGCGGTGCGGTTCCCGAGGCCAAGGAAAACCTGCCGATCGAGCTGCCCTATGACGTCACATTCGACGTGCCAGGCAATCCGCTTGATCGTCACCCAACATGGCGCGACTGCGCTTGCCCTGCTTGTGGCAAACCGGCCCAGCGTGAAACCGACACGATGGACACGTTTGTCGATTCATCGTGGTATTACGCACGCTTCACATCACCCAATGCGCCAACACCAACGAACGCGGATGAAGCCGCATATTGGATGAACGTCGACCAATATATCGGCGGCATTGAGCACGCGATTTTGCACCTGCTTTACAGCCGTTTCTTTGCGCGCGCGATGAACATGACAGGCCACCTACCTCAAGGCACGTCAGAGCCGTTCAACGCGCTGTTCACCCAAGGCATGGTGACCCACGCCATCTATAAGGCCGACGGCGAAAATGGCCGCCCTGTATATTACTACCCAGAAGCCGTGGAACTGCGCGACGAAAAGGCATATCTAAAATCCGACGGGTACGAGGTGGAAATTGTCCCCTCTGCCAAGATGTCCAAATCCAAAAACAACGTCGTCGACCCTGATGACATTCTGGCGAAATTCGGCGCGGATACCGCCCGCTGGTTTGTGCTGTCCGACAGCCCGCCAGAACGCGACGTGGAATGGACAGCGTCTGGCGCCGAGGCCACGTTCAAGCACATCAGCCGCGTTTACCGCATCGCCCACGACATCGCGGCGATGGATGATGCCGCTGGCAAAGGCGACGATGATCTTCTGCGCGCCATGCATAAGGCGATTGAGGACGTGACCTCTGGCGTTGAATCCTTCGGCTTTAACGCGGCGATCGCGAAACTGTATGGCTTCACCGCTGTGCTCGCGAAATCCAAGGCGGGCGGTGCGGCGAAACGCGAAGCCATGCGCACATTGGCCCAGCTGATGTCGCCTATGACGCCTCACTTGTCCGAAGACATCTGGGCGCTGCTGGGTGGTGAAGGGCTGGTGATCAACGCACCATGGCCAATCGCTGATCCGAAAATGCTGGTCCAAGACACCGTGACCCTGCCTATTCAGATCAACGGCAAACGTCGGTCGGAAATCGCCGTCGCCGCCGATATGCCAAAAGACGAGGTTGAAAAACTTGTCCTTGGCTTGGATGTTGTTGTGGCAGCCCTGGACGGGGCCGCACCAAAGAAACTGATCGTTGTGCCCGGACGGATTGTAAACATTGTTGTCTAAACGCCCCCAAATGCAAACACGCCGCGCGGCCCTGTTGGGGCTGCTGGCGCTTGCGGGCTGCGGACTGACACCGGCGTTTGGCACAGGCGGACAAGCGCAGGTTTTACACAATGCGGTGCAACTGGCTGCACCAGATACCGTCGCTGGGTTCCGCCTGCGCGAACGGCTTGAAGAGCGGCTTGGGGTCGCGACCTCACCCCGCTTTGGGTTGAATGTCGACCTGACCAGCGCGCCAACCCCAGCCACGATTACAACCGACGGCGACACCACGCGTTTCAATCTTGAAAGCGCAGCAGACTGGGCCTTGACCGACATGGCTGGGCTGGAACTCGCAACTGGCACAGTCAACACATTTACATCCTATTCGGCAACGGGTTCTACCGTCGCCACACAAGCAGCTGCCAATGACGCCGCTGACAGGCTCGCCGTCGCCCTTGCGGATCTCATTGCCGCACGACTTATTCTTGCCGCAGCGGATCTTCCACAATGAAAATGGCCGGTGCAGGGGCGCAGGCCTATTTGCGCAAACCCGATCCCACCCACGCGGGTCTATTGATATTCGGTGCCGATGCGATGCGCGTTGCCGCCGCGCGCCAAACCGCGATTGCCGCCCTCGTTGGCCCCAATGGCGATGAAGAAATGCGGCTGACACGCATTCCGGCTGCGGACCTGCGCAAAGACGCGGCACTGCTTGATGATGCAATCAAGGCCCAAGGGTTCTTTCCCGGTCACCGCGTCGCATTTGTCGAAGACGCGACCGATGGCATGGCCAAAACTCTGGCTGCTGCCTTGGCTGATTGGCAACAAGGCGATGCACAGATCGTCGTCACCGCCGGACAGCTCACCGCAAAATCCGCCCTGCGCAAGGCGTTTGAAGGTGGTCCACTATCCGTGGCCATCGGCATCTACGACGATCCGCCCAGCCGCGATGACATCCAATTGACGCTGACCAATGCAGGGCTTGCCGCGCCGTCCCGCGATGTGTCCGAGGCATTGATGGGCCTTGCCCAAACGCTTGAACCTGGTGATTTCCGCAAGACCATTGAAAAGGTCGGCCTGTATAAGCGCGGCGACGACACACCCCTGACCATGGACGATGTGCTGGCCTGCGCGCCCCAATCCGCAGAGGCCAATGTCGACGATGTGTTAGACGTTGTGACCGCCGGTCAAGCCAATACGCTCGGTCCTGTGCTGCGGAATCTTTACGCCCAAGGGGTTACGCCCGTAACGCTTTGCATCGGGGCCACACGGCATTTCAAACGGCTGCACACCGCGGCCAGTGATCCCGGTGGCGCAGCTGCTGGTGTCGGGCGGTTGCGTCCGCCCGTATTTGGGCCACGCCGCGATAAAATTGTGCGTCAAGCGAGCCATTGGGGCCGCGACCGTTTGGAACGCGCATTGACCGCGCTGACAGATGTGGATCTGCAACTGCGATCAGCCGATAGCGCGCCACAAAACGCGTTGATGGAACGCACGCTGATCCGTCTTGCGATGATGGGCCGCCGCTAAAACGCAAAAAGACGGGCCAAGGCCCGTCTTTCCGTATTCAGATTTCTAAGGGTTAACTTAGAAAGAACCTGTTGCAGCGATCAAAGCAGCCAGCAGGCCGAGAACGATGAAACCAGAGTTGATAGAACCGCCAGCTGGAGCAACTTCCACTGGTGTAACAACCATTGGCTCAGTTACAGTCAGACCGCCAGCGTTAGCGGCAACACCGGAAACTGCGATAACAGCTGCGGCAGCGAGAGTAGTTGTAAGGCGCATGATGGTACTCCAAAAAATAAATGCACGTTGTGTAGATCAACCGTTTTTTAACGGCCCTACCCACAATAAACAAGAAAATTTTTCAAGTTCAAGCCGATGCACCGGCCAAATGCCTACTATATCTTGGGGTAACGCAACGTCGTCCAACCCCAAAACACAGATGTCCGGCATTGGGTACCTGAAAAAACCTTTGGAAATATGGCAATTTCGGGGCGTGAGCCGACAATGGCGATTGTCTAACTTGCCAAATCGGCACGTCCAACCGGACATTTCCCTGCACTTGGATAGTTGCAGAGCGATGCCAGCTTGCAACAGTCGACGGCCTTGCACGGATCAAAAGCAACTGATACCCCTACAAACACTCGGTTTTTCGGCGGAATTCCATCAACAGAATCAGCTCTGAGATCCAAATTCAACGGCTTGCCGTGCCGCCGCGATCCCCGTCGCCAGACACCCTGAAATGAGATAGCCGCCAGTGGGGGCTTCCCAATCGAGCATTTCGCCAGCCGCAAAAACACCAGGACGGTCACGCAGCATAAAGCCGTCAAGCGCGTCAAACCGCAGACCTCCTGCCGTGGAAATCGCCTGATCGATAGGGCGCGGCCCCGCTTGACGCAAAGGCAAGGCTTTGATCAGCGGCGCAAGGTCATCGGGGAATGGCCGACCAAATTCAGATAGCAATGCGATCCGCTGCGGATCAAGTCGCAGCACCTTGCGCAAGTGATTTGAAAGGCTGTTCTTTCCCTTTGGGCGTGCCAATGCCGCGCGGATCTCGTCGACTGTCCGGTCCGGCAAAAGATCAATTAGCAACGGCGCACCGTCACGCATCGCGCGGCTAACCATATAGATGCCGCCGCCCTCTATGCCCGCGGACGAGATGACACATTCGCCCCGCGATTTGCTATTGCCCGCACGCAATTCTACCGCTTTGATAGGCTTGCCAAAATGGGCGGACATATGCGGCGTCCAATCGACTTGGAATCCCATGTTCGCAGGCGCAAAAGGCGCAGTGGAACTGGACATATGTGCAGCCCACGCCCCATCAGACCCAAGCCGCGCCCAGCTTGCACCGCCGAGCGCCAATACTGTGCGTGTAGGTGTCATGCTGATCTGCCCATCTGGGCTATCAAATAGCGTCCGGTCCGCGTCCCATCCCGCCCAGCGCCATTTGGTGTGCAACGTCACACCCAAGTCCGCCAGCCGTGCCATCCATGCACGCAATAATGGTGATGCTTTCATCGCCTTGGGAAAAACGCGCCCCGTCGATCCCGTGAACACCGGCTGATCCAAACCTTCCGCCCAATCCATAACCTCAGCAGGTCCAAAATCGGTAAGCGCGCGACGCATCACATCAGGCACTTCGCCAAAGGCCGCCAGAAACGCGGGCAGGTCTTCGTTTTTGGTCAGGTTCAAACCGGACTTTCCAGCCATCAAAAATTTGCGTCCCACCGATGGCATTGCATCCGCAATCGTCACCTTTAGGCCCGCACGCGCCATCGTTTCAGCCGCCATCAAACCGGCGGGGCCCGCGCCAATAACAAGCGCATCCGTCATTGCGGCAGCGCGCCTTTGATTTCCACAACACGGTGCGGATAGGGAATTTCGATGCCATTATCGCGCAGTGCGTTCCAGATCAGGAACAGCACATCAGAGGTGTATTTATTCTTGCCGTCATCAATCCCGTTGACCCAAAATTCAACCACGAAATCAATTCCGCTATCGCCAAAACCACGCAGCTCACAATCGGGTTTTTCGGGCGCATCAAGCACACCAGGATGCTTGGCCACGGCGGCCTCGATGATCGCAGGAACCAGATTGATGTCGGTATCATAGCTCACGGAAAATTCCGCCTCGAGCCGGTTCGCTGATCCTGAATCGGAATAGTTCACAACCCGCGTGGTGATGAAATCCTCGTTCGGGACCACGATCCAGCGGCCATCATATGTCTCTAGGAATGTGGCGCGCGCCGTCATCTTGATAATGGTTCCTGCCTCGCCGCCATCCAGCTCGACATAGTCGCCCACTGTCGCCTGACCTTCGACCAACAAGATCACACCAGAGATGAAGTTCGACGCGATTTTTTGCAGGCCAAAACCAAGACCGACACCAATCGCGCCCCCCAGTACCGCCAGCGTACCCAGATCGATCCCCATGATGTTCATCAACAGCAAGAACGCCAAGCCAAAGATGCTAAACTCCGCCACTTTCGTAAGAAGTTGACGGATCGACGGTCGCATCGGCTGCTTTTCGATATAGGCAACAGATTGTGTGTTCGACCACTGGCCCAACCAGAACAACAGGCTGCCCGCAATGACACCGCGCACGATGGCCAACAAGCTAAAGCTGATGTTCCCGATATTCACCTGCGTTTCAGCAAGCCCAACCAGCACCGGATCAAGAATACCCAGCGCGTAAAGTGCGCCCACCGGAATAACGACATATTTGCCGAGCAAATTCAGGAAAGGATCGGTTAGAATATCCCGCGCAAACGCCCGCAACGCGAGGAACAGAAACACGCGCTTCCCAAATGCAATCACCGCGCCCGACCCAAAGGCCGCCCGCGTGACCTGTTCACCCATCGCCGTGAAACCATAGGCAAACAACGGCAAAAGCAACGGCAGGAACATCAACACAAACCGCATGGCCTTGGCCAAAATGGACAGGTTTTCTTCTGAAGGTGTCAACAGCCGCGCCAATCGC
>CAXIAL010000048.1:0-12465 GCA_964022435.1 uncultured Roseobacteraceae bacterium | reverse complement strand
AAACATGAAATATGTTGTCTTGTTCCCCGCCTTCGTCCTTGCTGGCTGCTCGTCCCAGCAACTCAATTCATTTCTGTATCCCAACGGGACTGCAGAACCGGCAGAGGTTGCTGTGATCGATGTGGTCGCGCCAGAGCCTGCGCCTGTCGTGGAAACACTTGACCCAACACCGCCACCACCACCGCCACCAATGGCGCGCACTGTCGAACAGTTTGACACCACGACAGCCGAAGACCGCGCAGAGGCAACA
This sequence comes from uncultured Roseobacteraceae bacterium, assembly GCA_964022435.1. Taxonomy (GTDB): domain Bacteria; phylum Pseudomonadota; class Alphaproteobacteria; order Rhodobacterales; family Rhodobacteraceae; genus Yoonia. The sequence goes on along the minus strand of CAXIAL010000048.1, from coordinate 12,215 downwards.
GCCGCTCCAGAGCCAGCAGGCGAGACACGTCTAGGCACGATAATTGCCACGCTTGGGTCCCCGGCGGATCCGGGGATTTGGTTGAAAACACCGCTTGTGACCGAATTGGTCGCGGGCCGTGTCGAATATCAGGGGAAGTCCGTGAATCTAGAGCTGCGCCCATCTGGCGGCGAAGCAGGATCAGGCAGTCAGATCAGCCTGCCAGCCATGCGTTTGTTGGACGCACCGCTGACAGGGCTTTTGGAATTAACGGTCTACAAAGACTGATTAGCCAAGATTACGGCTGGCTTCTTTCACGGCGAATTTCTTCATAAGTTCGCCGTGAAGGTCAATGAACTGCGCCACACGGTCATGGTCGTGTTTGGACAAATCACGCAGCCATCCCGCGATTGCGGTTTGGATCATGAAGTCATAATCGTCGACCAATTGGGCGGCCCATCCCATCACAAGGTCGCGCATCGCAAGCTCGGCAGGTTTGGGGTGGTTTTGTTTGGTCCATGGCAAGGTCATCATGAACACGGCACGGCGGGTCCACATATGTTCATCCTCGATCCATGCGCCCAGATATCGGATGCGGTCCGGTTCAGCGACAAGCCGTTTGGCGCCCGCAACCGCAACCAGATCAGCAATCACGCGGCTGTCAAATTGCGGCACCCATGATGTCACTAACTCCCATGCGGGGGTGTCATCAGGGCGGATGCGGGCTTGGTTCAGCAGCTTGGCGGCGGCCACACGGCCTTCATGTACATTGCTGTCCCACAGGCCCGATGCCAGTTCTAACCGCGCATCGATATCCAACGTATCACGCCAACCTTTGACTGCCGCATCAATATCCGCATTCGCCGTGCCCAAATAGGAGCGATCCACCTTGTGGTAGGCCGGCATTTCGGCGGCCTTGGTCGGGTCGGCTGGCAGCTGTGCCAACGCGTCTACTGGGTTCATTCTACGGTCACTGACTTTGCTAGGTTACGGGGTTGGTCGACATCGGTGCCTTTGGCAATCGCGGTATGATAGGCGATCAGCTGGGCGGGAACGGCATATAGGATTGGGGTGAGAAAATCGTCGATCTCTGGCATGATGATGGTGTCCCAGACACCTTCGCCTGCTTCATCAGCGCCCTTTTGATCGGTGACCAATAGCACCTTACCTCCGCGCGCCATGACCTCTTGCATGTTGGACACTGTTTTCTCGAACAGGGCATCGCGTGGGGCCATCACAATAATTGGAACGCGGTTGTCAACCAATGCAATGGGGCCGTGTTTTAGTTCACCAGATGCATAAGCTTCGGCGTGTATATAGCTGATTTCTTTTAGTTTCAGCGCGCCCTCATGGGCGAGTGGATACATCGTGCCGCGCCCCAAAAACAGAATGTCGCGGGCTTCGGCCAATTGGGTTGCCACGGCCTTGCACTTATCTTCGATGGCCAGCGCTGTGTTAATAATCCCTGGCATCGCGCGCAGCGCACCCAGCTTTTGTGCCAATTCCGCGTCTGTGATTTGGCCCATGTCCTTGGCCGCTTTGAGCGCGAGCAAGGCGAGAGTTGTGAGCTGGCATGTGAACGCCTTGGTGGAGGCAACGCCGATCTCAGCGCCTGCAAGGATTGGCAACGCCAAGTCGCTTTCACGCGCGATGGAGCTTTCAGGCACGTTGACGACCGACACGATTTTATCGGCCTTTTCGGACATGTAGCGCAGGGCAGCCAATGTGTCGGCAGTTTCGCCGGATTGGCTGACGAACAAGGCCACTGTGCCCTTGGTCACTGGGGGTTCACGATAACGGAACTCTGACGCGACGTCGATTTCAACAGGGATGCGGGCGACTTGTTCGAACCAGTATTTTGCGACCATACAGGCATAGTAAGCCGTGCCGCAGGCAACCATTGTCAGGCGTTCAATCTTGGTGAAATCAATGCCCGGATCGGGCAGGGTCACCGCCGTAGCACCTGGATCGATGTAATGGGCCAATGCGCCTTGCAAAACGGTGGGCTGTTCGGCGATTTCTTTGGCCATAAAGTGTTTGAAACCGCCCTTGTCGGACGACGTTGGGTCAATCGTGATGGTGCGGCGTTCGCGGTTCACCAATTGCCCATCTTCATTGCGAATTCCGATAGTCTCACGCGTAATTACGGCCCAATCACCTTCTTCGAGGTATGTGATCTGGTCCGTCATAGGGGCCAGCGCGATGGCATCAGACCCGACGAACATTTCACCTTCGCCGTGACCAATTGCCAAGGGCGACCCTTTGCGCGCGGCGATTAACAGGTCGCCTTCGCCATCAAACAAGAAACACAAGGCATATGCGCCTTCGAGGCGGGCAATCGTTGACTGGGCGGCGTCAACGGGGGACATGCCTTGATCGCGGAAATACTGGGCCATCAGGGCGATGGTTTCGGTATCTGTATCGGTTTGATGGGAAATGTTGTGCTCGGCCAGAAATTCGCGCAATTCGCGGAAGTTTTCGATGATGCCGTTATGCACAACAGCCACGCCGCCCGCCTGATGGGGGTGGGCGTTGTTGACGTTTGGCACACCGTGGGTCGCCCAACGTGTGTGGCCAATGCCGGATTTACCAGCCAGCGGGTTATGCACCAACGTATCGGACAAGTTCACAAGCTTGCCTGTGGCGCGACGGCGATCCAGTTTCTTGTCGTTGATCGTGGCGATACCCGCGCTGTCATAACCGCGGTATTCAAGCCGCTTCAGGGCCTCAACAAGGATAGGGGCAGCTTCATGTCGTCCAAGGACACCTACAATTCCGCACATTTTACGATCCCTTTCCCTGAGATTTCTTCATTTTCTTTAACTTTTCGAACATTTTGACAGCAAAGCCAGTCTTGTTCTCTTGGCGCGCGCGTCCGACGCCGAGATCCCCTGCGGGGACGTCTTTGGTGATCACTGACCCGCTACCGGTCATGGCCTCTTGGCCGACTTTGACGGGGGCGACCAGCATGGTGCCCGATCCAATGAATGCATCCGCGCCAATGGATGTGTGGTGTTTGAACACGCCGTCATAGTTGCAGGTCACGGTACCTGCGCCGATGTTGGCGCGCGCACCCACGTCAGCATCCCCGACATAGGTCAGGTGATTCACCTTGGCGCCCTCGGCTACGACGGTGTTTTTGATTTCGACAAAGTTGCCGACTTTGGTTTTTTCTTGCAGCTCTGTACCGGGGCGCAGGCGGGCATAGGGGCCAACGATTGCGCCTTGGGCGACATGGCAGCCTTCGAGATGAGAAAATGCGCGGATGGTCGCGCCGGATTCGATTGTCACGTTTGGCCCGAACACCACGTTTTGCTCGATCACCGCATCACGGCCCAGCACCGTGTCATAGGCAAAAAACACGGTGTCAGGCGCGAGTAAAGTCACGCCGTCGTCGATGGCTTCCGTGCGGGCGCGTGCCTGGAAATCCGCCTCTGCCGCGATCAGTTCAGCGCGAGAGTTTACGCCGAGCGTTTCGGCCTCGTCGCAGGCAACCACGGTGGCCGACAGCCCCTTATCGCGACCAATGCCGATGATGTCGGTGAGGTAGAACTCACCGGATGCGTTGTCGTTCCCAACCGCATCAATCAGCTCAAACAGCGTTTTCGCATTCGCCATGATAACGCCGCTGTTGCATAGGGTTACGGCGCGTTCTTCATCTGATGCATCTTTGAATTCGACGATCCGGTCCAATGCGTCCCCGTCCGTAATTAGACGCCCATAGCGGCCTGGATCAGCGGCCTCGAACCCGAGCACGATAATGTCATGCTTGGCACGAGCTGTGGCCATCGCCTCGAGCGTTTCTGGTTTGATGAACGGGGTGTCGCCATACAACACAACCGCATCGCCGTCGAAGCCGTCCAGCGCATCACGCGCTTGGGCGACCGCATGGGCCGTGCCCAGCTGCTCGGATTGCAAAACGGTCTGCGCGTCGGGGTCATAGGCGAGGGCGGCTTTGCTCACGGCTTCGGCGCCGTGGCCGGCAACGATCACGGTTTTTTCGGGGGAAAGGCCAGCGCCAGCGCGCATAGCATGTACGATCATTGGAGCGCCGCCGATGGGGTGCAGCACCTTTGGCAATTCGGAATTCATCCGCGTGCCCATGCCTGCGCCCAAAATTATCAAAGCCGTTGTCATAAAATACCCTACCCGTTTTTACGGCGTTCTAACGGATGGTGCGATTTTCACAAGTGTTAGGGGTTCACATACCATGTCGTATCGTTACAGAGGTGACACATCACGCAAGGAGCCGCTCATATGCCGACCGTTGTTTTTGATCTTGATGGCACATTGGCCGACACCAGCGGCGATTTGCTGGCCGCTGCAAATGCCTGTTTCCGCGATCTTGGTTTGGGCGATCTGTTGGGGCCGAATGATAGGGGCACCGCGCTGAAAGGCGGGCGGGCTATGTTGCGGTTGGGGTTCAGCCGTGTCACGGGATTTGATGAAACCCATGTGGATGCGCAGTATCAACCGCTGCTGGTTGCTTATTCTCGAGCGATCGATACGCATACTTATCTATATGATGGAGCGATGGATGCGGTCCGCGCGCTAAAGGCAGCAGGGTATAAGGTCGCGATCTGTACCAATAAGCCGGAAGACTTGGCCGAGACATTGATGACAAGCCTTGGGGTGCGCCATGAATTTGCGGCGCTTCTTGGGGCGGATACATTGCCAGTGCGTAAACCTGACCCTGAACATTTGTTCGAAACCGTGCGCCGCGCGGGGGGCGATATCGGCAGATGTTTGCTTGTTGGTGACACATTGACCGATCGTGACACATCCAAGAATGCGGGCGTTCCGTCGATCCTTGTGACCTTTGGTCCGTCGGGCGAGGACATGTCGGCGCTTCAACCAGAGGGCTTAATCAACAGCTACGCAGAGTTGATGGGCGAGGTGCGTCGTTTAATCGGTGATCCATAATTATTATTGACGGGGAGTATTCGCCCGCTCAATGTCCTGCCTATGACAGAAAAATTCACAGGCAGTTTCACCCAGCAAGAAGCGATCCCCCTAGCGGGCATTGATGCGGCATTGGCCGTCATGCAGCATGGGCGTTTACACCGTTATAATACCGCAGGCGATGAAATCGCCGAGGCCGCGCTGTTAGAGGAAGAATTCGCCACCCAAACGGGGGCGGCGTTCTGTTTGGCCGTTGCCTCTGGCGGATATGCAATGACCACGGCGCTGCGGGCCTGCGGGATTGGACATGGCGATACTATTCTGACCAATGCGTTCACGCTCGCCCCTGTACCTGGTGCGATTGCCGCTGTTGGTGCTGCGCCTGTGTTTGTGGGCGTCACAGAAGATCTGGTCATCGATCTGGATGATCTGGCGGCCAAGCTGGATCAGGCGTCTGTGTTGCTGCTGTCCCATATGCGTGGCCACATTTGCGATATGAACGCGTTGATGGATATGTGTAACGCCGCCAGTGTCACCGTGATCGAGGACTGCGCACACACGATGGGGGCATCTTGGGATGGGATCCCGTCGGGACGCTGGGGCAAGTTTGGTTGTTATTCCACGCAGACCTATAAGCATGTGAATTCGGGCGAGGGTGGCTTGCTGATTTCTGATGATGCAGAGGGTATGGCCCGCGCGATCATGTTGTCGGGCAGTTATATGCTATTTGAAAAGCACCGCGCCGCCCCGCCGGTCGAGACATTTGTCCAGATAAAATACGAGACACCGAATATCTCTGGCCGCATGGATAACCTGCGTGCCGCGATCCTGCGCCCGCAATTGCGTGACTTGGACGCGCAGGCGAAGCGCTGGAATGACCGTTACGCGGTTTTGGCGGATGGGTTAGCGGGCACGACGGGCCTGCGGTTGCCTGAACGGCCCGCCAAAGAAAGCTTTGTCGCGTCGTCGTTTCAATTTCTCTTGCTTGATTGGGACCCAGTGAAGGTCCAAGAGGTTTTGGCCCGATGTGCTGTAAGAGGGGTAGAGCTGAAATGGTTCGGCGGGGCCGAGCCAACAGGCTTTACCAGTCGTTATGACAGCTGGCGCTATGCGACCTCGGCCCCATTGCCGGCATCAGACCGCATTCTGGCGGGCATCGTGGATATGCGTTTGCCGCTGACGTTCAGCCTTGATGATTGCGCGCTGATTGCGCGTATCATCCGCGCAGAGGTGGCGGCCGTGTATCAGGCGACATGATTGATCTGTATCGCAGATTGGTAGGCATGCGCTGCCCTGCCTGTGACACGCCGCAACCTGTGTTCAATTTGCGCACAACATATGCTGGGGGTGTTGGGGTGGGCGCGTTGCAAGATGATGTCGCCTGTATTTCTTGTGCCAGTCGGCTGAAGTTGGAAATCCGGCATGGTGCGTTTGAGACTTGGACACTGCGTATTCTGATCGGGCTTGTGCAATTCGCGCTGTCGGTGATCGTGTTTTTGGCCTGCATGATCCCGTTGATTTATCTGTTTGGCGTGTGGGGGCTGCTGGGACTGCCAATCTATGTCGTCTGCGCGACGCTGGTAGGCGCGTGGTTTATGGGGCAGGCGTGGCCATTGACCCTGACCATGACCGCGTGCCGGACGGATAAGGGATAGAGACATGTGGAAAATCGTTTGCTTGGTGATGCTTTTGCCATCGGGTGCGATGGCCGAGGCTGATCCACAAGCGGTTGCAATGTTGAATCGATGTTTAACGGGCGAGCGGCAGGGCTCTGACGCGCATATTTGTATTGGCCGCCTGTCGACGCCTTGTATGGAACAAGACGGCGGGTTCTCGACCGCCGGTATGGCCAGCTGCACCCATGATGAAACTGCGGCATGGGATGTTTTGCTGAATCGCTATTATGGCGAAGCACGTACCTTGGCCCAAAGTTTGGACGCGGCGACAGATGCGGCGTTTTCATCTTATGCAGTGCGTGCCGAGACACTGCGTGATGCCCAACGCGCGTGGATCACTTTTCGTGATACAAATTGTGCGGCCGAATATGCCCAAGCTGGCGAAGGCACGATCCGCCAGCTTTATGGTGCCAGCTGCCATTTGCATATGACGGCAGAGCGCACGATTTGGCTGTTTAACTATACACAGTCGGTGCAGTAGACAGCCGTCATGATGAAACTTGATCCCACGTCCTTTGCCTATGCCGTGCTATTGCTTGCGGGTCTTGTGGGTATCGCCAATTGGCTGGCCCCACATGAAAGCCTGACGGCTGAAGGCTGTACGTTAAATTACGTCTATGACGGCGATACCGTGGCACTTGATTGTGCGGGTGGGCGCAAAACGGCGCGATTGGTGGGTTTTGATACGCCAGAGACCAGAGATGCCAGCTGTGCTGCAGAAAAAGCGCTGGGCGACCGCGCAACCATGCGTTTGCGTGACTTGGCGGGGAAGGGCGCTGTGACATTTGATGGCCAAGGATACGACAAATATGGGCGTGTTCTGGCTGTGATGAAAATTGATGGCGTGGACGTCAAACATGCGCTGATCGATGACGGATTGGCCGTGCGATATGCAGGCGGAAGCAGGATTGATTGGTGTCGCAAAATAGCGGGTTAACCCGATCGCGATAATTTGCCGCGCAAGTGCCCCAAAACGAGGGGATTCTTGACGTGGCGATGGTTGACCCTCTGGGGGTGCGGGGGTAAGTGTGGCCCAACAGATTGTTGCACCGCGCGTCGCGCGACCAACCAGCTTAAGGATAGACCCTTGCAAGAGATGCTGAACGAATACCTTCCCATCATGATCTTTTTGGGGCTCGCCATCGCGCTGGGCCTGATTTTGATCCTTGCTGCGGCCATTGTGGCCGTGCGCAACCCTGATCCAGAAAAAGTGTCGGCATACGAATGTGGGTTCAACGCATTCGATGACGCGCGAATGAAATTTGATGTCCGATTCTATCTAGTTTCGATCTTGTTCATCATTTTTGACCTTGAAGTCGCGTTCCTGTTCCCATGGGCCGTCGCATTCAAGGACCTGTCCATGGTCGGGTTCTGGTCAATGATGGTATTTTTGGGCGTGCTGACAATCGGCTTTGCATACGAATGGAAAAAGGGAGCACTCGAATGGGAGTGATGACCGGGGCCAATACGGCTGGCGCAGATAAAGAGCACGCAACAAGCGCGCTAAACGCGGAACTGCAGGACAAGGGTTTCCTTGTGACCAGCACCGCAGACATGGTGAACTGGGCCCGCACGGGATCCTTGCACTGGATGACATTTGGTCTGGCTTGCTGTGCGGTTGAAATGATGCACACATCCACACCGCGTTACGATCTGGAACGGTTCGGCACTGCGCCGCGCGCTAGCCCACGTCAATCTGACCTGATGATCGTTGCGGGTACATTGACGAACAAAATGGCCCCAGCGCTGCGCAAGGTTTACGACCAAATGCCAGAACCACGCTATGTGATCTCTATGGGGTCCTGTGCGAATGGCGGCGGCTATTATCACTATTCTTACAGCGTTGTGCGCGGCTGTGACCGGATCGTCCCTGTGGACGTCTATGTCCCAGGTTGCCCACCAACAGCAGAGGCATTGATGTATGGCATCATGCAACTGCAACGCAAAATCCGCCGGACAGGGAACATCACGCGATGACAACTGCACTGCAAGAGCTTGGCACCCATATCGAAATGAAGCGCCCTGATTGCGTTTTGTCTTGGGAAGTCGCCAATGACGAATTGACGGTCACGCTTGCGCCGTCATCCATCGTGTCTTTCGTCGAGTTTTTGAAAACCGACGGAGCGTGCAAGTTTTCGACGCTGATTGATATCACGGCTGTTGATTACCCAACGCGCGGTAAGCGTTTCGATGTGATCTACCACTTCTTGTCGATGTATCAGAACCACCGCATCCGTCTGCGCACCCAAATCCGCGAAGACGAGATGGTCCCATCCATCATCGACGTGCACCCATCGTCCAATTGGTTCGAGCGCGAGATTTTCGACATGTTCGGCATTTTGTTCACGGGTCACCCAGACCTGCGCCGTATCCTGACCGACTATGGATTCCGTGGCTTCCCGCTGCGCAAAGATTTTCCAACCACAGGCTATACCGAAGTCCGTTACGACGAAGTGCAAAAGCGCGTTGTCTACGAACCGGTGTCCTTGGTGCAAGAATACCGTCAGTTCGACTTTATGTCGCCATGGGAAGGGGCCGAATACATCCTGCCCGGTGACGACAAAGCCAAGGAGGCCGCGAAATGATGGACGGCGATATCCGCGTGAACAAATATGACGACGGCACATCCGATGCGATGACCGGCGAACAGACCATCCGCAATTTCAACATCAACTTCGGCCCGCAGCACCCTGCGGCTCACGGCGTTTTGCGGCTGGTTTTGGAACTTGACGGCGAGATTGTAGAACGTTGCGATCCACATATCGGCCTGCTGCACCGTGGCACCGAAAAGCTGATGGAAAGCCGCACGTATCTGCAAAACCTGCCGTATTTCGACCGGTTGGATTACGTGGCCCCAATGAACCAAGAACATGCTTGGTGCTTGGCCATTGAAAAACTGACTGGCACTGAAGTGCCGCGTCGTGCGTCCCTGATCCGTGTGCTTTATTCCGAAATCGGCCGCGTGCTGAACCACCTGCTGAACATCACCACACAGGCGATGGACGTGGGCGCGATGACCCCGATTTCTTGGGGCTTTGAAGAGCGCGAAAAGCTGATGGTGTTTTATGAACGTGCCTGTGGCGCGCGTCTGCACGCCGCCTATTTCCGCCCCGGTGGTGTGCATCAGGACCTGCCAGCGCAGTTGATCGAAGACATTGACCAATGGGCCGTGGAATTCCCAGCTGTTATTGATGACCTAGACGGCTTGCTGACCGAAAACCGTATATTCAAACAGCGTAACTGTGACATCGGCGTGATCACTGAACAGGAAATCCTTGATTGGGGTTTCTCTGGTGTGATGGTCCGCGGGTCCGGCCTGCCATGGGATTTGCGTCGTTCGCAGCCTTATGAATGCTACAATGAATTCGAATTCGAAATTCCTGTTGGCGTGAACGGTGACTGTTACGACCGTTATCTCTGCCGTATGGAAGAAATGCGCCAGTCCACATCGATCATCCGCCAAGCTTGTGAAAAGCTGCGCAATGAACCCGGTGATGTGATGGCACGCGGCAAAATGACCCCGCCAACACGCGGTGAAATGAAAACCTCGATGGAAGCCTTGATCCACCACTTCAAGCTTTATACCGAAGGGTTCCATGTTCCCGCTGGCGAAGTTTACGCCGCTGTGGAAGCCCCTAAGGGCGAATTCGGCGTGTTCTTGGTCGCAGACGGGTCCAATAAACCATATCGCGCCAAAATCCGCGCGCCGGGGTATTTGCATTTGCAAGCGATGGACCATGTTGCAACAGGCCACCAGCTGGCCGACGTTGCTGCGATTATCGGCACCATGGACGTTGTGTTCGGGGAGATCGACAGATGATCCGTGCAACTCTTTTTCTTGGGGTTTGTGGGCTGTCGGCTTGCGCCAATATCACTGATTTTCGCTCCACGCTTGGTTCGGCACTTGCGCCGACCCCTGCCGTGGCGCCAGCTCCTGCAGCTGCGCCAACCGTTCTGACAGCCAAGGAACGTTTGATGGCCGCCATCGACACGCAGGGATGTGTGTTGGATGCGACCAATGTTGGCGCTGTTTTGGCAGCGGCCACGATCACACGCGAAGAATTATTGCAACTGACGCCTCAGCTTCAAACTGAAGGCCGTGTTGCTGTGTCGGGGACCGGATCAATCCGCTCAACCTCCGCCACTTGTATTAACGTTTAAGCGACCGGAACACTTCTTATGCTGCGCAGACTTCACCACGATCAGCCTGAAACCTTCGCGTTTACGCCTGCTAACCAACAGTGGGCCGAGGCTCAGATCACGAAGTATCCAGAAGGCCGTCAGGCTTCTGCGATCATTCCGTTGTTGTGGCGCGCCCAAGAACAAGAAGGCTGGCTGACACGCCCCGCCATCGAAGAAGTGTCCAAAATGCTGGACATGGCCTATATTCGCGGGCTCGAAGTTGCATCGTTCTACTTCATGTTCCAGCTCCAGCCAGTTGGGTCCGTGGCCCATATTCAGGTTTGTGGCACATTGTCTTGCATGATCTGCGGCGCTGAAGATCTGATCGGCATCTGTAAAGACAAGATCGCGGCCAAACCGCATGAACTGTCCGCAGATGGCAATTTTTCTTGGGAAGAAGTTGAATGCTTGGGCTCTTGCGCCAACGCGCCAATGGCCCAGATCGGCAAAGATTACTATGAAGACCTGACAGCCGCACGGTTCACCGAAATCTTGGATGAATTGGCTGCGGGCCAAGTGCCTGTGCCCGGTCCACAAAACGGCCGTTATGCAGCGGAACCGCTGAAGGGTCTGACAACTTTGAAGGACTACGACAGCGGCAAGACACAGTATAATGCATCCGTGCAATTGGCTGTTGATCTTGGCGACACTGTGAAACGTATTGATGGCACCGAAGTGCCGATCCTGACCCCATGGCTGGGGAAGGGCGGGGCGATGCCTGCGACGAAAAAGCCCGCGGCTAAAAAACCTGCCGCTGTGAAAGCTCCTACAAAGGCCAAAGCGGCCGCTCCGGTAAAAGCGAAAGCTCCGACCAAAGTGAAAGCAGCGCCAGCAAAGATCGCTGATGTGCCCGCGTCATCAGAAAAAAAGCCGCGCACAATGACTGCGCCACGCAAATCTGGTGCGGATGATTTGAAGCTGATTAGCGGTGTTGGACCAAAGCTCGAAGGCGTTTTGAACGAACTAGGATTCTGGCATTTTGATCAAATTGCAAAATGGACCGGCGCCGAAATCGCATGGGTTGATAGCCGTTTGAAGTTCAAGGGCCGGATCGAACGCGACAATTGGATCGCTCAGGCAGCAAACCTCGCTAAAAATTGACGCTAAATCGGGCATTGGCGACACAAAACCACACAAAATCAGGTGGAAATGTCGTAAAACACTTCATTTTTGGGTGCAGTCCTGATTAGGTTTGCGCAGCACCTCTGCGCCGTGGCTGTCACCATGGTGGAAAAGTTGTGAAAAAGACCGGGATTGTATTGGGACAATGCGCACCCAAAGGGAGATTGAATAAAATGAGTAATACATCATCAAGAAAGAACGGGATTTTGGCGATCTCGGCTTTGTTCGGTGTTCTGGCCGCAGTTGTGGCCAAAGTGGCATTTACATATGGGCTTTTGGGCGCGCTGCTGATCGGGCTGATCGTTGCAATTATCGTTGCGATCATCTTGTGGATGGGCTGGCGTGACACTGCGG
>CAXIAL010000047.1:0-13115 GCA_964022435.1 uncultured Roseobacteraceae bacterium | reverse complement strand
CGCATGTGAATTGGATGAATTTTTACCTTCAATACCCCAAGCGAAAATCTATCAAGCCGCGGGCGATTGGATGTCAGGAGACTTGAGAATTGCAAAAGACAGTCGTTAACAGCTGGAACGAATGGGATCCGCTGACACATGTGATCGTAGGCCGCGCGGATGATTGCCACATCCCGCCCGAGGAACCAGCGCTTGACGCCAAGGTGCCAGAAGACAGCGATATGCGTGGCCAGTGGGGCAAACGCCCGCAGGAAACGATTGATCGTGCAAATGAACTGCTCGATAACTTCGCGTCGATGTTGGAAAAGCGCGGCGTGCGCGTGGATCGTCCGACATCCATCGATCATTCCAAGCCAGCTACAACGCCGGATTTTCATACTGACAGCCAGTTCGGCTGCATGCCGCCGCGGGATGTGCTGCTGACTGTTGGCTCTGAAATGCTCGAAGCGACGATGTCTTATCGCTGCCGTTGGTTTGAATATCTGAACTATCGCCCGTTGATGCAGCAATACTTCAACGAAGACCCGAATTTTCGCCACGAAAGCGCCCCCAAGCCGCGCCTAACTGATGCCGATTACCACCCTGATTATCTGTCTGACAAAATCGGCGATACGAAGCGGTTGGAATGGGCAGCCAAAAAGTTTTTTGTCACCACAGAAGAAGAACCCTTGTTCGATGCTGCCGACGTTCTGCGTTTTGGCAAAGACCTTGTTGTGCAGCACGGGTTCACAACGAACCTCAAAGGCATCGAATGGCTGAAACGCCACTTCCCTGACCACCGCGTTCACGCCGTGAATTTCCCTGGTGACCCGTACCCGATCCACATTGATGCGACGTTCACACCGCTGCGCCCGGGTCTGATCCTGAACAACCCGCACCGCCGTCTGCCGGAAGAGCAGCGTAAGATGTATAACGACAACGGTTGGGAAATCGTCGATGCCGCACAGCCCGCACATAACGCGCCGCCGCCGCTATGTTATTCGTCGACTTGGCTGTCGATGAACGTGCTTGTGCTGGATCCGAAAACCGTCTGTGTCGAAGCGTCGGAAGTTTACCAGATGGAACAGATGGACAAGCTAGGCATGAACGTCATTCCTGTTGAGCTACGCGATGCTTATGCATTTGGTGGCGGTCTGCACTGCTGTACTGCTGATGTTCACCGCGAAGGCGTTTGCGAAGACTACTTCCCAAGCCTGTCGAAATAGGAGCTGTCCCATGGAGCTGAATGCCGATTTTACGACCCGCGCGGTTGAGCATCGGCAGATATTCCATGGGCCACCTGCGGACCCCACTAACACTACCAGTGGTGTGAAGGATTGATCGCCACAAACGGCCTCGGCAAAGCGTCAAACGTTGATCCTTGAAGACGACCTAGTACCGGTCGTAACCGGCGGCATGGTCGGCCCCGCTGCAAGTGGCACAAGATGTTGTAAGCATAGTGCTTTCCCACATGGAAACTGTGACTAACAGGCCATAGCGGGCGACTTCTGCCTAAAACGATTAGTGAAAAACCGACTGCTGCACTATTTCAAAACCTGTCTGGGGAAAGACATTGGGATTCTTAAATGCGTTTCACATTGGCAATTGCTGCCGTTATTTCAACATTTGCCACATCTGCATTTGCCGAGGGGCGCGAAACAATCGGCTTTGGCCGGATATTCAATAACGATTTTTTCGGTGATCAGGCGGATCGCTGGCAGACCGGATCCAATACATTCAGCATTGTGCGCGGACGTCAGGACTATGCCGGCGACGAAGCCTTTGGCGATCTTCTCGAATACCAATTGCGCGCGCAAATCATTTCACCGTCTGGACATGCACCAGCGCCGGGCGATCGTCCTTATGTGGGTGCGCTAACGATGGGTGTAGCGATGCATTTCGACTTTCAAGGCACGCAGCTTACGTTGGGCAGCGAAATGACAGCGATTGGGCCACAGACTGGTCTGTCCGCGTTCCAAATCGGATTCCACGACACGTTCAATATGCCGGAACCGCGTTTCACCGATGACCAGCTTGGCAACGCATTCTTCTTGGGGGGCGTTGCGTCGGCAACACGGACGGTGAAGTTGTCCGAAATGGCGACCGTGCGTCCCTTTGTCGAGCTGCGGACAGGACCCGAAGATTTGATCCGTGCGGGTGCTGATGTGCTTTTGGGGGGCGTTGCACAGAATGACCTGATGCTGCGTGATGTTGTAACTGGGCAACTCTATCGCGGGACCCAAGACGAAGAATTGGGCGTTTAGCTTTTATTTGGCGCGGATATAGCAAAGGTTTTCGACAGCGCCTATCTGCCGACTGATATGGGATATACTGTGTCCGAAACCCGTTCACGCGCTAGGGCTGGTGTGTTTTGGCAGTTTGCAGAGGATGCGTCGTTCTTTTACGGCGCGACCTATTTGTCCGAAGAATTCGAGGGCCAGCACAAAGGTCAGGTCGTTGGATCGCTCAAGCTGAATTTTAACTTCTAATGAAATAGTTAGGTTACGTTGTTAATGTGACTTGATCGAAACGGTTTTGGCTTGTCAGAGTCTTCTCATAAATCCGCGCGTTTAATGACGTGGATAACTTGAGGCGAAGAAACAGGCATGAAAACGGGCTTTAATGGCACGTTTGTCATCTCCTGGTCACAGACAGATATTGATGGGCAGCAGGCGCCGTCCGTCGCAGAACTGAACGTGGGCACTGCATGGTCTTGGACCGGCGACGCAGTGCGTGTGGATGGACCGAACGGCATTTTGCCGCTTGGCACGTCCCTCGGAGAGGCAGACATTCGCAGTCGCGCAGCGCAAAGCGTGCGCAGGCTGGTGGACACATCACAACTGAATACGCACCGTATGGACGCGCCCCATTGGGAGGGCCCGCTGTTCGACGACAGTTTCCGCGTGACCAACGGGTTTGACACTTGGACCATCACGCTGATCGACGCTGGCGCCAATCACAGACCTTTGTGTATGTTCTTGGATGAAATTCCACCGCGCAATACGGATCTGTGGGTCGTCGACCGCCGGATTGACGACACGCTGCGGCGCGCAGCAACACCTGATCAGGGTGGCGTTGTCTGCTTTACCCCAGGCACCATGATTATGACCGAATACGGACCCCGCGATGTGGCCGAAATCGAAGAAGGCGACACAGTGCAGACCGCTGATAACGGTCAGGCCGAGGTGTTATGGCTTGGGCAGCGCCGCGTAACAGGCGCGCGTATGCTAGCGACCCCGTCGCTGACGCCAGTGCGGTTGCGCGCTGGTGCATTGGACAAAGACGTGCCTGATGCGGGGCTTCTGGTGTCCCCGGATCACCGGATCGTGCTTCGTAGCCCGCGTGCGCGTGCTCTGTATAATAGTGACGAAGTGCTGGTAACGGCACGCGACCTGATCAACGATCGCACGATTGTTCGAGAGTATGGTCAGCGCGAAGTCACCTACATTCACATGATGCTTCCAAGCCATGAAGTTGTATTCGCCAATGGCGTGGCAACGGAAAGCTTCCATCCCGCCAGCGCGCAAGTCGCGCAAATGGAGGTCGATCAACGTGCCCGCATGTTTGACCGCCTGCCGGAACTACAGGACAGCGTTCACAATTACGGCGACTACGCGCGGCGTGTATTGTCAGACAGCGAAGCCGCGATTTTGCAGCACGCTTAACGCTTGGTGACGGGGCCGCCGCTGGCTTCCCATGTGGAAAACCCGTCGCGCAGATGGGCGCAGGCGAACCCCATGTCATTAAGGGTGGCGACCGTTAACGCGGATCGCCATCCTGATGCGCAGTGAAAGATGAACGTCTTGTCTTGGGCAAAGATGTCTTTGAAATAGGGGCTGTCCGGATCGACCCAAAATTCGGCCATGCCGCGCGGGCAGTGAAAGCTGTCAGGGATGAACCCCGTCCGTTCACGTTCGCGCACATCGCGTAAATCGACGATCACCACGTCTGGGTCGCCGATCATTTTGATTGCTTCGTCTGTGCTGACCTCTTCGATCCGCGCGCAGGCGGTTGCGACCATTTCAGCCGCAGATGTGTTGAGCTTTTTCATGGGCTATCCTGCGAACAAGCGGCCGATGCCGGTGGCGGGTGATCTGCTGATCTGCGCCATATGCCACGCAAGAACTTGGTTGCTGGACAACACGGGCAGGCCGGTTTCGGCTTCTAGTTTTTCGATGATGTCAAAGGTCCGCAGGTTTGTGCAAGACAAGAACAACGCGTCAATTCCGCCTTTGGCCGCCAGCGCAATTGCAGCGTCATAGGTTGACTGCGGGCTGATATGCGCCACCACAGTTTCGCAGGATTCGTCGAATGATCCGAACACGGGGCAGGCCACGCCGTTGGCTTCCAACACGCCGACCAAATGGGCGGATACCTCTTCGACATAGGGTGACAAAAAACCGAGCCGTTTAATGTTCAACGTCTCACATGCCGCGAGCAGGGCGCTGACCGGTTGGGTGACCTCAGGTGTTTTGCAACCTTCCCGCACCAGCCGCGCAATGTTGTCTGCACCGATCTGTGCGGTGCCTGAGGTGCAGCCGTATCCCACAACGCTGAATTGCGTAGGTTCAGCGAACAGGCTGGCGGCGGTGGGCAATGTGTCAGCCATGGTTTGCAATGTATCGCGGGTGACTTCTGTCGCGGTGGGGATGCGTGTGACGTAGATCATCACCTCTGGTCCGAATATGCGGCGAAAATCTTGTTCAATCGTCTCGTCCGATTGCAACACGATCAGTCCCATGGCGGGCACGGCGGGATCGGTGGTGAAGTCAAAGCTCATAGCTGCACCATTTCACGGCCATAGGGTTTGGATAGGAACCGCGCGCCATCCGCAGTGATCACGATGTTCTCTTCGTGCACCAACATCTTGCCACCGCCCACGTCGATACCGGGTTCCAACGTCAGGACCATGCCTTCGCATAGCACCGTTTGATCGGCAGGGATCAGGGATGGCCATTCGGTCAGCTGCATGCCCAATCCATGGCCCAAGCGCCCTGTGTCTGACCCGCCTGCGCCGCCCGTCACGATTTGGTCCATCGCGTGGAACAGTTTTGCCGCTGTGGTATCTGGTTTGGCAATCGCCATGGCCGCATCGACCGCATCGATTAGTTTGGCATGTGCCGCCTTGGCCCCATCTGCGACAGGTCCAACGGCGAAGTTGCGATCGAAATCGCAGAAATAGCCGTCAACAATCAGGCCAGTGTCGAGCATGAGTATATCCCCGTCCTGCAACGGCGCGTCAGAGGCGGGCGAGATCACGTCATCATATCCACCTTGTCCCGCGCCGCCCGCCAAATAGGTCACGAAATCGGCCCCTTCATCAAGGCAAAGCATCTGGAATTTGCGGAACACGGTAGAAAGCGGGACGCCGGCTTTGGCGATTTCCGGCACACGGGCAAAAGCGCGGTTGGCCACGTCACAGGCTTTCTGGATCGCGGCGATTTCGACGTCGGATTTGACCATACGCAGGGCCGGGATGATGCTGTCGTCGCTGATGATCTTTGCGCCAAGCAACCCTTGCAGCCTGTCAAAATCATCCAGAGGCATGCGTAGATGCGTTTCCAATCCCATCGGGGTCGCCACGCGGCTTGCGCCCAAATCGTCTAGTGTGTCGTGGAGCAATGCCACACCATCGTCGTCGTAATCTGGCGACTGCCACGTGCGGATATCGGTGATCCATGACCGCGACATCAACGCGGCCCCAATGGTCGGAATCACTGCAATCGGGTCGCCGCTGGATGGCACGATCAGAAACCAAGGGCGCGCTGGGCTTTCCCAGAACCGCGTCAGGTAGCCGGTGAAATAGCGCACCTCTGGTTCCGTGGTTAGCAATAGGGCGTCGATGCGACGCTCTGCCATCATGACTTGGGCACGTTCGGTGCGGGCTTGGTATTCTGATGTAGGGAACATCTAGGCGGGGCCTTCGGACAGCACGGCCAGCACGCGGGCGTCGGATGGCAAGTCGAGACCCGCTAACATCGCAGCCAAACCAGCGCCGCCGGATGTGGAGCATTCCAGATCATGCTGGGCAAGGATCGGCATGGCGCTTGCGGCTTCTTCTTCGGAGATTGTCACGAACAGATCAGTATCATTGGCAAGGCCTTTGAGCGCGATCAGTGACGGTTCTTTGCAATCCAATCGCCCCATTTCTGACGTCGGGCCATCGGCCAACACGCAGTGGCCTGCCTTGGCGGATTCCAAAAGGGCAGGGGCGAATTCGGGTTCGACCACGATAATTTGCGGACCGTCGCCCCACTGCGCACGGGCCATGGCCGCGGCCGCGCTGGCTAAACCGCCAACACCTGCTTGTAGCAAGATGTGCGTCGGGACTTCGGGGATCTGCGCGAACACCTCGTCCATCAGTACGGTGTAACCTTCCATCAGACGGTGGCTGACCGCGTAATATTCATCCCATGATGTGTCTGACAAAAGCGACCAGCCGTTGGCTTCGCCGTCCGCCATCGCCGCATCCATGGACTGTGCGTAATCGGTGCCCGCGCGCACGACATCGGCACCCAGATCACGCAGGCGCACGGCAAAGCTTTCTGGCACGGCTTCGGCCAGATAGATCACAGCCTTTGCGCCGAACACTTTTGCACCGGCAGCTACGGATAGGCCGTGGTTGCCGGCACTGGCACTCACATATGTACGGCCTGCAAGAACTTGTGACAGGTCATCGCCACCAATGGCGGCGGCATCATGTGCGATAACATAGGCGGCACCAAGCGCCTTAAAACTGCCAAGCCCCATGCGGGTGCGCTCGTCTTTGACATGCACGGCGCTGACACCGGCAAGTTTAGCGAGACCAGCGGCATCGACCAGCGGCGTCGTTTTGGCCACGGGACACCGCGCAAGCAACTTAGTGGGGGCTGCCGAATCCACGCTTGGCGCGGGAATGTGTGCAGGCATGGTGATAGGTGTGTCCGCATGGCGGAATGGGTTTGGAAAGGTTTGCATGTCGTTGCCTTATTATGTCCACTGGATTGAGCCTGACTTGCGCAAGGAACGTCAATCGAAATCGCAAGACTCAGCACGTAGGGGGAATTATGAAAAATTTTTCCGACATAAAAGTGATCAAAAGCGACCCGGTCGGGGTGGTAACCTTGACAGTGCTTGGGTAAATAAAGCCAACAAGACTGATTTGGATTGCGAAACAAATGACGTTTCTGCACCAAAAACGACGTTTTGTGTATGGCGCGCAGGCTCATTCTGGGCCTTGGAAAAGATATCCGCGCCATTTTATCGGTTTACTGTTGCAATCAAACGCGGTTGCACCCGTTAATACCGCCACTCATAGGGAGACGACTAAAAATGAAAATGAAAACACTTGGCACAGCATCTGCGCTGGCACTGACACTTGGCGCGACATCTGCATGGGCAGATTGCGGTGAAGTATCCATCACTGAAATGGATTGGGCTTCTTCTGCTGTTGTCACATCTGTTGCAAACTTCTTGATGACACAAGGCTACGGCTGTGACGTGACGATCGTTCCGTCCTCCACTGTTCCTGCGCTGGCATCTTTGGCGGAAACTGGCGAGCCAGACATCCTGACCGAAGTTTGGGCAAACTCCACACCAGCTTACGAGCCACTCTTGGCTGAAGGCAAACTGGTTGAGCTGACTTCCGTGCTGTCCGATGGCGGCGTTGAAGGTTGGTGGATCCCAACATATCTGGCAGAAGCCAACCCAGAGCTGACAACGCTTGCAGGTATCATGGCGAACCCAGAAGCAGTTGGTGGTCAGTTCCACGATTGCCCAACTGGTTGGGCTTGTGACATCATCAACAACAACAACATCACTGCGGCCGGTATGGAAGCAGCTGGCGTTGCACGTTTCCAGCACGGTTCTGGTGAAACACTCGCGACATCCATCGCGTCTGCATTCGCTGACGAAGCACCTTGGTTCGGCTACTACTGGGCACCAACATCTGTCTTGGGCAAATACCCAATGACACAGGTTGACCTGGGTGTAGAATTCTCTCAGGACGCGCACACATGTAACGGTTCCGTTGATTGTGACGCACCTGTGCTGTCCCCATACCCAACTGCTAAAGTTGTGACTGCTGTTTCCGGCGCGTTCATGGAGCGTGAGCCAGAAATCGCAGAAATGCTGAAAAACGTGTCCTTCACAAACGCCAAAATGGGCGAAGTGTTGGCTTGGCAGGATGACAACAACGCATCTTACGAAGAAGCGGCTGTTTACTTCATCTCTAACAACGCTGACCTGTGGTCCACCTGGATCAACGAAGAAGCCAAAGGCAAGCTTGCTGCACTGATCAAGTAAGCTTAGACACCAATTGCAGCCCCCCGCGCGATGATGTGCGGGGGGCTGTTACGACTTTAGGGGACGGAAGACATGGCATTTTACGATGGGCTTTTTAACGCGCTTGGCCTGCGCGAATGGTGCGACGGCAGTTCGTCAGATGCGCCAATGTCGATGGCAGATTTGCTCAAAGCAAATAACAGCGAAGAGACAAGCTCCGAAATCTTCCCGTTCCCGTCCTTGGATAATTTGAACGAAGCCTGTTCATCCGTCAGTCAAAGCCGCGATGTGACCGCAGGCATCGAGAACGCATTCCTTTGGGCCAAGCCGGGCCTCAAAGCTGTGCTTGATCCGATTACCCAGCCGCTGTCATGGTTTCTTGATGGCGCACTCTGGTTATTTGAAGCTACGCCGTGGTGGATTTTAATCCCTGCGCTGCTGCTGCTGGCCTTCTACGCCTCCCGCTCTGTTGCGGTGACGGTGTTTGTGGCCTTGTCATTCTTCGCGCTCGCCCTTGTAGACCATTACGATGTGGCGATGCAGACCCTATCGATTATCTTTGTCTGTACGGGGATATCGGTGGCGTTGGGCGTGCCCATTGGCATTGCCATGTCGAAATCCGACAGGTTGCAAAAGTCGCTGGTGCCGGTGCTTGACCTGCTGCAAACCTTGCCGACCTTTGTGTATCTGATCCCGCTGATTTTCTTGTTCTCCGTAACAGAATCCAAGCTCTATGGCATCGCGATTATCCTCTACGCGATTGTGCCGGTGATCCGCTTGACGGACCTTGGTATCCGCCTTGTGGACAAAGACGTGATCGAAGCGGCAAACGCATTCGGCATGTCATCCAACCAACGCTTGCTGAAGGTCGAAATGCCGTTGGCGCTGCCAAACATTATGGCTGGGATCAACCAGACCATCATGATGAGCCTTGCGATGGTTGTGATCGCATCCTTGGTGTCCGCACCGGGTCTGGGCCGTAACGTTTTGATCGGTATTCGCCAGCTTGAATTGGGCGTTGGTATCGTGGGCGGTATCGGGATTGTGCTGCTTGCAGTTATCCTTGACCGCACATCCAAGGCGGCATTGTCACGGGTCGATATGACCCACAAAACACACTAAGTAGGACCGGATAAAATGACTGCTACACCAAAAGTCCGCCTGCGCGGTTTGTACAAAATCTTTGGGCCGAACCACAAAGATATGATGCAACATGTCGAGGCAGGGATGGGGAAACCCGAACTGCTCGAGGCACATAACCACGTGCTGGGTCTGCAAGCCATTGACGTAGATATGATGCCCGGTGAAATTACCGTTGTGATGGGCCTGTCTGGGTCGGGCAAATCCACGCTGATCCGGCACCTGAATCGTTTGATCGATCCGACAGCGGGTGAAATCATCGTGGACGGCATCGATGTGATGGAGTTGACCGACGCCGAGTTGCGCAAAATGCGCCAAGACAAGATGTCGATGGTATTCCAAAAGTTTGCGTTGCTCCCGCACCGTACCGTGTTGCAAAACGCGGCGATGGCGCTCGAAGTGCAAGGCGTAGACGAGGCGACCCGCAACGCCGAAGGCCAGAAGTGGTTGGATCGTGTGGGCCTTGATGGTTACGAAAACCATTACCCTGCGCAGCTGTCTGGTGGCATGCAGCAACGTGTGGGCATCGCTCGCGCGCTGACCGCGAACACCGACATCATGCTGATGGACGAAGCGTTTTCCGCGCTTGATCCGCTGATCCGCACCGACATGCAGAACCTGCTGTTGGAACTTCAGGCCGAACTGCACAAGACCATCGTCTTCATTACGCACGACTTGGACGAGGCGCTGAAGCTTGCTGACCACCTTGTCATCCTGAAAGACGGTGCTGTGATCCAACAGGGCGAACCGCAGGGTATCTTGCTTGCGCCTGCCGATCCCTACATCGAAGACTTCGTATCTGACATCAACCGCGCCCGTGTTCTGCGTGCGAAATCGGTGATGACCCCGATTGAAGACCCAAGCCTGCTTGAAAAGCTCAAAGGGCAAACATTCGACGGTGACGTCGATGTGCGTGACAATCTTGAAAGCCTGATTGCGCGCTCTGAGGGTGACACAAACCTGACCTACCGCGTGATGGATAACGGTGAACCGGTTGGCGAAATCCAGATGCGTGATTTGGTCAAGGCATTGGTGCCGCGCGTGTCTTCGGCGGCCTAAATCATGACGCAAACCCCCGTCCACACATCATATGACGTGATCATTGTGGGCGGGGCGATGTACGGTTCCAGCATCGCTTGGTTCCTGTCCGATCATCCCGATTTTGATGGTAGCGTTTTGGTTGTGGAGCGCGATCCGACCTATGAATGGTCGTCCACGTCGCACACCAATTCCTGTATGCGCCAGCAATTCAGCGCACCCATCAACATTAAGATTAGTCAATTTGCTGCCGATTTCGTCAAGAATTTCCGCGCCTATATGGGGGGCGATACCCGCGTGCCGGACCTTGCGCTGCAGTCCTATGGTTACATGTATTTGGCTGACAACGTTGCTTTTGCTGCAGAGTTGGCAGCGGGGCAGAAAATCCAAGAAGCCAATGGTGCGGGCACCAAGCATATGTCCGCTGCAGACATCCTTGCCGCCTATCCATTCTACAACATGGACGACATCATCGCAGGAAATCACAACCTGATCGATGAAGGTTATTTCGACGGTAATACCCTATTTGATTGGTGGAAACGGTCGGCGCGAGAACGCGGCACCGAATACATCCATAATTCGGTTGTCGCGATGGACCGGGCAGGCGGGCAGGTGCAATCAGTCACGCTGGCCTCTGGTGAAGTCATTGCATGTGGAACCGTTGTGAACGCATCCGGTCCGCGTGCCGTGCTGACAAGCCGCATGGCAGCTATCGAAATTCCTGTAGAGCCGCGCAAGCGTTATACTTTCATTTTCGACGCTGAAGACAAGTTGGACCGTGACTTGCCGCTGACGATCGACCCGAGCGGCGTACATATGCGGTCCGAGGGCACCTATTACCTTGCCGGGTGTCCGCCCGATGATGATGGGCCTGTCGACTACGATGACTTTGTCGCAGATCATGCCATCTGGGAAGAAAAGGTTTGGCCGATCCTCGCGCACCGTGTGCCAGCGTTTGAGCGGATCAAGCTGATGAATTCGTGGGTCGGGCATTATGCGTATAACGCGTTTGACCAAAACGCGATCATTGGGGCGCATCCTGATGTGACGAATTTCATCTTTGCCAACGGATTTTCCGGTCATGGTTTTCAACAATCGCCTGCTATGGGGCGCGGCATTGCGGAGCTCATTGCGACGGGATCATACCAAACGCTCGACTTGACGCCGTTTAGTTTCGACCGGATCATCGCGGGCGAAAAGTTCATCGAAAAAGCTGTCATCTAACCCATAGGGAATACCATGAAAAAACTCGTTCTAACTGGCGCCGCTGGCGCGCTTGGTTCCGTTCTACGCGCGCCATTGGCGGCAATGTGCGACACATTTGTGTCGACTGATTTGGCTGATAGTGTGGCTGATCTGGCGGCCAATGAAACCTATGTAAAGGCCGATGTGTCTGATCTTGCCGCAATGGAAACCTTGCTAGAGGGCGCGGATATGGTCATCCACTTTGGCGCCATCGCGGACGAGGCACCATGGGACGACATTCTGCAATCCAACATCGTTGGCGCCTACAACGTCTGGGAAGCTGCTTACCGCAATGGAGTGAAGCGGGTCGTCTACGCGTCATCTGTGCATGCGGTTGGTATGCATTTGAAAACAGACACGATTGGGTTGGATGCGCCGCACCGTCCGGATACCTATTACGGTCTGGCCAAATGCTTCGCCGAAGACCTCGCGTCGCTGTATTGGGATAAACGTGGTGTGGAATCTGTATGTATGCGCATCTTCTCTGCCGCGCCGCCATCCAACGCGCGCGCGATTGGCACATGGTTGTCTATGGATGACCTGATCCACCTTGTGCAGCGGTCCATCGACAGCCCTGTGGTTGGCTTTACAACCGTTTACGGCATTTCCAACAATGACCGCGCTGTGGTTGATAACACCAAAGCAGGGCACTTGGGCTATCGTCCGAAAGACAACGCGGAAGAGTTCGCGAAGGATGTATTCGCGTCCACACCAGCGCTGGACAACAAAGATCCGGCTAACCTGTGCATCGGCGGGCCGTTCGCAGTGGTCGAGTTAGGTAATTCCGGCGTCGCTGGCATTAAGGCTATGAACACAGAAGATAACTAAAACAAAAAGGCAGCCCTCCGGAGTGGGGGCTGCCTTTTCGTCAAATTGAAAGATGTGTTGCTTTAGACGCTTACTGTGTCTCAAGCCAAGCTGCGTTTACAGCAAAGTCAGTTACCTCAGCACCGCTTTCGGTCATGCAGGTCACGATCTCTTCCAGATCAGGATGCTGGCTGACTGTTTCGGTTGGGGGCACTGGCATACAGGAAGCAACGATGCTTTCGTCAATATCCAATGCTGCTGCAATCGCACCGAAGGGTGTGATTTCCAGTGTGGCTTGTGCCGCTGCTGTCAGCGGCAATGAAGCGAGCAAAACCAGCGCAGCGGCTGTGCTGCGAATCGAAGTCGTTGTCATTTTCATACGCCTTGTGTTGTTCCCGCTTCGCTGCGGTATTTTCTGAGAGCCTATAAACCAGAACTTTGTGGCGAGAATGGGACTTACTAAGGCACAAATGAGGCATTTGTGTTTTATTTTTGGGAACGCGTGACCCAAATTCCCAACAAAATAGGGGAAATTCCTAAAGCGCGCGCCCAAAGTTGGCCTTGGGTTAGTAAAACAATATCCAAAATAACGCCGGATATCATTTGGCCTGCAATGATCAACATTGCGGTTTGCGCCGCCCCGA
>CAXIAL010000046.1:0-13200 GCA_964022435.1 uncultured Roseobacteraceae bacterium | reverse complement strand
GCGCGCCCGAGCTGATATAGGTCCACGCCGTGCGCACAAGCTGCCCGTAAGTCGCAAGAATAGAGGTTTCCATGCTGTCGCGCACGATATCGGACCAAAGCAGCACATCGATATCCGCCGCCACCGCCTGCCCGTCAATCGTCGCATCCACATGCAAGCCGTATGGACCGTCGCCGGACGCCTTGGGGCTTTGACCGATGTCATAACCACTAATCTGCGCCTGCGCCTTGCTCTCAGTCCGATATAGCTCGCGGTACCGGCGCGGATGGATCGGATCATAGCCCGGAATGTAAAACACCCGACGTTTGGTCACGGTTTTGGGATCATCTGCGGACATTTGCGGCCTGTGCGTTATCTACGATCAGCCTAGGCGAAAACAATGCCTTAGCCAAGCGTCGCCAGCGTAGGGAACCGTTCGAGCAACCACCAACTGAACGTGGTAAAATGGCCGGTCAGCATCATCAGACCGACGGTCCACAACAACAGGCCCGAAATACGCTCGATCCGGTCCATGTGCCGTTTCATCCAAGCCATTGGCCCTTTCAGCCGTGGAAAGAACGCTGCGACCAACAGAAACGGAATACCTAGGCCGATTGCATAGGCGCCCAGCAAGACGGTGCCGCGTATCAGCGATGCCTCTGACGCGGCGAGGCCCAGAATGGTGCCGAGGATCGGACCAAGGCACGGCGTCCAACCGAAGGCGAACGCAAGGCCGAGCACATAAGCCCCCAAGGCCGACCCGCCACGGTCACCGGTTTCAACGCGGGCTTCACGATCCAGAAACCCGATGCGAAAGACGCCGATAAAATGCGCCCCGAAGATCATCACAACGATGCCCGCCACAGTGGTGAAATAGTCTTGGAATTGAAGGAACATACGCCCCATGGCCGAGAACGCGAAACCGAGCAGCAGGAACACTGTGGACAGGCCGAGCACAAAGAACGCGGCGGCTAGCAACACACGTCTGCGGGCAGCGAGTTCGTCTTCCATGTCAGTCACCGACACACCGCCCATATAGGCAAGATAGGGCGGCACAATGGGCAACACGCAGGGCGACAGGAACGACAACAGGCCCGCCACCAACGCGATGATCATCGCGGGCAGCAGCGAGGCGTCAAGGATTTGCGTGGCTTCTAACATCGGTGGCTCCTGATTTACCTCTGTCTACGCCAGCTTGCGCACGGCGTCACGTCATAGCTGTGTTTACGGGCTGTAATATCTGCGGTAATCGGGGGCATGTCACATGAATTAGATACCACGGGGCTGCTGTGCCCCCTGCCCGTGTTGAAGGCTCGCAAGCGGTTGTCCACACTGGCATCCGGCGAAGAGCTGCGCGTTTTGGCAGATGATCCGGCCGCATTGGTCGACATGCCACATTTCTGCGCCGAAGCAGGCCATGAATTGGTTGAAACATCCGACCAAGGTGATGCCCAGCTTTATGTGATCCGCAAGGGATAACGAAAAAGGCCGCGTCAGTTACGACGCGGCCCTTTGATGTTTTAGCGGCCCAATGACCACCAGCCTTTACGCTTTGGCTTGTCAGATTTCTCTGGCTCTGGCGCAGGTTCCGGCGCTGTCACTGGCGCGGGCGCAGGTTGAGCGACTGGCTCTGGAGCAGCCTCTACTGGTGCAGGCGCTTCTTCAGCTGCTGGAGCTTCTTCAACAACAGCGGCTGGCTTTGGCTTGGCGCGGCTTTTGCGCTTTGGCTTCGGCTTTTCTTCGGCTTCCGGTGCGGCATCCTCTGCGGGTGCTGCTTCTGCCTCTACAACCTTTGGCTCCGCTTTCTTACGAGTGCGGCGGGCGCGTTTCGGCTTTTCAGGGGCGGCCTCAGCCTCTGCCTCTGGTGCTGCTTCTGCAACTGCATCGGCTGGGGCTTCCTCAGCTACAACCGCATCTTCCGCTGGCTTTTTACGGCTCCGGCTGCGTGTCCGCTTTGGCTTTTCAGCAGGTGCTTCTTCCGCCGCTGGCGCATCTTCTGCAGGTGTTTCAGCAGTTTCCGCAGGCGCATCGTCATCAGTCGCAGCTTCTGCGCCCTCTTGGGTCTGTTCTGCATTGTTGCCACCGCGACGACGACGACGACGGCGACGTTTCTTGCGTGGACGATCCTCGGCTTCGGTGGCCTCGACAGTGGTTTCCTCTGCCTCGTCCTCGTCCGTGCTTTCGAGCAGCACATCCTTGTCGTAATCATCCATCATCGCAGCCGTGGCCACGACCACAGGCGCCGCGTCAGGAACAATGCGCGTGGCTGTCTTGAACTTTTCAATCGCGAAATCGGGCGACACCAGCGCGGTGTCACATTCGATGCGGACGGACATGCCGTAACGCGCTTCGATATCGGCGATATGTTCACGCTTGCCGTTCATCAAGAAGTTGGCGATTGAAATCGGCACGCGGACAAGCACTTCTTTGGACCGGCCGCGCACGCCCTCTTCTTCCAAGGACCGCAGGATCGACAGCGCGACGTTATCGTCGGATCGCAACAAACCGGTGCCGTGGCAGTGACCACACATCTGGGTCGTCGCCTCTAACATGCCCGGACGCAAACGCTGACGCGACATTTCCATCAGGCCAAAGCCGGAGATGCGGCCAACCTGAATGCGGGCGCGATCAGTCTTGAGCGCCTCTTTCATCCGCTTTTCAACGGCGTTGTTGTTGCGGCGTTCATCCATGTCGATGAAATCGATGACGATCAATCCGGCAAGGTCACGCAAACGCAACTGACGCGCCACTTCATCGGCCGCCTCTAGGTTGGTTTTCGTCGCGGTCTGTTCGATCGACCCTTCTTTAGTCGCACGACCAGAGTTGACGTCGATGGCGACCAGCGCCTCCGTGATGCCGATCACGATGTAACCACCGGACGGCAGTTGCACAGTCGGGTTGAACATGCCGTTCAAATAGCCCTCGACCTGATAGCGCGCATAAAGTGGCAGCTTTTCAGCGTAGCGTTTCACGTTTTTCGAATGCGACGGCATGATCATTTTCATGAAGTCTTTGGCCGTGCGATATCCCGCCTCGCCCGCAACAATCACTTCGTCGATGTCTTTGTTGTACAGATCGCGGATCGACCGTTTGATCAAATCGCCTTCTTCGTAAATTTGCGCGGGTGCGATTGATTTCAGCGTCAGTTCGCGGATTTGTTCCCACATGCGCTGCAGATATTCATAGTCGCGTTTGATTTCGGTCTTCGTCCGCTGAGAACCCGCGGTGCGAATGATCAGGCCGGCGCCATCTGGCACCTCCATCCCGTTCGCAATTTCCTTGAGCTTCTTGCGGTCAGCAGCGTTGGTGATCTTGCGGCTAATGCCACCACCACGTGCGGTGTTCGGCATCAATACACAGTAACGACCAGCGAGCGAAAGGTATGTGGTCAGGGCAGCGCCCTTGTTGCCGCGCTCTTCTTTCACAACTTGAATCAGCAGAATCTGACGAACCTTGATGACCTCTTGGATTTTGTAACGCTTCGGGCGTGGTTTACGCACAGGGCGCACGTCGTCGGTGTCATCACCAGTGTCGACGCTTTCGATCCGGTCGTCTTTTTCAGTCGGATCAACGCCGTCTTCATCCGGCTTGTCCGTGTCATCAGACGCGTCGTCATCAGAGGCAGACTCTTCTGGCGCTACGTCTTGAGCAGGTGCGTCTTCAGCAACCGCTTCTTCAGCCACCGGCGCGTCCTCGGCAACTGTTTCCACAGTTGGGGCTTCATCCGCCGCAGCTTCTGTTACCTCGGCAGGGCCGCCATCTTCGGCAAGATCGATGGTTTCCATGCCAGACACTTCAGCAGTGACAACAGCATCCTCGACAACATCCGCCGCTTTGGTGCGGCTGCGTGACCGGCGGCGTTTCTTGGGCTTCTCGTCCTCGTCGTCCTCTGCCTTCAAGCTTTCGGCGTAGGCTCGTTCTTCAGCGATAAGCGCTTCACGATCCGCGACAGGGATCTGATAGTAATCAGGGTGGATTTCAGAGAACGCGAGGAACCCGTGGCGATTGCCGCCATAGTCCACAAACGCAGCCTGCAACGACGGTTCAACCCGCGTGACTTTGGCTAAATAGATATTCCCAGCAACTTGACGTTTAAACTGGCTCTCAAAATCAAATTCTTCGACTTTGTTCCCGTCGACCACAACAACGCGGGTTTCTTCCGCGTGTGTGGCATCGATTAACATTTTCTTTGGCATTGTATCCGTTCACTCGCGCACGACGACACCTCCCCGGGGGGGCGGCATCATGGGTTGCGATTTTTATTAAGGCGATGGGCGCAGAGGCAAGCGGCGTGGCCCGAAGGGCCGCCGAGAAATTGCCTATATCTAGTGCGCGTTGCATCGCGTTGCTTCTCCGATTCCCTGAAAACGGGAACCCATTCATGACCCGGCGCATCGCTTTTTCCGCGCGACCTGGGCGTTCCTCTGGCCGTTTTAAGGCCAAATCAGCTGCATTTTATCGGGGCACTGTGCCGCTACAAAGATGCAGAGAATTCTACCGGACGACACCACGCACCAACGCATGGACACCCGTACACCATACATAGGTCACGTAGGGGTCAAAAAACAAGTGCTATCCTGCGCGCGCGCCGCGTGGTCAGAGATAATCGGACCGTTGCAGCCCGTATTTCGCCATCTTTTCGTTCAGCGTCCGGCGTGGCAGGCACAGCTCTTCCATGACGGCGACGATACTGCCTTTGTGACGGCGCATGGTGTTGTCGATCAACATACGTTCAAACGCCTCGACGAATTCTTTCAGCGGCTTGCCCTCGGTCGTCATCGCGGGCTTCAGTTCTTCATCTGTATCCGCCATCAAGAGCGACGCAATGGTCCCCGTCCCGCGCCGGTTTTGCAGCACCGCGCGTTCGGCCACATTGATCAGCTGACGCACGTTGCCGGCCCATGGGGCTTGCAGCAGTTGCGCGGCCTCTTGGGCGGAAACCTCTGGCGCGTCACAGCCGTATTCTTCTGCGAATTGTTCCGACAAACGCGTAAACAACGTCAAAATATCCTCGCCACGCTGGCGCAGGGGCGGCACGGTAATCCGCAAGGCTGCAAGACGGTAGAATAGATCAGGGCGCAGCACGCTTTCGCAGGTTTTATCCTGCTCTTGCAGGTTACAAATCGCCACAATCCGCGTTTCTGCAGGCGTGCCCTGTTCGTTGATCGCGGTTAGTAGGCGCGATTGTAGCGGTTGGGTCAGCGCTTCGATGTCTTCTAACACCAAAGTGCCGCCGCGCGCCTCTTCAATCGCGGGAATCGGTTCATCATCTTGGGCGGGGCCAAAGATGCGACGACCAAGCGTGTCTTCATCAAATGCGGAACATGACAGCAACACGAATTTTTTGCTCGCACGTGCACCAACGGCATGCAGCGCATGGGCGACAAGTGTTTTACCAGTCCCTGTTTCGCCTTCGATCAACACGTGACCATCAGCTTGACCCAAATCAAGAATGTCTTCTTTCAACCGTTCCATTGGCGGGGACTGACCAATCAATTTCTTGATCAAGGCCGACCCATCGGACAATTCACGGCGCAGCGCACGGTTATCAAGTGTCAGGCGACGGGCTTGCGTGGCTTTTTTCGCGAGCTCTGTCATGCGGTCTGGGTTAAACGGCTTTTCCAGAAAATCGAACGCGCCGACGCGCATCGCCTCGACCGCCATAGGCACATCGCCGTGCCCCGTGATCATGATCACAGGCAGCGAACTGTCGACACCTTTGAGTTTACGCAAAAACTGCATGCCATCCATGCCAGGCATTTTGATGTCGGACACCACGATACCGGGGTAATTGGGCCCTAACCCCTTCAGCGCCTCTTCGGCGCTGGCAAAGGTTTCGGTGTCAAAACCAGAAAGCGCCAACCACTGGCTAATCGACTGACGCATATCTTGTTCGTCATCAACAATCGCAATTTTCATCGCTTGGCTCATTTTGGTCGTCCTTATTCTGCCGCTTCGACGTCTGCGCTTAAGATAGGTAGCTGCACCTCAAATACAGCCCCCCCGCCCGCAGCATTGCGCGCTGTCAGCCGTCCACCTAGGTCGTTCACGATCCCAGAAGAGATGGCAAGCCCCAGCCCAACCCCATCACCGGGCTGTTTGGTTGTGTAAAATGGCTCGAACAACTCATCGAGGTCTTCGATCCCATCACCATTGTCACGGACCATCAGGCTAACCGTGTCACCCGTCGCAAGGATAATTTCGATGGCCGGATCGCGGGCGGTTTTCGTGGCATCCAGCGCGTTGCGCAACAGGTTAATAATGACCTGTTCCAACCGCATCCGGTCGCCCAAAATCATCACCGGATCTTCGGGCAATGTGCGGGTGATTGTGATGTCACGACTGTTCAACTGTGGTTCCATCATCGACAATGCCGATGACACCGCAGCCCTTGTATCCACTGGCGAAAACGCATCCGCCCCCTTGCGGGCATAGGATTTCAACTGCTTGGTAATCGCCCCCATCCGTTCGATCAAATCATCGATCCGTTGGAACGATGCCAACGCCTCATCGGGGCGTTGGCGCTGCAGTAGCAAACGCGCCCCTGCCAGATAAGTTTTCATTGCGGCAAGCGGCTGGTTCAATTCGTGGCTGACAGCAGCAGACATTTCACCCAAGGCGGCCAATTTAGACGATTGCGCAAGGGTTTGTTCGGCGACTTCCAGCGTCTTTTCGACCTTCTGACGCTCGGCGACTTCTCGCTGCAAGCGGATGTTCAATGCGCGAAGATCGGCTGACTCGCGCTGGAAGAACACGACACGCGACGCGGCTTTGCGGGACCACGCCCAGAAAATCAGCGCCAAGAGGATCGCGAATCCCATGACCTCAAGCGCCAGAACGCCGTTCACGCGCTCGCGGACAGATGAATAGGTCGTGAAACTGACGATGCTCCAGCCTTGGAACGGCACGCGGGCCTCTCGGCGCAACACGGCCTCGCCACTCATATAGGCATCGACGGGCAATGCGGCCCAATCTTGCGTGGCGCGGACCGCGCGTTCAATCGCCGATGGCGCCGATTGCCGCACCAGTGCCGTGGCCTCATCCAGCCCGCGCCACCGCGGTTCTGTCGCCAGGATAATCGTGCCTTGGCCATCGGCCACGTAAACTGCGTCAGACACCCCTGCCCAACCGCGTTCCAGTTTTTGCAGATCAACCTCGACGACGATTACACCTGTCGTATTGCCCGAGGATTCGATCCTGCGCGAATAAACAAAGGCATAGCCGCCTGTTTCCAAATCTAGCGTGGTAAAAATCGTGGCATTACTGCGCTGCGCATTCACAAAATGCGGCGAGGTTTTATGCTGTTCGCCCAGACGGTTACGATCCGTCGCGGCAACTGTGCGCCCGTCTCCATCAAGCAAGATCAAGGACGCCGCGCCAATTTCGTCGACAAAAGACAGCAATCGCGCGGTAGAAAGTGAATAGTCTTTAAAATCCAGCGCTGTGATCAATTCGGGATCACGCGCCAAAAGCTGCGGCACAATAGAGTTCCGCTGCAGCTCGCTCATCAGGTTGGCGACATAAAGCGTGAGACGGACTTCGGATTTATTGCGGGTGGTTTCGGTGAACCGCTGCGTCAACAGCTGGTTGCTGACATAAATCACCACCAACGCCAGCACGCAGACAACAAGCACCGAAATGCGCATGATCCAGCGATTTTGGTCGCGGCGTTCGTCAATTGTGGCGGGCAGCTTCATAGGCGCAGTCTATGCCGCGCCCTGCCCGCCCACAAGCTATGCGTTGGTCAACTGTCCGACCAATCCGCGGAAAAGCGCCTGTCCGTCGGTGCCACCATGGCCCTCGTCAACGGCACGTTCAGGGTGTGGCATCATACCAAGCACGCGGCGATTATCCGACAAAACACCCGCAATATCAGCGACAGAGCCGTTTGGATTGTCTGCGTAAGTAAACGCAATCCGGTCTTCGCCCTGCAGGCGGGCCAAACCTTCGGCATCAACGGTATAGTTGCCGTCGTGATGCGCCACAGGGAAGCCAACGGTGTCACCGGCGTTATAGCCTTCGGTGAATGCACTGTCGGATGTAGCGACTTTCAAATCAGACGTCTTACAGATGAATTTCAGCGCCGCATTGCGCATCAATGCGCCCGGCAGCAGACCTGTCTCGGTCAACACCTGAAAGCCGTTGCAAACACCAATGGCATAACCGCCGCGTTCTACATGGGACACAAGGCCCTTGCAGATCGGCGACTGTGCCGCGATCGCGCCGCAGCGCAGGTAATCACCAAACGAAAACCCACCCGGTACGGCGACAAGATCGACGTCCGGCAGATCCGCATCTTTGTGCCAAACCATCTCCACATCCGCACCAGCCGCACGCAGGGCAACAGCCATGTCGCGGTCACAGTTGGACCCTGGAAATACGATAACCGCGGCGCGCATTATAGCACCTCGACGCGGTAGCTTTCGATGACCGTATTCGCCAACAGCTTTTCGCACATGTCTTCGATTGTGGCCTCTGATGTGCCGTCGGCAAGATCAAGTTCGATCACCTTGCCCTGACGGACACCGTCAACACCATCAAACCCCAAAGATCCCAGCGCATGCTGAATAGCAGCCCCCTGTGGATCCAAAACACCATCTTTAAGCATCACGTGAACTTTGGCTTTCATCTGTTTGGTATCCTTTAGCTAATCAGGGTTGGCTTGGTTGTGTTCTTTGCATTGCTGGGCTGCAGGATACCCAAGCGCTCTGCCACTTCGGTATAGGCATCGGCCAGATCACCAAGATCGCGACGGAACACGTCTTTGTCCAGCTTGCGGCCAGATTCAATATCCCACAAGCGGCAGCTGTCAGGGCTGATTTCATCGGCCAAAATCAGACGCGGGAATTCATTGTCCCAAACACGGCCCACTTCGATTTTGAAGTCGATCAGTTTAATACCGACACCGAACATCACGCCCGACATCCAGTCGTTGACGCGCAACGCCATGCTGACGATATCGTCCATTTCCTGCTGGGTGGCCCAACCGAAAGCGGCGATATATTCCTCTGGGACCAGCGGATCGCCAAGGCTATCGTCTTTATACGAAAATTCTACGATCGGACGCGGAAGGGCTGTGCCCTCTTCCATACCCAGACGTTTTGCCATTGTGCCAGCAGCGAAGTTACGCACGATGACCTCGAGCGGGACAATTTCGGCCTGACGGATCAGTTGTTCGCGCATATTCAATCGTTTGATAAAATGCGTCGAGATGCCGATGGACTGCAGGCCAGTCATGAAAAATTCGGACAAGCGGTTGTTCAACACGCCTTTGCCCTCGATCACGGCCTTTTTCTCGGCGTTGAATGCGGTGGCGTCGTCCTTGAAATACTGCACGAATGTGCCCGGTTCCGGACCCTCATACAGAATTTTCGCTTTGCCTTCGTAAACCATCTTGCGGCGTGCCATCTCAGAACCCTCGCGTCTCGCGGGCCCCGCCATGGGGCGCGTCTTTCGCGCCTCTTACGCCAAGGCTGAACGACGAGCAAGTCGCAGCAACAGTAATCTGGTGAACTTCCCGCAAAAAGCCGTAAATTCATACAAATCGACACGTTTTTTACCCGCTTTACAGCATCCACGTTAAGACCTCCGCAGGACTCGCAGGATAGCCAATGGCGAAACCAGGTGTCCCAATGTTCAATATTTCCACTGCCAGCCGCCCACTCAGCCGACTAGCTGTGATTGGTTGTGCCAGCGGCATCGTGATCTGGATCGCGAAAGACACCCTCGCCGGTCTGGATTGGGGCCAGATGCGCATGGCATTCAGCACTATTGGTATTTGGCAATGGATTGGCGCGGCTTTCTGCGTTTGGGCAAGTTTTCTGGCCGTTGGCTGCTATGATAGTGTCTGGCATCGGGTTTTGCGTACCGGTATCGCACCTCGCCGCGCAGGCCTAACCGGCATGGCAGCTATCGCACTCGGGCAAGCGATTGGTGTGGGCGCGGTGTCCGGCGCATTGGTGCGGTGGCACTGCTTGCCCGAACTTACCCTTGGCCGCACAACCCGCCTGTCTGCATCTGTCGCGATTTCATTCCTTTGCGCTTGGGTCGTGATTGCGGGGATCTGTGCCATCGCACTTAACCTTTTTCCGATATGGATCGGCATCGCCGCTTTTTGCCTATGTCTAGTGTTCATCACCCTGTGGCGCCGATGCAGGCTGCCAGACTGGTGCATTTTACCAAGCGGACCAGATTGCTTGCGGCTTTTGGCATTCACCGCTTTGGACTTGTTGATTGCCGGTTGCGCCCTCTACTTTCTGATGCCTGCTGCAGCAGATGTCAGCTTTGCCCCACTTCTGGCGGCATTCATCCTTGGCCTGGGAGTCGGGCTATTTTCCAACATCCCTGCCGGTGCAGGCGTGTTAGAGGTTTCGATCATCTGGCTATTAGCCCCTCAAGACCCAGCACCGATTCTGGCGGGTCTTTTGGGGTTTCGCGTCATGGCCTATCTGGCCCCCGCAATATTGGCGATGGCTTGGGTCGCCATGCGTCGCGCTACCGCCATAGTCCCAACACCAAAAACCGCAGGTGAATGGGATTTGGCGCGGCAATCAGCAACTCTTGTGCGCAGTGGCGATGCCATATGGATGCGGGGTCACCTTTGCGGCCTGCCCGTCACAATCGGCAGCGGCAGCAAACCATCGCACCCACCATGCTTGACCACCGGCTGCTACAAAGTCAGCCCAATCACCGCGGCATCATTGCGCCGTAAATTACGGCGGGCAGAGGCCAACGGACTCCACGTGACCCACGCCAAATCCGGTCTCCCAATCTTCGCTATGGAAAATGTCGCCGCAGAATGGGCGGAAAGGAACGGGGGTGAACTGGGGTTTTCTATGGGACGCTTCGATCCCGAATATGTCGCAGCGCAAGAGGTGTTTCTGGTGTGGCAAGCAGATTGCCTCATTGGATTTGCTAAATTCCAGAACCATGGCAATGCGTGGTCCTTGGATTTGATGCGCCACAACACCGGCCAGGTTCAAGGCGCAATGCAATTAGCAATCGTGAAAGCCATTGAGGCAGCCGATGCACAAGGTGCAGACTGTCTATCATTGGCCGCAACATTTGATTGTCCGCTGCAATCACTTGGCTTTGAACGGGTCCCGCAATCAACGTCGGGACTAACGCAATTCAAAAACAGCTTCGCGCCCCGCTGGCGCCCACTTTACCATGCAGCACCAAACAGACTGCTACTTATCCTGACGCTTTTCGCGGTAACAATTGCGATCCAGCGCCCCATTGCCCGACTATTGCGTTGAACTTTTCGCGATCATGTGAAAATCACCCTCTCAATCAAAGTAAACATTTTAGGGTGATTTCATGACCGACGCACTGACCAAACTTTTGAACAAAAATGACTGGCTGCTTGCGGATGGCGCAACGGGCACCAACCTGTTCAATCTTGGCCTCGAGGCTGGTGACGCCCCAGAAATGTGGAACATTGAGCAGCCCGACAACATTCGCACCCTTTACAAAGGCGCCGTCAACGCAGGGAGCGATCTGTTCTTAACCAACACATTCGGCGGCAACGCATCACGTTTAAAACTGCATGATGCGGCTGATCAAGTTCATGAATTGAACCGTGTCGGCGCCGCATTGGGCCGCGAGATTGCCGATGCTTCTGGTCGGACTGTTGTGGTTGCCGGGTCTGTGGGGCCGACGGGCGAGATTTTCGCGCCGATGGGCACATTGACACATGAATTGGCTGTCGAAATGTTCCACGAGCAAGCCGAAGGGCTGAAAGCCGGTGGGGCGGATGTGCTGTGGGTCGAAACGATTTCCGCAGCAGAGGAATATAACGCCGCAGCCGAAGCATTCGCGTTGGCGGACATGCCGTGGTGCGGCACGATGAGCTTTGACACCGCAGGGCGCACAATGATGGGCCTGACGTCCGCTGACATGGCGAAAATGGTCGGCAAAATCAAAAATCAACCCATTGGCTTTGGCGCAAACTGCGGCACGGGCGCGTCTGATTTGTTGCGCACAATCCTTGGGTTTGCAGATGCATCCGAAGGCGCGACCCTGATTTCCAAGGGTAACGCGGGCATCCCGAAATACCACGACGGCCACATCCACTATGACGGCACGCCGGAATTAATGGGCGATTACGCGGTTTTGGCCCGCAATTGTGGGGCGCGGATCATCGGAGGCTGCTGTGGCACCACGCCAGAGCACTTGGTCGCCATGCGCGCCGCATTGGAGAACACGCCCAAAGGCGACAAACCTGCGCTGATCGACATCACCGCCGCCTTGGGCGATTTTTCATCCGCGTCGGATGGGACAGACGGTGAAGGTCCAGTCCGTGCGCCACGTCGTGGCCGTCGCCGCGGTTAGAACAACGCCATTTGATCCCCGACCTGCGGCGGCACCTGAAAAAGGTCCGTGCGCAGCGGGGGCAAATCACGGGTCAGCCCCAGCTTACGCGTGCTTAACTGCACCCTCTGCCTGATTAGATCGGCCCATTTCCCCTGCCCGCGCATTCGGTTGCCAAATGCGGGATCGTAATCCTTACCACCATGCAATTCGCGCACACGCCCCATGATCCTGTCCGCACGATCAGGAAATGCGTTTTTCAGCCAGTCTTGGAACAGCCCAGACACTTCGCGCGGCAAGCGCAACACGATGGAAGACGCAGCAACGGCACCGGCATCCCGCGACGCGGTCAAAATCGCCTCTAATTCGTGATCAGTCAGCGCCGGAACCACTGGCGACACCATGACCCGCACGGGAATGCCCGCTTCGGTCAGGCGTCGAATAGTTTGTAACCGCCGCGCTGGCAACGGCACGCGTGGTTCCATTGCGCGGGACGTTTTATTGTCCAATGTGGTGATCGAAATGCCGACACGCACCAACCCCTTGGCGGCCATCGGGGCCAAGATATCAATGTCACGCTCGATCATCACCCCTTTGGTCACGATGCCCACGGGGTGATTGAACTTCGCCAATACCTCTAAAATGCCGCGCATGATTTTATGCGTCTTTTCAATCGGTTGAAAGGGGTCCGTATTGGTCCCAATCGCAATCATCGCAGGTTTGTAACGTGGATTACGCAGCTCACGTTCCAGAATCGCGGGCGCATCAGGCCGCGCAATCAGCTGAGTTTCGAAATCCAACCCCGGCGATAGGCCCAAATACGCATGGCTCGGACGGGCAAAGCAGTAGATGCAACCGTGTTCACAGCCACGATAAGGATTGATCGACCGGTCAAATGACAAATCCGGC
>CAXIAL010000045.1:0-14000 GCA_964022435.1 uncultured Roseobacteraceae bacterium | reverse complement strand
ACCTGGGCCTTTTGGCGCCATCATGATCACGTCAACGCCTTCTTTTGGCTCGATCAGGCCGAAGTGCACGTTCAGGCCGTGGGCGAATGCAATCGCGGAACCCGGCTTGATGTTGTCTTTGACGTATTTGTTGTATGTTTCTGCCTGCAGTTCGTCGGGCATTGTGAACATGATCACATCACACCAAGCAGCTGCTTCGGCGATGCCCATAACTTTCAGACCTTCGCCTTCGGCTTTGGCTTGGGAAGGGGAGCCTTCGCGCAGGGCGACGACGAGGTTTTTCGCGCCGGAATCACGCAGGTTCAGCGCATGCGCGTGACCTTGGGAACCGTAGCCAAGGATGGCTACTTTCTTGTCTTTTATGAGGTTAACGTCGCAATCACGATCATAATAAACGCGCATAATGGCATTCCTTTTGTTGGTTTCTGGCGGCTTTATATCAGATGGGTTGTGTGAGTGGAGGGTTGAAAGGCACGTATTTTTGCTAAAAAAAAGCTTGTTATGCGCAATATGGCGGTTTATCGATGTTTTTATGCTTGATGACGTGTCTCGCGCGATATTGCGCCAATTGCAGAATGATCCGGCGCTGACCGTGCCTGAACTGGCGGCCCTGACGGGCCTGACCGGTGGCAAGGTGCAACGGCGGTTGGACCGTTTGGTCGAAGATGGAGTTTTATGTGGGCAGGTCGCTGTGATCAATTGGGCCGCATTGGGGTTCGCCGTGCAGGTGTCGTTGCGCGTCACGTTAGATAAGACGCAGGCGCGTGCGTTTGACGAGTTTATCGCAGCGGCGCGCATGGTGGCGGAGGTGATCGAAATCCAAACGTTTCTGGGCCGAGTGGATGTGCGCCTGTCCTTGGTTGCGCGAGATTTGCCGCATTACCAGCAAGTGTACCGCGATCAAATCCTGACCCTGCCGCATATCGCCGATATCGAGGCCTTGATGACTGTCGCCACAGTGAAATCTGATCAGGTGCTGCCGCTATGATGATTGATGACATGGACCGCGCAATTTTGGCCGCATTGCAGGCAGATGCCAGCCAGACCCCAAGCGTGCTGGGGCGCAAAATGGGGATGAGCCAGTCGGCCATGTGGCGACGGATCAAACGTTTGCAGGACAATGGGATCATCACTGGGCGGCGCCTTGTGCTGGATGCGCAGAAGGTCGGGTTTGGTGTGACTGTGTTCTTGGGCGTCAAGCTGGCCACTAAAGGCCGCGTGAGCCTCGAGGATTTTGAACGCACGGTTGGTGCCATTCCAGAGGTGCAGACCGTCGAACACGTTCTGGGTCTTTATGACTACCGGCTACGCGTCGTCGCCCGCGATTTGGCGGATTTTGAGCGGGTTTTGCGGCGGAGGATCATGGCCTTGCCCGGTGTAGGTGATGTCGAGGCGAATGTTTTGTTGTCCGAAGAACGCCTAGGCGGGCCGCTTTGACCGGCTGGTGCCTAGGCCCAGTTCCATCAATTTTCGCCGGATCGGTGCCGCGCCGTAAAGCGCCTTTATCCCCGCGACCCGCAGGTCTTGCGCCAAGGGGCTGCCCGCGATGGATGCGCGGTTCAGCGCGTCGACACCTTTGACCCGCAAGCGAACATCATTGTGACGGGCGGTGTGATAGGCGTCGAGCATTTCAGCGCTGCCAAGCGTGTCTGGTGATGCCGTGGCCAGATCGAGCAAGGCCGACAGATCGGCCAGCGACATGTTTAATCCTTGCGCGCCGATCGGCGGCATGACGTGGGCTGCTTCGGCGACGAGTGCTGTGCGCGGGCCAGACATTGCGGTCGCGGTTTGACTGATAATCGGCCAGATGCTGCGTTTCGATACGAGTGTCAGGTTGCCGTAAATCCCGCCCGACCGCGCCGTGGCGGCGGCATTGAATGCCTCCGCGTCCAGCGCCAAGCGGTCCGCGGCAAGCGTGCCATCGTCCATCCAGACCACGGCAGAACAAGGCTGCCCATTGTGGTCGGGCAGGGGCACCAAGGTGAATGGGCCGCCAGAGCGGTGAACTTCGGTGGATACATTGTTATGCGGGGCGTCGTGGGTGACGGCGAATGTAATAGCCTTTTGCCCGTAACGCGTTGTTTTCACGTCGATCCCTGCGGCTGTGCGCACTGGCGACCCACGCCCATCGGCCCCGATCACTAGCTTGCAGCGCAGACGCGTTCCGTCAGTGAGGCTGACCATCGCATGGGCTGAGCGGGCGACCATATCGGCGAAACCAACGCCGGTTTTCAGGGTCACATTGGGCAGGGCGTCCAGCCGAGCGACCATTTCGCGACGCAGCAACCAGTTGGGCAGGTTCCAGCCAAATGGCGCGTCTGAAATATCGGCGGCGTCAAAGGCGGCGGTGGTTCGGATGGCGCCTTCATCACCGCTGGCATCGGCGATCTGCATGACTTGTAACGGGGCCGCAAACGGGGCCAGTTTGTCCCAAATGCCCGCGCGGTCAAGGAAAGCTTGGGCCGGTTGCAAAAACGCGGTGGTGCGCAGGTCCGCGCCGTCGCCGTCTTGGGTGGTGACAGGGGCGGCGGGGTCCACGATCAGCACGTCGAACCCAGCGGTGCCAAAGGCCGCCGCCGCCGTCAAACCGGCCACGCCGCCACCGGAAATCACTATGTCATAATCGGTCGTTTTCATACCCCAGACATAGGCCGCGCCGCACCCCGATGGAAGGGGCTGCGACATTGTTGTGCGGGGCGCGCGTTGACGCTAGGGTGAACCAAGGCATAAGGGACTGATCATGCAAGACAACCGGACACCGCAAAAGGACGCATATGCGCTGATCCTCGAAGCGATCGACAGCCATGTTTACACGCCGGGAGATCGGCTTGTTGAAAACGAGCTGGCTGATAGGTTCGGCGTGTCGCGGACCCCGATCCGCGAGGCGTTGCAACGTTTGGAAACCCAGAACCTTTTGACCCGCGACGGGCGGTCGTTGATCGTGGCGTCATTGGATCACAATGAGCTGGCAGAGCTGTATGTCGTGCGCGGCGAGTTGGAAGGCTTGGCGGCAAGGCTCGCGTCCCGTCATGCCACACCCGAAGAGGTCGGCGTCTTGCGCGATATGTTGGCCGAGGATCACAAGCTCGTGGATGATCCTGCCGCGCTAAGTCGCGCAAACCGCCGGTTTCACAAACAAATCCACCTTGCGTCGCACAACCGGTTCTTGGTCCGGCAATTGGATCTTGTGCACCGGTCCATGGCGCTTTTGGCGACGTCATCCTTGGCCGCCGAAGGACGTGCCGAGGGCACATTGGAAGAGCACAGACGCATCGTTGCGGCGATTGCGGCAGGGGATGGAGATGCCGCCTATACCGCGTTGCGCGACCATATCTCAAAGGCCTATGTCACCCGTCTGAAGCTGGATGCGCAGGCGGTGGAATAGCCCCTTTGGGCAGTAAAACCCCATGTGTGGTTTTATCCCAAAAGAACGGTTTCCAAGCCAATTCAATCAGACCCTTGTAGGCGGCGATTGCGGCCATGGGGAAATAGATCTGCAGCGTTAACGCCCACTTGATTAGCCATGTTTTATTGGCTGCACGTAACGCGATTGCGGCAACCAGAAAGACGATCCCCTCTGCCAGAAAAAACGTGCCGGCCAAGGTCCAGAACCACACAGGCGGGAGCATGGCATGAAACGGGTGATGCCAGCCAAATGGGATTATCCAAAATGACCAAGGAACAAGCGCGAGAATGAATTGCGACAAGGTACCAGCAAACAGCAATTGCACGCCCCAAAACCGCTTTGCGCCCAAATCAGACCAGAGCTTTCGCGGATTTCGCATGTGAACCGCATAGGTGATCGCGTATCCCTTGAGCCAGCGCGACCGCTGTTTGATCCACGGCCAGAACCGGCCATTGGCCTCTTCTTGGGTGACGGTGGGCATCAGTTCAGTGGTGTACCCCGCACGGGCCAGTCGCACGCCTAGGTCGGCGTCTTCGGTCACTTTATGAGCGTCCCAGCCGCCAAGTTTTTCAAGAACGTCACGGCGGAAAAAGAGGGTCGCGCCGCCCAGAGGCACAACGAGCCCCATGCGTTCCAACCCC
Organism: uncultured Roseobacteraceae bacterium; assembly: GCA_964022435.1. Taxonomy (GTDB): domain Bacteria; phylum Pseudomonadota; class Alphaproteobacteria; order Rhodobacterales; family Rhodobacteraceae; genus Yoonia. The sequence goes on along the minus strand of CAXIAL010000045.1, from coordinate 9,953 downwards.
GGTAAAATGACCCGAAACCAGCTGGCGTATTCAACTGTGAAACAACGGGTGAGCCAATTCTCGTTGTCGTTGTAGTAGTCTAACACGCCTTGCAAACATGCAACCTTTGGCCCGGAATTGGCGAATTGCGTAGCAACAGTGCGCAGCTGATCGCGCTCAGGTGCGTCTTCTGCGTCGTAGACACCGATGATGCTGCCCCGCGCAAAATCGAGCGCAAAGTTCAGGGCGCGTGGCTTGGTCCGTAGCGTGCCTTTCGGAACAATGATCGGACGCATCCACGTTGGCAGCACTGTTTTTCCCAATGCATCACGGGTCAGTTGATCATCGCTTTCCGTCACAAGACCGACGTCCAATAGCTCTTGGGGATAGTCGAGATCACGCAATCGCGCCAACAGATGCTGGGCGATTTCGGTTTCGCGAAATAGGGGGATGAGCAGTGTAATATGGGGCAGGCGTGCGGGGGTAACAGGGGGCGTTTGCGGCGTCGGGTTTTTTTGCAAGCTCAACACCGCGGCGTAGGCTTTGATCACTGTGTTCAAGATCAAGATCGACGTGGCTGCGATGCAAAGGCCCATAATGGTCATGTCTGTGGCTAAGATTAGCGCGCCAAGCAACAGTAAACAAAACATGATCCCGAACCGCAGTGCGCGGGGCGCATGCCAAAGGCGGCTGCTTTGTTCGGCTGGGACTTTATGCTCTGCGGCGTGGCTTAGGGCGTCTTTGCGCAGTCCTACAACACTGCTTTCCAGCATGTCGCGGGTTGTGACGGACATGCGAAGTGGTCCGAACTTCGCCGCAAGTGGGGCCGCGAGCCGTTCAAATTTGTCAGGTTTGTCGGTTAAAATTACGGTGTCCGACCCCATCTTTCGCCATGGTAAAATTCCAGTGCGGATGGCCTCTGCAGCGCCAAGCCTATCAACAAGCGCGGTATCAGGTTGTACGCCATTGGGGTTGATCAGTTGGCATTGATACAGGGTCGAATAGGCCCGCGCGATCGAAAAACCTGCCACGCCAAAGTTGGACGACAGGACATCTGCAACGCGTAAGCCCCGACGTTTGACGATGTTTTCGGCGGCATGCGCTTGGGCAAAGTTGATTATTTTGTCATCAACCAGCAGGGCACAGAGCGCCGACAGCTCAGTCAGCGGCGGTTGTTCGGGATCAAGTGATTGCGATGCACTGGACATTGAATTCTAACTTTTTGTTAGTCTTCACTGTCCCGCATCGTGATTAACGAACGGTTAACCTTGATCTCTAGCGCAATCGCTTTTAGGCGCGCGCATCCATGGCCGCTGCGAAACGCTCGAACAGATAGTAGCTGTCTTGCGGGCCAGGGCTTGCCTCTGGGTGATATTGCACGCCGAATACTGGACGGTCAGCCATACGGATGCCGCAGTTGGACCCGTCGAACAGAGACACATGGGTTTCGATCACGCCGTCGGGCAATGTCTGGCTGTCAACGGTGAAGCCGTGGTTCATGGATGTGATTTCCACCTTGCCAGTCTCGTTGTCTTTGACAGGGTGGTTTGCGCCGTGGTGACCGTGGTTCATTTTGACTGTGGTCGCGCCCAAAGCCAAAGCCAGCATTTGATGCCCCAAGCAAATCCCAAATACGGGCAGGTCCGTTTGGGCCAGCACGTCTTTGATCATTGGCACCGCATATTTACCAGTCGCGGCCGGATCACCGGGGCCGTTGGACAAAAACACGCCGTCAGGATTATGAGAAAGCACGTCTTCGGCTGTGGCAGAGGCTGGCAAAACGGTGACGTCGCAACCCGCGGATGCAAGACACCGCAGAATGTTGCGTTTCGCGCCATAATCAATTGCCACGACTTTATGTTTTGCATTCGTTTGCGGCTGGTGGCCATCAGGCCACGCCCACCGCATTTCGTTCCATGTGTAGGACTGCGCGCAGGTCACATCTTTGGCCAGATCAAGCCCGACAACACCGTTGAAGTCGCGTGCCTGTTGCACCAGTGCTTCGACGTCGAAATTACCATCTGGGTCATGGGCAAGGGCAACATGCGGCGCGCCTTGTTGGCGGATTGCGCGAGTCAGGCGGCGTGTATCAACGCCGCCCATGCCGATGCGACCACGCGCGGCCAGCCAAGGGCCAAGCTCTTCGGTGGCGCGCCAGTTGGACGATTCTGTTGGGTCCCATTTGACGATCATGCCAGCCGATACCGGATCAGCGGTTTCGTCGTCTTCGGGCGTCACGCCAGTATTGCCGATATGGGGGAAGGTGAAAGTCACGACTTGGCCCGCATAAGACGGATCGGTCATGATTTCCTGATAACCGGTCATCGCAGTGTTAAAGCAAAGCTCTGCCGCGGTAACACCCGTGGCCCCAAACCCGTGTCCGTGGAACACTGTGCCGTCTGCGAGTGCCAAACACGCGGTGGGTTTCATCTGTTCAGATTGCGTCATCTTCATACATCCCCATGCAGCCAAATTGGTGTGGGGTTTACGGGGGCTATGGGGCAGGGTCAAGGTCCGATCGACGTGTAAAACAGGAGTTTGGCGGGTTAACCGGAAGTGGTTGTCAGACTGTGCCGTTAGCCCTATGTTCGCGCTTCTGAATTAGTCACCAATGGGGATCCCAGATGGACATGCGCACAAGCATCACCGCAGCACTGAAAGACGCGATGAAAGCCAAAGAAGCGGATCGGTTGTCGACATTGCGTTTGATCAATGCAGCGATCAAAGACCGCGACATTGCAAAACGCGGAGCTGGTGAAGAAGATACCGGCGTATCTGATGCCGAAATCCTCGCGATTCTGGGCAAAATGGTGAAGCAGCGCCAAGAAAGTGCGCGCGCCTATGAAGAAGGTGGACGTTTGGAACTGGCAGCCAAGGAACTGTCAGAAATCAAGATCATCGAAGACTATTTGCCGCGGCAGCTGTCCGATGACGAAGCCGAAACAGCTGTGTCCGCCGCAATCGCGGACATCGGAGCTGAAAGCCTGCGCGATATGGGCAAGGTGATTGCCGCGTTGAAAGACAAGTACACCGGCCAGATGGATTTTTCCAAAGTCGGGCCAATGGTGAAATCCCGCTTGGGGTGATGGGGTTTAACCCATCTTGGGCGGATTCCCGGACAGCGCCTCTTGCAGCGTGTCGAATAATTGGTGGCGTTCCGCAACATCCAGATAGCTGCCAATTTCCACTTCTCTGTCTCCGCCCTGCAGGGTGAGGTAATTTTCGACAGGTCCGCCTGTGGGATGTAGATGCACGCTGGCCCAGTAAATATTGGCGGACCATTCCTGCACAGTGCCATCGGTATTGTGACGGCTTAGATGCAGCGTGTCATTGTTCGCAGTCAACGTTTCCAGCACCTGACCGCGCTTGTAGCTTGTTTGGATCGCGATCCAGAGCCCGATCATCATCAGGGCGAAAAACGGTAAGATACCCCATAGGATTGGCGATCCCAGCAGCACGATGAGCGGGAGTGCGATAATCACGGCTGTTGATCCGAAAAAGATGACGAAATCTTTGCGTAGCAGGGACCGGTAGGGCCAGAGGGAAAGTTTCCAACCCTTGGCATTTGTTTTCCATTCGTAAGGCATAGGAGGAAGCTAGCTTTCCCGATGCGCATTGCCACTGCGGCGGACGGCCGCAGAGATGCTAACGCCCGATCACAAGGTTTGCGAGATCAGTATTGTCCCCATTAAACCGGCTCCCATCGACAGGTCCATTTATGCCTGCAACCATTTGCTTTTCGGTAAACTGCCACATCGTCCAATCTGACCATCCTGTTGGGATTTTTGGTTTTTGTGTTTCGTATTGTGCAATCCAAAGCGGATAGTCTGGGAGATGTTCTGCCAAAGCGTGGTTCCAAAAGTTCGGCCCAGTGTAAATGATCGGCTTGACCCCATAATGGTTTTCTAGACGGGCGAGGAAAGCTCTGAACTCTTGGTGTAGATCGCCGCGAATTGGTTTTTTGATCCGCTCAATATCAATGATGGGCGGCAGGTTCCCCGCGCGAAGGTCGACATTCTGGATGAACCAATTGGCCTGTTCTTCCGGCGTGTCATTCGTCTCATAGAAGTGATACGCGCCAACGATGAACCCAAGGTCTTTTGCAAGCTTACGGCGTTCAACAAATTTGGGGTCAATATAGCTGCCCCCGTCAGTTGCCTTCAGAATGACGACAGAAACCCCATGATTTTTGACATCGTCCCATGCCGCAACCTCATTGTGATGGGACAAATCGATAATCGAAATCGGTTGATTGTTAGGCACCTGCGGCAACGGCGTGCATGCGCTAAGCCATAGTATTGCGATCAGTTGGGGGACTGTTGGTCTCATTCGTTTGCTCCAGCGCATGCGAAAATCAGCCCGTCCAGTAAACGCGATGAATGAACGCTTTGGCAATGCGCGTTTTCATTAGCGCATGCCGTATTAGAGTTTGGTTGTCCCTAAACGAAAAAGGCCCCGCATATGACGGGGCCTTTCTGAATTTTTTTGGCGATACACAGATTAATGTGCGTGGCCTTTGTCCCAGTCTTCCTGCTTTGGCAGGGTTTCGAACGTATGCTCTGGTGGAGGGCACGGCAGTGTCCATTCCAGCGTATCCGCATATTCGTTCCATGGGTTGTTCACTGTGACGCGCTTACCGCGTGTCAGGGTCCATGCCATGACGCCGATAAAGAACACGAACGAACCGAATGACAGGAACGCGCCCCATGAGGACAGGTAGTTCCATGTTGCAAATGCTTCCGGATAGTCGATGTAACGACGTGGCATGCCCTGACGACCCAAGAAGTGCTGTGGGAAGAAGGTCAGGTTGGCCCCAACAAACATCGCCCAGAAGTGCAGCTTACCAGCCCATTCAGGATACATGCGGCCCGACATTTTTGGCAGGTAGAAATAAATACCCGCAAAGATCGAGAACACCGCACCCAGCGACATCACATAGTGGAAGTGTGCCACAACATAGTAAGTGTCGTGATATACACGGTCCACGCCCGCTTGGGACAGAACGATGCCAGTCACACCACCAACGGTGAACAGAAACAAGAAGCCCTGCGCCCACAACATTGGTGTTTTGAACTCGACAGAGCCGCCCCACATGGTCGCGATCCAACTAAAGATCTTAACCCCTGTGGGCACCGCAATAACCATTGTGGCCAGCATGAAGTAGGACTGCTGTGTCAGCGACATACCAACGGTGTACATGTGGTGCGCCCAAACGACGAAGCCCAGAACACCAATCGCAACCATCGCGTAAACCATTGGCAGGTAGCCAAAGATCGGTTTGCGAGAGAATGTTGCGATGACGTGAGACACGATACCGAAGCCAGGGATGACGATGATGTACACTTCTGGGTGGCCAAAGAACCACAAGATGTGCTGATACAAAATCGGATCGCCGCCGCCTTCAGGTTGGAAGAAGGTGGTGCCAAAGTTACGGTCTGTCAGCAACATTGTGATCGCGCCAGCCAGAACTGGCAGAGCCAGAAGGATCAACCAAGCGGTGACAAAGATGGACCATGCGAACAGTGGAACCTTGTGCAATGTCATGCCCGGTGTGCGCATGTTCAGGAATGTTGTGATCATGTTGATCGCGCCAAGGATCGACGATGCACCCGACAAGTGAACCGCAAAGATTGCGAGATCCATGGACATGCCTGCCTCGGATGTGGACAGCGGTGGATAAAGAACCCAACCAACACCAGACCCCAGCTGACCATTGCCGCCAGGTGACAGCATGGATGCGACACCCAAAGACGTACCAGCAACATACATCCAGAACGACAAGTTGTTCAGACGTGGGAACGCCATATCCGGCGCACCGATTTGCAGTGGCATAAAATAGTTACCAAATCCGCCGAAAAGCGCAGGGATAACAACGAAGAACATCATCAGCACACCGTGGTAAGTGATCATGACGTTCCAAAGGTGGCCGTTTGGCGTACATTCAGCCGCCGCATCTGCGATGAAACGCGCGCCTTCTGTGCACATATATTGCACGCCCGGTTCCATTAGTTCCAAACGCATGTAAACGGTGAAGGCGACGGAAATAAAGCCCACGACGCCTGCGACGAAAAGGTAAAGGATACCGATGTCTTTGTGGTTGGTGGACATGAACCAGCGGGTAAAGAACCCGCGATCGTCTTCATGGCCGTGGATGGCTGCATCTGCCATGGGGCTCTCCTCAGTTTGGCTACATCTCCATAAACCGCGGAATCGCGCCACGGGCTATGGTTTGAGGTCGTTCTAGTGCACGAGGCTCTATTGAGCAATATTTCATCGCTGGTTTTATATGGGTTAATTTGGCGCACCCCCCAGCGGGATTATTTGTCTGCGCGCGGCTGTTCCTAAAGCCATAGATTGATCGGGTTTTCATGACGGACGGCGCCCAAATTCACGCCGATCGCGCAATTTTCATCGCATTGCGCGTTAAGACAACGGTGGAAAACTGGCCTCGAATGTCTGTGCGAGTGCGACATCAAGATCGTCCATGGAAACCGGCAGTCCCAAATCAACAAGCGATGTGACGCCATGACCGGTTATGCCGCAGGGCACAATGCCGTCGAAATCCGACAGGTTTGGTTCCACATTGATGGACAGACCGTGAAAACTGACCCATTTGCGCAAACGGATACCAAGGGCCGCAATTTTGTCTTCGGCCATCGCGCCATCTGGCATCAGTGGCTTGTCAGGGCGGTCAACCCAAACGCCAACGCGGCCATCGCGCCGTGCGGCGTCAATGTTGAATGTGCCAAGCGTGTCGATGATCCAGCCTTCGATTTGATTGACGAAAGCCCGCACATCGCGCCCGCGCGCACCAACATCGAGCATCAGATAAACGACCCGTTGTCCCGGCCCGTGATAAGTGTATTCGCCGCCGCGCCGTGCTTCGAACACCGGAAAACGGTCGGGTGCCAACAGATCAGATGCTTTCGCAGAGGTGCCAGCCGTATACATTGGCGGGTGCTCCAACAGCCAGACGGCTTCTTCCGCCGTGCCATTGGCGATGCCCGCGACACGGTCTTCCATGAATGCCAGCGCGTCAGGGTAGGGCGTCAGCCCCTGTGATGTGATCCATTCAACCATAATCTATCGGGCCAAAAGGCCGGCCTCTTTGATGTTGGGCATATAGCGCCTGCTGACCGGAATTTCGGTGCCGTCTGAAATGGTCAACACTGCACCGTCACCATTGCGTTTGGCATGTGTCACCGCATCCAGCGCGATCCAATGGGACCGATGCACCTGTAAACCGGCGATATCGCCGGTTTCCTGCATCGCGTCGCGTAGCCGCAGCAATACAACATCTGCGCCTTTTGATGAAATGATGCGGACGTAGTGGTCTTCGACGCTTAGCGCAAGCAATGCGCCGCGCTTATCAAATGGCAATCGGTCTAACACGCGAGCTGGCTGATTTTGTGTTTGTGCCTTGTTGCGCGACACGAAGGTAAAAATCGCCGAAACGATAAAGGCAATGACGAAGATATTGCCAAAGTAAGAAAGTGCTCCTGCTAGGCTCGGCAGAAACTGGAATGTGGCCAGATTGATGACCGTCATGATTGCTGTGATCGCGACGCCCGTGACGATCCCGCTGATGATCATATGCAGCCACAGCGGAACGCGATCACGTAGCCGCAGGGTCAAAAGTTCATTGATCAGTGCCCCCGACCCATAGGTCGTGACCACAGTGACAATCCAATAGGCAAAAAGTGAAAGCGGGCCCAACGTTTCAACCGTGCCAAAGGGCACCATAATTCCCAAAACGACTGCAACACCGATCATCACTACGATTGACGCGGGTGCCAGAAATTGTTGCCGCCATTCCCGAAGCGCGAAGTGCATTTGCCCGTCGTTCACGAAGAAACCCCTTTGTTTGCGTATCCGCTGTCGCCCGTTCAGCTGCCTTGGACCATTGATAAGCAACCGCAACTCAACTGCCAAGACGGAGAGAAAAATGACCCTTGCCCCTTATCTGACCGCCGCGCCAAACATTCAACTGCACATCGCGCTTGCCCTTGCTTCACTGATACTGGGGCCATTCGCGCTTTATTCCCGCAAAAGAGGGCGGGGACATAAAACTGTTGGCTATATTTGGGTGGTTTGTATGGCTGGCGTTGCCCTGTCGTCATTCACCATCCACAGCTTTGCTGTGATTGGTCCGTTTAGCCCCATTCATGGATTGGCGTTATTTACGTTGTGGTCACTTTATGCCGCGATCCGTCACGTTATCGCGGGCCGTATCGAAATGCACCGGCTGACCATGCGAAACCTCTACTGGTATGGTTTGATCTTAGCGGGGCTCGCCAATTTCTTGCCGGGTCGCAGCACGAACCACATCTTTTTCGCAGAAAATGAACAGCTGGGATTTGTCGTGATTGGGATTGGTATATTGGCCATGGTGCTGAACCTGATCGCCCAAAAACGCCGCTTGCGCCGCACAGATCAATCAACTGACATTTTTCCACTTGAGAAGCCCGCATCCATGGTCTAGACGACCCGCAGCCTAGACAATGCGGTCGTGGCGGAATTGGTAGACGCGCAGCGTTGAGGTCGCTGTTCTGTAACAAGAGTGAGGGTTCGAGTCCCTCCGACCGCACCATCGGCCCCATCACCTGATATTGCAAAGCAACTCAGCCTCGTGGTTGCGCGATGATTGTGGGGATCAACAAAGGCTTCGATCTGGGCTTTGAGGCGCAATTCGCGCGCGTTTCCAGTGCTTCGGTAGTCCGTGATCATTTTCGATTGATCTTATCAAGATGCCGGAATTCCGCGGAGAAAGCTACTTGCTTGCCTTCACCATAAAGCTTGCGACCCAGTCATATTGTGTTTTATCAGGGAAATAGGCGGACGGCTCGGAAAAGATTGTGCGAAGGGCACCGCGCCCAATTGGCAAAATTTCGCTCCCATTTAAGAGGGCGTCTTTGCGCCCCCAATTCCGATGGGCATAGCCGATTGTCAGCGTTTTCGGGTCTGGCGGCTGGTCAAAGTTAAGCGCGATCATCGTGTCTGACACTTCTTTAACAGATATGATTGTAGAGCGGTTTTTGTCCACGCTCCAAAAGCCGCAAGCAGGTTCATGTGCTAGGTCAATATCGTCGGCGATGATAATTGGTGCATCCGTGTCGAAAGTCAGGGTTACGCGTGTTTCGTCGAGGCGAATCTTCTTCAGACGTGCGATTTCTGCGCGCTGCCCAGTTTCGAGAGCAACAATTTTTCGCCCCACGTGTTCACCAAGAAGAACGCGACCTTTGGCGCTGTAGTGCACGCCATCTTCGAGCGGCGTCCAATATCCGGTTATACAAGTATGGGCGTTTTGCCGCTCTCTTGAGACATCAAGCAAAGCAAGCCGATTGTCCCAGCAATTTCCGGAACCTTGATGGTTGGTTCCAGCGGGCTGAATAAACATCCATTCAATCGGAATGCCGGTTTCAGACATCGCATCCTCAAACTGTTCAATCAAACGGTTCAGCGTTTCAATATAACTTTTTCGATCAGTCGAACGATCGGCCTCGCCGTGTGCCTATTGCGGCTGTTCAGGGTGGTGCATTGCCGATTGCTGAAAAGCTACGCACTCATGATGGTCTCAAAAATGCAGCGTTTGTGTTGGAGCTAGGCCGCTGGATTGCGGGTCCGTCCGGCGCTCTTTTGACTTCCGTTCTAACGACCAAAGAAAGCCGCGGGCAGCGGATCGCTATCTGTGATGCCGGTTTCAACAACCACCTTGCCGCATGTGGTTTGATGGGGTCTGTTTTCCGCAAGGATTGGCCGATTGCTCATCTGTCTGCAGGGACAGATCGTGAGGAAGAAAACGTCAAACTCACCGGTCCCCTTTGCACTTCAATTGATGCATTGGCGGGGCCGATGGAGATGCCAGCCGTGCGCAGGGGTGACACACTGGCTGTGCTTTTGTCTGGGGCTTATGGCCTAACAGCGAGCCCTACGCGGTTCATTAGCCATCCTGATCCACTGGAAATTGTTTATGA
>CAXIAL010000044.1:0-14030 GCA_964022435.1 uncultured Roseobacteraceae bacterium | reverse complement strand
CATCCAAAGTCGAGGGCGCGCGCCGTGTGAAGGCGGAAACAGAGCGTGAATTGGCGATGATGGAAGACATGCTAAAACGCGAAATCGTGGCCTTGGTCGAAACAACAAAGGCGCGCAAAGCTCATGCAGACGCTGAAATCCGTTACAATGAAATTGTGACAGGGGCGGAATTGGAACGCGCCAGCGCCTATTCCGACACGCTGCAGGAATTGGCCCAATTGGGACAGAACCTGCGTATGGCCAACGACCAATTGCAGCGCACCGTGATTACGTCGCCAATGCGCGGTATCGTCAACAGCCTTGGCATCACAACCATCGGCGGCGTTGTGCGCCCGGGTGAAGAGATCGCGCAGATCACGCCGCTGGGTGACGAGCTGTTTGTCGAGGCACAGGTGAAAGTCGCGGATATTGCAAATGTGATCCCCGGCCAGAACGCGACAATCAAATTTAGCGCCTATGACTACACGATCTATGGCAGCCTGAATGGAAAGGTGCAGTTCATTTCAGCTGATACATTCAAAGACGAGCGCCGTCCCGATGTACCGCCACACTATAAGGTGACGCTGGCCGTTGATCTGGCCAATTTGGACGAGCGTCAAAGCAAGATCGCAATCCGTCCTTGGCTGCAAGCATCGGTCGAATTACACACCGGCGAGAAGACAGTTTTGCAATATCTGACCAAGCCGCTTTACCGATCGCGTGAGGCCCTGCACGAGCCATAGGATGATGGGTTAAAACCCATCCTACGTCACTGCGGCCCGGATCTTGAACTGTGGTTGATCCCACGTTCGGTTGGTCATGATGTCACACAGGATGTCTGCGGCTCTGCGAATGTCGGCTTCATCCAAATAGAGTGGCGTTATTCCAAATCTAATGATGTCAGGCGCACGAAAGTCGCCGATGACACCTTGGGCAATCAAGGCCTGCACGATGGCGTAGCCTTCCGGATGGTGGAATGACACCTGACTGCCGCGCATGGAGCCGTCGGGTGGCGAGGCCAAACGCAGGTCGGGGCATCTGGTTGTGACCTCTGATATGAGTATTTCCGAAAATGCGAGGGAGGCGGCACGCAGGGCAATGATGTCGACCTTGTCCCAAATGTCCATCGCTGCATCGAGTGCCGCCATTTGGATAACGGGTGGCGTGCCGACGCGCATCCGTTCGATCCCTGTGCCCGCCTGATAGGTTGGGTCAAAGGCGAAAGGCGCCGCGTGGCCGAGCCAGCCGGACAGTGCTGGTCGTGTGGCATTGATGCATTTTGGAGAGACATAGATGAACGCAGGCGCGCCGGGGCCGCCGTTAAGGTATTTATAGGTGCAGCCGACCGCGAAATCGACGTTGCAAGCGGCGAGGTCGACAGGGATGGCGCCCGCGGAATGTGCGAGATCCCAGATTGTGATGATCCCGTGGGCTTGTGCGGCCGCGGTGATTGACGCCATGTCGTGCATCCGCCCCGTGCGGTAATCAACTTGGGTGAGCATCAGAACACCAACATTGTCGCCAAGGGCATCCATAATGGCATCTGGAGCAACAGTCCGAAGTTCATGCCCTTGATCCAGTGACGCGATCAATCCTTGGGCCATATAAAGGTCGGTAGGAAAATTACCTGTGTCGGACAAGATCACCTTGCGGTTACCGCATTGGTCCAACGCAGCGGCCAGTGCTTGGTAAACTTTGATCGATAACGTATCGCCGAGCACCACGTGACCTGCTTCTGCGCCGATTAACTTACCGATCCTATCAGCAAGAACGGTGGGTTGCGCCATCCAGCCCGCCTTGTTCCAGCCCGTGATCAGCATGTCGCCCCATTCATCCGATACCGTCTGCCCGATGCGGGCGGCGGCATGGCGTGGCAACGGGCCCAGCGAATTGCCGTCGAGGTAGATCATCCCTTCGGGCAAGTGGAACATCGCCTTGGTCGTTGCGAAATCGGTCATAGAACGAACCATCCCGCAACCAAAGCCGCAAGTGCAGGCAAGGTTTGAAAATACAACGCCGGTTTGATCCCACAATAAGCCGCGTAGAGCCCTGCGATGGCGACACAAGCCAGAAGGTAAACAGACATCACGTTGCTGCTGATAAACATTGCGACGAGCAAGCCCACGGCAAGGAACCCATTATACAGCCCTTGATTTGCGGCGATCACGCGAAACTCGGCCGCGAATTCAGGGGTTGTGCCGAACACTGCACGGGTGCGCGGGGCTTCCCATTTGACCATTTCGAGGTAGAGAAAGTAGAAATGCACCGCCGCGACGATGAGGGTTAGGATTGTGGTAAGCATTAGACTTGTCCTCCTGCAATTTCGATTGTTTGGCCGTTGACGGAGCGTGCGCCGTCAGAACACAGCCAAAGCGCGGCTGATGTGATTTCATCGGGTGAAAGAAGCGTGTCGTGCCGGTTGCCCTTGGCGAAAACGGCGGCGGCGCCTGCTTCATCCGTGTTCATGCGCCGCATGAGGCCGGGAAGTTGTTTGCGGACTATGTCGGTGTCTACATAACCGGGGCAAATGGCGTTAAAAGTGATCGGGCTACGTTTGAATTCTTCGGACAGCCCGCGGATTAAGCCGATGACGCCATGTTTGGACGCAGTGTAGGGGATCGCGCGATTAAGACCGCACAACCCTGCTATAGAGCTGATGACGATCATGCGGGCGGGCAAGTCGGCGGGCAGGGTGGCCATGGCGGATTGCAAAGTGAGAAACACACCGTCGAGATTGGTGGCCATCATCCGCCGCCAATCGGCAAGCTTGATATCTGCAAATGGCCCGCCTTCGGCGATGCCGGCATTGGCCACACAAATCTGAACAGGGCCATGAACACTGGCAGCGGCATTAATACCGTCGCGCACCGATGCCTCGTCGCAGACGTCCATCACACAGGCATGGATATTGTCATGGGTGGTAGCCAATTTGTCCAATGGAGCAGCGCGGCGACCCGTGATTGTCACCTGCGCCCCGGCGTTTGCGAGGCCAACAGCAATCGAGGCACCAATTCCTGTGCCGCCCCCTGTGACCAGCGCATGTTTGCCGCTGTGTTCCATAATCGCCCCCTTGATCTGCCCTCATGCTAGCGTTGAAGGGCGCGGGCGCAACCGCGATCACAAAAACCTGTCGGTGTTAGCGTATGACATGTCGTTTCTTCCTAGCGGGGCGCTTGTGAAATATTATTGCGCGGGCTACGCATGCTGCACTGCAAAATCGCGTAGGAGGGTAACCCATGAAAATCGGGACACCAAAAGAACTGTTCGACGGCGAGAACCGCGTGGCAATGACGCCAGCATCCGCCAAGGACCTGCAAAAGCTAGGATACGACTGCGTTATCGAATCCGGCGCTGGGGAGGCTGCTGGCTTCTCTGACAATGCTTATAAAGACGCTGGCGTGGAGGTCGTGAAAACCGGCACAGCGTTATATAAGACGGCCGACATTTTGGCCAAGGTCCGCCCACCTTCGGACACGGAGGCGAAGCGTCTTCGGGATGATCAAACCCTGATCTCTTTCTTCTATCCGGCGCAGAATGAAAAATTGATGAATACGGTCAACGCCAAGGGCGCGACTGCTATCGCTATGGACATGGTGCCGCGCATTTCACGCGCCCAGAAAATGGACGCGCTGTCGTCCATGGCCAATATCGCGGGCTACCGCGCAGTGATCGAGGCGTCCAACAACTTTGGTCGTTTCTTCACTGGGCAGATCACGGCTGCGGGCAAGGTGCCACCGGCCAAGGTTCTGGTCGTGGGTGCGGGCGTCGCTGGCTTGGCCGCGATTGGCACATCCACATCGCTGGGCGCGATCACATATGCATTCGACGTGCGGCCCGAAGTGGCCGAGCAAGTGGAATCCATGGGCGCAGAGTTCGTGTTTCTTGATTTCGAAGAAGACCAGACCGACGGGGCGGCCACGGGCGGCTATGCGGCGGTGTCTTCGCCAGAGTTCGCGGCCGCACAGCTTGCGAAATTCCGCGAAATTGCACCGGATATGGATATCGTGATCACGACGGCCCTGATCCCGGGGCGCGATGCGCCGGAATTATGGACCAAGGATATGGTCGACAGCATGAAACCCGGGTCGGTGATCATCGACCTTGCGGCGGAACGTGGTGGCAACTGTAAGTTGACTGTCATGGACGAGAAAATCGTGACCGACAATGGCGTGACCATCATTGGCTACACCGATTTCCCGTCCCGCATGGCCGCGCAATCGTCCACGCTTTATGCGACCAACATCCGCCACATGATGACCGATTTGACCCCTCAAAAGGACGGCAAACCGAGCCATAATATGGATGACGATGTGATCCGTGGGGCGACGATTACCCATGCGGGGGACGTTACATTCCCGCCGCCGCCGCCCAAGGTCGCAGCGATCGCGGCGCAACCTAAAAAGGAAGCGCCAAAGGAACTGACAGCCGAGGAAAAGCGGGCCGAAGAAACAGCCGCATTCCGCAAGCAAACCATCAATCAGGTTGGCCTTTTGGCTGCTGGTGGGGCGTTGTTGTTGGCGGTTGGACTTGTGGCGCCAGCCAGCTTTATGCAGCACTTTATCGTGTTTGTTTTGGCGGTATTCGTCGGCTTCCAAGTCATCTGGAACGTCGCGCATTCGCTGCACACACCGTTGATGGCTGTGACCAACGCAATTTCGTCGATCATCATTCTGGGCGCATTGGTGCAAGTTGGATCAGGGTCATTCCTTGTCATCCTGCTGGCGTCGCTCGCGATCTTTATGACTGGCATCAATATCTTTGGCGGGTTCCTCGTCACACGGCGCATGCTTGCCATGTTCCAGAAATCTTAAGGGGGACTAATCAATGGAATTTGGTTTCACAACAGCGGCTTATGTGGTCGCAGCGGTTCTGTTCATTCTGTCGCTTGGCGGGTTGTCAGGACAAGAAAGCGCAAAGCGCGCCGTCTGGTATGGCATCGCAGGCATGGCATTGGCTGTGGTTGCAACGCTGATGGGGCCGGGGGCTGGGCTTTGGTTCTGGTCACTGATCTTGATCGCGGGTGGCGGTGTCATCGGCTATCAATTGGCGACAAAAGTGCAGATGACGCAGATGCCAGAACTGGTCGCGGCGATGCACAGCCTCGTCGGGCTTGCTGCCGTTTTCGTGGGCTTCATCGCGCATTTCGAAATCGGCAATGCGGCGGCTGGCGGTGATCTTGGCACATTCGCCGCGATGATCGCGAAAAAGTCGGCAGTCGAGGTGAATATCCTGCGGGTAGAGCTGTTCCTGGGCATCTTTATCGGGGCGGTCACCTTTACCGGTTCTGTCATTGCCTACGGCAAATTGGCAGGGCGGGTGGACAGCAAGGCGACGAAATTGCCGGGTGGACATCTGCTTAATATCGCAGCGGCGGCCAGCGCTGTGCTGACGTTGATCTGGTATTTCAATTCTGGCGGGTTCTTCCCACTGTTCATCATGACCTTGGCGGCGCTGTTCATCGGCTATCACTTGATCATGGGGATCGGCGGGGCGGATATGCCTGTGGTTGTATCCATGCTGAACAGCTATTCCGGTTGGGCCGCTGCGGCGATTGGTTTTTCCCTTGGGAACGACCTGTTAATCGTGGTTGGCGCATTGGTTGGCTCATCAGGTGCGATCCTGTCTTATATCATGTGTAAGGCGATGAATCGGTCGTTTGTCAGCGTGATTTTGGGCGGCTTTGGTGGTCCTGCAGGCGAGCAAATGGCGGTCGAAGGCGAGCAGGTTGCGATTGATGCGGACGGCGTTGCCACCGCGTTGAACGAGGCCGACAGTGTCGTGATCATCCCGGGCTACGGCATGGCGGTGGCACAGGCGCAGGCGTCTGTCGCGGAACTGGTGCGCAAATTGCGCGCGCAGGGTAAGAACGTGCGCTTTGCGATCCACCCAGTGGCGGGGCGTTTGCCGGGGCATATGAACGTGCTTTTGGCAGAGGCGAAGGTGCCATATGACATTGTGATGGAAATGGACGAGATCAACGACGACTTCCCAGACACGGACGTCGCCATTGTGATCGGGTCCAACGACATCGTGAATCCCGCAGCCCAAGACGACCCGAACAGCCCCATCGCGGGCATGCCGGTTTTGGAATGCTGGAAAGCGAAACAAGTGTTCGTGTCCAAGCGTGGGCAAGGCACCGGTTATTCCGGCATCGAGAACCCGCTGTTTTTCAAAGAAAACACGCGCATGTTCTATGGGGATGCGAAGGCGTCGCTTGATACGTTGCTGCCAAAGATCGACTAGACTGAGAAAGCCCCGCACATGCTGCGGGGCTTTTTTTCGGGTTGCAGGCGGATCGGAAAAACCGTTCTTATGATCAGCGTTGAACGGAGTTTTTTAATGCTATTGCCCGCTGGATCGCTGTGATCCTTATCGGTTTGTCTTGCAGCTCATGTGGCAAAATACGCGACGCGCTTGAAGCGTTGGACTTCAAAGATGTGGCACAAGCCAACCTATCCCAGCGCCAGAAATTTGATGATATGCTGGGCACCATCGCTGCGGCACTACCCAAAGGCAGCACAGCCAGTTTTGTGGGCGCGACCCGCATTTTCATTGATCCCAGTTTATATCGAAATTGGAGCGGCGGCCGTGCCGCGTTAAGCGATGGCTGGAGTGGAAACACACTGTTTATAACACCTCGGCTGTTTTGATTTCGCGCAAAAGTGTTAACATTAACCGGATTTATATGAATTTCGCGGAATGGATTTAAGAATGAATATTCAACGGCTTGCTATTTTGACCGGTGTTTTGGCTTTGACAGCTGCCTGCGGCGGCAATGGCTCTCAATCGATTGTTGAAAAGTTTGAACAGCAATTTGATGACCACACGCCTTTGAACAAAGCGTAACAGCACGTCCTGGTACGGCGTTTTCTGCCATGCCATCTGGTTCTCAGGCATCTTTCGAAGGATCAGCATGGATCGTGATTGATCCTTTGGCTAACCGCATAGACGACAATGTCACCATGATTGGCGACGCAAGCCTTGTGGCTGATTTCGGGA
This sequence comes from uncultured Roseobacteraceae bacterium, assembly GCA_964022435.1. Classification (GTDB taxonomy): domain Bacteria; phylum Pseudomonadota; class Alphaproteobacteria; order Rhodobacterales; family Rhodobacteraceae; genus Yoonia. The sequence continues at coordinate 7,052 of CAXIAL010000044.1, read as the reverse complement.
ACGGCACAATCACGGGCGATGTCACGAATTTGACCGCAGCTATCGATTTGACAGATACAACTTATGCCGTTGCGCCCGTAACTGGTGGAATTGGTATCGGGCAAAATTTTTCTGCAATTGGCACTGACACGCAATTTAATCTGATTGAACTGCCGAACCAATGGACTGCAGACTACGTAGGTGATGTCGTCGTTGATGGCAATTCTTACGTCTTTGCGGGTTATGTCGTCGGCAATTTCCGTGGCACGCGGGTCAATGGGCCAGCGGGACTGGCCCCAATGCATGGGATGGTTGGATTTGACGAGTTTGGCTTGGCGTCCGTGAACGGATCGCAAGATTTTGTCCCTGTCTATTTCGAAGTGTTTGCGGAAAACTAGGGCTTACCCACGCACCCAAGCGCCGCTGTCGATCCCGTCTAACGTCCAGTTTCCAATGCGCCAGCGCACTAAGCGTAATGTGGGGAACCCGATATGTGCTGTCATGCGGCGCACCTGACGGTTGCGGCCTTCGGAAATTGTGATTTCAATCCAAGTGTCTGGCACAGATTTGCGAAACCGCACAGGCGGGTCGCGATCCCAGAGTTCTGGTGCATCAATCAAGCGGACCTTTGCAGGGCGCGTTGGGCCATCTTTCAACGTGACGCCGTCACGCAAAGGCTGCAAATCCTTGTCTGTGGGTGCGCCTTCGACCTGCACGTAATAGGTCTTGGACATCTTGTGTTTTGGATCAGAAATTTTGGCCTGCAATGCGCCGTCATCGGTCAGCAACAACAACCCTTCGCTGTCACGGTCCAACCGTCCCGCTGGATAGACATGCGGCACGTCCACATAGGCCGACAGGGTCGGCCGTGTCGTGAGGCTTTTGGTGTCTGTGAATTGGGACAGCACGCCGAAAGGTTTATTAAGCAAGATTAGCTGAGACATACTGCGGGTTTAGCGGGCGCGGGGGCGAGAGGCAAATCGTAGTCCGAGAAAATGACCGGAGTATACAATGGTATTCATATAACACATTGTTAATAATGTATTTACTTGCGCCGTTCCACGACTATGGTCCTATCTTATCAAAACAAGGGACGAGTCCATGAATCCCATAGCGGATCACCCCTCACGGCACGCCATGGCGGACGAGCTTCATGCGCGACCCTTTGCCAAGCTTGGTGCGCCTGCGCGTGTGGCTCATCTGGCGATGTCGTCGGACGCAAATGATCGGGCGCATCTGTGTGGGTTACTTGATCATTTTGGCGCGGCCCACCCCGACGTCGATGCGACCCACTATTCAGGTCAGCTTGATCGCATGTTTCTGAAATGGGAAAGCCATACAGAGTTTGTGACCTACACCCTGTTTGACGAAACTGGCGTGGCTGATGATTTTGACAGCATCTTTGACATGTTTCCTATGGATTGGTTGCAATCAGGCACAGGCGTGCGGCTGGCCAGCGCGGTGATCCGTGTGGAAAATGGGGATGCGGATGACGAGGTGTTGAAGCAGTCGCAAGCGTGGTTTGCGGCTGAAAGCCTTGCGATGTCGCGGGTGCTCGACGACTGTTTGGTCGTCGCTTCGGATTTTCGTATCGATCTTGGTGGCCATATGCGCATGGCCGTTTTTGCGCGCATGGGAACAGGCCAGCGCCGGATCGGACGGGTTGTGCAGCGCCTATGCGAGATTGAAACCTATCGTGCGATGGCAATGCTTGGGCTTGCGCAAGCGCGTGACATGGGCCGCGATTTGGCACGGCTTGATGGGCAGTTGACGGAACTGGTGGCCAGATTGAACAGCGACCACAAGTCTGATGCGACGTTGGGCCAATTGCTTGAAACCGCGGCGAGCTTGGAACAAGCTGCAGCGCAATCGTCTTATCGGTTTGGTGCCACCCGTGCCTATGAAGCGATTGTTAACCAGCGGATCGATATTTTGCGCGAAACGCGTTTCTATGGGCGTCAAACTTGGGCTGAATTTATGATGCGCCGCTTTGATCCAGCGATGCGAACGGTGCAATCAACGGGCGCGCGGTTGCAAGGTTTGACGGATCGCGCGGCCCGCGCATCTGACCTGTTGCGCACACGTGTAGATGTCGAACGCTCTGCCCAGAACCAGACATTGCTATCCACGATGAATGATCGCGCGGATCGGCAGTTGCGCCTGCAGCGTACGGTCGAAGGCCTGTCCGTCGTAGCGATCAGCTATTACGCGGTGAACCTTGTGCTTTACCTGTTGGGGCCGTTGGGTGTTGGCAAAACGGTTTTGGCTGCAGGGGTCACCCCTTGCGTTGTGCTTTCGGTCTGGTTGGCGTTGCGCCGCATCCAGCGCAAACTGCATTGAAGCGCGCCAGATGACCTTTCCTTTCACTCTTCAAACCCCGCTAGAGCATCTATCCGGTTTGCCATCCGAAACCGATGTGGTTGTGATCGGCGCAGGGATCATCGGGGTCATGACCGCGTGGGAGCTCGCAAAATCGGGCTTGCGTGTTGTGGTGCTTGAAAAGGGGCGGGTTGCGGGCGAACAATCCTCGCGCAATTGGGGCTGGATTAGAAGCCAAGGGCGCGACGCCGCTGAACTGCCGATTATGGCAGAGGCCGCTGCCATGTGGCGTCAAATGGCGGTCGACATCCCAGAGGATATGGGCCTGCGCCAATGCGGCGTGACATATTTGGCTGGCAAAGCCGACGAGATAGGGCGCTATGAAGACTGGTTGCCCCATGCCAAGGACCACGGATTGGACAGCGTAATCCTGACCGCCAAACAGACCGCGGATTTGATCCCACAAGCGACCACGGGATGGGCCGGGGCATTGCACACGGCGTCGGATATGAAGGCTGAACCTTGGGTCGCCTTACCTGCCATCGCCCGCGCTGCCGTGCGCGATGGGGTTGTCATTGTGGAAAACTGCGCTGTTCGCAGTTTGGACATCTCGGCGGGGCGCGTCACTGGGGTCGTGACAGAACAGGGCGCGATTACGGCGCCAGAGGTTGTGTTGGCAGGTGGTGCTTGGTCGCAGTTGTTCCTGCGCCGTCACGGCATCACGATACCGCAGCTGTCGGTGCGTGCGACGGTGGCTGCGACGTCGCCCTTGCCGCAGGTTCACGAGGGCGGGGCGGTTGACGACAAACTGGCATTCCGCAGACGCGCTGATGGTGGCTATACTCTCGCGCCATCTGGATTCCACGAGCTTTATGTCGGTCCCGATGCGTTCCGTGCGTTGGGCGGGTATACCAAGGCGCTTTTGGCCGATCCACTCGGCACACGTTTATTGCCCGCAGCACCAAGGGGCTTTCCCGATGCATGGGGCACGCCGCGCAATTGGGCCGCAGACGAGGTGTCGCCATTCGAACGCAATCGCATCCTAAACCCCGCGCCAAACAAGTCCAAAGTCGCGAAACTTGCTCGCGATTTTGCGACCACGTTCCCCGCCTTGGGGACGGTCAAAATCAGCGCGTCTTGGGCGGGTATGATCGACACAATGCCCGATGTGGTGCCGGTGGTGGACCGCGCGCCACTAGACGGGCTGACGATTGCAACAGGCATGTGCGGGCATGGGTTCGGTATTGGTCCTGCCTTTGGCCGGATCGTGGCACGGATCGTGCGCGGGGAACCAGCTGGGTACGATATGGCGCGCTTCCGTTTTGGGCGATTTACGGATGGATCAGAATTGATCTTGGGGCCAAACCTCTAGCGAGGCTTGCAACTTCTAAGGCGCTGGATCAGGCTGCAAGAAATCCCTATTTCACCGGAGCATCCCAATGCCTGTTAAGAACCGTTTTGCCGAATTGTTGCCCGAAATCACTGCGTGGCGGCACGACCTGCACGAACATCCAGAGATCTTGTTTGAAACCCACCGGACATCGGCCATCGTGGCAGAAAAACTCGCGGAATTTGGCTGTGACACGATTGAAACAGGGATCGGACGCACCGGTGTTGTGGGCGTGATTAAGGGCAAGACGAACACGTCGGGCAAAGTCATCGGACTGCGTGCGGATATGGATGCGCTGCCAATTCACGAAGCGACAGGTTTGGATTATGCGTCCAAAACAGATGGGGCAATGCATGCGTGCGGGCATGACGGCCATACCGCGATGTTGCTCGGTGCGGCGAAATACCTGTCTGAAACCCGCAATTTCGGCGGCACGGTCGTGGTAATTTTCCAACCCGCTGAAGAGGGCGGCGGCGGCGGCCGCGAGATGTGCGAAGACGGCATGATGGAAAAGTTCGGCATCCAAGAAGTGTACGGCATGCACAATTGGCCCGGTCAGCCCGTTGGGTCATTTGCAATTCGCCCCGGCGCGTTTTTTGCGGCTACCGACCAGTTTGAAATCATCATCGAGGGCAAGGGCGGACACGCGGCCAAACCCCAAGAAACCGTGGACAGCATTGTCGTTGCGGCCCATACGGTCACAGCCCTGCAAACCATTGCCAGCCGCAATGCAGACCCGGTGGATCAATGCGTGGTCTCGGTCACATCTATTGAAAGCTCGTCCACCGCATTCAACGTCATCGCGCAGCGTACCCATCTCAAGGGGACAATTCGCACCATGTCCAAAGACATGCGCGCCTTGGCCGAACAGCGCTTGAACGCGATTGCTAAATCCGTGTCCGAAACATTCGGGGCGCAGGCTGACGTGAAATACTATCTTGGATATCCCTGCATGGTAAACCATCCTGAACAAACCACATTCGCTGCGTCCGTGGCTGAAAAAGTGGCAGGATCTTGTGGCGAAGCCCCCCTAATCATGGGCGGTGAAGACTTCGCCTATATGCTAGAAGAACGCCCTGGTGCTTATATTCTGGTTGGCAACGGCGACACTGCATCCGTGCATCATCCCGAATACAACTTCGACGATGAAGCCATTCCTGCTGGCTGCAGCTGGTGGGCAGGGATTGTAGAGGAACGGATGCCTGTGGGGTGATCTGTTTGGTGCGACATAGCAAGGCGTTTCCAATTGCCCCTTGCACAGTCTGCCAATGCCCGTCAGATCGACAGCACATTCCAATGCAATAAGGCACCGACATGGTCACCAAAACATCGTTGCATCCGCGCAATCAACATAATGAAGGTTATGATTTTTCCCGTCTGATTGCTGATACGCCTGACCTAAATGACGTCGTGATCAACAACCCTGCGGGCCTAAAGACAATCGACTTTAAGAATGTAAATGCCGTCCGGCTGCTGAATCGTGCGTTGCTAAAGACCCACTACAAAATTGATTTTTGGGATATTCCTGCCGGATACCTTTGCCCACCCATTCCGGGAAGGGTGGATTACATCCATTATCTCGCTGACCTGCTCGCGGCAGGTCATGGCAAAACCATTCCTCGGGGGCGGGCAATCAAAGTGCTGGATATCGGAACGGGAGCCAGCTTGGTCTATCCGTTAACGGGGCAAAGCGAATATGACTGGCACTTTACAGGTGTTGATACTGACGCGGGCGCGCTGAAATCCGCGCAAAATATTTGTGATCAGAACAACTTTGACATCACCCTGCGCAAGCAAGATAAGCTAGACAACATTTTTCGCGGCGTGATTGAGCCCGTGGATAAATTTCATTTGACGATGTGCAATCCGCCGTTTCATGCATCCAAAGAGCAAGCAGCAAAAGGAACGCAGCGCAAATGGGCGAACCTTGGTCATGGGCGGTCGGGCAAGCTAAATTTCGGCGGTCAAAACGCAGAGCTTTGGTATAAAGGCGGCGAGATTAAGTTTGTTGCGCGGATGATCGAACAAAGTCGGGAATTTTCGGATCAATGCCTTTGGTTCACGTCATTAATATCGAAAAAAGACAATCTGCCTGTTCTTCAACGGATATTGGCGAAGTCCAGAGTTGCCGACGTCGAAATCATTGAAATGGCGCAAGGGCAAAAAACCAGCCGGTTCATTGCGTGGACTTATATCAAGAGAAGTAAGCGTTCGCAGTTTTTCAGTTGATCCGACGCCGATTTGTCCGTGAGGAGATTACCCACCCGTATGCGACATATGCCGGCTGACCTGTCCGTCCACTTGCTGGCGTGAATAGTCGAAATCATGACCTTTGGGTTTCAGGGTGATCGCGTGACGGATCGCGTCCTCTAGCACTTGATCGTTTTCGGACGACCGCAAGGGGCCGCGCAGATCGGAATGACCTTCTTGGCCCAAGCATGTGTAAATCTCGCCGGTGCATGTAATCCGCACGCGGTTACAGCTTTCGCAGAAATTATGGGACAGCGGCGTGATAAAACCAATCTTTTGCCCCGTCGCATCCACCCGCACATAACGCGCTGGCCCGCCGGTGCGGTCGGGCAGGTCGGTCAGGGTGCTGCGGGTTTCAAGCTGTGCGCGTAGGTCTTTGAGCGACCAATATTGGCCGATCCGGTCCTCGTTGCCCAAATCGCCCATGGGCATAACCTCGATGAACGTCATGTCGATGTCTTGGGCGGCGGCCCAATCGGTCAGGGTGAACAGCTCGTCCTCGTTGAAGTCTTTTAGCGCCACGGCGTTGATTTTCACACGGATGCCAGCGGCTTGGGCGGCGGCAATGCCACGCAGCACTTGGGGTAGGCGGCCCCAGCGTGTCACGCGTGCGAATTTGTCCTCGTCCAACGTATCCAGCGACACGTTGATGCGCTTGATGCCCAATGCGGCCAGTTGATCGGCGTATTTTTCCAGCTGGCTGCCGTTGGTGGTCAGTGTCAGCTCTTCCAACGCGCCAGATTTCAAATGCCGCGACATTGTTTCAAAGAATGTCATGATGCCACGCCGGACCAGCGGTTCACCGCCCGTAATGCGCAGCTTCTTTACTCCCATGCGGATGAAGGCCGAACACATGCGGTCCAGTTCCTCGAGTGTTAGCAGTTCCTTTTTGGGCAGGAACGTCATGTTTTCTGACATGCAATACACACAGCGGAAATCGCAGCGGTCTGTTACGGACACGCGCAGGTAATCGATGGTGCGGGCAAAAGGGTCAATCAAGGGTGTGGTCATGGTTTGAACCTAGGTGGGGGCGAAAGGCTGCGCAAGGTGTGCAGGCGACCTTGCGCCTCGCGTTTGCGCACAATACGCTCGCAAACATGAAATATGTTGTCTT
>CAXIAL010000043.1:0-14174 GCA_964022435.1 uncultured Roseobacteraceae bacterium | reverse complement strand
CTTGGCCAAAATGGACAGGTTTTCTTCTGAAGGTGTCAACAGCCGCGCCAATCGCGGCGTCACGAAACGCGTGACAATCACAGCGACAAAATACGCCCCGACCAGCAGCGCGAATTGCACCCATGCAGCGGGCGACAACAGCCACCCCATCGCAAGGTCATAACCTTTGTTCAACATCCCTGTCGCCTGCGCGATCATTGCGTTTTCTTGTTCCATGACGGGCATCGCTCCTTGGATTTCCTTGTCTATCTGCCCGTCACAGCACACAAAAACAAGGCCCTAGACCAAGCCAACTGCTTCACGAATGGCGTGTTCACGCAACGAAACATCGCTGCCCAGATGGGAATCTGCCGCCGGCGAGCACATCCAGACAAGCGTTTTGGCAGGCCATTCAGGCGGAATATGATCGGCCCAATCAAGCTGACTAACGCGGTTGATCCCCGATGCCTTAATGTCACGCTGCATCTGCGTGGCCACGGTGCCCGGTGACAATCCCATGATCCGCAACCCATGATCGCGTGCCTCTAGATCGGCACTGCGGGTTAACATGAACGCCCCCGCCTTAGAGCTGCAATACCCTGACCAGCCTTCTACCGGACCATGCGCCGCACCCGATGATACCGTCAAAATCGTGCCGTGCCCTTGGGCGATCATGCCAGGCATCACAGCACGCATCCCGTAATAAACGCCCTTGAGGTTGATATCGATCAGGCGACCCCAAGCCTCTGGATCGGTATCGGTCAAATGGCCAATCGGGTCTACAACACCGGCATTGCCCACCAACACGTCAAGGCCGCCAAACGTATCTGCGGTGGCATTTACCGCCGCCTCGACCTCTGCATGACGCGACACGTCGCAAGGGATCGCCAGCGCTTGTTTGCCTATGTCGCCGGCGGTTTCGGCGATGTCATCAACACTGCGTGCGACCAGCCCCACGTTGGCCCCAGCCTCGGCAAACGCATAGGCCGCAGCCTTACCAATCCCGCGACTTGCCCCCGTGATCAGGACGGTTTTCCCGCTCATATCAAAGTTTTTCATGACCAATCCCTTTTTAACGGCCCCAACAGGGTCTAAGTTTACCATGAAATTAGCGGCCGACTTGCGATGTGCAAGGGAAAGGGCCAAGACCAAAGGATTCAAGCAATGACAAGTTATACAATGTTACGTGGTGCGGTATGCGGTGCGGCAATCCTTTCGGCAGGGGCTGCGGCCGCAGATGTGACCGCAGCAGAAGTTTGGGCCAACTGGCAAAACAGCTTTGCAATGTATGGCGATGATGCGGTGTCCAACGGGTCCGAAACAATGGATGGCGGCACGCTGACAGTTTCTGACGTGACCGTAAATTGGAACGATGGATTCTCCACCGTGACCGCCAGCTTGGGCGATTGGGTATTCACAGAAAATGGCGACGGCACTGTCAATGTGACGACTGGCCCATCATTTCCGATCAAAATCTCCACCAAAGACGGTCCAGACATGACAATGACCGTCGATCAATCTGGATTGCTGATGGTGGCGAGTGGAACGGCTGACAACGTGAACTATGTGATCAGCGCCGATCAATATGGGCTAACATTGGGTGACATCTCGGACGGGGACGGCACGCTTGACGCAACAATCCGCGTGATTGCCAACGACGTTTCTGGGTCCTACACCTCTGAAACCGGCGACATGCAGACCACGACCTATGACATGACAATCGCATCATTGGATGTGTTGGCCGACGGCACCCCACCAGAGGTCGCGGGCGATTACTTTATGCTCAGCGGGCGCGCGAATGATCTGACAACACAAGGCATGGTTTCATATCCAGCGGACGCCGATCTGTCTGACACGAGTTTCCTGCTCGCCGAAGGTGTCACAATGGACGCGTCTTATACGCTTGGGTCCAGCAACTATCTGTTCGACGTCAAACTTGAAGGCGAACAAACATCCGGCACGGCGACCACCGGTCCAGGCCTGTGGTCCGGTGCATTTAGTGACTCGCAAATGTCATATGACTCCGCGCTGGCCGACCTCAAGGTCGCGCTACAAGGCGCAAGCATCCCTTTCCCAATCGAATTGTCGGCCGCGCAATATGGCATCGGGTTTAACATGCCGCTGGCCCCATCCGATGACCTGTCCGACTTTGGTTTGAACATCAATCTCGTCGATCTTGCCGTGAATGACATGATTTGGATGTTGGCCGACCCAACAGGTGCGCTGCCTCATGATCCCGCGACCTTGCAACTTGATTTGACGGGCAAAGCGAAAATCTTGATGGACATGATGAACCCCGATCTGGACGATGTTCCAGACATGCCTGCGGAATTGGCGGCACTTACGCTCAACGCACTCAAGCTGAAAATTGCAGGGGCGGAGCTGAACAGCGAAGGCAGCTTTACTTTTGACAACACCGATCTGACCACATTTGACGGTTTCCCACGCCCAACAGGTGATCTGACGGTGCGGCTTAACGGCGCAAACGCGCTGGTCGATGGGCTCGTCGCCATGGGCATCATTCCGCAAGATCAGGCCATGATGGGCCGTATGATGATGGGCATGTTCGTCAATGTGACAGGCGAGGATGAACTGACCTCCAAGATCGAAGTCACCGAAGACGCACAAGTCATCGCCAACGGGCAACGCATCCGCTAAACAACGCCTCAGATCAAAGGATAGCTGATGCCAAATACCCTGTCGGACCTGACCCAACACCTGCTCGACTATGCTGCGCGGGCGGGCGCAGATAGCGCAGATGCCATTGCCGTGGATGGAACATCTGTGTCCATCGACGTGCGCGGTGGCGCGCTGGAACATGCGGATCGGTCCGAAGGGATCGACATCGGGCTGCGCGTTATGGTGGGCCAACGGCAGGCCTGCGTGTCATCATCCGACACCAAGCCCGACACCCTGCGCGAAATGGCCGACCGCGCCATCGCCATGGCCCGCGAAGCCCCAGAAGACCCAAACGCCGGCCTCGCCGATCCATCGCAATTGGCCAGCGTGACGGATAATTCTTCGTTAGAGCTGTTCGATCCCAGCGAAGAACCCGACCCCGCCATGCTCCAAGACGACGCCGCCCGCGCCGAAGCTGCGGCATTGCAAAACAAGGACATCAGCCAAGTCCAAGCGGCCTCTGCCGGATATAGCCGTAGCCGCGTGCACCTGTCCGCCAGCAACGGATTTTCCGCAGGCTACACGCGGTCCAGCCGCGGCCTGTCCTGCGTCGCGATCAGTGGCACAGGCGCGGACATGGAACGCGATTACGATTATGACAGCCGCATCTTCAGCGCCGACATGCGCGACGCGGCCGAGATTGGCACCCGTGCCGCCGCCCGCGCCGTGGAACGCACAGGCGCGCGCAAACCTAAAACCGGCGCCTATCCAGTGTTGTTCGATGAACGCATTTCCAGCGCTCTGATCGGCCACCTTCTGCAAGCCACCAATGGGGCCGCTATCGCGCGCGGGTCAAGCTGGCTGCGCGACGCGATGGGCGAACAAGTCCTGCCCAAGGGTCTGTCCATCATCGAAGACCCGCACCGCAAACGCGCCGCATCCTCCCGCTTGTTCGACGCCGAAGGCTTGGCCACGTCGCGCCGCGCTATCGTCGACGATGGTGTGCTGACAGGCTGGACCCTTGATCTTGCGAACGCGCGCAAACTGGGCATGGACAGCACTGCCAATGCGGCGCGCGGCACATCTGCCCCGCCATCCCCCAGCCTGTCGAATGTCGCCCTGACCCAAGGCACAAACAGCCACGCCGATTTGATCGCACAGATGGGCACGGGCCTGCTGGTCACCTCGATGATCGGGGCAACGATCAACCCTAACACGGGCGACTATTCGCGCGGCGCATCGGGGTTCTGGATTGAAAACGGCGAAATTACACACGCCATTAACGAATGCACAGTAGCAGGAAACCTGCGCGACATGCTGATGCGGATCACGCCCGCAAATGACGCGCAACCGCACCTATCGACGGTCGTGCCGTCACTGCTTGTTGAAGGATTAACTCTTGCAGGCGACTGATCTGGATCTTTTGGTTGATGCGGCCCGCCGCGCAGGTGACATCGCCGCCAGCTATTTCGGACAAAGCCCCAAAGTTTGGGACAAGCCCGATAATGCTGGCCCTGTCACGGCCGCTGATCTGGCTGTGAACACGATGCTCAACGACACATTGCGTCCCGCCCGACCCACCTATGGCTGGTTGTCAGAGGAAACAGATGACGACACCGACCGCCTGACCCAAGACACGATTTTCGTGGTCGATCCCATCGACGGCACCCGCGCGTTTATCGAAGGGTCCAAAGACTGGTCCCATGCGCTGGCCGTGGTGCACAAAGGTCAAGTCACTGCCGCGACGGTCTATCTGCCTATGCGCGATGAAATGTTCACGGCGACATTGGGCGGCGGCGCGTTTTTGAACGGCAAGCCAATCGCGCCATCGGGCTGCTGCGATGTGAACACGGCCACTGTGCTGACACACAAGGCGAACTGCGCCGACAAATACTGGAAATCCGGCACTGTGCCACCAATGAAACTGGCGTTCCGCTCGTCGCTTGCTTACCGCCTTTGCCTTGTGGCGCAAGGACGCTTTGACGCGATGCTGACATTGCGTCCAACTTGGGAATGGGACGTCGCGGCGGGCACCTTGATCGTGTCCGAAGCAGGCGGCGTGGCGACCACGCAAACCGGTGAACCTGTGCAATTCAACAACCCCCACCCGCAACTCAACGGTCTCGTTGCGGGCTGCGGCACCCACGCGGCGCTTATCTCTCTCTTGGCTTGAGGCAAGGGGCCAAGCGGCATAGACTGCGGCAAAACAGATGACATCACAAAGGATGCAAATCATGACTCAACGGCTTCACTTGGTCTTCGGCGGCGAGCTTATCGACCCTACGAAAAACGCGTTCAAAGACATCGATGCGATTGATATCGTCGGCATGTTCCCAGATTACGACAGCGCCTATAACGCGTGGAAAGGTGCCGCACAGCGCACCGTAGACAACGCGCATATGCGGTATTTCATCGCACATATCCACCGCCTGCGCGACGAGCAGACAGCGGCCTCCCCAACAGAAGAGCTCGGCAGCTAAGTTCGGCATCGCGCCCGATGGCCCGCCGCCCGCTTCTTGCGACTTATCTCGCCGTCACGCGACCCAAGGAACGTGGGTTGGTGTCGGCGCAGACGGCTGCGCGGCCAGAGGGTGCGGTCATTTGGGCCGTCTGCGCCAAACCCGATGATTTAGACACCGTGCGCACCCTTGCGCGACGGCTGTCTGATGACGGCGAAGACATCACAATCATCGCGACCCTGCCCGACGGCAATGGTCCCGATGTGACCCCAAACACCCGCCGCGCCACCCGCGCATTTCTGGATCACTCGGCGCCGCAGCTGGTGCTCTGGCTTGGTGCGCCGCTTGATCCTACGATTTTCTATGAAATTGGAAAACGCGGCCTGCCCTGCGTGCTTGCACAAGGCAGTGACACGACCTTGACCCAAGCCACCGGCCGCCGTGTGCCCGGCCTGCTGCGATATTGTTTGCGGCAGTGCGGTGACGTGCTGACCGTTGATGATGCGACCACAAACCAGTTCATCAAGGCTGGCGCAAACCCGTCGACGACCCGCGCGATCGGTGTGCTCGAAGACGCTATCGATCCGCCCAGCTTTGACGAAGACCTGCGCGCAGAGCTTGCCGCGCAATTCAACGTTCGCCCACTCTGGCTAGCGGCCAATGTTCCGACGCCAGAGATTCCAATGATCATCGGCGCTTATCGGCAAGCCGCGCGCCGTGCGCACCGCACCCTGCTGATACTAACGCCCCGCAATGTTCAGGATGCCGGTGCCATTGCCGACTTGCTGCGCGATGACGGGCTTAGCGTGGCTTGCCGTCACCGCGGCGAACCCGCTCGCGACGCGACCCAAATTTATCTGGCGGCCACGGATGATGGTCTGGGCCTTTGGTCCCGATTGTCATCGATCACCTATCTCGGCGGCAGCCTTAGCGACGGCGAAATTGTCGATCCGTTCATTCCGGCCCTGCTTGGATCTGCGGTCTTGTCTGGTCCGAAAATCGAAAGACACAGCGCTCATTTTCAGCGTTTGGCGCAGGTCAATGCTGTGCAGCAGGTAACCACCATCGACGGGCTTGGCAGCGCAGTAGAACGACTTTTGGCCACAGATTTGGCCGCGACCCAAGCCCATGCAGCGTGGGATGTGACATCACGTGGTGCGGATGCGACCAATGATATGCTACATGTGATTTACAGCTATCTTGATCAGGCGGACCACTGATGCGCGCACCCGATTTCTGGCATTATCGCGCCGACAAACCCGGCCTACGCGCCCGCGTCCTCGCACCGTTCGGTTGGCTTTACGGATGGTTAACAGCGCGCCGTTTGGCCCGCGGCACTCCCTATCGCGCGCCCGTTCCGGTGATTTGTGTGGGCAACATCAATGCTGGCGGCACCGGTAAAACACCCACCGCAATCGCAATTGCCCAAACCCTGATCGCAAACGGTGCAACCCCCCATTTCGTCAGCCGCGGATATGGCGGGTCACTGACCGGGCCCGTGCAAGTTTCAGAAACAAAACACAGCGCGGCAGAGACGGGCGATGAGCCGCTCTTGCTTGCAGCTTTCGCACCGACTTGGGTCGCCAAAGATCGCGCCGCAGGAGTCAGATCCGCCGTTGCCGCAGGGGCTGAAGTGATCATTTTGGACGACGGATTTCAGAACCCTTCTGTGGCCTATGATCTGTCTGTTGTCGTCGTTGACGGCAGTCGTGGCTTCGGAAACGGACGGGTCATTCCGGCGGGCCCCCTACGCGAACCTGCCGCCGTTGGATTGGCACGCGCTGATCTGGTGGTCTGCATTGGCGACAGCGATCTGACCTTTGATCAGCCCACTTTGCGCGGGCATTTGGAGCCGCTGCAAACCGGCATGACATGGACCGACATGCCTGTGCTGGCCTTTGCGGGTATTGGCAATCCAGAGAAGTTTTTTGCCAGCCTGAAAGCTGCTGGTGTAAAGCTGATCCATGCCGAAGGGTTGTCAGATCATCAGCCCCTCACCAGCGCATTGATGGTCCGGCTAGAAGCGGAGGCGAAGCTGCGCCGCGCCCAAATGGTCACCACCGAAAAGGATGCGGTCAGATTACCCGCAGCGTTTCGCAGCAAGGTGCTGACGTTTCCGGTGCGGTTGAAGTTCACAGATGTGAACATATTGCATAACGCCCTGAAAAATATTGGCTTCTAGTCGATGATATCTTGGTTTTGACCCAAGGTTGGGGATGGGTCTGTTGGGCTGATATCCGCGTCTGAAAAGAGTACCGGCAAGCGCACAGACGGCACGCCATCAAGATCAACTTGCATGCCGCGCGCCACGATTTGCGGGTCGGCGAATACTTCTTCCATGTTGTTGATCGAGCCAGCGGGAACCCCCGCGTCTTCGCAGGCGGCGAGCAGATCAAGCTTCGTCCATGTACTGGTTTTCGAGGTGATAAGCGCTGTCAAAGCCTCGCGATTTTCCAAGCGGCCCGCGTTGGTCGCATAGGCCGGATCAGGGGCAATTGCCAACAATTCGCAAAGCTTTTCAAACTGCCCATCATTGCCAGATGCGATGATGATATGGCCGTCGCTACAATCGAACACGGCATAGGGCACGATGTTGGGGTGAGCGTTGCCAAGCTGTGCGGGGGCATTACCTGTTGTTAGGTAATTCATGCCTTGGTTCGCCATAACGGCGGTGGCCACGTCGAACAATGCGATGTCGATATGCTGCCCTGTACCTGTCATGTGACGTTGGTTCACAGCCGCCAGTATCGCGGTGCTGGCGTAGAGACCGGAGAAGATATCGGTAACAGCAACACCCACTTTTTGCGGTTGCCCAGACGGGTCACCCGTGACGGACATCAAGCCTGACATGCCCTGCAGAATATAGTCGTATCCGGCGCGGTGCGCATAAGGGCCGGTTTGGCCAAAGCCTGTGATCGAGCAATAGATCAGGCGCGGGTTCAGCGCGTGCAGGCTGTCGAAATCAAGCCCGTATTTCGCAAGGCCGCCAACCTTGAAATTCTCGATCAGAATGTCGGCTTCTGCGACCAGCTTGCGCAACTGCGCCTGCCCTTCGGGCGTGCGGAAATCGATGGTGACGGATTGTTTGCCACGGTTGCAGCTGTGGAAATAGGCGGCCGATGTTTCGCCGTTATGTTCCACAAAAGGGGGACCCCATTTGCGGGTGTCGTCGCCTGTTGGCGCCTCTACCTTGATCACATCGGCGCCCATGTCGGACAGCGTTTGGCCGGCCCAAGGGCCAGCCAAAATCCGTGCCAATTCGATAACCTTCAGGCCCGAAAGCGGCTTCATCAGCCTGCGAGTTCTTCGTCGAGGATGTTCTTGAAGTCGTCGTAGTTCATGTTGGAGTAAGACATGCCGCCGATGCGGAATGTGGGCGTGGACCGCACATTGTCGCGTTCCGCGTTGGCCTGATACCAACCCACAAGGTTCTGCGCATTTTCAGCGTCGTTCATGCATTCATCCAGCATCTCGTCTGTCAGGCCAGCGGTTTTCGCCAGCTTACGCAGCTCTTCGACAATCGTCGCGGGATCACCGCTTGCAGTCCATTCACGCTGCTTTTCGTAGATCAGTTCAGTGATCCCGAAAAAGCGCATGTCGCCGCCGCAACGTGCAATCATGGATGCCCACAGACCGAAACGGTCAAAATAGACTTCGCGATACACAAACCGGATTTTGCCGGTGTCGATATAATCGGCCTTCAGCTGCGGATAGACATTCGCATGGAACGCGGCGCAATGCGGGCAGGTGTAGGATGCGTATTCGATGACCTCGACAGTGGCATCGGGGTCACCCAGCACCATGTCCTTAATCGCAGGCATGTCGGTTGTATCAACCGCCTGAGCATTGGCGGCCATGAGCGGGTCGGCAGGCAGATTTGTCGACGGACGTGTCAGCGCCCAACCACCAAGCCCAGCGGCGGCAACACCACCAGCGATCAGATTTCTACGAAGCATAGCGTTTTCCTTGTTTGTCTTATTTACGTTTGGATAGGACGTTCGCACCTAGGGCTGCAAGAGCGGCGCGAAGATCATCACTTTGAATTGATTTGGACAGGTCGGCCGCTTCGGCGGTAACTTGCGCATCGGGTTGCCGTTTTTGCACGGGCGCGGGCGTAAATGCCGCGCGACCCTCGTGGAAACCTGTCGGCGCGGTTTGCGTGATCCGCACCCGCGCGATGGCACGGTAGCCATAGCAAGCGTTCACCTTTTCTCGGATCTGTTCCTTTTGCATTTCCAACATGGGCGCTTGGGCGCCGGTGGTCAGCAGGGTCAGGCTCGCGCCCATCCCGCCCTTGCCATAGGACACGTTAACGGGGGTCGCGATGCCAGCCGTCGCCTCGCCCACGATTTCCGACCAATGGGTCAGCAATCGGGTCACAGCAAAGCCGCGCGCCTCTGATGCGGACCGAATTTTGGTCTGCATGAGGGACGCTGCGCGGGAAAATCCGCGGGTTGTGCTGGTGTGACGTGGCTGTTTCATATCTAAACACTAACTTAATGCATTCATGCGGCCATACCAGTGAAACCGCGCAACAGGGTGAAGAAACATTGACCGATATCGCGGCGAAATTGTTGGAATGGTATGACGTGCATGCCCGCGCGATGCCATGGCGTGTATCGCCTGCTGATCGTAAGGCGGGTGTTTTGCCCGATCCCTATGCCGTGTGGTTGTCAGAGGTGATGTTGCAGCAGACGACTGTGGCGGCTGTGCGCGCCTATCATGATAAGTTCATTGGGCTATGGCCAACAGTTGCCAATTTAGCAGCTGCCGAGGATGCCGATGTCATGGCTGCGTGGGCCGGATTGGGGTATTATGCGCGGGCGCGGAACCTGTTGAAATGTGCGCGGGCGGTTGTGGCCGACCATGGCGGGGTGTTCCCCCAGACCAATGATGCGCTCCTGACCTTGCCCGGTATTGGCCCCTATACCGCCGCCGCCATGTCCGCGATTGCGTTTGATCAGCCGTCGGTCGTTGTGGATGGCAATGTGGAACGGGTGATGGCGCGGTTGCATGATGTGCATGATCCGCTGCCTGCGTCGAAACCCGCGCTGACCGCCTGGGCCGCCAAGCATACGCCACAAAAGCGTGCGGGCGATTACGCACAAGCGGTAATGGATTTGGGGGCCACAATTTGCACGCCGCGCAGTCCGGCCTGTGGGATTTGTCCGTTGCAAGGGGCATGTGCCGCGTTATCGGCAGGCACAGCCGCCGAATTGCCGAAGAAGACGCCGAAAAAGAAAACGCCAACGCGCGTTGGCACGGCCTATGTCGTGCGCAGGTCGGATGGCGCGTGGCTGCTGGAAACGCGCCCTGAAAGCGGATTGCTCGGCGGGATGTTGGGGTTTCCGACGACCGAATGGTCTGACGCGCCCGTGCCCGCGCCGCCTGTTAGTGCCGACTGGCAGACGTTGAATTCCATTGCCAAACATACGTTTACGCATTTTCATCTGGAACTGACGATCATGACAGCCGTGACAGATGCGCCCCCGACGCGCGGGCATTTCGTGGCTGATGCGGATTTTGACCCGAGCGCCCTGCCCACCGCCATGCGGAAGGTTTGCGACCAAATCGGCGCGACGCTACGCGACGATTGAGGTTCTGCGCGCCGAGGCCTACCATGCCCCCAACATAGATAGGCGCACCCCATGACATCGATTCCCACACCAACGATTGCAAAATTCACCTCGGCGCTGCCATTCTGGCTGTCGCTTTTGTTGATCCCATTGGCCGCGTTCAGCGCATGGTACGGCAGTTGGGCAGTTCTGCTTTTGCCAATCAGCACGTGGTACTTGTTTTCCATCGTCGACCTATTCGCAGGTTTGAACGAGGTGAACGAAGATACCGAAACTCCCGATGATCAGCTGTATTGGTATCGCATGATCACGATGATCTGGGCGCCCCTGCAATTTCTGACGATCTTTGGGATGCTCTATTACGTCACCCGCGCCGACCATCTTGGCGGCTGGGAGCAATATTTTCTGTTCATCGGCGTGGGCGTGATTTCGGGGACAATCGGGATCAACTACAGCCATGAGTTGATGCATCAAAGGCCCAAGATTGAACGACAGATGGGCGACGCATTGCTGGCGATGGTGCTATATTCGCACTTCCGGTCCGAGCATTTGCTGGTGCATCACCGCTATGTCGGCACGCCGCGTGATCCTGTGACAGCGCGCTATGGCGAAGGGTTCTGGAAATTTCTGCCCCGTGTGCTGGTGGAATGCTATGTCTCTGCGTTTCATGCGGAAGAAGCGATGCTGGCCCGCAAGAAGCTGCCTTGGCATGATCCTTCAAACCCATTCTGGCGCTATTGGTTGATGCAAGCGAGCTTTCTGCTGCTGGCGCTTTTGATCGGCGATGTTTGGGGGCTATTTTTGTTCACGGTCCAAGCAACCACTGCGATTTTCCAGCTCGAATTGGTGAATTACCTCGAACACTATGGTCTGACACGCAAGCATCTGGGCGGTGGCAAATATGAACATGTGATGCCGCGGCATTCATGGAATTCGGCCCATCGCGCGTCGAATTGGTTGCTGATCAATTTGCAGCGGCATTCGGATCACCACTATAAACCCGACCGTCGTTTTCCAGTGCTACAAACCTATGGCACGGCCGATGCCCCACAGCTGCCTTATGGGTATCCGGTGATGACATTGCTGGCGCTATCGCCGACCTTGTGGCGCCGCGCGATGAACCCACGGGTACGCAAATGGCGCGACATGTATTACCCAGAGATCACGGATTGGACGGACTATAACGCCGGCACCAACCCCCGCCCTGCGTAGGATGCGTTTTAACGCATCACCCCGGTAAAAGAAAAAAACCCCGCCACAATGGCGAGGTTGAAGTTAGTGCTGCGCCGCCTTCCATTTGTTGAAAGGCTGGTCGCATGCACCGGCGGTATTCGTAAAATTTTCAGATGTTTAGTGCGCAGCCATTTCGGACCGGATCTGCTGACGTAGCAAATCAATCGGCACTTTCTGACCGTCGCGTTTGAACTGCCAATAGGTCCAACCATTGCAGCTTGGCGCGCCTTCCAGATGGGCACCGACTTGGTGGATCGACCCTTTGATGTCATCCCCGATCAATGTGCCATCGGCACGGACTTTGGCCTTGTGACGCCCATTGAGGGACCACAGCTCTTCGCCCGGACGCAGCATACCACGTTCAACAAGCACACCGAATGCAACGCGTGGTTCGGCACGTTTCGACTGTGTGACCTGCAGGGCCTCTTTGTCGAATTTGCGCGTATTCTTGATGCGCTTTTCAGCGACCTTACGGTAAGACGCTTCGCGCTCGATCCCGATGTAATCACGGCCCAACATTTTCGCGACAGCACCTGTGGTGCCGGTGCCAAAGAATGGATCAAGCACGACATCGCCAGGATTCGTAGTCGCCACCAAAACGCGGTGCAGCAATGACTGCGGCTTTTGCGTTGGGTGGGCTTTGTCGCCGTTCTCGTCCTTTAGACGTTCGTGGCCTGTGCAGATCGGGAGCACCCAATCGGACCGCATCTGGACACCTTCGTTCAAGGCTTTCAACGCTTCATAGTTGAAGGTGTATTTGCTCGTCTCGGACTTGCCCGCCCAGATCAGTGTTTCATGCGCATTGGTCAAACGTTTGCCGCGGAAGTTTGGCATTGGGTTGGACTTGCGCCAAACCACATCGTTCAAAATCCAGAACCCTTGGTTCTGCAATTCCGCGCCCATGCGGAACACGTTATGATAGGAACCGATCACCCAGATCGCGCCATTTGGTTTGAGCAAACGACGGGCAGCGGCCAACCAATCACGGGTGAATTTGTCGTAGATTGCAAAGCTGTCGAACTGGTCCCACGCATCATCAACCGCATCCACTTTGGAATTGTCGGGACGATGCAGGTCACCTTTGAGCTGCAGATTATACGGTGGATCAGCGAAAATCAGATCGACAGAACCAGCCGGAAGGCTGTTCATAATCTTGATGCAATCGCCGTTAAGAATTGAATTCAGCGGAAGGGTTTCCGCCTCGGTGGCCGCAATTGGCCCCTTGGTTTTGATCGTCATAATACTGCCTCTGCCCTTGGCGGTTAGTCCGCTCTTTGGTTGGTCCTATTGTGAGTCAGAGGCGATTCGATGTCAAAAAGTAATTTGAATCAATTACTTAGTTTTTTATCTTGATACAAGATATTGTGGACCGGTTTGAACGAACGTCTATGGTGTGGGGTCACCCCAAGTTTTAGCAGTGCTTTTTTGTGCACAGGTGCGGGGTATCCGGCGTTGGTTTCCCATCCATAGCCCGGATGCTGTTGCGCCAAATCCACCATCAGGCGGTCGCGCCACACTTTGGCCACAATTGAGGCCGCCGCGATGGACAGTGAACGGGCGTCACCTTTCACAATTGTCTCGTTGGGCGTGTTCAATCCGCGGGGGACCATGTTGCCGTCGATCAGGATATAGTCGGCGGGCGCGGACAGCCCCGCGACGGCACGGACCATCGCAATGTGGGATGCGCGTAAGATGTTGTGCTCGTCGATTTCGGCAACGGTTGCTTCGGCGATGCAAACATCTGCGCTGGCCATGATTATGTCGAACAATGCGTCGCGCCGCTTGGCTGTCAGTTTTTTGCTGTCGTTCAGGCCGTCGGGAATGCTGTCAGGATCAAGCACGACGGCGGCAGCGACAACGGGGCCAGCGAGCGGGCCACGTCCGACTTCATCCACGCCAGCGATCGCAGAATAACCTTGGGCCATCGCGGCCTGCTCGAACGAAAAATCTGGTGATGTTTTTGTCATGCCCCCAGTGAGCAGAGCGCGCAGCGAGGTTCAAGTTAAAAAGAGGCGCAAGGCATGTCCGACCTTGCGCCCCCGATGACGTCACCGAAGACGGGGACGATCAACCTTATATCCTGCCTGCCGCATGCAGCGGGCTGCCCAACCGTTGCGGCGCCCGTTGGCTGTGCGCACCGAAATTTCACAATGCTGAGGAAAATTCGCGCGGAAGTTATAGTGACGATCAATACAAGCGCGGGTGAACATGCGTACCTCGCGTTGGCGCGTCTGGAGTGTTTTCAGACACCGCGCGGGTAAAGTCAGGCGCGCCCGGTGCTGCATCAGGGAAAACACGCCGTTGTTTG
>CAXIAL010000042.1:0-16224 GCA_964022435.1 uncultured Roseobacteraceae bacterium | reverse complement strand
TCGCCTGCCCGATAGCGTGTTTAACGACGACAACATCCATGCGGTTCTGACCAGCTTTGATATGCTCGTGCTGCGCACGTTTTATGATCCGGCACTGTCCAACGGCATGACACGCGGCGATGTCGCCGCCCGCCTGCCCGCCATCCTGACCCGCCTGAACGCGCGCGGCGCCAATAACCAAGGCCGCCCGCTAAATGACACCTCACGCGATTGGATCGAAGCGATGGAAACCGCGCTTGCCAGCGGCAGCACGCCCAACAAGCGTCGCATGGCCGCACAACAGGCGATCCACCTCGGCCAAGCCTTTGGATGGTCTGGCACCCGCATTGGATTTGCCCGTTATGCCCATGGACGTTTGCAAGTTGGCAGCGATCCACAGGCCGCGCTCGATTCCTTCAATGCTGCGAATACCGCGTACCAAGGACAGCCCAACACGTTGATCCATGCCGCCCATATCGCGGTACAGCAGGCCGCGTTCTTCCTTGCCGCTGGCGATGCGGCGTCCACAATTGCGCTGGCTGACCAAAACCTAGACGTCGCGGCCCGCCACCAAAACGCGGCCCTGTTGTCGACCTTGATGATGTTCAAAGCTGCCGCATTGGAAATGCGCGGCGATAGCGCACAGGCAGAAGCGGTGCGTCTGGACAGTCTGGGTTGGGCGCGTTACGGATTTGGCTCTGACGCAAATGTGCAGGCCCGTCTGGACGAGATCGCGGCGCTGCGCCCTTACTAAGGGACGACCCATGATCCTACCTCTCTTTGGCATTCTGATCGGCGCACTTATCGGCATTTTCATGGCAAAACGGCGTGGCGGCACGCGGCTGGACCTGCTGCAATGGGGCGTCGTGGTTGCAATCATCGGCGCAATCATCGGCCTGTTCGTTTTGGTCATCATCGAACGCTTGGCCATGTAAATGTTCCTGCCGTTCTTTGACAATTTGCGCAACGCTGGCGTGCCGGTGTCCATGCGCGAATTTCTGGCGTTTCTCGAAGGCATGAAAGCAGGCCTTGCGACCTACGACATAGAGGCATTCTATTTCCTCGCTCGTGTCACAATGGTCAAAGACGAGCGGCATCTGGACAAATTCGATCGCGCATTCTCCGCAACATTTTCGGGCCTCGACGCAATCCCACCCCAAGCGGTCATGGACGCCGTCGACATCCCCGAAGAATGGCTGCGCAAGCAGGCAGAAAAGCACCTGACCGAGGAAGAAAAGGCCGAAATCGAGGCCGCAGGCGGTTTTGAAAAGCTGATGGAGACGCTGAAAAAGCGGCTCGAGGAACAAAAAGGCCGCCACCAAGGTGGGTCCAAATGGATGGGCACGGCGGGCACCTCCCCGTTTGGCGCATATGGCTACAACCCCGAAGGCGTGCGTGCAGGCCAGTCGGAATCTCGTCACCAACGCGCCGTCAAAGTCTGGGACAAACGCGAATTCCGCAATCTTGACGACACTGTCGAACTTGGCACGCGCAACATCAAAGTGGCGCTAAAACGTCTGCGCCGCTGGGCCCGTGACGGGGCAAGCGAAGAGCTGGACTTGAACGGCACTATCCGCGCAACGGCGGAAAACGGATACTTGGACGTTAAAACAAGACCAGAACGGCGCAATGCCGTGAAGGTTCTGTTGTTTTTAGACGTCGGAGGATCGATGGACCCGCATATCAAAGTCGTGGAAGAACTGTTTTCGGCTGCTAAATCCGAATTCAAGCACCTCGAACACTTCTATTTCCACAACTGCCTGTATGAAGGCGTGTGGCGCGATAACCGCCGCCGCTTTGGCGCGCATATTCCGACCCATGAAATCCTGCGCACCTATGGCTCTGATTACAAATGCATTTTTGTGGGTGATGCGTCGATGTCGCCTTATGAAATTGCCTTTGCCGGTGGTGCCAATGAACATTGGAACGAAGAAAGCGGCGAGACATGGTTGATCCGCGCCCGCGAACAATGGCCCAACAATCTGTGGATCAATCCGCTGACGGAACGCTATTGGCCTTACACCCAATCGATCCAGATGATCCAATCCATTTTCGGCCCCGACCGCATGGTGCCTATGACATTATCCGGCATTGAACGCGGCATGAAGGTTTTGACATGAAACAGTTGTGGCAGACCCATCGCGCGGGCGTAATCGTATTTGGCGTAGCCCTCGCCTTTCTCGGATATTTCGCATTCAAAACAGTATCTTCCACGATCTATTGGATGGACCCTGCGCATCAGGACCAACCGCTCGCTGGTTGGATGACGCCGCGCTATGTCGCGCAATCCTACAAGCTGCCGCCAGAGGTTCTGGGCGAAGCATTGTTCATGGTCAAAGGCGACAAGATGCGCCGTCAGTCGCTAGATACAATTGCCGCCCATAACGATATGACGCTTGCGGAATTGCAGGCGCGGATCTCGGATGCCGCAGCCGCGTGGCGTGACGCAAAATGACCGATATCGCGCTCACACTCATCGCCGATTACGGCGTGGTGATATTGTTCTGCGTCACTTTCCTGAGCTGCCTCGCCCTGCCCGTCCCGTCATCGTTGTTGATGTTGGCCTCGGGCAGTTTCGCCGCCACCGGCGATTTGGTCCTAATCGAGGTCGCCATAGCCGCCTTTTGCGGCGCGGTGCTGGGTGACAACACCGGATACTTGATGGCGCGGTTATCAGGCGACCGCTTGGGCGGCTGGCTGGACAAGCGCCCAAAGCGGGCAAAGCTCTTTGCCAAAGGCCAAGGTTTCATGGACAAATGGGGCGGCAGTTCCGTTTTCTTTTCCTGCTGGCTCGTCGCCCCCCTTGGCCCATACATCAATTACGTCAGTGGCTTAACGCGGTTTTCATGGCCCCGCTTCGCAATCTGGGGCGTCATGGGCGAAATCGTTTGGGTGTCGGGTTACGTTGGGCTTGGGTTCATGTTTGGCGACAACCTGACCCTGATTGCCAGCCTTTTGGGCAACGCAAGCGGGTTACTGACGGCACTTGCAGTGACCATCGCACTTGGGCTTTGGCTGATCCGCGCCGCCAAGGCGAAAAGCGACAAACAGGCGTCGGCCTAGACGCTTGACCAACGCCGCGATCCCCGCGACGTTACGCCAATGACCATGCATTTTGACGCCCCCGAATACGCCGCACGCAAGGCCCGTGCCACCGCTGCCATCAACGCCGAAGGGTTTGACGCCCTGCTGATGTTCGCCCCCGAAAGCCAATATTGGATTTGCGGCTATGACACCTTTGGTTTTGCGCTGTTTCAATGTCTTGTGCTGACGGCAAAGGGCGATTTGCACCTGCTGACGCGCAACCCCGACCTGCGCCAAGCCCGCCTGACATCCACGCTATCAGATGCCGAAATCCACATTTGGGACGATGTCGAGGGCATGAACCCTGCCGCTGATCTAGCCAAACTGCTGGCTGATCTGGGCGTGTCGGGGCGTATCGGGTATGAAGGGCAGACCGCTGGCCTAACGGATTACAACGGCCAACAAGTCCGTGCCCTGATCCCCGATCTGGTTGAGAGCACCGAAATCATCCGCGCACAGCGCCGCATCAAATCCGACGCTGAAGTCGCGATGCACCGCCGTGCCGCCGCCCTGTCTGACGACGCGCTGGACGCTGGGATCGCGGCGACCGAGGCGGGCGCGTTCGAGGGCGATATCCTCGCGGAAATGCAAGGCGCTGTGTTCAAAGGCGGCGGCGATTACGCGGGCAATGAGTTCATTATCGGGTCCGGCGACGGCGCGCTGCTGTGCCGCTATTTCTCTGGCCGCAGGCACCTCGACGCCTCCGACCAACTCACATTGGAATGGTCTGGCGCCTACGCCCGCTACCACGCAGCGATGATGCGCACGATCATCGTTGGCGAGCCATCTGACAGCCACAAACGGATGCATGCGGCCTGTCAGGAAGCATTGATCGCCTGCGAGGCGGCCATCATGCCAGGCGCACCGATGGGCGATGTATTCGACGCCCATGCCGCCGTGTTCGACAGTCACGGCTATGGCCATGCGCGGCTCAAGGCTTGTGGCTATGGCATGGGCGCGATTTACAATCCGATCTGGGTCGATTTCCCGATGTTTTACGAAGGCAACCCCCTGATCATGCAAGAAAAACAAGTGTTCTTCTTGCATATGATCCTGATGGATAGCGATAGCGGGGACGCCATGACTTTGGGCCATTCAGTGCTCGTAAAACCCGACGGTGTCGAACGCTTGTCACGACACGGTACCGGCTTGATTGTGCGCTAAGCCGCCAACCATGCCTCTGCTTGTGCGCTATCTTGCGGTTGAAACGGTTTCATCTCAATCCGCCTGAAGAGTATATTCTCGCAGCGCACAAGGCTCCGGATCCATGATTTGTCCGTGACCACCGCAACCTTCGTGAACCGCCCCAAAAGCTGCCGCAGCTCTGGAATGCGGCCCAGCTTGCCCCCGATCGCGCCAAAGCCGGGCCAGCGAAAATCTGCGATTTCATACAAAAGTCGCCCGTCGGTCATGTCTTGCGACAGGCCCAAAAGATCATCTAAGCCCGCGTCCATTTCATCGGACCCAATCTTACCGCCTAAAAGCAGGTTCAACCTGGTGTCGTTTTGTCGTGTGACCGTAAACATGAAAAGACCATGCCTTTTGGAGTTTAGAAAATCAACGGTCTTGCCTGTTTGTCCTGCCCACCCCATATCATTTGTATGTTCAAATTTGCCCCCATTCTAATCGCGCTGATTTACGGCATCGCCATGTACAGGTTTTCGGTCTGGCGCACGTCCAAGGAATTGGACGCGAAGTCGACGGAACTCGCTGATCCAATCCTGAAGTCCCTGACTGACGACATGGCGCGTGCGCTGGACCTACCCCGCATTAAGGTGAACATCTATGAGATCGAGCCTGTGAACGGCTTGGCCGCCCCCGACGGGCGCATTTTCATCACGCGTGGTTTTTTCAACAAATACCGCGCGGGCGAGGTGACGGCGGCGGAATTGGCCAGCGTTATCGCCCACGAATTGGGCCACGTCGCCTTAGGCCATTCACGCCGTCGCATGATCGATTTTTCGGGGCAGAACGCGATGCGCACGGCGCTTGCCATGGTCTTGGGACGGTTATTGCCGGGCATTGGACCATATGTGGCATCGGGCCTGATGTCCCTGCTTGCAGCGCGCTTGTCTCGTAAGGATGAATACGAGGCCGACGCCTATGCGTCCGCATTGTTGGTGAAATCGGGCATCGGAACGGCCCCGCAGATTTCGTTGTTCGAGAAGCTGGAAAAGCTAACCGGCGCACGCGGTGCAAGCAACCCTGCGTGGATGTTAAGTCATCCGAAAACCGCAGAACGGATCAAGGCGATCACGTCCAATACCCAAAAATGGCAGGGCTAGATCAGCGCCTTGCCAAATCTTGGCAGCCGCGCTTTCTTCATCAATGACCGCAGTGTCCATTCTTCGCCGCCCATCGCGTGAGCTTGGGCCAAAACGGCCTCTGCCACGTCGCGCATCCCGTCGGGATCTTCGGCCAGCATGCGACAGCAGAATTCGTCGGGGCCGAAACGGATCAGCCCTTCTTCTGATAGAACATAGCGCGGGAAGTCCTTGTTATTCATCGTCATTATGCCGTCGCAGGATCCTGAAATCGCGGCGGCAAGCACGTGAATGTCGTCTTCGTCTGGCAACCATAACCGCTGCGCCAACCCGTCGCGCACGGGCACGATGGCACGGGGGAACGTCACGCCAAGCATGGCGATTTCCCCGCGCGCGAACACCTCTGCTGCGTCGTCGATCTTGCGCGTAGCCCGCGCCCACTCTTCCAAAATGCGATCCGACCAGCGGGGTTCAAATAACCCCAGCTTGGCCGCACCCAAAACGACCTCGCGCATCACCGTTGGGTAGAGCACGCAAGCGTCGATCAGCACTCTCATAGGCGGAAGAATACCGCCTTGAGGTATCCGCTTTCGGCCAGATGCGGCATCAGCGGGTGATCGGGACCAGCATAGCCGGTGTTGATCACTTGGCTACGACGCCCTGCGCGCCCGATGCCGCGTGCGGATGCGTTGCGGAACTTGGTCAGGTCGGCGGCGTGGGAACACGAACACAGCCCCAGATAACCGCCCTCTTTGACCAATCCAGTCGCCAACCGCGCCACACGTTCATAGGCACGCAAGCCAGCTTCAAGCGACTTGCGCCCCGGTGCGAATGCGGGTGGATCACAGATGACGACGTCGAACTGAGCGCCCTCTTCGGCCAAGGCTTCTAGCACGGCAAATGCATCGCCACGGCGGGTTTCGAATTTATCCGATACGCCCATCGCTTCGGCGCCAGCATTCGCCAGTTCCAACGCAGGGCCAGATCCGTCAACGGCCAGCACGCTATCCGCGCCATTCGCCAGTGCTGCAAGGCCGAAACCGCCAACGTGGGAAAACACGTCGAGCACTTTGGCACCTTTGGCCAAGCCTGCCGCGAACGCGTGGTTCGGGCGTTGGTCAAAGAACAGGCCAGTTTTCTGCCCGCCCATGACGTCGGCCATATAGGTCGCGCCATTCATCGGCACTGGGATCGGGCCCGATGGGGCGTCGCCACGCATAACTTCGGTCTTTTCTTCGAGACCCTCGAGCGTGCGCGCACGGCCCGTGCCGTTCATTATCACTGTTGTCACGCCGGTCGCCTTGATCAGCGCATCAACCATCACGTCTAGCAAAACATCGGCATAAGCCGCGTTTGGCTGCACAACGGCAACGTCGCCGAAACGGTCAACAATCACGCCAGGCAGGCCGTCGGCCTCTGCATGCACGAGACGGTAAAACGGATCGGGATAAAGCAATTCGCGATGCTTTAGAGCACGGGCAAATTTCGCCTCGAACCAAGCGGCGTCAATGGCGACATCGACATTACGCTCTAGCATACGGCAGAAAATCTTGCTTTTGGGGTTCACCGCAACAAGGCCCATCGGGCGGCGTTCGGCGTCTTCAAGAATACAAATGGTTCCGGCAGCAAGCGCCTTAGTACGGCGATCGGTGACGACTTCGTTGGCGTAAACCCACGGGAAACCATGCCGAATGGCACGGGCATCGCCTTTAGGGTTTAGGCGGACAACGGAAAAAGAGGGCTGGTCCATGACCGCCCTCTTAGTCGCAAACATTGCAGTTTGAAAGTCTTATACGTCGTAGGTGCCCGTCAATTCATCGCTGAACACTTGGGTCAGGAAATCAGTGACGCGTACTTTTTCAGTTTGGCCGCGTTGCTCTTGCATTAAGGCAGCAATGCCACCCGGCGCAGAAAGGTCAGCCAGAATGCGGCGCGAATCTTCGATCACCTCGCCAGTTTCGGCATTGCGAACGCGCATGTTGAACACGATGTTATAAACACCACCGATGGAAAAGCGCGTGCGCTCTGTCACACCGTGAAAGCGCACAAGCTGAATATCGACGACAACAGGTGTGTCGCCTTCAAGACGCTCTTTGTTGCGCGTTGCGGCTGTCTGAAACATTGCCTCAACCTGCGCGACACGGTCGCCAATTGGATCGCCGCGCCAAACTACATCGGCCTGCGGGTAGTATGAATTTGCTTCGGACACAGACAGCTCGTCGATTGTGCTGAATGTCATCGCCTCAATGGCGTATGACCGCGGCGCAACCTGTGCCTCGATATCGAATGTTGATGTCTCTAGCGGAATGTTCCGCGAAACAGTGTCGATAGATGCACAGCCGGCAACGCCAAGGCCAAGTGCAACAATTGTGATCATTTTGAACAGTTTCATATTCTTCCCTCGGGCTTTTGCCTCTTGTGGTCGTTTTAATCCTTTGCGGATCACGATCTATTAACCATCCAACTTTGGCGGAAATGTGGTCAATTGTGGTAAATGCAGTGTCATTGCAGCGCCACCGAAGGTTGCCGTTACATCAACTAAACTGCAAAAAACGGGGAAACACTGGGCGAAATGGTTGTTAGCGCTAACAAGCTATGCTACCCGCAGACCAACTCGAGCTAGGAGATTCCGATGGCACTTCACAAGACAATTGAGCAGGTCACTGACCGTATTCGCAAGCGGTCTGAAAAGGCACGCGGTGACTATTTGGACCGAATGGCCAGTGCAGCAGCCGAAGGGCCGCGTCGCGCGCATTTGACTTGCGGCAACCAAGCCCATGCCTACGCCCCCATGGGTGAAGATAAGGATGCGCTGAACGCCGGAAAATCCGCCAACATCGGGATCATCACCGCCTATAACGATATGTTGTCGGCGCATCAGCCGTTTGAGCATTATCCAGAGCTGATCCGCAAAACTGCCCGCATAAATGGCGGCACAGCCCAAGTTGCAGGCGGCGTGCCCGCCATGTGCGACGGCGTGACCCAAGGCCAAACCGGCATGGAACTGTCGCTGTTTTCGCGCGACGTGATCGCCATGGCCGCGGGCATCGGCCTGTCTCACAACGTATTCGACAGCGCGGTCTACCTTGGCGTTTGCGATAAAATCGTACCGGGTCTGATCATCGCGGCGGCCACATTCGGCTATATCCCTGGTGTGTTCATCCCTGCGGGTCCGATGGCGTCTGGCCTGCCCAACGATGAAAAAGCCAAGGTGCGCCAACAATTTGCCACCGGCGAAGTGGGCCGCAAGGAACTGATGGCCGCTGAAATGGCGAGCTATCACAGCGCGGGCACCTGCACATTCTATGGCACGGCCAACAC
Organism: uncultured Roseobacteraceae bacterium; assembly: GCA_964022435.1. Taxonomy (GTDB): domain Bacteria; phylum Pseudomonadota; class Alphaproteobacteria; order Rhodobacterales; family Rhodobacteraceae; genus Yoonia. The sequence continues at coordinate 7,576 of CAXIAL010000042.1, read as the reverse complement.
CAACCAAATGCTGATGGAATTCATGGGGCTGCACCTGCCCGGCGCATCCTTCGTGAACCCCGGTGAAGGGCTGCGCGAAGCACTGACCGTCGCCGCAACAGAGGTCGCGTTGAACAACACTGCGCTCGGCGACACCTACCGCCCTGTCAGCGCGATCTTGGATGAAAAGGCGTTTGTGAACGGCCTTGTCGGTCTGATGGCCACAGGCGGATCCACGAACCTCGTGCTACACCTGCCCGCCATGGCGCGCGCGGCTGGTGTGATCCTCGATCTGCAAGATTTCTCTGACCTTTCCGAAGTCGTGCCATTGATGGCAAAGGTCTATCCAAACGGTCTGGCCGATGTGAACCACTTCCACGCGGCTGGCGGCTTGGGCTTTATGATCGGCGAACTTCTGGACGCTGGGCTGTTGCACGACGACACGCAGACAATCGTCGGCGAAGGCCTGCGCGCTTATACCCAAGAACCACAGCTGCAAGACGGCAAGGCGACATGGGTGCCCGGCACCGCCGTATCCCTGAACGAAAAAATCATCCGCCCTGCGTCGAACCCATTCAACCACCATGGCGGGCTGACACAGCTTGCGGGCAACCTTGGGCGCGGTGTGATCAAAACATCCGCCGTGGCCGAAGAGCGCCACATTATTGAGGCCCCCGCCCGCGTGTTCCACGACCAACACGCGGTGAAGGCCGCGTTCCAAGCTGGCGAAATGACCACCGACATGGTTGTTGTGGTCCGCTTCCAAGGGCCCAAATCCAACGGCATGCCCGAACTGCACAGCCTGACGCCAACCTTGGCCGTCATGCAAGACCGCGGGCTGAAGGTCGCACTTGTCACCGACGGGCGCATGTCCGGCGCATCTGGCAAAGTGCCCTCCGCGATCCACGTGTCACCAGAAGCCGCCGATGGCGGACCACTGGCGCTGATCCAAGACGGTGATATGATCCGGCTCGACGCGACCAAAGGCACGATCGACGTCTTGAACGTGGACCTCGCTACCCGCAGCCCCGCAATTGCCGACCTGACTGGCAACGGCAACGGCGTCGGCCGCGAGCTGTTCGAAGTCTTCCGCCAAAACGTCGGCCAAGCCGCCGACGGCGCTGGCACCTGCATCTAATCCGCTTTTTCCGAGCATAAATATGTCCGCCGGAGGCGCATCTTCCGGCTAGAAGGAACCTGAAATTATGAAACCACAAGACGCATCCATCGAATCCCGCGAACTTTGCATGATGGCGCCTGTCATCCCAGTCATCGTTGTTGATGATGTGGCCCATGCCGTGCCATTGGCAACGGCTTTGGTCGCAGGTGGCTTGCCCGTTCTCGAAGTGACCCTGCGCACAGAAGCAGCGCTCGACGTGATCCGCGAAATGGCGGGCGTTGAAGGCGGCATCGTGGGCGCTGGCACATTGCTGACGCCAAAAGACGTGGAAAACGCCAAGGCAGCGGGTGCATTGTTTGGCGTGTCCCCCGGTGCAACCGATCTGATTTTGGACGCATGTGAAGCCAACGAGCTGCCATTGCTACCCGGCGTCGCGACAGCCTCAGAAGCCATGCGCCTGCTAGAACGCGGCTACACCGTGCAGAAGTTTTTCCCAGCAGAGGCAAATGGCGGCGCACCAGCGCTGAAAGCCATCGGCGCACCAATCCCGCAGGTTAGCTTTTGCCCAACGGGCGGCGTGAGCTTGAAAAATGTGAATGATTACCTGTCGCTGTCCAACACGCTTTGCGTCGGCGGGTCTTGGGTTGCGCCCAAGGATAAGATGATCGCGGGCGACTGGGACGGTATTACCGCGCTGGCCGCCGAGGCATCCAAACTGCCGCGTTAATCGGCAAGGCGGGCCGCGCGCCCGCCGCGCCTACGCGCGGTGGCCGGCTCCGCCAATGCATCACGCAGGGTCACCGCCATCGGGTGATCCACCGGCTGATCCGCATGGCGGGTCAGCAGCGCCTGAACAGCCGCGCGATAGTCGCCGCTAGTGCCCAAGGCCCAATCCAAAAATATCGTCCGACATTGCCCCGCATCGATCCCGTCCATGCGGAAGGCCTCGTAAATCAACCCGCGCGGATCGTTTGGATCGTCAGTTCTTGGCATCGTCGTGCGTTCCCATCGTCAGCCGTGCAGTGATCACCGCATCCGCCTTTGCGGCCACATCCCCTAGGGCTGTCGCCAATTCATCCATCGTTGCAAACCCCGCCTCACGCAGGATCAGACCAACACCACCTGCCCCTAATGCATCTGGGGTCAGCGTGCCACCGGTCAACAGCCGCGATGCGGCCTGCATACGCCAGAAAAGCCCCGCCGCATCCGCAATTGCGCCCGCATCAGCGGCATTCAACCACCCATGAGCGACACCAGCAGCCAATTGCGACGGCGCATCACGTGCGGGGCTGCCAGAACACAACGCCGCGGCCTGTGAAATCAGTTCTGTGTCTTGCAAGCGCCCCGCCCCAATCTTGGCATCCCAGTCGCCGTCTGCCGGTTTTGCCTGCGCAATCCGCGTACGCATATCGGCCAGATCAGCCAGCACAGTCGCGCCCTGCCCCTTGGCTGCGATCACGTCGCGGCGCACCGTGTCTACGTCCTGCGCCAATCCTGCATCGCCCGCCACGGCCCGCGCGCGTGTCAGGGCCAGATGCTCCCACGTCCATGCCTCCTCATTCTGATAGGTCCGAAACGCATCCAGCGACGTGGCCACAGGCCCCGCGCGCCCAGAGGGGCGCAGACGCATGTCGACTTCATATAGCCGTCCCTCGGCCATGGGGGCGGTCAAGGCGGTGACCAAGGCTTGAGTTAGCCGTGCGTAATATGGCCGCGTGGACAAGGGCCGCGGTCCTTCAGACGCATCCGCCCCCTGCGCGTCATAAATCATGATAAGATCAAGATCAGAGGTCGCGTTGAGCCGTCCTGCCCCAAGGCTGCCCATCCCAAGGATCACAGCACCGCGCCCCGGTTGATCCCCATGCTTGCGGGTAAATTCAGCGACAACCACGGGCCAAAGCGCGGTCAGGACCGCCTGCGCCAAATCCGCATATTGCGCGCCTGATGTATCCGCATCGGTCAGCCCCCGCAGATAATGCACGCCAATGCGGAAATGCCATTCCTTGGCCCAAATACGGGCCGCGATCAACTGTGCCTCGTAATCAGGTGCTGCCTTCAGCACATCCGCCAATTGCACCGTTAATGCATCACACCCAGCCCAATCGTCAAAGAACTGCCCGCCTAAAACCGCATCCAATACTTGGGCGTTTCGGGACAGATATTGCGACAGCGCCGGTGACGTGGCCGCGATGTCCACGATCAATTGGGTCAGCTGCGGGTTGGCCTCGAACAGCGAGAATAACTGCACACCTGCGGGCAACCCGCTCAGGAAACTATCGAATTGAGCCAAGGCCTCCTCGGGTTTCGCCGCCTCGCGCAGCTTGGACAGGATTTCGGGTTTAAGCCGTTTAAAAATCTCTTCGGCGCGGTCAGACCGTAAGGCCGGATAGGTTTGCCAACGGGCCGTGATGTCGCGGCCCCAATCATCTTCGATTTTAGTCACTGGATCGGGGGCAAAGAAGCCTTCGATTGTGCCGTGCACCTCTTCCAACCGCGTTGTCAGATCGGACCGCAGGTCATCCACGTCACGGCCCATCAGGCAGGCCAGTCGCGCAAAGCCATCTTCATCTTTGGGCAAATCATGGGTCTGGGCGTCGTTGATCATTTGCAACCGGTGCTCCACCACTCGGTGAAAAACATAATTATCATAAAGGGTTGCAGCCGCTTCTTCAGGTATCCAATCAGCAGCAGCCAAAGCCGCAAGCCCCGCCTTGGTTTCCCGCACCTGCAGCGACGGGTCGCGCCCGCCCGCGATTAACTGGCGGGTCTGGGTAAAGAATTCGATTTCGCGGATGCCGCCGCGCCCCAGCTTCATATTGTGCCCCTCAAGAACCAGCTTGCCGCCAAGCCCCTTATGGTCGCGGATGCGCAGGCGCATGTCATGGGCGTCTTGAATAGCGGCGAAATCGAGGTGCTTGCGCCAGACAAACGGGCGCAATGTATCAAGGAACCGCTGCCCCGCGACCTTATCGCCTGCGCAAACACGCGCCTTAATAAACGCCGCGCGCTCCCATGTGCGCCCAAGGCTTTCGTAATAGCGTTCGGCCATTTCAGTGCTGATACAGACGGGCGTGGATGATGCGTCGGGGCGCAGGCGCAGGTCGGTGCGGAACACGTAGCCGCCGGATGTCACGTCCGCCATGATCGCGGTCATTTTGCGGGTCACGCGGATGAATGCGGCGCGGGCGTCGTGGTAATCGTCTACCTCAAAACGTGTTTCATCGAACAACACGATGAGGTCGATGTCAGAGGAATAGTTCAGCTCTCCCGCGCCCATCTTGCCCATGGCCAGCACAATCATACCCGCCGCATCAGCGACGTCATCGGGTCCCATGCCGGGCAGTTTGCCGCGCATGATCTCTGCCGCGACAAGCGCCTTGATCGACACATCCACGGCGAGGTCTGCGAAATCTGTCAGGGTCTGCGTGACCTTTTCCAAGCCCCAGATGCCGCCCAGGTCGGCAAGCCCTGTCAGCAAAGCAATGCGCCGCTTGGCCTCTCGCAGCGCCATAGGCAGATCGTCCAAAGCAACATAGGGCAAACCGGCAAAGATCGCGGCAACCGCGCCATCTGGGTCGGCCATGCTGGGGTGCAGCCACGCGGCCTCTTTCTGGATAAGGCTCAGCAGATAGGGGCTGGACCCACCTGCCCCCGCGATCAAATCAGTCAGCATGGGATCAAGCCCATCCATCGCGGCCAAGGCATCGGCCCCGCGATCAGGATCAAAGGGGCGCGGGGTGCGGGTCAATTGTTTGGTAAAACTCATATGCCTAGTGTGAAAGCCAAGCCCGCGCTGGTCAACGGCGCAAGCGGCGTTAAACTAAATCGGCACGACGAAGGAATAAAAATGAGCAAGAGTTTGAACCGTGTGATGGATGCGCTGACTGCCGCAGGCATGGGCACCGTTGCGATGGAAATGCCGTCAGACACGCGCACGGCGCAACAAGCGGCGGATGTAGCAGGGTGTGATGTTGATCAAATCGCCAAATCGATCATTTTCGCGGGCGAGGACAGCGGCGATCTGGTGTTGTTCATCACTGCGGGCGGCAATCAGGTTGATCCGGCCAAGGCATCCACGCTTGTGGGCGAACCGCTTGGTCGTGCCGCCCCCCATGCCGTGCGCACGATCACGGGCTTTGCGATTGGCGGCGTGTCCCCCGTCGGGCATGTCACGCCGATCCGCGCATTCATGGATCCAAAGCTGCAAGATTTTGACCTGATCTACGCCGCTGCGGGCACGCCGCGCCATATATTCGCGATCTCGCCTGTCGATTTAGAAAAAATTCTTGAACCACAAATCATTGATTTTACATTATAATAAAAGTTAATGTAAAAAACATTTACATTTTTCCTTGCAAGTCTGCGACGCCCCTCCAATATGGGTAATGTGAAAGGCATTCACATACCGCAACGCAAACCAAGGAGCTACAATCATGACGACCGCAACATCCACTGTACCGATGAGCCTGCCATCCGCTCGCCCCGGTTTTTTCACCCGTACCGAAAACTGGCTGGACGATCACGGCAAAGGCGCGTGGATCGGGGCCATGGTGCTTGGTTTTATCTTTGTCTGGCCTGTCGGCCTCGCCCTTCTCGCCTATATGATCTGGAGCAAACGTATGTTTAGCAAATCCCACCGCCACACGTCCCGCCGCCACCACCGTCATGCGATGATGGCCTCATCCGGCAACACCGCATTCGACGCCTATAAGGCCGACACCCTGCGCCGCTTGGAAGAAGAGCAGAACAACTTTGAAGCCTTCCTCGAGCGTCTGCGTGAAGCCAAAGACAAGGCCGAATTCGACCAGTTCATGGACGACCGTACGGCCAAAGCCGAAGAAGCAGAAGACGACGCAGCAAACGAGCCTGCTTAACCCTCCCCCTTGTGGCCCTGCATTTGCGGGGCCACAGTATCACAATGAACAACGAAAGAGTTTCCCATGTCTGCCCACCCGATGCATCTTGGTCTTCCTGATCCGACCACAAAGCCAGAGTTTTACGCGGGCATCCTGCCAAAACGCGCTGTCGCTTGGGTCATTGATACGGTCATTACCGCCCTGATGTGTGTGCTGGTCTTGCCGTTCACGCTGTTTCTGGGGGTTTTCGTTTTCCCGCTGCTAATGCTGGTTGTCGGGTTCATTTACCGCTGGTTCAGCGTCGCTGGTGGGTCGTCCACTTGGGGCATGCGCATGATGGGCATCGAATTGCGTGACGCGGATGGCATGAAGCTGCAATCAGGCACAGCGCTGGCCCATACGGGCATCTATACGTTCAGCGTGCTGTTTGCCCCGCTTCAGATCATTTCGATTGTGATGATGGTGTTCACAGATCGCACGCAAGGCCTGTCTGATCTGGTGCTTGGCACAGCGGCGATTAATCGCCCTGCGGCCTAACCCGCTGGAAATGGGGGGCTTGTGATTGAGGCTGCATCCGTTAGTGTTTCTTAACATACACGGACAGGTTTCATGCGTCACACGCTTCCCATCGCGCCGCAATTTTATGTCACTGCGCCACAGCCCTGCCCCTATCTTGAAGGGCGGATGGAACGTAAGTTGTTCACAGCGCTGCAAGGTGAAGCCGCTGGATTGTTGAACGATAGCCTGTCTAAACAAGGCTTTCGTCGGTCCCAGAACGTGCTGTACCGCCCGTCTTGCGCCGATTGTCAGGCCTGCATGTCCGCACGGATCAAAGTCGCGGATTTTACGCCCTCTCGTAGCCAAAAACGCGTGATCAAACGTAACACGCATCTCAAACGTCGTGCGCGGTCGCCTTGGGCGACAGAAGAGCAATATAACCTGTTCCGCGATTATCTCGACAGCCGTCATGCCACGGGCGGCATGGCCGATATGGATATGTTCGAATTCGCCGCCATGGTCGAAGAAACCCCGATCCGCACCCGTTTGATCGAATATACATCCGACAGTGCAGCCACCGAATTGCAGGCCGTGGGGCTGACCGATGTCTTGGATGACGGGTTGTCGATGGTCTATTCGTTCTTCCAGCCTGACTTGGACAAAGACAGCCTTGGAACCTATCTGATCCTTGATCACGTCAACATCGCCCGCGAAATGGGCCTGCCCTATGTCTATTTGGGCTATTGGGTGCCGGGCAGCCCGAAGATGGATTACAAATCCAAGTTTTCCGGCGTCGAAGTCTTTAGCGGCGGCGCATGGGCGCCGATTGGCGATCCATCAGACTATGACGCGAACCTGAACCCGCTGTCATCCGCCCCCATCGCCGAACAAGTCGCACGGATCGACCTGCCCGTCAGCCGCAGCTAGGTTGCCATGAGCGGACACGTTCAACTGGGCCAATCGCAATATGGTCGAGAACATGATGACGTAACCGTTCTTCACTTTTGGGACAGATGAGTAGCTAATAAAATTGGGGATAGTGAAAGATTGTAGACGAGTACGGTATTAGATGAACGAATTTTTGAGAAACTTAGTACGGCGACTGAAACCTAATGACCAAAAA
>CAXIAL010000041.1:0-16539 GCA_964022435.1 uncultured Roseobacteraceae bacterium | reverse complement strand
GGCAGAACACAGGGGTTAATCAAGGTTAGTAGACCCGCAAGATAGGCAAATATAAATTCCATATGGATCAAGTCGCTCTCTTTTCTGCGTCACAATGGTCTAAATCAGCCATCATTTCACTTAAAGCCCCCTCACATGAGTGTGACGCGTTGAAACAGCAAATCCTTGCCATGAGCATCTTTCCAATTCATATTCAAAAATAGGAATTTATTGGAGATCAAGATGACACTGTCCCGCCGTACATTTCTGCAATCGGCCGCCGCCACACCGCTAATAGGATCCTTGCCAACCTTAGCGCGGGCTGATCTCGCGCTTGGGTCCGCGACACTGACAACGGTCAGCGATGGGAACCTGATCCTTCCGGGCGAGTTCATATTCTCTACAATGCCACAAGATGAGCTTTCACCGATCCTAGCCGAATACGGCGTCTCAGCAGACAGTGTGACGCCGGAATGTAACCTTGCGCTTTACCGTGATGGGACCAACACAGTGCTGTTTGATGTGGGATCAGGTCCTGATTTCGTGCCAAGCGCAGGCACCATCCAAGACGGGTTGGACGCCATCGGTCTAGCTCCTGATGACATCACCCACGTCGTTTTCACCCACGCCCACCCCGATCATATTTGGGGGCTATTGGATGATTTTGACGAACCCCTGTTCTATGACGCGACCTATATGATTGGGCGCACAGAATGGGATTACTGGTGGAACCCTGAAACCGTGAACACCATCGGCGACGCGCGCGCCGCCTTTGCCGTGGGCGCGAAACGGCGGCTGGAAGCGATTGAGGATTCCGTTCTCTTCTTTGATGATGGTGATGAAGTGCTCCCAGGCATCTCGGCTGTCTCCACACCTGGTCACACGCCTGGCCACATGGCCTTTGAGGTCCGCCAAGGGTCTGATGCGGCGATGGTTTTAGGCGATGCTATTGGCAATCACCATGTTGCGTTCCGCCGCCCCGACTGGGCTAGTGGATCAGACCAGGATGCGGACACAGCGATTGCCAGCCGTAAAATGCTATTCGACCGCCTGACCAACGAACAGATGTCCGTCGTGGGCTTCCACCTGCCTGACGGCGGGATCGGTCGGGCCGAGGTCGACGGCGACGGTTACCGGTTCATAGGAGCATGATCATGCGTTTGACAGCCACGCTTGCCCTTCTCGCGGCCCCTGCATTCGCCAGCGAAGACATCACGGATCAATACCCCGCATCGGCGCTTTATTCCAAACCGGTCGAGGTCATTCCCCATGTCTGGTCCGCCATCGGGGCCACCGCGCCACCGACCTATGAAAACGCAGGCCATAACAACAACCTTAGCTTCATCGTAACCGGCGACGGGGTTATTGTGGTCAATGGAGGTGCCGCCTACGTCTTGGCAAAGGCACTGCACGACGAGATCAAGGCGATCACTGAGCAGCCCGTCAAATTGGTGATTGACGAAAACGGCCAAGGCCACGCGATGCTTGGCAATTCTTATTGGCAGGAACAAGGTGTGCCTATCCTTGCCCATGTTGATGCGGCCCATGAGTTTGAGGAACGCGGCGGCCAAATTCTTGAAGGCATGAAACGCTATAACCGAGACAAAGCCGAAGGCACATTTGTCGCCCTGCCGACGGATACGTTCGACGATAAGCGCGTGATTGAAATGGGAGATTTCACGATTGAGGTCCTGCACCTTGGCCCAGCGCATGGCCCCGGTGACACGCAGGTTTGGCTGCCAGAGCAAAGCTTGGTCATCGCAGGCGACATGGCATTTCACGAACGCATGCTGCCAATCTTTGAGGATACAATTGTCTATGACTGGATCGAAACTTGGGACAACGCGTTCGAGGTGTTGAATGCAACCTATGTCATCCCCGGTCACGGTCACCCAACGAACATGGCGCAGGTGCGCCGCTATACGCGCGATTACCTGATGCACCTGCGAAACGTCGTGGGCGCTCATCTGGATGAAGGCGGCGGTTTGGCCGAAGCCTATTACGTCGATCAAAGTGCCTATTCAGGACTTGATACATTCGACGAACTTGCGACCCGCAATGCGGGCCGTGTGTATGAGCAGATGGAATTTGAATAGGCTGATGAAAACGTATCTATCAATCGCATTGCTGACCTGAGCGGGGGCCGTCGCAGCGGATCCCGTGCAAGAGGCGATGCAAGACTACGCCAAATTCGCGCCCTACGACGCGGGCATCATTCTACCCGCACAGGTGACCCAAGACATCTATAACGACGTGGCGTTCATCGACACGCGCACTGCCGCAGAATTTAGCGCTGGGACAATTCCGGGCGCAGTGAATATCGAATGGAGAGAGGTTTTCGGTCGTCTGAATGAGGTGCCTTCAGATCAAAAGGTGATCTTGTTTTGCAACACCGGCGCCTTGTCCGCCCAAGCCGCGTTTGGCCTGCGGGTCTTGGGGCGTGAAAACGTTCTGGTGCTGCAAACCGGCTATCACGGCTGGTTGGAAAACGCGGCCTACCGGCCATAACGCCCCTATTGCGCGGCCATCGGGTGCCGCGCCAATTGGCACTGCGTCCACAAATCGCCCAGCGCGTTCACCAAACGATCAACATCATCGGGCGTGTGCACTGGCGACGGCGTGATGCGCAAACGCTCTGTCCCTTTGGGCACGGTTGGGTAGTTGATCGGCTGGATATAGATGCCGTAATCTTGCAGCAACGTATCAGATATGAACTTACACTTCACCGGATCACCCACCTTCACGGGGATAATATGGCTGGGGTTGTCGATATGCGGCACGCCGATTTCTGACAACCGCTGGCGCACCAATGCAACGCGGTCTTGTTGAGCCAATCGTTCATTATCGCTGGTTTTCAGATGTTTGATCGACGCCGCAGCACCCGCTGCAACGGTAGGCGGAATGGCGGTTGTAAAGATGAAGCCACTGGCGAATGAACGCACGAAATCACACAGCTCTGCCGTGGCCGCGATATAACCGCCCATGACGCCAAATGCCTTGCCAAGTGTGCCTTCAATCACGGTCAAGCGGTCCATCAAACCTTCGCGTTCGGCGATGCCACCTCCGCGCGGACCATACAGACCCACGGCATGGACCTCGTCCAAATAAGTCATCGCGCCATAGCGATCCGCGAGGTCGCAGATTTCCTTAATCGGGGCGATGTCGCCATCCATAGAATAGACACTTTCAAAGGCGATCAACTTGGGCTGATCGGCGGGTAGCACGGCCAGCTTGGCCTCGAGATCGGTCAGATCATTGTGTTTCCAGATCACCTTTTGGGCGCGAGAATGCTTGATGCCTTCGATCATGGACGCGTGGTTCAACGCGTCAGACAGCACGACGCAATCAGGGATACGCGACGCCAGCGTGCCGAGGGCGGCCCAGTTGGACACATAGCCAGAGGTGAACAACAGCGCAGTCTCTTTTCCGTGTAGATCGGCCAGCTCGGCCTCTAACAAAACGTGGTCATGGGTGGTGCCAGAAATATTGCGTGTGCCCCCCGCGCCTGCACCTGTGCGGTCCAGCGCGTCATGCATCGCCGCCAGAACGGCCGGATGTTGGCCCATGCCAAGGTAGTCGTTCGAGCACCAGATCGTCACCTCACCTGGTCCGTTGTGACAAGTGGCGTTGGGAAACGCGCCGCGATGGCGTTCAAGTTCCGCGAATTGGCGGTAGTTGCCATCGTCCTTCAGTGCGGACAATTCGGATGCGAAAAATGCGTTGTAGTCCATTGGAAATCGGTCGCTTCTTCTCAGCTGGCAGAAATAGGTGTTGGGACCGCTGCACCGCCCCATCTGGGCAATGCGGTCAGAACTGGGCCCTCTGCCCCGTTTTGAATGCTCTCAGACCGGCGAAGCGGTCCGAGAGCGGCACTTGTTAACCGAACATGTCAGCGGTGATACCTGCGTACCAACCTTCTGACTCTTCATATGTGGTCTGGCGCACATCGGCGGTTTCGCCTGTCGCGGAAATGAACCCGTCAACCTTGGCGATTTTCTCGTCCGTGGCTTCATATGTCGCGCCAACTTTCACACCGTCATTGGTGTCGATCAACGACCAGCAAGTATTCGAGAACTTGGCTGGGAACACGCGGCTGCCAGTCAACGCACCACGGATCGCATTTGCGCAAACCTTGGCTTGGCTGTTGGCAGAGAAACCGGATTTCGGCATGTCGCCCTGCTGGGACGAGTCGCCCAAGACATAGACGTCAGCATCTGCTTTGCTGGACATGTCGATCGCATTCACAGGCGCCCAGTTGCCGTCTGTCACGCCAGCGATTTCCGCAATGCGGCCCGCCTTCATTGCAGGGATCACGTTACAAACGTCGACGTTCATGACTTCACCATCAATGGACAATGTCATCGCATCCGGATCAACAGACACGTTGTCGCCGCCAAAGTCAGAACCGATCCAATCGATCATGCCTTCATAGTGGTTCGCCCAGCCTTCTTGGAACAACGCCATCTTCGAGAATTTCTCTTTTGGATCAGCCACGATGATCTTGGCTGTTGGGTTATTCTCTTTCAAGAAATGCGCGACCATTGACACACGCTCGTATGGGCCAGGAGGGCAACGGTATGGGTTTGGTGGGGCGACCATCGCGAATGTCCCACCTTGTGGCATCGCCATCAACTGGGATTTCAACAATTCAGTTTGCGAACCGGCCTTATAGGCGTGTGGCATGGCGTTTTGGGATGTAAGGTCCCAGCCTTCAACCGCACCTTCGACGAAGTCGATACCAGGGCTAAGAACCAGCTTGTCATAGGACAGTGTCGCACCCCCGGCCAAAGTTACGGTCTTGCCCGCACGGTCAACACCGACGGCCCAGTCATGCACAACGTTCACGCCGCCAGCGGCCAAACCGCCATAGGAATGACCAAGATCATCCATGGATTTGAAACCACCCAGATAGAGGTTCGAGAAGAAGCAAGTGTAATAGGTGCGCGTTGGTTCGATTAGCGTGACCGCCACTTCGCCCTTGCTGTCATTGGCAATGTAACGCGCTGCGGTTGCACCACCGGCACCGCCACCAACGACGATCACATGCGGCTTGCCGTGGCCTGCCGCAAACGACATTGGGGCCGCCAGCGCAGCGGATGCCGCAACCGTCGTGCCCAAGAATTTTCTTCTGTTAAGTGTCATTAAGTCTCTCCCTTTGTAGATGAGGCCTAGTTTTCTAGGTCCTTAAAATATGCAGCCAAGGCTGCGATCTCTTCGTCGTCCAACCGGTTCGCAACAAGCTGCATGACCGGATTGTCCCTGAATTTTTCGCGATACGCGTGCATCGCAGTTGCAAAATCGTCCGTAGAAAGGCCGATGATGTTTGGAATGCCGTCAGTGGCACCGCTGGTCTGGTGACAGGTTTTGCACTCGCTCCCCAGATATTCGCCATATTCAACATCGCCTTCGATGGCCAAAATCTCAGGCGCAACAACAAAACCAGCGTCCACAACGCCAGCGGTTTCGCCTTGAGCAAATGACTGCAGATATGCAATGATATCCGCGCGTTGTTGGGCGTCTCGGATGCCACTAAATGACATGCGGTTTCCACGAATGTAGCCGCGCGGATTGGCCAGGAACGCATCCAGCGCCGCGAAATCCCAAACCTGCCCATCCGCACCCGCATCCCGAAAGGCATTTGAATAGCGAAAGTCAGGCGAACCCGCGATTGGCGCGCCGACAATGCTTGTTAATGCCGGTCCGATACGATCCTTCGCATCAGGGCCAACCATGTGGCAACTGGCACAGCGACGAAACTGTTTTTGTCCCGCATCGACATCGCCGACAGGCTCTGCAAACGCGAAGTTCGCAGAGCCTGTAACTGCCAATGCAAGGCCAATTAAATAGGTCTTCATCATCCGATTATTCACCCACTGATTTCAGGTATTCGATCATCGCTGCCTGCTCCTCGGGATCCGCAAATCCACGGAACGACATTTTTGTGCCGGGGAAATAGGACTTGGGATCTTCGATGAAACCCGCAAGGCTTTCATCATCCCAAACGCGGCCTTCATCATTGGCAGCCTTGAACACATTGGAATAACGGAACCCGTCAACGGATCCGATTGTCCGGCCCATGATGCCGTTCAAATGCGGACCGGATTTGTTTTTCGCACCATCGCCAACAGCGTGGCAGGATGAGCAGCGACGGAACAGCTTTTCGCCAGCCGCCGCTAATGCGGTGTCCGCGCCTGCGGGTTCTTCGACAGCCTCAATGGCAGGAGCTGCGCTTGCTTCCTCTTCCACGGCTTCAGCGGCGACGGGAATGAACGACGGGCCAGCGGCGGTAAAGCTTGGCAGACCTTCAGGCGTGGCATTGTTCATCACAGAATCCGTGCCGCCCTCTTCGGGGGTATCGACAAGGAACACGGATCGCATCGTCACGGACACTTCGTCCTTGCAGTTTTCCATGCAGGGTTCCGCGCGCCATGCGACGTATTCCTTTTCAGGACGGTCATCGACCACGAACCCATTCGCGTTGTGCATTTCAACATCAGTAAAGTTGTCTTGGCTCAGGACAAAATCATCGTCGACCATGTCGTTGGAATACATCAGATACGCGACAATCGCGTAAGTCTCGTCGGCGGTCAGCGTGCCCGCCTCACCAAATGGCATGGACCGGTTGATGTAGTCCCAAGACGTGGACAGATATGGCCAATATGACCCGACCGTTTTCACGGGATCTTCATCGGCAAGCGTGTCGAAACCACCCGCAAGAACGGGCCAGTTATCGACACCTTCGGCGAAGTCACCGTGGCAAGACGCGCAGCGGTCCACGAACACTTCTTCGCCAGTGAACACATCACCGCTGCCCTCCGGCAACCCGCGGCCGTCGGGCAAAACGTCGACGTCCCACGCTGCGATTTCTTCTGGTAGTGCAGCACGGCCAATGCTCATGGCCGCATCATGCACAGGTGCTGGCGCGGTCAGATTTGCGTTGGCCTGAACTTCGGCAATTTGCTGTTCCAGCAACGTCGCCCGCTCTGTCGCAGCACCTACGCTATCACGGGCCGACACGGCAGATGCTTCTGCCTGCGCGACGCGCGTTTCCAGCATCTCGATTTCAGCTGCCGCATAGTCGCGAGACGTGTAGCCATAAGATACGCCCAGAACCAAAGCTGTGGCGCTGATCGCAGGAATGAAAATATTAGGAGACTTCGACATTCTCAGCGATCCCTTCTACGTTGACGTACCAAGTCTGGATACAGTTGTTGTGGTAAACGGCGTTTTCGCCGCGCTGTTCGCGCAGCTGGTCCTTGGTCGGCTGGACATAACCCGTGTCGTCCATCGCACGGGCCTGCAGCAGCATCGGCGCGCCATCCCATTCGGTATCCAGATAGAAACGAGTTAAGGCTTTGGTATCGCCCTGTTTGCCAAGACGGGCCGTTTCCCATGTGATGCCGCCGTCCTTGGACACATCAACGCGCGTGATCTGACCGTGACCGGACCATGCGAGACCAGAAATAACGAGCGGCCCTTTACCATGGGTGATCGGCATCTGCGGGCTTGGCGATGTGATGACGGATTTCGCATCCATGACCCAAGTCCATTTACGCGCGACGCCGTCCTCGTACACATCGGTATATTTGGATGTCTCTTCGCGGCTCTCAACAGCGGTATCGACAATTTCGATGCGGCGGATCCACTTGATCCACATGTTGCCTTCCCATCCGGGGACGACGAGGCGGACAGGATACCCATGTTCCATACGCAGCGCTTCGCCGTTGGCCTTGAACGCGACCAAGACGTCATCAAGCGCCTTTTCCATCGGAATGGACCGCCCGTTCGACGATGCATCCGCACCTTCCACATAGACCCATTTATCGGCGGACATGTCGGCGCCTGCCTCTTGCAGCAGGGCCCGCAATGGAACGCCAGTATATTCCATGTTGTGGATCATACCGTGGGTGAATTGCGCACCATTCAACTGCGCTCCAGCCCATTCCATGCCCGTATTCGCCGCACATTCGCAGAAATACACGTGGTTTTCGCGTGGGAAACGCTCGAGGTCTTCGTAGGTGAACACCAGCGGCTTATCGACAAGGCCGTTGACCATCAAACGGTAGTCGTCTTTGCTCAGCTCAATCGCGCCAGAGTGGTGACGCTCGAACGCGCAACCTTGGGGCGTGATCGTGCCTTCAAGCGCGTGGATCGGCGTGAAGTTAATCGACGAAATCGGTGACGCAGTCAGCCATTCGACATTGCGGCGCACGACATCTTTTTCGAATTGAATCGGCATACCGTATGGCACCTCGTCAACGCCGACTCCGGTATAGGACGCCCAGTCCTGTAGCTCTGTGATCAACGGATCTGGGGTGCCTTCCGCCGCGGCGGTGCCTGCGACTGAACCAGCCGCAACCGCTGCGCTGCCTCTTAGGAAGGCCCGACGCGAAGGTGTGAACTTCTCATCCATGTTAGGTGGTCTCCAATTTTTCGATTAGGTGCCGATGACGTCGACACTGTTGTTGTCTTGCACCGTAACGGTCCCCAGTTTGCGCACGTGGTCTTCGACGACGTCCCAAATCTGCGGTCCTTCGGTGTTTTCATTCACGCTGGCCCAACCGGCGACGACATAGGGCTTGGCCGGATCAATCGGCTCGCCTGTGCTCAGCAATGTCATGTTGGTGATGCGTTCGCCCTGCGGCTTGGACACGTCAATCGTGTAGCCAAGGCCCCCCGTGCGCACCATGTCGCCCCCCTGTTGGTAATAGGGGTCGGGGTTAAAAATATTATCGGCCACGTCTTCGAGAATGACATTCAGGAATTCGCCGGTCATTTCAGTGCGATACGCTTCGCCGTAAGTCATCGACGTGACGCCATAGATGTCCTCGCGTGTGATGTCCTGACCAGGCACCAAGGACGGCCCCCAGCGCACGCCGGGGCTCAGCGCGATTTCAGCATCGCGTTCGCTGATCAGCGCGTCGCAGATCAGATCATCCCAAGTGCCGTTGAAGTTCCCGCGACGATACAACAGGCTATCGGTCTGGCCGATAACCTCGGACATTTCGGCCTCGAACGGCGCGCGTTCGGCGTCAATCACTGCTGCGGTTTCGGCGTCGGGCGTGATCACATCAGAAAAGATCGGGATCAGCTTTGTGCGGTACCCCATCATGCGACCGTCACGGATATCAAGATCCACGCGGCTGACGAATTTACCATTTGAACCTGACGGGACGATAATGGTGTCGCCGACAACCGCCGCCTCTGGCAGCGCATCATGTGTGTGACCAGACAGGATCACATCAATCCCCGGCACAACGCCCGCCATCTTTTTATCAACGTCAAAACCATTGTGGCTTAGAACGACAACGCATTCGGCGCCCTTGGCACGGACTTCTGCAACCATCGCAGCCATGTTTTCATCGCGAATACCAAAGGCGTATTCTGGGAACATCCAACCGGGGTTGGCGATGGGCATATAAGGGAACGCCTGCCCGATCACGGCAATCTTGGTGCCGCCGCGTTCGAACATTTTATAGGGTGGGAACAGCTCTGCCGGTTCGTCCCATTCCGCGTCAAAGATGTTCTGACCAAGTGCTGCAAACGGCAGGTTTTCGACAATCTCGGCCACGCGATCGGACCCAAGTGTGAATTCCCAGTGGAACGTCATCGCGTCCGGCTGAAGCGTGTTCATGACATTGACCATGTCTTGGCCGCCGGTTTTCAGACAGGTGTAAGACCCATGCCAAGTATCGCCGCCATCGAGCAAAATTGCATCAGGACGATCGGCGCGAATGGCCTTAATCACGGTGGCCATGCGATCCAGCCCGCCGACGCGGCCATAGCCCTGCGCCAGTGCAGAAAAATCACCGGAACTTAGCGCGTAATGGCTCGGGCTGCCGTCATCGATGCCGTAAAGCTTGCGGAAATCAGCGCCGGTTACATGCGGCACAGCACCCTTGTTGCCACCGACCCCGATATTGACAGACGGTTCGCGAAAATAGAGCGGTTTTAGTTGGCCGTGAATGTCCGTGACATGGATCAACGACACGTTGCCGTAGGTATCAAATTCCAACAATTGATCTTGGGTCAGCCTTTGCTGGGCGGCCAATTGCGCCCAATTGCCGAACCCCGCCCCGCCAACGATTGCGGATGCGGCCATACCAACTTGTAAAAAGTCACGGCGAGAGATCATGTGTTCGTCCTTTACTCACATTCACAAAGATGAATGGATTGAAACAAATTCGGGCCCAAAGTCAGCTGACTTCAGGCCCGCATTTTAGAAGTTATTTAGTTACGCACAGATGGGGTTTCGACCATCAGGCCCTCACCACGGGACGCGATATACAGTTCCAACGCCTTGAATTCGTCACCACCCTCTTTGAACGGGGTCGCACGGATGTTGCTCATGCAGCCTTTAAAGCGGTTGTGAATTGAGTTCAGCTTTGCATTCTTCAAACGGTAGGAAGGGAAACCGTTGATCTGGCCTTGGCTGAGGTGATCAGCACGGATCATCATGCCATATTTGTCCTCGTGACAGCTGGAACAGGCCATATCAAGCTGACCGACACGGGTGTAATACAGCTCTTTGCCTTGCTCCCAGAATGGGGCTGCGTCGCCGTCGATTGCGACATTCACAGGCATCCCACGGGATTCCAGACCGATCAGCGCCGTCATTGCTGTCATCTGCGTGCCGGACCATTTCCATGGTTCTGCGCCCATATGTTCAACGCGGCTTTTGTTAATCAGCTCTTCTAGTGTCACCAATTCACCATTCTCGACGCGCGGCAATGTCGCGCGCAGGCCTGCGAATTCGGATACGTCAGCGTGACAAGACGAACAGGATTTCCCCTCGGACCCGTCCACAGCATCCCAAAGATCAATCGCTTGATCGACAAAGATAAATGCAGGGTTGTCGAAATCGTCCATTTGCAGCGCTTGGGTTTCCGCCGAACGGAACCGCCAACCCGAATATACCGTGTCAACATATTCCATATGCGCAGGTGCAGCAGCATCCGTCGCAATGACATCACCATTCACCGTCAACGCGTTGCTATCTTGGGCCATTGCGCCCGATGCCAAAAACATCGATCCGACCAAAGCTTTGAATACTGTATTCATTCCGACGACTCCTCCCAGCCGATTGACGCGCTTAAGAAACTTCGATTGCCTTCACTTCCTCGTAGACGTCCCCATCGTCGTCATACCAAGTGAATTTGAACTCGCCCGTTTCAGGAACAACCGCGTCAAATTCAAAGAAAGGGTTTGTCGAAATCGCAGGCTCAAGCGTCACATCGATGACGTTTTGACCATTAAAATCGACGACAAAGCGGTTAATGATCGAGCGTGGGATCACGTTGCCATCACCATCTTTACGCTGACCGCTTTCCATCTTGTGGCTGATCAGTGTCTTGATCGTGATTGTCTCGCCTGCTGAAGCCGTCTTGGGGACCCGAACTCGGGGTTTTACACCAGATGCCATTTTATATTCTCCTGAATTTCGATCAGCCGCCGCAGCCGCCAATAGTCACTTTGACGTTTGCTTTTGCCATTTGGTACGAGCCGTCTTCCATTTCGGCCACAGCCACAACGTTCTGCGTGGATGCCAAACGAATGCGTGTGGATGCGCTGCGTGATGCACTGAGCGGGCCAAATTTGAATGTCGCAACAGCTGGTGTCGGATTACCATCTGCAAAGATTGTGATCGCAACGGCACCTGGTGCATCAACGCTGATCGGCACAGTGTTCCCGTTTTCCGCGATCTCGGGCGCGGTGACCGTGATTGCACCTTCGCCAACCTCGGCACCGCCTGTCAGGGCAGCAATCGCATCATCGGTCAGGCTCGCAAATGCGGGCACCGTCGTCAGGGCAGTCGCCGCAAAGGCACCGGACCCAATTGCAAGAACTTTGCGTCGTGTAAGTTCCATAGTCTTCTCCTCTTTCCTGCTGGTTTATTCAGTCAGGGTTTGTAGATACGCAATCACGTCTTCGACTTGCTGCGCGTTTAGGATGCTTTTGCCTGCGAACTTCTCCAGCGGGCGCTCAAAGCCGCTGTCGACGTAAAACGCAGGCATAAGTGTATCGGGAAACATCATTTTGGCGTTAATAACGATGCCGCGAAGTTCTGCCTCGGTCCAACGGTCCGCAACACCATCAAGGGGAGGACCAACCTCGCCGTGAAAGCTCTGCTCGGACCAATCTTCGTTCATGTGACACGCTAAGCAGTTACCCAACTTGCGGTTCGCAAACACATCACGACCGGCAGCTGCATCACCCGCAGCCCCCGTCAAAGATTGTGTAACCATAACGTCATCAAACATGACGGCAGTCGGGGCCACCGTCTCTGCCGATGCCATGGACAAACCGAAGGCGGCCGTTGCTGCAGCAAGTAGAATACGCTTCATTGTTCCTCCCTTAAGCGAGTCATGTTTCGCCCGTTCCCTGGTATCCTATGGGACACATTCGGGTTCACGCAATAACAAATTCAATTAAATGAATTTTTAAATTTGTTCGCAAGTGCAGCATTTTTCTTATCTCTAGATCACGACTGCTCTGCAAATTTGCGTGCATGATACTTTTGAAAAGGCTCGTCTCCGTTGTAGCCTTCTTCAATCACCCAACTCAGCATATTGAGTGTTGTCCACTTTCCAAACGCGCCCGGCATATGGGCGACGGCGGCTTGCGGCGCGATTTTGGTGCCGTCAACTTCGGTTGGGAAAAAATAGATACTTGGCGTAAAAAGTGCGCCCCAACGCTGGACCATTTCTTTTTCCGGCAATGTCGTACCGTCGAAGTCAGTGACCTCGAGATCACCAAACATATTGATCTGCACAACGAAATAATTGTCGTGAATGTACTGGTCAATTTCTGGCACGACAAAGACCTCTTCGTGCATCTTTCTGCAGTAAATACAGCCGCGTTGTTCGATCATGACCATCAGGCGTTTGCTTTCTGCAGTGGCCTCTGCAAGATCTTCATTTAGATCCTTAAAGGTGTCGCGCATCCAATCCGCTTTGTGCAATCCATCATCACCGACCTCAGCAGATGCAACACTCGCGGCCATCAATGTGGCGCAGAGCAAGATAAGCAGTTTCTTCATAGTCAACTCCTTCAGTTGTTACCCAATCGCGCTGAACCACGGGATATTTTCAAGCATCCATTGCGCTATGATGTTGATTGAATTTGTGGCGATCAAAACGCCAAATAGAATGAGAAAAACTCCCACGATTTTTTCCATCAACCCAAGATGGCGGCGAAATCTTGACATCCATGCCATGAAGGGTCCGATGAATAACGCGGCGACAATGAACGGCAGCGTCATACCCACGCCATAGGTAAACAATAGGGTCGCGCCCTGCTGGGCTGTCTCTTGCCCTGCCGCCGTGAATAGAATCGCAGCCAGAACCGGACCCACACAAGGTGTCCAACCAAACGCAAAGGCCAATCCGATCACATAGGCACCGATGAACCCAACGTTAGACGCATTGCCCGCATCCGCGCGGAACTGTCGATATAAGATACCAATCCGCAGCACGCCCAAGAAATGTAGACCCATTGCGATAATAATGGCCGCCGCAACCCAGCGCAAAATTGAGAAATATTCGCGCACCATCCCACCAAAGGCCGAGGCAGACGCGCCCAAACCCACAAAAACGGTAATAACGCCAAGCGCAAAACAACAGGACGCAAGAAAAGCCCGCAGGCGCACCTTGGGCGAAATCTCGGCGTCGGCAGAGATTTGGTTCATGCTGACGCCTGCGAGATAGCTTAAGTAGAATGGAACAATCGGCAGGATACATGGCGACAGGAACGACAAAAGCCCAGCGAGCAAGGCGCCAAAAATGGTCACGTCAAACATGCGTATGCCCCCTTGTCTTTAAATATTCAAAAATTAGATTATGATTAGATGTCGATCTTCGTCAACAACAGGCCCACTCGGATGTTTAAAACCCTTGCAATCTCACTTGCAGCGCTTGTGCCGCTTAGCGCGAGTGCCGAGACGATACTACTGATGGCAGAGGAAGATGGCTGTTATTGGTGTGCCAAATGGACGGAAGAAATTGCGCATATCTATCCAAAGACAGCCGAAGGTAAAACTGCGCCACTGCAACGCTATAACCTGCACGACGAGACGCCAGATGTGACGTTCGACCGCTCTGTGCACTTCACGCCGACATTCATTCTGGTCAATGATGGCGCAGAGGTCGGGCGTATTGAAGGCTACCCTGGTGAAGACTTCTTTTGGGGGCTACTTAGCATTATGTTCACCCAAGCCGAAATTCCCTTGGATCAAGAGAGCTAGTCCAGTATGACACTGCATATGACAACAAACACTGATACATCGCCTCAAAAGGTCTCTCGCCTTCCTGTCTTCGACGCGAACACGTGCCCCGCGGATATGGAACGTATGATGGATAACGCCCTGCGCGCGTCCAATTTCCTGAAGGCGATCAGCCATGAAGGCCGTTTGATGATCTTGTGTCATCTCGCGTCCGGCGAAAAGTCGGTGACCGAATTGGAAGAGTTACTGTCTGCCCGCCAAGCCGCAGTCTCACAGCAATTGTCACGTTTGCGCTTTGAAGGGCTTGTGACCCCACGCCGTGAAGGCAAGGCAATCTATTATAGCCTGACAGACGACCGCCCCAAGCAAATCATGGAAGTCGTCTATGACCTGTTTTGCAGGGATGACTGACTGACCGCCACACTGCGTGGATGTTTGGGAGGACAACATGTTAGAACTTTTTGGCGAAGCGAATACCTCCGCACTTGTCGGATTGATCGGCGGCATCGCCCTTGGGCTTGCCGCCCGCATCGGACGGTTTTGCACACTCGGCGCAATCGAAGACGTTCTTTATGGCGCGGATGACCGCCGCCTGCGGATGTGGGCGATCGCTATCGGCGTTGCTGTCATTGGCGTGCACATCGCACAATCATCCGCTCTTTTCGAAATCCAACAGTCAACCTATTTAGACCGCGTGTGGAATCCTCTTGCCACCATCATCGGCGGGCTCATGTTCGGCTATGGCATGGCACTCAGCGGAAACTGCGGTTACGGGGCCCTTGCGCGGCTTGGCGGAGGCGATTTGCGATCGTTCGTTATCGTGCTTGTGATGGGCCTATCTGCCTATTTCGTCATGTCAGGTCCATTGGCACAAACTCGTGTTTGGCTGTTCCCCGTTGAAACCGGTGCAACCACACCACAAGGGCTATCCCAACTAATGGCGCGCTATGGCGTGCCCCCAATTTCGACCGGCTTGGCGGCAGGCGGCGCGCTATTGGCTGTAGCATTGTCAAACGCCAAAATGCGCAGATCTCCGTCCCACATCATTTGGGGAAGTGTTGTCGGCTTGGCAATCGTGTCGGGCTGGGTTGGCACGTTCTGGATTGCCACCAATGGCTTTGCAATCGAGCCCATCGAGACCCACACATTTGCAGCTCCCATTGGTGACACGATTTTCTATTCTATGACCGCGTCATCAGGAAACGCGCTTTCGTTTAGCGTCGGGTCCGTGCTCGGGGTGGTCTTGGGCGCGACATTAGGATCTTATTCCAAAGGCCACTTCCGCTGGGAAGCATGCGATGATCCCAGAGAATTGCGCCGCCAGTTACTCGGTGCCGCGATTATGGGCCCAGGCGCAATACTGGCGGTTGGGTGCAGTGTCGGCCAAGGCATTTCGGCATTCTCGCTGCTCGCCTTCAGCGCGCCTGTTGCTTTCATTTCAATTTTCATCGGGGCGGGCTTTGGATTGCGGCAGTTGATAACTGGCTTTGAGATGGACTGAGCAGAAAGCGAACCAATGAAACCGCGCCCCGATTACCTCATTAATTTCACCAAATCGGGTTCAATTCTGTATTTGGCGTTGGCGTTTCCGTTAGAACAAGAAACTTAGATTCATCAGTTAAATTGAATGCCATCACTGCTTGGGTGTCGGTAGCCCGTCATTTCACTCATCTTGTTCTTTGACCGGCGGCTTGGAACCTCGCGCGCTGAGTTCGTTGATCCGATTACACTGGAGCTGCCGCCTTAATGAACGGCTTGCCGGAGGCTGAATGGCTCCTCACTGATCGAGGATATGATGCCGACTGGTTCCGCGAAACCCTTATAGACAAGGGCACAAAGCCATGCATTCCTGGACGCAAGTCACGCAAGAAAACCGTCAAGTACGACAAGCGCCGTTACAAAAGGCGCAACCGTATCGAAAGAATGTTCGGCAGGCTCAAAGATTGGAGGCGCGTCGCAACTCGCTACGAAAGATCACCAACCGTCTTCCTCTACGCCATCGCACTCGCAGCTACCGTCATATTCTGGTTATGAATCCTGACCCTAAGTAGTCATCAGAAGCTTCGGTCAAAGTTAAGCGCAAAGCTTGAGCGGTTTCTGGTGCCAACGCGGTCCATGACAAAGCGGATGTTTGCAGAACTAAGCCCATCCTCTGAGGTGCTGCTCAGCCCGATCTCAGCACCAGATTTGACAATAGAATTGGCCAAAGAGTAACTTTGGTCTTCGATAAATCGGAACATTAAGTGCTTTTTGCAGTACAGCAATGCTGAGGACAAAATACTGAGTTGAAACTCCTGTTTCGCGGTTGCTGCGTGCCCTTCGCTGGTTTTGAGGCAGTA
>CAXIAL010000040.1:0-17608 GCA_964022435.1 uncultured Roseobacteraceae bacterium | reverse complement strand
AATTATTGAAAGCTATGCCGCTAGGCAATCCCTTGGAATTTGCTGTTCAAATTACAAGGGATTACACAAAGCTATGCGGATCTAGAACAGGTGCGCCTTGGACTTGTCAAAGCTGAATCGCGCTGTAGCGCCCGCGCTGAGATCAAGATTTTCTGGCGACGCAAAGCGGAACTGCACGTCGTCTTCGGTGCGCAATTCGACGACTGTTTCAGTGCCCAGACGCTCTACCAGTACAACGGTACCGACGATTGGGCCTTTGGCATCAAGAACCAGATGCTGTGGGCGAATACCGATCACAGCACTGTCACCGGCTGTTTTGGTGGTAGACACCAAACGCAGGCCTGTGGCCTTGATCCCTTGACCTTCAAAGCCCGCGGTTGCGCCGTTTTTGGCAACTTTGGACAAAGTTCCTTCAAAGAAGTTCATCTTTGGCGAACCCAAGAAGCCCGCAACGAATTCGTTGCCAGGTTCGTTAAACAGCTCCATCGGCGAGCCGACTTGCATCACTTCACCAGCCTTCAACACAACGATTTTGTCGGCCAATGTCATGGCTTCAACCTGATCGTGCGTCACGTAGATTGTTGTCGCGTCAAGCTGCGTGTGCAGCTTCGCAATTTCGATGCGTGTTTCGTGGCGGAGCGCGGCATCCAAGTTGGACAGCGGCTCGTCAAACAAGAACACATCTGGGTTCCGTACAATCGCACGGCCAATCGCAACGCGCTGACGCTGCCCACCGGACAGTGCGGCAGGACGACGATCCAAAAGATGTTCCATCTGCAAAATCTTTGCAGCGCTTTCAACGCGCTCTGCGATTTCCTTTTTCGGAACACCTTGCAGTTCGAGCGAGAAGGCCATGTTGTGGAAAACAGTCATATGCGGATAAAGCGCATATGATTGGAACACCATCGCGATGCCACGCTTGGACGGTGGAAGGTCCATGATCGCACGATCTGCAATGACGATTTCGCCGCTGCTAAGCGTTTCGAGACCCGCAATCAGGCGGAGCAGAGTGGACTTGCCGCAACCCGATGGGCCGACAAATACGACGAACTCGCCCTTTTCGATTTCAAGGTCAACGTTTTTGATAACATGGGTCGCGCCAAACGACTTGTTGACGCCTTTGAGAGATACTTGTGCCATCTAATCTATTTCCTTGAAGGTCGCGGTCAATGCGGTGAAGTCGAAGCAGCAGCGCAGGGTTTGTGTTTCAGAGATGCGGTCAAAAATAATCGTGGTTTCGTCACCCGAAACGTCCGACATTTTATTGGCCTGCATCAGTGCAGGTTGTGTTTTACGCCATTTTAGGAATGCCGCATACTCATTATATACCGATTTTTCACGTTGGGTTTCATCCAATCCCGCACGTGCCAAATGGTTTTGTGCAATCGGGAGCCATGTCTCGTTTGCAGTAGAGAAGCCGCCCATTGGGGCAGATCCGTTCCAGACCATAGGGGTCCGGCAGGTGTCGCGCCCCAAGAAGACCGGCGCAAATTCGATGCCCCATGGATCTTGAAGACGATCAAGCGGGATGTCGCGGACGTCCTCGCATGCAAGTTCTTCGCCTTGATAGATGCAGGCGGAACCAATGAGACATGTTTCCAATTGCATCAGCAAAAGCTGCAGGGCCTCGATCTTGTCGATCCCCAAGCCAAGCGGTTCCAAATGGCGCGACGCAGAGCGCGGCACGTCATGGTTCGAGAACGCGAAGGACAAGCGGCCGGTCTCATTGAAGGCACCGACAGCATCTGAAATCGCCTGTTTCATACCAGCAACGTCAAGCCCCGCCCAAGCGAGCAGATTGAAGTTATAGGTCGCATGCAGACGGCCCGGCGCGGTGAAGGTCTGGCTGGCAAGGATCGGGTCGTCGCCGTGCAATTCGCCCATCAGGAACTTGTCGCCATATTCATCGGCCACGGCGCGGAACGCTTCGCTAAACTGTTGGATCGCAGGTTGGTTCAATTGCGCGCTGTCGTGCAGCTGCCGGAAGAATGGTTGCTGCTGTTGCGGCAATTCACCCGGTACGAAATTCGGGTTCGCAAGATTGTCTTTATACGGCGCCTGATCTGCGTTGATCGTATGCACCGCATCCAGACGGAAGCCATCAACGCCACGGTCAAACCAGAAACGCGCGATGTCAGTATAGGCCTGACGCACATCTGGGTTGGCATGGTTCAGGTTTGGTTGGCTTGGCAGGAAGTTGTGCAGATAATATTGCTGACGACGTGGCTCCCACGACCAAGCACGGCCACCGAAGAACGACAGCCAATTTGTTGGCGCAGAGCCATCCGGCTTTGGGTCGACCCAGTGGAACCAATCTGCCTTTGGATTGTCACGTGACTGTCGGCTCTCTTCGAACCAGATGTGCTGATCCGAACAATGGGCCGGCACGATGTCGATCATGATGCGCAGCCCAAGATGATGGGCTTTCGCGATCAGCGTGTCGAAATCAGCAAGCGTTCCATATTCTGGATTGATGTCGCAGTAATCAGAAACATCATAGCCAAAGTCCTTTTGTGGGGACTTGAAGAACGGTGAAATCCAGACCGCATCTACGCCAAGGCCAGCGATGTAATCCAAACGAGATGTGATGCCAGGCAAATCGCCGATGCCATCCCCGTTGGAATCCTGAAAGGACCTTGGGTAGATTTGATAGATGATGGCGGTTTCCCACCACTTCAGATCTGACGTCATTCGATCAACCACCCTTAACCGAACCGGCAAGAAGACCGCGGATAAAGTAGCGTTGCATGGACAAGAACACGACCACTGGCACAATCATCGAAATCACGGCAGATGCGTTCAGCAAGTGCAACTGATCCTTAAACGTCCCCAGCTGCTTTTGCAGGCGGATCGGGAACACGAGATCTTCTGCGTCACCGGGCCCGATATAGAGCGCAACCAGCAGGTCATTCCAAACCCAGAGGAACTGGAAGATGCCAAAGGACGCCAAAGCAGGCACAGACAGAGGCAAGATAATGCGCACAAAAATCTGCAAGTGGTTCGCGCCATCGATACGCGCGCTTTCCAGCAATTCACGTGGCAAAGCAACGATATAGTTACGCAGCAAATAGATCGCGAGCGGCAGGCCAAAGGCCGTGTGCGTGATCCAAAGGCTAGCAAATGACTTTGACGCGACGCGGCAGGTATCCGTGAGTTCGCAATCGGTCAGCCAAGAATTTAGGGCCGTGGCCCAGGATGCAATTCCGCTGAAACCTTGCAAGACGGGGAGAAACGCCAACTGCGTCGGAATAACCATGAGAGACACGACAATGACGAACAACCAGTCGCGCCCTGGGAACCGCATCCAAGAGAATGCATATGCCGCAAATGCAGCGATCGTGATCGGAATGATCGTCGCTGGAATTGTGACGATGAACGACGAAATCAGCGCGTTGGGCACGTTCTTATTGTCGAACAAAACTTCCATATAGGCATCAGCGCCAAAAACGGGATCTTGGTTGATGTAAACATCAAGGTTCTTGGGCTTTGGCGCGGTGGCCTCGGCGAATGTCCATGTGAAATCACCGTTGGACTGGAACACAAATTCACCATCGCGGACATTCATAACCTCACCAGCGGCAATCAAACGGCGCACCAGCTTGGTCTTACCAGGGTTTTCCGGATCCGGCTCGCGCCCTGTCAGCATGATGGACTGCACTTCGCCCGTTACTTCATAGCTGTCCTTGCCCGCGTTCAAACGTTCAAAGATGTTGCCGGTCATTTCGACGAATGGTTCTGTCTGGTCACGGTCATGCGTGCCGAAACGGTGGCCCAATTCGGTCGGTGTAAACGCCGTCCAGAAACCAGAAGTCTTAGACGCTGTTTCGGACCGCAATGATGTTGTGACAAGCGCCACAAATGGGACCACCCAGATAAAGACGATAAGCGCCAATACGACATGGCGTAGGTTACGAGAGATCATTACTGCATCCCCTTCTGTTCTCGGCGCAAGCGCCAGCCGTTAAAGACCATGTTGGGAATAACCGTTACCATCAACATGATGGCAATCGCCGCAAATAGGTTGTCGACGTTATCGCCGCCGATGGACCAGTTGGTCCGTGCTTTTTCCATCATCGTTGCCAAAAGCAGTTTGTCATCGTCATTCGCAAGCAGCGCATAAGGAATATCAAACACTTTCAGAACAAGGATAACCAAGGTCGTCCAAACCACGATGACCGTGGAGAAAATCTGCGGCAGTTTAATGCGGAAAAACATTTGGAATGGGTTTGCACCATCGATTGTCGCGGCCTCAATCGTGTCTTCCGGAATGCCGCGCAGTGCGGCAGAGAAGATCACCATGGCAAAACCTGTCTGCACCCAAACTAGGATCCACATCAAAAAGAAGTTGCCCCAGAATTTGATGTTGTAAAGCGGTTCGTTGTTTTCAGCACCGTGACCAAGCAAGGCCTTAAGGAGGCCGATTTGGTAGGATGGCGTCAGGCCGTTGATGGCCTCTTGCGGTTGCACACCGCCACCGGCGAAAATGTTGCGCCAGATAATCGCAGCACCCACGAATGAAATCGCGAGCGGCACAAAGATGAATGTCTTTGCAATCACGCCCCAGCGTACGGAATCTGCAAGCACAGCGATCAGCAAGCCAAAGATGATGCAAACTGATGGCACCAGAACGAGCCACATCAAACTGTTACGAATGGCCAAGCGGAACTGCTCGAAGCCAAGCGCCGAAGGGTCCCACAGGAACGCATAGTTGCGGACTGAAAACGCGCCACTTGATTCTTGGAACGACAGCTTCAGCGTGAGGAACGCAGGCACGAGCAAGAACAAGAGCAGCAAAACGATGGTCGGACCAATGAAGATCCAAGGCTGAATTGATTCAACGATAATGGATTGGCGGCCTTCAGCGCCCTTCGCGCTGTAGCGTGCCAAGCCCATGTTGAGCCAATTTGTCAGCCAGAAATACAAGAATGATACGCCAACAGCGATAATCACGGACCGCAGGGCAAAGCCCATTTTGGCAAACCGCTCTTCGGTGACGAGGCGCTCTACAGACCAGCCGAACCGATCATGAAGAGATAGCCCGAGGTTCGCTGTAAAGTCATCAAGCGGGGCGGTGCCGGCAAATGCGAGGACTGCGATGGTCGGCAAAACGATGATGACCGTCAGAGCAATCGCAAGACTGTTGCCTGCAATAAGAGAGAAGGAAGATCGCATAATCAGATAGCCTGACGATTGGGGAAGGGAAAATCAAACGGGGCGTGGCTGGTGTGCCGCGCCCCGTTCAGGATCATTTGATAGAAACGCTTACTTGATAGCGTCCCATGCAGACTGGATGTTGTCACCCGTTGTTTGTGCATCTTGACCGTTCGCGAACGCTGTCATTTCTGTCCAGAATGCGCCGGCGCCGATAGCACCTGGCATCAGGTCAGATGCGTCGAAGCGGAATGTTGTTGCGTTTGCAAGGATTTCACCCTGCTTGCGCAGCGCGTCAGTTGCGTATGCAGATGCATCAACACCTTTGTGCGCAGTCAAGAAGCCGCCGAGGCCCATGTATGACTCGTGAGCAGAAGCTTCTGTCAGGAAGTCAAAGAATGCGCGTGTTGCTTCGGATTCTTTTGTCATTGTCCAAAGTGTACCCGCACCCAATACTGGGTTGCCAAGTTCAGCAGAAGCGTATGGTGGGAAGTAGAAGAAGTCTGCTTCGCCGTTTTCAACTTCAGCACCTTCTTCTGGGAAGAACGCTGGGATGAAGGACGCCTGACGGTGCATCATGCAAGATGCTGGGGATGTGAACAGACCCTTTGGCGCGTCGCCAAAGAATGTTGTCGCAACAGCAGCGGAACCACCAGCAACGTAGTCGTCGTTACGGGAGAATGTGCCGAACACTTCCATTGCGTTCAGAACTTCTGGGCTGTTGAATGGCAGTTCGTTTGAAACCCACTGGTCGTATGCTTCAGGAGAAGCAGTGCGCAGCATCAGGTCTTCCATCCAGTCAGTGGATGTCCAGCCAGTCGCGCCACCGGATTCGATGCCGATACACCAAGGTGTGTTGCCGTCAGCAACCATTTGGTCAGACAAAGCAATCAGCTCTTCCATGGAAGATGGAATTTCATAGCCGTTGTCTTCGAAGCCTTCAGGGGAGTACCAAACCAAAGATTTGACGTCCATTTTGTATGCAAGGCCGTAGAACGCATCTGCGCCATCAGGACCAGCATATGTGCCCAAAGCAGCCCAGGAAGAACCCGCACCGTAGTTTTCGTTCATCCAAGCAGCTTTGTCGTCGCCCAGTGCAACCAGGTGACCTTCAGCAGCCATATCAGCAGCGAGGCCTGGCTGTGGGAACACAGCGATGTTTGGCGCGTTGCCGGATTCCAGATCAGCAACGATCAAGGATGTGAAGTCAGCGGAACCGGAGTACTTAACAGTTGCGCCTGTTGCTTTCGCGAAGCAATCCATTACCGCAACGACGTTCTCTTCGTCTTTGCCCTGCCAAGAACCAGCAACAGTAACTGTTTCACCAGCGAAGTTACCCAGATCGCCCAAAGCGGTTGGAGTGTCACATACGTCAGCGTATGCGCCAGTTGCGAAAGCACCGGAAGCCGTCGCAAGCGCAGCCCCAAGAAGTTTAGATTTGTATGACATGGTATCCTCCCAGAAAGTCATTTTGTGCCGGATCGCCGATCAGGAATGTGAAACACTCTGAATGCTCCGGCGAATTCTCGTCTTATCTTGTTGATCCCATTTTTCAGGAACGTCAAGAAAGCAGATTTAGAAATTACGATTTTCTTCAACTACAAGCGCTTTGGAAACGCTTTTAAAGCGCTTTGAAGAGTTGTTCAAAATATGCTGATCTGACTGTCCACATTGGACAAAATGTTAGCGCAATCATATCAATTTCCCCCAACAATGGCCGGTTTCAGCGCGCCCATTCACGTTATGGTTAGACCCGTTGCTAGACGATAAAGGCCGCGATTTCCGTGACCGATCCCCCCTTTCTGGCGGCCGAACAGCGAATCTGCGGAAGTGATTCGCCACGGTCGGCGATGGAGAGGCCGCACGAGGGTGTCATTGCATCGGGCCCAACATGGAATACCGCCGCGATACATCGAACCAAATCTCCGACCCCGTCGACGGTTTCCACCGGGCGATAGTGGCGCATTCAGGCGGCCCCGCTAACGCTATGTGACGAGGACGCTGAATATTCAGCGCTGCCGCCGGAAAAGCCCCATAAGCCTTTCCGATCTTTGCCTCATAGGTATCGGTTCACCAGATTTTCAAGCCGTTCTTGGCGGCCGGATTGCGGTTGTGGGTTGATGTTGTCAGACATAACCCGCGCCGTGATCGCTTCCAGATCGGCAGTCATAAGGTTAACGCCGTCCGCGCTGTCCCAGCCAGCATAGCGGGCATCGCGCGCGGCCTCTAGTTTACCGTCTTCCAGTATCGCGGCGGCGGCTTTTAACCCTGCGGCACAGGCATCCATGCCGCCCACATGCGCCAAAATCAAATCAGCCGGATCGAGCGATTGACGGCGCAATTTTGCGTCAAAATTGGTGCCGCCCGATTTGAAGCCCCCAGCGCGCAATACCTCGTAATAGGCCAGAGCCATTTCGGGCACGTTGTTAGGGAACTGATCGGTGTCCCAGCCCGATTGATAATCATTGCGGTTCATGTCGATGGACCCGAAAATCCCAAGCTCGCGAGCGAGCGCCAATTCATGTTCAAATGAATGCCCCGCCAAAATCGCATGGCCTTGTTCGATATTGACCTGCACCTCGCCTTCAAGCCCGAAATCCTTAAGGAAACCATAAACCGTGGCAACGTCATAATCATATTGGTGCTTGGTCGGCTCTTGGGGTTTCGGCTCGATCAAAATCGCGCCTTTGAACCCCATCTTGTGTTTGTAATCGACGACCATTTGCAGCATCCGTCCAGCCTGCGCACGTTCGCGGCCCATGTCGGTATTCAGCAGGGTTTCATAGCCTTCGCGCCCGCCCCAAAGCACGTAATTCTCGCCGCCCAATTTGATGGTGGCATCCATGCAGGTTTTGATCGTTGCCGCCGAAAACGCAAACACGTCAGGATCGGGGTTTGTGGCCGCCCCTGACATAAACCTGCGATGAGAAAACAGATTGGCCGTGCCCCACAACAGTTTTATCCCAGTCTGGTCCATCTTCTCGGCAAAGTAGTCAACGATCTCTTCCAGATTGCGGGTGTTGGTCGCGAAATCGGGGCCTTCAGGGCGCACATCGGCATCGTGGAAACAGAAATATGGCACGCCAAGAATTTGGAACATCTCGAATGCAACATCGGCCTTCAGCTTGGCATCGGCCATCGTGGTCCCGAACCATGGGCGGTCCAAGGTCGCGCCGCCGAATGGATCGCCACCCTCCCATGCGAAGGAGTGCCAATAGGCCGCGGCGAACCGCAGGTGATCTTTCATCGGCTTGCCCATGACGATTTCATCGGGGTTATAGTGCCGGAATGCAAAGTCGTTATCGCTCGCCGGACCTTCATATTTGATTTGCGGAATACCTTGGAAGAAGTCGGTCATGTCAGTCCTTTCAACGCGTCATAGCTGGCGCGGTAACGTAAATGCGCGTCGGAAAAGGCGGATGTAAGTGTTGTGTCGGGTGCGATCACGCGGGCGATCTGTGGGGCTGTCGCAATCTCGGCGCCGCCGCCTGTTGCGGCCATCATTCCCAAACGGGCAGCCCCAAAGGCCCCACCGAAATCACCTGCAACAGGGATATCGATGGGCATGTCCAGCGCGGTAGCAATGGCCTGCACCCAATAGTCGGATTTGGTGCCGCCCCCGACCCCGATCAAGCGATTGATCTGGGTGCCAGTCGCGGTCAATGCGCGGAAGTTATCGACAAAGGCGTGGGTCACGCCCTCGAGCACAGCGCGGGTCAGCGCGGCAGTGTCATCGCCGTGGTCAAGATGCAAGAATGCACCCCGCACATGCGCGTCGTTATGTGGCGTCCGCTCGCCGCCAAGATATGGCAAAAACAATGCGCGTGACGGGGCTTGGAGCGGGCCAAGCGCACTGGTCAGCGCGGCCGCATTTTGGCCCACCCGTGCGGCATACCAATTCAGCGCATCCGCAGCGGCCAGAATGACCCCCATCTGATGCCATGTATCTGGCAAGGCATGGCAAAAACTATGCACGGCGCTGGCCGCATCGGGTTGATAAGCGTCAGAGGCCGCGAACAAAACGCCCGAGGTGCCCAAAGACACGAAGGCATCGCCCGCCTTAACCACGCCCACGCCCACGGCGCTGGCAGCATTGTCCCCGCCGCCGCCCGCCACGATCACGCCCTTGGGCAAGCCCCAGCGCGCCGCGAGTGTGTCGCGCAATGTGCCAGAGGCTGCGGAGCCTTCGACCAAGCGGGGCATGTGGTCGCGGGTCAGGCCGGTTTTATCTAACAGTTCGTCAGACCAATCCCGTTTGCCCGTGTCGAGCCAGCTGGTCCCCGCCGCATCCGACATATCCGACACCGTATCACCGGTCAGCCAGAAGCGCAGATAGTCCTTGGGCAGCAAGACC
This sequence comes from uncultured Roseobacteraceae bacterium, assembly GCA_964022435.1. Classification (GTDB taxonomy): domain Bacteria; phylum Pseudomonadota; class Alphaproteobacteria; order Rhodobacterales; family Rhodobacteraceae; genus Yoonia. The sequence continues at coordinate 8,103 of CAXIAL010000040.1, read as the reverse complement.
TTGTCGATTTTCGCGAATGTCGCGGGGTGATGGGTTGAAACCCATCCCACTTTGGGGGCCGTGAAACCGGCGAAAACGATATTACCACTGATGTCGCGAAACGCCGGATCGGAATCCATCGCGGCGGCCTCTTTCGCGGCACGTGTATCGTTCCACAGCATGCATGGCGCCAGCGGCTTACCAGCGGCGTCAATCATCGTCGCCCCATGCATCTGCCCTGACAAACCAATGCCGCGCACTGCATCCAAAGCGGTCTGCGCCGCCAATGCGGTCATGACATTTTCGGCAGCCGCGATCCAATCGTCAGGGTCCTGTTCGGACCAGCCAACTTGCGGACGCGCGTTTGTGAGCGGGGCATGCGCCTCTGCGACGAGGCGTTGCGCATCGTCAATCAGGACCGCCTTTAGCCCCGATGTTCCTAGATCCAAACCAATAAAAATTAGACCGCCACCTTTGGATTTTTGCCCATGATGATCATGGACAGAATATCATCTTCGGTCACGTCTTCGACCCGTTCATTGCCGATCAACAGACCGTTTTTCATCACCGCCACACGGTCGCAAAGATCCATCATCTCGCGGGTGTCATGGCTGATCAAAAAGATACCAAGCCCTTGGTTTTTCAGCTCTTTGATCAGAGATGCAACCATTTCGGTTTCATGCACACCCAATGCAGCAGTCGGTTCATCCATGATTAAGATGCGCGCGTTGAAATACACCGCGCGGGCGATGGCGACCGATTGGCGTTGACCACCCGACAGGGCGGAAACCGGTTCCTTGAATTTTTTGAAATTCGGGTTCAGCCGTGCCATGATTTTGCGGGTCTCGGCTTCCATCTGGCCTTCGTCAAGAAAACCCAGCTTGGTTGTGATTTCACGGCCCAAGAACAGGTTGCTTGCTGCATCCAAATTATCGGCCAATGCCAGCGTCTGATAGATCGTTTCGATGTTCAGATCACGGCTGTCGCGTGGGCTATTGATCGTAGCCTTTTTTCCGTCGACGTAAAATTCACCGCTGTCGGCCTGATAGGCGCCAGAGAGGCATTTGATCAGGGTCGATTTACCCGCACCGTTGTGGCCTAAAAGGCCCACGACTTCACCGGGGTATAGATCAAGCGACACGCCATCGACGGCGCGAATACCACCAAATGCGATCGAGATATCGCGCATTTCAACAAGCGGGGTTCCTTTGCGTTCATTAGACATTGTTCAGCCCCTATTTCGCGTTCTTGCGGTAAAGATTGTCGAGATACACGGCGAAGACCAAAACCGATCCCACCACGATTTGCTGGATCGATGTGTCAAAGCCGATTAGGACCATGCCGGACTGCAACGACTGCATGACCAAAGCCCCTAGAATGGCGCCATAGATCGTGCCGACACCTCCTGCCAGCGACGTGCCACCGATCACGGCGGCCGCAATCACGTAAAGTTCGTCAAGCAAACCCAGCGCGTTGGTCGCAGAATTGAGGCGGGCCGAGGCCACCACACCAGCCAGACCAGCCAGCGCGCCCATCAGCGCAAAAATCTTAAGCGTCATCCACTTCACGTTGATCCCGGCCAGTTCTGCCGCCTCGGGGTTGCCACCGATGGCAAAGACGTTGCGACCAAAGCGGGTGCGGTTCACAAGGATCGTCATCAAGATTCCAACCGTGACCAAAATCAAAACTGGGATTGCGAAACCGTGGCTAATAAAGATCCCCTCTGGTGGGACTTCGATGTTATTGGCGGCGGCGTATTGTTTAACGATGCCCTTAGGCCATGGGTAGGAATTGACCAGCAAAACCGACCCGATCACCATGGCACAAGACAAGCCACCGACAGTTAGTTCGCCCCACATTGGGCGGGTTGGGAAGCCGTGAAGGATGCGTTTGCGACGGCCATTCACCAGCATAAAGACGATAACGACACAGGCCAGAATGCCCACGATCCAGCTGCCTGTGGCGCCAATAGTCCCATAAGGTCCACCGCCCAGCAGCTTAAATGTGTCATCCAGTGGAGAGATCGTTTTGCCGTTATTGGCCAGAAACGCGGTACCGCGCCAAACTAGCAGACCGCCAAGGGTCACGATAAACGCAGGGATGCCGCGATAGGCGATCAACCAGCCGTGCAAAACGCCGATACCAGTGCCCAGCAGGATACCGCAAATGGCCGTGACCACCCACATCATCGGATGTCCAAGCCCAAGGTATTGCGGGAAAATATCAACCTGCAAAATGCCCATGGTCATACCGGTTACGCCGACCAGTGCGCCAACCGACAAATCAATGTTGCGGGTAACAATAACCAACACCATGCCCGTCGCCATAATCCCGATGGACGAGGTCTGCACCGAAAGGTTCCACAGGTTGCGCGGCGTCAGCATCGCGCCAAAACCTTTGAAAATCAGGCCATAAAAGTGAAAGCCCAACCAGATGAGGGCGAGCGCACCGAACATGCCCAAGAGCCGTGAATCAATCTCTGTGCCGTTCAGGAATTTGCGAAACAGGTTCGGGCTGTCGGGCTTGGTTTCGGGTAAATCTGTCATTGGTATCGTCATCCCTAGCTCAAGCGAAGGCACCGCTGCCTTGACGCTTGGTTGACCTAAACGCAGGGCCTAGATCGTTTGCGGCAGTGCCGCGCAATGTTGAAAACATGAGTGAGGGGGTGGTGTCGCGATCACCATGGACCGCGACACCTGTGTTTGGCTTACATGCCGCAGCCGTCAACACCGTCCATCGCGCCTTCACAGGCTTGCTCTTTGGAGATGTGACCCGCATCGATTGCAACGCTCAGGTTGGAAATCGTCAGCGGAGTTGGGTCCAGCAGGATGGATGGGACTGGTGTGCCCTTTTCGCCGCCAGTGAACATGCTTGCACCTTCGATGTCAGCCATCGCTGTGCCCGCTGCCAATGCGGACGCGATTTCGCCAGCTGCAGTGCCAAGGTTCGTTGCGTTCTTCCAAACTGAAACTGTCTGCGTACCGCGTGCAACGCGGTTGATCGCGGCCAAGTCACCGTCTTGACCACCAACGGGGATCACAAGACCCTGTGCGGACAATGCAGCCACAACACCACCGGCCATGCCGTCGTTCTGGGACAGAACAGCGTCAATGTTGTTGTCATTGGCAGTCAGGATTTGCTCCATGTTCTTCTGCGCGTTCTCTGGCTTCCAGCTGTCAGAGAAGTTTTCGCCAGCAATCACAATGTCGCCGGAATCAACTGCGCCGCCGATGACTTCCATCATGCCTTGCAGCAAGAAGCCTGCGTTTGGATCGCCTGGGTCACCCTTGATGATCGCATAGTTGCCTGTTGGCTGAACAGCGACAACGGATTCTGCGATGATGCGGCCCACGCCAACGTTGTCGAACGTCAGATAGAACGTACGCTCGTCTTCGATCAGACGGTCATAACCGATCATTGGGATGCCTTCGTTGGCAGCTGCGTCGATCGCAGGCCCGATGGCGTCTTTGTCCCATGCATTGATGATCAGCGCATCAACGCCTTGGGTCATCAGTGCTTCGATGTCTGTCAGTTGCTTTGCAGAAGAAGACTGCGCATCGGCGGACACATATGTGTTGCCTGCGGCTTCAATAGCCGCAACCATCGCTGCTTCATCCGTTTTCCAGCGCTCTTCCTGAAAGCTGGCCCAAGAAACGCCGATCAGCATACCTTCGGCATAGGCTGCCGAGCTGAAGCCGACTGTTGCGACAATTGCCGCTGTCAAAATTTTATTCATAGTGTCCTCCAAGACTATTATCCGCAGCACTCCCTGATGCCGCTTATTTTAGAATCCCATTACAAGTTGAAACCGGTTGCAATGTCAAAATAAATTTACCCATTAAAGTAAATATTATTGCAAAACGCCGATCACATGTGCTTCACTGCTTAAAAATAGGCCATTCCACCAATGGATGGAATATTCCGCCCCTATTAACTTCAGTTGGTAAAATATGTCGCGCGCGAATTTTGAACAGGACAGCTTTGACGTCGCCTCACATGGGTGCGGTCCTGCCGCCCCTGAAAGCGATTTTGAGAAAAAATCCACGCGAAAGCAGGTATTTGAACATGTCCGCGGCCATGGCAGCGTGGCGCGCAGTGACATCGCCCGCGCACTGTCGATCAGCCCCGGCGCAGTCACAGGAATCGCCGCAGAGCTCATTTCTGCAGGGCTCATTCACGAAATCGAGGACCCGAAACGCGAAACCATGGTCCGCGGCCGCCCGCGCGTCGCGCTGGCCGTTGTTGCGGATCGTTTTCATGTCATCGGCATCCATTTGGCCAATGAACGGCACTCTGCGATCCTGACTGATTCGATTGGAACGGTGCTTGCAGAAACTGCCCTTGACGCCCACGCCCCCAAACGCCCCGTCGCAGAACTGATCGACGAAATCGACCTTTTGATTGCCGATCTGCTCAAGGTTTCGGGCATGACCATGGCGCAGATTTCGACCATCGGGGTCGGGCTTGCCGGGCTGATCGATCATATGACTGGCACGGTGTCCTGGTCCCCTCTTTTGGCAGAGGCCGATGTCAAACTGGCCGATGTCATTTCCGACCATACCGGCACGCCTGTATTCATCGACAATGACGCCAATATCGTCACCTTGGCCGAACTTTGGTTTGGCGGCGGGCGGACAAAATCCAACTATGCGGTGATGACCGTCGAACATGGGGTTGGCATGGGCTTGGTGTTAAACAACCGCCTGTTTCGGGGCGCGCGCGGCATGGGGCTGGAACTCGGCCATACCAAGGTGCAGATCGGTGGCGCGCTGTGTCGCTGCGGTCAACGTGGCTGTCTGGAGGCCTATCTAGCAGATTACGCGCTGATTAAGGAGGCGGTTTCGGCACTTGATCTCCCCATGCTTGGCACGGAAAAAACAACAATGGAACAGCTTGCGGCCGCATCCAATTCGGGCGACGAAGCGGCCCAAGCCATTTTTGACAACGCTGCCAAATACCTTGTGTTGGGGCTTGCCAATATTGTGCAGCTGTTTGATCCGGACCTTATCATCCTATCCGGTCAACGGATGCGCCATAGCATCCCAAAAGACGTTGATCTGCGCCGCAAAGTGGATGCGCTAACCTTAAACACTAGCACCTGCGAGATCGTCGCCCATTCGTGGGATGGGTTGGTTTGGGCCCGTGGCGCCAGTGCCCTTGCTCTGACCGCTGCCACAGATTTTTTCACCCGAGAAAGCCGTCAATGAAAATCAACGCAACCATCGCCATGATCTGCGGCCTGTGCCTGAGCGCACTTGAGGCATCCGCAGATATCACTTTTGCGGATCGTACAGATGGGCTGCCCACGCATGTTTACGACGGTGGCTGGGAACATTTTGTAGGCGGTGGTGTTGCGGTGTTTGATTGCAACAACGACCTGTTGCCGGACCTTTTCGCAGCTGGCGGTGAAAATCCAGCAATTCTACTTAAAAACCAAGGGAATTTTGCCTTCACATCTGCTCCGTTGATGCCGCTTGCTGGAACAACGGGGGCCTACCCATTGGACATCGATGGTGACGAGTGGACCGATCTTTATGTCATGCGCGTTGGTCCGGATGTCGCCCTGAAAGGTGGGCCAGATTGCACGTTTACCGATGCAACAGCGCAATGGGGCATCGCCCAAACGGATCAGTGGACCACGGCCTTTACTGCATGGTGGGAAGACGACGCGCGTCCTGTGATCGCTCTGGGACATTACGTTGACCGCAAGGACGAGAGCGGCCCGTTTGAGGCCTGTGACACGAATACGATCCTGCGTCCCACCCAAACCGGTTACAGGGCGGAAACCCTTGCACCCGGCCATTGTGCATTATCGATGCTGGCAGGGCCAGACGCCAGAGGCCGCAACACATTACGCATCTCGAACGACCGACATTATTATATTCGGGATGGGCAGGAACAGCTGTGGGACATTGATGAGCGGCGTTTCTTGGGTGACGAGGATGGGTGGCCCAAACTGATGCTCTGGGGGATGGGAATTGCCAGTGCTGATCTGACAGGGGATGGGCGCGACGAGGTCATGTTAACCTCTATGGGGGACCAACTTTTGCAAATCGCAAATTCAGACGGCAGCTATTCCGCCGCAGCATTCGGCATTGGCACCTACGCACATCGACCGCATTTGGGCGACGACGGGCGCCCGTCCACAGGGTGGCACGCGGAATTTGCAGATGTGAACAATGACGGCCTGTCCGATTTGTTCATCGCAAAGGGCAATGTCGACCAAATGCCAAGCAACGCAATGCAAGACCCCAACAACCTGTTGATGCAAAACGCGACGGGAACGTTTGACGAGATTTCTGTTGCGGCGGGGGTGGCAGACATGGCGCGATCCCGCGGGGCCGCTTTGGCGGATTTTGATGGCGACGGACGGCTGGACTTGGTTGTTGTGAACCGCCGCGCCCCGATGCGCATTTACCAAAATACAAGCGCGTCAGCTAATTGGATCGGCGTGACATTGGTCCAAGGCACCGGCAATCGCGACGCCATCGGCGCCACTGTCACGGTGAACGAGCAGGTCCAGCACCGACGCATTGGCGGCGGACATGCGGGTGGCAGTCTTGTACCCCTGCATTTCGGCTTGGGACAAGCAAAGGAAGCGGTCATCACCGTCACTTGGCCTGATGGAACAATCCAGAAAACAATCGCCACCGCCAATCAATCCATAACGATAGACAAGAACTAGCGCGGCACTTCTAGGCCGCTGGGAACAGTGTCCGGAATACCCAGCCTTCCAGCCATGGCAGCTGTATCGGTTAAGCTGTCGAGAAACGCCAAAAGCGCCTCGATCTGTGTGTCCTCCAATTTCAGTGGCGACGTTGCAACGGCCTGTGCGATTGACGTCATTTCGACATCATCGCCAAGCACGCGAAAATCTTCAACAGCTAGGTCGGGCAGCACCGCTTGGGCTTGATCATACGACTTGAGACCGACCAGCGGATCAATGTGACTTTGCAGGAATGCCTCAAGCGTGGCATGGGCTCCCGCATGGCCATATGGGCCGGTCATCGCAACATTGCGCAAAGACGGTGTGCGGAATTTATAAGCATCCGCCAGATCGCCCGTCACGCGCATGCGCCCCTCATCGCGGGCGTGGCTTTCAAATCTGGCCGCTTTGCCCGGACCAATTTGAGGTGCGCCCAAGGCATGAAACCCGTGGTCAGTCTGGAACGGCCCGCTGTGGCAACGCGCACATCCGACGTCCCCGTAAAACAGCTCTGCGCCCAATGCCGCGATGTCCGTCAGTTCCGACTCACCGCGCAAATATGCGTCAAATGGGGCTGTGTCCGACCGCCATTCTAGTTCCATGAATGCAGCGATAGCATTGGAAATATCGGTAAATTGGATTTGGTCTGCCTCTTCGACATGGGGATACACAGCAGTGAACTGATCGACATAAGCATCAATCGCCGCAACTCGACGCGCGATTATGTCCCACGCGCCACCCTGCCCTGTGATCAATCCTTGTCTGACGGCCTGTGACACGTCGTTCTCGCCATAGTGCCCCGCCATTTCATCAGGGCTCAGGACAGGAAACATGGTTTGTGCCGATAAAAGCGACACAAAACCAACCGCCATATCATCATCGAGCGGCGTCCGCAGGCCGCTAGGGCGTGTGGGGTCCTGTGCGATCCTCCCGTCGTGAAACAGCACCGTAAATTCATGAGCACCAAGATTGAACAGTGCCGGAGAGTTCCGCGGAATACGCTGTTCTGGCATGTTATCAGGATCGACCACGCGCTTGGGCCCGATCCCCGTCGCCCCATCCCCAAGACCAAGCGATAACCCATCCGACGTCGCATGGCGCGGGTGATGACATGTGGCACAGGCGACAGTTTTATTGCCCGACAAGATAGGATCATAAAACAAAAGCTGCCCCAATCGGGCCTCTGCCATATCAATGGCGCGATAATCAGTATCGACCACAGGTGCAGGCAATCCTGTCGCCCCTGCGGCACAAGGGACCAAGGCCAGAAGTCGGATAATAAGACGGTACATGAATACTCCCAAACTCATCGAAAGAGTGGCGGATGAGGGCGTTATGGTCAATGAGTTAATGCTCTAAGCACTCAGATACCAAGCTGGAGACCATCGAGTAGCTCAGAGACTTCATGACAGGGAGAG
>CAXIAL010000039.1:0-18104 GCA_964022435.1 uncultured Roseobacteraceae bacterium | reverse complement strand
ATCATCGCGCCGCCTATCCATTTGTGCTGAGTTCAACAATAGATGTGTCGCAACGCGGGTCTACACCGTTTTGCGTTGCCACCTGGGGTGACTGCTTTTAGGGTCAAAGAGAGTTTCAACAGTTCAGGATTTTAATCTGTGTCACCGCGCATCGATCAGATTACGGCAATCGCTGACCACATTCACAATACGCGATCCCCTAACAAGCCACTTATGGTCGCCATCGCTGGCGCACCTGCATCTGGGAAATCGACGCTGGCCGCCGAAGTTGCGCGCCGCCTGAATGACCAAAAATGCGAAACAATCGTGTTACCAATGGATGGGTTCCATCTCGACAATCGCCAGCTCGAAAAACGCAACCTGATGCAAAGCAAAGGTGCGCCCGATACTTTTGACGTGGCAGGGCTGACGCGCCTTGTCAAAGCCCTGCGCGCCGGGGAAGATGTCTATTTCCCAAGCTTTGATCGCAGTCGTGATATCAGTATCGCTGGTGCCATACATGTTTCGGCGGATACGCCCGTGACGATCATCGAAGGCAATTATTTGATGTATGACGCCCCCGTCTGGCGAGACTTGGTCCCATTTTGGGACGTGACCGTGCGGCTGGATGTGCCGATGCCAGAACTGCGCGCCCGCCTTATTCACCGGTGGCTATCGCATAATCTAAGTTCTACGGTTGCGACACAGCGCGCTGAACGCAACGACATACCCAATGCACAATCCGTGATCGACAACACTATACCTTGCGACTTGAACCTCACGTGGTCACCGCAAAGTTGACGCCTTCGTGCTTTCAGGTCGTAAGTATCAAGGCTTTACCAACCAATCGGGCCTGCAATGCGCCAAACGCCCCGTCGTCATTTGTGAACGGACAAGGTATGGCAAGTGCCAAGCGCAAAGCCTATAATACATCCTAGAATCCTAACCGCTGCGGGAATGGGATCAGCAACAAAAGGATGCGCGCGCTGCCAGCTGCATTGCCACCTCTCGACGACCTTGTGGCTTGCCCGCAATGTGACACCCTGCATGTCGCGGGCGATCTGCCCCATGGCACACGTGCCCATTGCCAACGCTGCGGGCTGGTTATCGCCACGGGTTCGACCACGGCGATTGCAACAGTGATGAGCCTCGCGATTGCGGCGTTCATTTTGATGATTGCCGCCGTCAGTTTTCCTTTTCTTGGACTGGATGTACAAGGGCGGCACAACAGCATCTCTGTATTACAAGCCGTCATGGCGTTTGATCGAGGTATCGCGCTGCTGCTGGCAGCCGCTGTCGCGGGGTTCATCGTGTTCTTGCCCCTCGTCCGATTGGGCGCAATCATCTATGCCATCGCCCCCCTCACCCGCAACGCGGCCCCACGCGCAGGCGCACGTGGGGCATTCGCATTGGCGGAATATTTGCGCCCTTGGAGCATGGCTGAAATTTTCATCGTCGGTGTGGCCATCGCCTTGATCAAGGTTGCGGGAATCGCAACGCTGACATTTGGTCCCGCATTCTGGGCCTTTGCGGCCTTGGTCATCATCACGGTCCTCAAGGATCAACTCATCTGTAGGTTTTCAATTTGGCAAGCACTGGAACATCCCCCGCGCTGATTACGGCGCGCGAGGCAGGGCTGATCGCCTGCCAACGCTGTGGCCGCGTCCATGACGGGGCCGCGCACATTTGCGCGCGCTGTGGAAGTCGTATCCAAAGCCGCGATGATAAAAGCATCCAACGCGTTTGGGCATGGCTGCTGGCAGGGCTGATCGCCTATGTGCCTGCGAACATTTATCCGATGCTAAAAACCAATACGCTGGTCGACAATTCCCAAAGCACCATTATTGGCGGTGTGGTCGAGCTGATACATCACGGCAACATTGGCATCGCCTTGGTGGTTTTTGTGGCCTCTGTGATCATTCCCGTCGGAAAATTTCTGGCCGTTGCCTATCTTGCGTGGTCCGTCCAACGCGGCGCGACGATGACCCAGCATCAACGGCACCGCTTGTATGACGTTGTCGAATTTATCGGGCGATGGTCGATGATCGACGTCTTTGTCGTGGCAATCCTGTCCGCGCTCGTGCAATTGGACAGCATCGCCACGATCAACCCCGGGATTGCCGCCGTCAGTTTCGCTTTGTCGGTTGTATTTACGATGCTTTCCGCTCAAAGTTTTGACGCGCGCCTGATTTGGGACGCAGACAGGAATCCTGCCAGATGACCGACACGCCACCGCCAATGCCTGCATCGCTTGATGTGCGTCCCGTCAAACGCCCGTTCTGGCAACGGGTGTCGCTGGTATGGCTGGTGCCGATCCTCGCGTTGGCGGTATCATTGAGCGTGGCCTATTCCAATTACGTTAACCAAGGCACATTGATCGAAATCAGTTTTGAAAACGCGTCCGGAGTAACGGCAGACGAGACCGTTTTGAAATACCGCGATGTGACCGTGGGTCGCGTTGAAAAGGTAGAGTTCACAGAAGGGCTAACCGATCTGCTGGTCCATGTGCGGGTCGACAAAAATATCGCACCATTTTTGGATGATGATGCCCAGTTCTGGGTCGTGCGCCCCGACGTCACAGTGCGCGGCATCACAGGTTTAGACACCGTATTGGGCGGCGTCTATATCGAGGGCGCGTGGGACACCGAGGCAGATGTTCCACAGACCATGTTCGCAGGCCGCGAAGATCCCCCCGTTACACGATCTGGCCAGCGTGGCACGGTGATCAGCCTCCGTGCACCGGACGGTAGCCCATTGGCCGAAGGGGCACCAATCCTGCACAAGGGCATCGAGGTCGGCAGCCTTGAAGCGCCTGAACTGTCGTTCAATGGCGAGGACGTCATCGTCGAGGCATTCATCCGCTATCCATTCGACCAACGCATCACGACCAACACGCGGTTCTGGGATGCCTCTGGTTTCTCGGTCAGTCTTGGCGCTGGTGGCTTGTCGCTCGACGTGAACTCTATCGCATCGCTGATCGAAGGCGGCATCGCCTATGACACCGTAATTTCAGGCGGCGCGCCAGTCCGCGATGGACAGTTGTTCGATTTGTACGAAGACGAAGAAACTGCGCGTGCAAACGCATTATCCAACACGACCCTGAACGAAGATCTGCTTAACACTGTGGTGCTTTTTGACGGCTCTGTGCGAGGCTTGACCGTGGGTTCCGAAGTGCGGTTCCAAGGTATCCGCGTCGGCAAAGTCACGGACCTTAGCGCCTTCGTTGTCAACACGGATCAAGAACAGGCCGTACGCCTGCGCACCAGTCTTGCGATTGAGCCCAGCCGCTTGGGTCTAGGAGAACAAACCACGCCAGACGAGGCCCGCGCGTTTTTGGAAAAACTCGTGACAGATGGGCTACGCGCGCGGATGATTACCGGCAATATATTATCGGGGTCGTTACAGGTCGAATTGGTGGATGTGCCCGACGCGCCGCCTGTTCCGCTTACCTCAGATAGCGATGGGCTGATGATCTTGCCGATCACTAAATCCGAAATCACCGATGTCGCGGCCTCTGCCGAAGGTGTGCTGGTGCGGATCAACGACCTACCCGTCGAAGAACTGATGGAAGGCGCGATCGAAATGATGGATAGCTTCCAACGCTTGGCGGACAATGACGATGTGCTGGCTGTGCCGGGCGCTGTGACGGCGCTACTCGATGCGGCCCGCAATCTGGTGGGCGGCGAAGACATCCAAGCCATCCCTGCCGACATGCGCAACGCAGTGGCCGACGTAAGCGAAACAGTTGCCCAGTTCAACGATTTTATGACAGGCGCAGAAGACGCAGAAATTGTTGCCGGTTTGTCCGCGACAATCACGGCAGCCAATTCTGCCATCACGAATATCGAAGCAGCCACCGCCAACCTTCCCGCGATCACGCGGCAGGTCGAAGCATTGACCACCAAAGCGCTGGCACTTGAAATGGATGAATTGGTCGGCAATGCCAGCCGCACCTTGGCATCGATTGATGCGCTGATTGGGTCAGACGCGACAGCCGATCTCCCCGCCTCTGTGACCGCCGCACTTGACGAGATACGCCTGTTCTTGGGCGAGGTCCGCGATGGCGGTGCGATTGAAAACGTCAATGCGGCTTTGGCCAGCGCAAGTGCCGCAGCCACGGCATTGGAAACATCTGTGCAAGGGCTGCCCGCCCTATCCGCGCGCGCAACGCGTCTCGTTGCACAAGCAGAAACACTTATCACACAAACCGAGGACTTGATCCAATCCTATGGTGATCGGTCACGTTTCAACTCCGAAACGCTCGGCACGTTGCGCGACATTCAGGCGGCGGCCGATGCCGTCACCAACCTTGCGCGGACTATTCAACGCAATCCAAGTTCACTTTTGACGGGACGTTAAAGCCAATGATGAAACCAATGATCTTTGTCGGGCTTGCCGCCCTGTTGATCGCTTGCTCTGGCAGCACGCCACGGTTGGACATGGCACATATTTCGTCGGAATTACGCCTGCGTGCTGCGGTCAGCACCGCAATCATCCGCACCGTTTCCCTGCCCACATATGCCGCCGCAGAAGAGCTGTCGATTGAGACAGATGACGGGCTTATTTCAGCCGATAACGGTATTCTGTGGGCTGATGATCCCGCCCGCGCCGTCACGCTGGCATTGGCCCATCACATCGGCGACATCACACGCGCAAAGGTCGGGCCAGACCCGTGGCCCTTTGTTGGCTTGCCGGACGTCGCGGTCGATGTGCGGGTGACCCGCATGATCACCGGCGCGGATGGCATGTTCGATTTTGAAGGTCAGTTCTTTGTGGGTGGCGACGGGATCGACTATCCCAGTTCCACCAATAGCTTTGCCTATCAAATGCCTGTGACGACAGCCACACCAGCAGGGATTGCACAAGCCCAAGCGCGCGCGCTGCTCGCCCTATCCGAAAAAATCGCGCGCAAGATCGCTCGCTAAAAAATCATAGCCCCGCACCAAAGGTATCCCCATGCGCATCGACAACCTGCAATATGCAAACTGGTCAGAGAAAATTTTCCGTCAAATGCGCGAGGGTGGCGTCGATGCGGTGCATGTTACCATCGCCTATCACGAAAATTTCCGCGAAACCGTGCACAACATCGAACAGTGGAACCGCTGGTTTGAAACATACCCCGATCTGATCTGTCAGGCGTTCACCGCCGCTGACGTTGATGCAGCAAAGGCCGCAGGGCGCACAGCCATCATATTTGGTTTCCAAAACCCGTCCCCCATCGAAGACGACATTGGACTGGTCGAGGTTTTGCACCGTTTGGGCGCGCGGTTTATGCAGCTAAGCTATAACAATCAATCGCTGCTGGCGACGGGCTGTTACGAGGCAGAAGACCCCGGCATCACGCGCATGGGCCGCGAGGTCATCGCCGAAATGAACCGTGTCGGTATGGTTGTCGATATGAGCCATAGCGCGGACCGGTCCACGATTGAGGCGGCAGAAATTTCGACCCGTCCGATTGCCATCACCCACGCAAACCCCGACAGCTGGCACCCTGCCCTGCGCAACAAAACTGACGAGGTGATCAAGGCCGTGACTGCTGGTGGTGGCATGCTTGGGTTTTCCGTTTACCCGCACCATCTGGCCGGAAAATCGGACTGCACGCTCCAGAGCTTTTGCGAAATGATTGCAGACACGGCAGGTAAATTTGGTGCCGAACATCTTGGGATCGGGACCGACCTTTGCCAAAATCAACCCAATAGCATTGTGGAATGGATGCGCGTTGGCCGTTGGACCAAACAGATCGACTATGGCGAAGGATCGGCAAGCGACGCAGGTTTCCCACCGATGCCAAGCTGGTTCAATGACAACCGAGATTTCGACAACATTCAGAACGGGTTACGTGCCACGGGCCTGTCTGACGCAGAGGTTGCGGGCATCATGGGCGGCAACTGGCACCGGTTCTACGCCGACAGTTTTGGCCCCGCCTAATTTAACACAATATCGACAACGACAGGATAATGATCGCTCGGCCATTCGCCACCGAACTGTTCACGCAGCACATGTGGCGCACCGACGGCTGACACCCCTTCGCTTAGCCCGATGTGATCAATCGCGCCGAACAGGTTTGCACCGCGATTAAAGTGATATGTCGCGCCCTGAACTGACAGAAAACCTAGCCCCGCATCCGATAAAATGTTTTGCGTTTGCGCCCCTGCCCGCGCGTACAGGTCGCCGACCACAATGACCTTTTCGCCAGCGTCCAACAGTGGCTGGATACGATCCACAACCAAGGCGGCCGACTTCAACCTATTGGACCTACTGGAGTATTCGAAATGCACATTCACGACGTGAAAACTCTCGCCCGATGCGATGTCTTCAAACTGCGCAAGGCTCGCAAAGGCGGGAAATGATCCATTGAATGTGCGCGAATAAATCACGTCAGGCGTATCAGAGAAAAAGAACCAGCTTTGATCCAACAAGCTTAACCTGTCGGTGCGATATAAGATCGGTTGCGTTGACGGAAAATCGGCGGGGTCACCAACGGCGGCCGCCGCAAACTCTGGGTTTCGTTCAAGCAAATACGACAGGGTCAAATTGGTGTCTGTCGCCGCGCGCCCTGCGAAGCTTTCCATTTCTTGAAAGCCTATGATGTCGACATTCAATGTCTTGAATGCCGCGTCCATCGGGGCCTTGCGGCGATCCCAATCGCCAACGGACCAGCTGCCCGTTTCTTTACTCAGGATGATGTAATGCACATTATATGTGCCGATGCGTAACGCGGATGCAGGCTTCGTCTTAAGGGGCGTTTGCACTGGTGTCGAACAGGCGACAACACCGAACGCCAGAGCAATGGCCGCAGCCGCGCTGATCAAAATTCCGCGCATGTCCGTCCCCTTTGTGAATCGTTTCGCACAAAGGGTAGCCTAACCGTGCGACGTTGCCACCGCACGGTTACGTGATTATTTGCGCAGGCCGCTTACTTTATCGAAAACATGCGCCAATTCCGGTTTGATGGTGAAACCAATGGTCTCGCCTTTTGCGACTGTTGGTGGCTTTTCAGTTTTCGCAATGAATTCGATGCCGGTCGCTGTGATCAAATGCACAAGCGCATATTCACCAAGGTTTTCAACAAGTTCCAAGCTGCCTTCGACAACGACGCCAGATTTGGCGGGCACCAGATGTTCCGGGCGTAGGCCAACATGTTCATCGTCGGCAATCGCACGCCCCAAAACATTGGGTGCGGATTTCGCAAGATCATCAGTGGCAAAGAAATTCATCTTTGGGCTACCGATGAACTGCGCAACAAATGCGTTGGCAGGTCTTTCATAAAGCTCGATCGGAGAACCGACCTGCTCGATCTGGCCTGCCCGCAGTACAACGATCTTGTCGGCTAATGTCATGGCTTCGACTTGGTCGTGGGTCACATAGATCATTGTGTTGCCAAGACGCTCGTGCAGGCGTGCGATTTCCAAACGGGTTTGCACACGCAGGGCCGCATCAAGGTTGGACAGCGGTTCGTCGAACAAGAACACCTCTGGGTCACGTACAATCGCGCGGCCAATGGCGACGCGCTGACGCTGACCACCCGACAGGTTGCGCGGGCTCCGATCAAGGTAATCCTCGAGCTGCAAAATCTTGGCTGCGTCTTGCACGCGGCGGTCGATTTCCTTTGGATCGGTTTTCGCCTGCTTCAGGCCAAACGCCATGTTCTTGTAAACCGTCATATGCGGATACAGCGCGTAGGTTTGGAACACCATCGCCACGCCACGCTTAGACGCAGCAACATCGTTCACAACTGTGTCGCCGATTTGAACGGTGCCGTCAGAAATTTCTTCCAGACCGGCGATCATCCGAAGCAAGGTGGACTTGCCGCAACCTGATGGACCAACAAATACGACAAATTCGCCGTCGGTAATATCAAGGTCCACGCCGTGCATGACTTGCGTTGAACCATAGCTTTTGCGCACATCGCGCAGCGTTAGACCGGCCATTTGATTTCCATTTCTTTAATCTCGTTCCGCAGAGTTTCTACGAATGCAGGGTAGGTTTCGGGGATATCGGCCCAAAGCTGGTGATTGGTCAGAAACGCGTCGGAACCCAACAGCGCTTCCAAGTCGTCCCAGCTGGGCTCGACGTAATTAAAGGGTATTTTTCCAGCAGCCACATGGCGCGAAAACACATACCAGCTTGCGATGCTACGGATCGCATGAACCGGCATGAGACCTTGGACCAAGCAACCTTCGATTGTTGGACGAATGAAGATCGGGAACTTCGCCATGCCATCCGCACAAATGCGTGCAACAGTGTCGCCAATCGCCACATTGCCAAAACGACGGGCGATATCGGCAAGATAGGCATCCTTGGAAAACGGCAAGTCCAGCGTGATCGCAGGCAGCACCTCTTGCGTCTCAAAATTCTGAAAATGAGCGTTCAAATGTGGCACGCGCATTGCGGCGTCAAAGGTTTCGACACCTTCCAGCGCAGCCAAGTAGGCCAGCGCTGTATGTCCGCCGTTCAAGACACGGATTTTGGTTTCTTCATAGGGGTCAACGTCGGCGGTTACAGTCACGCCGGCCTGTGCCAGATCGGGCATATCCGCCGCCTTGTTGTCTTGCAAAACCCACTGAATGAAATCTTCGGCCATGATCGGCGAGGCAACGGTGCTGCCAACCAACGCAGACAATTCAACGCCCAATGCATCAGGGCTGCGCGGTGTGATCCGGTCGACCATTGAACATGGGAAGGCCGCGTTTGCGTCTACCCAAGCCGCCAAATCCGAATCGCCACAAGCAACAAGATAAGCATTCAAGTTGCGGCGCAGCATCTTGCCGTTTTGGCGAATGTTGTCGCAGCATGCTATGGTGATCGGTGCACCCGTGCTGCGTTGGCGCAACGCCAAAGCGGCACGCAAATAGCCGTAGACACTGGCAGGTTTGCCGCCGGACACCTCGGCCGCAATCGTTGGGTCCGCGGCATTCAAATTGCCGTTTGGATCGGTGTAATACCCGCTTTCAGTCACAGTGATTGTGACAAGATGCACGGTCGTGTTGCTCAGCAGCTCTTCGGCCTGTGCGCGGCTACGGCTCCAGTCTTCGAAATGGACATGTGCCCTAACTTGACGCAATGCGACTTCACCTTCGGCGGAAATGGATTTCAGGAAATACCCATCGTGCCGCGTGATATCGTCATGTGCGGTTTTGAAGTGATCCGCCTCGGAACCGCGCAAGTTGACCGCAGCAACACCCCAGCGCAGATCGCCGGACTGGTCCATATAGTCATCAAGATAGACGGCCTGATGCGCGCGGTGAAACGCGCCAAATCCAAGATGAACAACGCCAACATCACATGCGGATCGGTCGTAACCCGTTGCGAAGACATGTGTTTGTTTGACACTGTTCATGGCGTCGTCTCCAATTGTGGCGCAAGATCTTTGCGCGCTGTGTCGCGATATTCGGACGGTGTCATGCCCTTGAGCTTGAGGAAATGACGGTTAAAGTTAGCGAGATTTTTGAACCCAGCAGATTGTGAAATCGTGATGATTTGATCGTCGGACGCATAAAGCATGCTGCAGGCCTGCCCGATCCGAATGCGGTTCAAGAAATCGACAAACCCGTGCCCGGTGACAGACTGAAAATTGCGGCTGAATGTGATTTCGGTCATGCCTGCCATCTTGGCCGCGTCACCAACAGACATCGGTTCATCAAAATTCTTTACGACGTAATCTACGACGGTCGCGATCCGTGCTTGTTTACTGCCGCCACTCGGTTGCACCAATTTGTTGACTGACAAAGTCCGCTTTTCCGCGTGTTCGTTCAAACGCACAAGGAAGCGAACAAAAGCAAGGATGCGTTCCGCACCCTTATTGTCGCGGATCGATTCCATGTGGCCGCGCGCAAACGTTGGGTTGAACCCTTCGAAAACGATGCCTGATTGTGCGAGCTTTAGAAGCTCAAGCACTTGGGAAAATTCGGGGAACCCATCAGCCAGCTTTTCGACGCTGACATGGCTGAACTGCACCAACATATCGCGGGTCGCGACGGGTTCGGACCAGACCTGATCTGTGACCCAGTTGTGGGGCAAGTTCGGGCCGGTCATGAACAAATCACCCGCCTTAAAATCACCGATATAGTCGCCGACAAACGCCTTACCGCGGGTCGCCGTGATCAGGTGCAATTCGTATTCTTCATGGGCATGCCAGCGGCACAATTCCGTGGGCCAGCCATGTTCAAGATAGCGAATGGACCGCGTGGAGCGGTCAACCATTTCAATTTCTGGAGCAATAATCGACATCAGATCACCTCAACACATTTCCACCATCGATCCCGATGGTTTGTGCCGTCATATAGGCGGATTGATCGGATGCAAGAAACACGGCTGCGCGGGCCACGTCGTCGGGCGTGCCCATATGCCCAAGCGGGACAGCTTCGCCGACTTCGCGCTTCTTTTGGCCCAAGGGCTTGTCTTCGAATTTCGCAAAAAGAGCGTCCACGGTCGCCCACATTGGCGTGTCGATGACGCCGGGGCTGATCGCGTTGACGCGGATTTTATGGGGCGCAAGCGCCAATGCCGCCGATTGCGTATAGCTGATGACGGCTGCTTTCGTGGCGCAGTAATGTGCAACCAAAGCTTCGCCGCGATGCCCCGCTTGGGACGCGAGATTGATGATTGATCCGTGCTGTCCGTTGGCGACCATGGATTTGGCACAAGCCTGCATAACCGCATAGAACCCGCGCACATTCACGCTGAACAGGCGGTCGTATTGCGCAAGATCAGCGTCCAGAATGCTGCCCATGTCAAAGATGGCCGCATTGTTGAACAGCACGTCAGGTTTGATGTCACCTATCCAATCGGTGCAGGCCGCAAGGCCCGCATCGCTGGACAGATCATGCGCAACATAGGTCGCGTCACCATCAAAGCTGTCACCGATATCGGTCGCGTAGACTGCCGCGCCAAGGGCTGCTAAATGCGCAGCCGCACTGGCCCCGATGCCGCCAGCAGCACCCGTGACGAGGCAGGTCTTGCCCGTCAGATCTGTGGGTGCCGCGTTCAGCATTATTTCACCGCCCCGAAAGTCAGGCCAGCAACCAGCTGTTTCTGACAGAACCAGCCAAGCACAACGATGGGTGCAATGGCGGCTGTGGACACAGCGGACAGACGACCAAAGAACAGGCCTTCTGGCGCACGGTTACCTTCGATCAGTTTCGACAGGGTTGCGGCATCAATCGTGGTCAAACGCACGGTCCAATAGGCTTCGTTCCAGCAGAAGATGAATGTCAGCAGTGCCGTGGATGCGATGCCGCCCCATGCGAGTGGGATCAGGATATCCTTGATTTCGCCCCATGTGTTCACGCCGTCCATTTTACCGGCTTCGATGATCTCTTTCGGGATCTCTTTGAAGTAGGTGAACAGCATCCAGATCACGATTGGCAAGTTGATCAGGCACAAGACCAAGATCACAAGGAAATGCGTGTCGAAAATCCCAAGGAAGTTCTTGGTCAGGAATGTCATCGGGTAAAGCACGGCCGCCGCTGGCAGCATCTTTGTCGACAGCATCCACATCAGGATGTCCTTGGTGTGGCGGCTAGGGTTGAAGGCCATTGCGTAAGCAGCAGGCACGCCCACCACCAGCGCGAACAATGTGGCAAAGGAGGATGTGATGACCGAGTTAATGGCAAAGCGCCAGTAATCGTAGTTTTCGGTCATGTTGGTATAGTTTTCCAACGTCGGGGTGAACTTGAACAGGAATTCAGGCTTCACCGCGTCCGCATCGGTTTTAAAGCTGGTGAAAACCAACCAGAAAATCGGGAAGAAAAAGACCAAGGCGACGACCCAGGCCAGTGTGGGCCAAAGGATATTTCCGAGCTTTGTGGATTGTGTAACTGTTGCCATTGTCTTGGTCCTTAATCCATCAAGCTTTTGCCGACCATGCGCAACAAGAAGATCGCGATGATGTTAGCAAGGATAACCGCAAAGATGCCTGTGGCAGATGCCGCACCGATGTTGTTGTTGGTAAATTCGCCGATCAGATACGGCAGGTTTTTGTTACCCGATCCGCGGCTGACAATTTCGATTTCAGCATAAAGCGACAGGTGAAAGATCGATTGGATCATCACAACAATCGCAATGGGACGGGCCAGATGCGGCACTGTCAGGTTGATGAACTTCGACCATGCGGATGCGCCATCTAGCGTTGCGGCCTCTTTCTGGCTTTCGTCTTCGGACTGCAGCGATGTCATAAAGATCAGCACTGCGAATGGTGTCCACTGCCAAGCAACCATCATGATAACCGCGATTGCGGAGGTTTGGGTTGCGCGGAAAGACACAGCTTTCAATTCCGGCCAAAGCGAGAAGAAGCTGCCAAAGACAGGCCAATCACGCAATCCTTCGATCAAATTGTTCAACCCGCCAACCGCGATCCCTTGCAGACCCAAAACCGGATCAAGGATCATGTTGATCCACAAAACCGCGTTCACCGCAGGCATAACAAAGAACGGCGAAATGAGTAGGACGCGCACGATACCACGCCCCGGGAAGGACCGGTTAATCAGCACCGCAATAGCAAGACCCAAGATGACCGTAATGATCAAAATGCTGCCCACGATGATCACGGAGTTCTGGATTGCAAGCACGAAATCCTTGGCCTTCATCACGTATTCGTAGTTCCCGAAACCACGCCAGTTGCTGAAGCTTGGTGTCGTCCATTCAGGGCGGCGGGCAGAGTTCAATACATAGCGGATGAACGAGAAATACAGCGTCATGCTGAGCGGAACGAGCATCCACACAAGAAGCAGTATCACAGCTGGTGTTTGCAAAATGCGGGGAAGAGTTCTGTCAGACATAGCTCGGGTGACCTTACCAAATGGAGGTTGCGTTTCGTTGCGTATTTCGGGTGTCTATTCGGCGAACCGCACGTAAGCGTTCAAGCCAAACAACAAACATTTTTTAGGGTGGTATGGGCCCGCTCGCGAACGAGCGGGCCCAAATGTCACCTAGTGGTCTACTTAGTAGTAGCCCGCTTCGGACATGATTGCGTCGGCAGCAGCCTGAGAAGCTTCCAGAGCTTCGTCCACAGATTTTGCGCCGGACAGAGCCGCTGCGATTTCTTGTGCTACAGCTGTACCAACCTCTGGGAACTCAGGGATCGCAGCAAACTGTACACCAACGTACGGCTTGATGTCTGTTGCTTCTGGAGCAGCAGATTCGATCGCTGCCATTTCAGCAGCTGCGAATGGTGCAGCAGCCTGGAAGTCAGCAGAAGCGTATGTGGACGCACGTGTACCTGTTGGAACAGAACCCCAACCGAAGTCTGGGTGTGCAGCTACAGCTTGGATGTACTCTTTAGATGTTGCCCACTCGATGAACGCGTGTGCAGCTTCGGAGTTTGGTGAACCTGTTGGAACAGCCATTGCCCAAGCCCAGAGCCAGTTCGCACCGACTGGGTTACCTGCGTTTGGTGACTGAGCGTATGCAACGCCGTCTACTTCCAAGAAGGACGCAGCGATTGTCGCATCGATCCACAGGCCACACTTGCCTTCGTTGTAAAGAGCAAGGATTTCGTTGAAGGAGTTACCTTCGGAGCCTGGAGGGCCGTAGTTACCCAGCAGATCAACGTAGAAGTTGATTGCAGCTTTCCATTCGTCAGAGTCCAAAGCAGGCTTCATGTCTGCGTCGAACCAAGCACCACCGAAGGAGTTAACCATCGTAGTGACGAACGCCATGTTGTCGCCCCAACCTGGCTTACCACGGAGACATGCACCGTATACGCCGTTGTCTGGGTCGTGCATTGCAGCAGCTGCCGCTTTGACGTTGTCCCAGCTGTCGTTGTCAGCGATGGAAACGCCCGCTGCGTCTGTCAGGTCCTTACGGTACATAACCATAGAGGATTCACCGTAGAATGGTGCAGCGTACAGTGTGCCTTCGTGGGACAGACCGTTGCGCATTGCTGGCAGCATGTCGTCAACGTCGTAGTCTGCGCCGAACTCAAGTGGTTCGATCCAGCCAGCTGCACCCCAGATTGGAGCTTCCTGCATGCCGATGTTGATGATGTCGTACTGACCACCACCGGTTGCTGTGTCAGAAGTGACCTGCTCGCGCAGAACGCCTTCTTCCAAAGAAACCCAGTTCAGTTCCACGCCAGTGTCAGCAGTGTACTGCTCAGCAACTGATTGCATGTTGATCATGTGACCATTGTTCACGATTGCGATTGTCAAAGACTCCGCAGACGCGAAAGAAGCACCAGCAACGCCAAGCGTCAGACCGAGTGCTGTGTTACGTAGAGATTTCATGTTTTTCCTCCCAGAAATAACAATTTCGTCGATAGTTCGTCCAATCAGCATGATGGATTAACGGAAATCCCTCAAATACTATCCCAACAAAGACACATACAATTCCATCATTAAACCCTAAAAATTTGTAAAAATAAAGCGGAACAAGCATCGAATCTTGCTAAAAACGTTGCTGCACCGCAGCGATTCCGCCCGCCAGCTGATACGATTCTATGGTGTTCCGCATCGCAGATGCACGCGGCCAGACATTGTTTACAACTTAAGTGGACGGGACCCGCAACGCTGGCTAGGGTCGACGCAACAACACCGCCGGAGACACTTTTGGGACATCGTTTTTTTTCGACCAAGACCCGTCCGTTTCATATGGGCCCCTACCCGCTTGAACGTCTGACCCGCGCCCCACGTGGCCAAGATGTATCTGACGTGCCACAAATGCAGCCCCTGTCATTTGCTGATTTGGACACGCCACATTCGCTTGTGAACGCGATGGGTGATTATCAGGCGATGATGGATGCCGTGCGCGACGGGCTGATCAATCGCGCCGTGGCCGAAGTGCCCGATGATCTGACAGCGCGCGCGCAACACATCAAATCATTCGGCTATTTCGGCGATGCATCCATGATGGGTATTTGCCGCCTGCCCGGCGCGGCTCTGCTGTCGACGCCAATCCGCAATCCGGCGATTGATCAATTGGCCGAGGATTTGCGCACCAAACAAACGAAGACACTCGCCTCTGGCATTGACGTGATCATGGCCGACCTGCGCGATTCCATGCAGGCCCCGCCTAGTTCCATCAGTGGGCACGACCATGCGATTGTGTTTTTGTTCGAACAAAACCGCGCTGTGCGACCAGATGAAAAAGGCGCTGAATGGATTGTTGGGACAGAAGATCACCGCGCCTGCCTACGCGCCAACGAGGCTGCGGTAGGTGTTGCCAACTATTTGCGCCTGCTGGGGTATGACAGCCGGTCCCACTCTATATCCACGTCTGACGTTGATATGAACAAGCTGGCCGTGGCCGCAGGGTTGGCAACGGTTGAAGACGGCAAGCTGGTCGCACCTTATATAGGCACCGCCTTTGGTCTTGCCGTGGTGACCTCCACATTTGAAATGGAAACGGACGCCCCATTGGCCCCGATGGCGGACCAACCGTGGTTCAAAACGCGGGGCCCTGCATGGTGGCTTGGCACCTCAACGTCCAAGAACGCGATGAACCGCGATCCCTATGCCAAACGCGATTTCGCGGATGGAGCACTGCCGTTTGAAACTCTCAAGCGCAAGGACACCCCCACGACGTTTATCGACGAAGACCGCGTCGCCCGCGTGCCCAAGCGCACAGATATGTTCGCGCGCGCCCAATTTGGCGAGCTGGGTAAAAAACAACAGCAGGCCGCCGCGGGTGGACATTACGCCCGCAAATGTGCGCTTTCCGCTGCGCAACGGCGCATTCTGGGCGCGTTTGTATTGTTGCAGGACGGATATGCGGAAGATGTGTCTCCGCCGACCGACGCGCAGCGCAATGCCGAAAATGTCAAAGCCGCCAGCTATTTCCTTGGCGTCGACGCCGTGGGCATTTCGCGTTGCCCCGATTGGACGTGGTATAGTCATGACGCAACAGGCGAGCCGATTACCCCGCCCCACCACAATGCAATCAGCATGATTATCGACCAAGGTTACGAGACCATGGAAGGTGCCAGCGGCGACGATTGGGTCGCTGTCGCGCAAAGCATGCGTGCCTATCTCCGGTTCTCCTTGCTTGGCGGCGTCATCGCCAAACAAATCCGCAATATGGGCTACAAAGCCAAAGCGCACACCGTGATGGACGGCGAGGTTTTACAGCCCCCCCTTTTATTATTGTCGGGCTTGGGCGAAGTTAGTCGCATTGGTGAAGTCATTTTACATCCTTTGCTTGGGCCCCGATTGAAATCGGGTGTTGTGACAACCGACATGCCCCTAACCCACGACAAACCGATTGATTTCGGCCTGCAGAAATTTTGCGAAAGCTGCAACAAATGCGCGCGCGAATGTCCTGCGGGGGCGATCACGGCGGGGCCAAAGCTGATGTTCAACGGCTACGAAATTTGGAAATCCGACAGCCAAAAATGCACGACCTACCGGATCACAACCGAAGGCGGTGCGATGTGTGGGCGCTGCATGAAAACCTGCCCGTGGAACCTTGAAGGTTTGTTTGCCGAAAAACCGTTCCGCTGGGCCGCGATGAATATGCCGAAGGCCGCGCCGCTTTTGGCCAAGCTCGATGACGCCGTGGGCAATGGCGGGCTCAATGATGCCAAGAAATGGTGGTGGGATATCGAGGTGCAGGACGATGGCGCCTATCGCAAGACCACCAAACCTGTAAACCGCCGCGAACTACAGCGCCATTTGGATCTGAAATACGAAGACCAGACGATGGCTGTCTATCCCGCCAACCTCGCGCCGCATCCATGGCCTTACCCGTTCCCCATGGACCGCGAGGCCGGCATTCAGGCCTATGAGGACATGATCAGCGCAGATGACTATCAAGCGCGACTGGCTGCTGGCGATACCGACGGTTTGGCCCATGAATTACCGTCATTCGACGACGCCCCCGTGATTGCCGCGCGCATTTCCAAGGTCGAACAGATGACCCCCGATGTGACCAAATACGAGTTCGAGGCATGGGACGGTTCGGACCTGCCCCCATGGACGGCGGGCGGTCATCTGGACATTGTCGTCGCCCCAGAATTCCTGCGCCAGTATTCAATGTCGGGTGATCCGGCGAACCGGCGCAGCTATCAGATCGGTGTGTTGCGAGAAGATGAGGGCCGCGGTGGGTCCAAGTTCCTGCACCGCATTTTCAACGAAGGGCGGCGGGTCTTTATCTCTAAACCGATCAACCATTTCGAGCTGGTTGAGGATGCACCCAAGTCATATTTGATGGGCGGCGGCATCGGGATCACACCGATGATTGCCTTTGCTCACCGGCTACACGCCTTGGGCCAACCGTTTGAGATGCACTATTCCGCGAGCACCCGCGATGGCGCGGGATACGTGACGGACCTGCAAGGCATGCCTTGGGCCGACCACGTGCATTTCCACTTTTCTGATCAGGGCGTGCGGGCCGACTTGGATGCAATTCTAGGCGGCTACAGCGATGGACATCACGTCTATACCTGCGGGCCTGATCGTTACATGGATGGGGTTATTGAGGCCGCGACCCGTGCGGGGTTCCCTGACGACGCGAAGCACTTGGAATACTTTGCGGTGCCCGAACAGCCCGACTATGTGAACCACGCCTTCACGGTGAAACTTGCGCAATCAGGCAAGGAATTCAGCATCCCAGCGGACCAGAAAATCACGGATGTCTTGCTTGATGCGGGGGTGCATGTGGACATGAAATGCGACGACGGGATTTGCGGCGTGTGCAAATGCGGTGTCATTTCGGGTGATGTAGAACATCGCGACTATGTGCTATCGAAGGCCCAACAAGACGGGCAAATCATCCTGTGCCAATCACGCGCCGCCCCTGGGGAAACCCAGCTAACGATCGACCTTTAAAACGAGAAAAGAGTTTTTAAGAGGAAGTCCATTTTACTGGCCGCGATTTTCGGCGTTTGGGGCGCAGTCGCAACGGCACATGTGTCTTTAGTATATTCGACACCAGACCAAGGCACAGTTGCTAGCGCCCTCCCGGAAAGATCTTCTTGCAAAGAAGGAGGGTACTTGGGCCTCCGGTCACAGTCATCCCGCTTGCGTTGAGGGTCGGTTCTACGCTTTTGATATCTTCAGCTTAACCTTGCCCAGCACTGGAGGAATGCCTTCGGGGTTGAGGCCGTGATGCGCGGTCTTCTACTCCTAGATCAAGGAGTTAGACCTCGCTGGCCTATCCCCGCCGGATAGTGCACGAGCGTCCCCCGACGT
>CAXIAL010000038.1:0-19816 GCA_964022435.1 uncultured Roseobacteraceae bacterium | reverse complement strand
TTGCCGCTGACGCAGCCGAAGGCGCAACAGACATGGCATCCGATGCAGTTGAAGGCGTTGCAGATGCTGCATCCGACGTTGCTGATGGTGCTGCGGACGCCGTTGAAGGCGCAGCTGACGCAGCGGCTGATGTTGCGGCCGATGTTGTTGACGCTGCTGAAGCGCAGACAATCGACATTCCAACACCACAAGTTGCGGAAAAAGCTGCTGAAGCAGTTGAAGCTGCGGCTGACGCTGGCGGCATGGCAGACCTGCTGACTGTTGACGGTTTTGATGCTGACAAAGTGATCGCAATGATCGACGGTTCCGAGTTGTCCGCGGTTCAAAAGACAGCCCTGTCGGCTGCTGTGAACGGCGTAAAAGACAACCCAAGCCTGCTGGAAGCGACGCTGACACGCTTGAAAGAAGCGCTCGGCATGTAAGCCACCACACGGCAAACAAAAAAGGGCCGCGTCAGCAATGACGCGGCCCTTTCTCGTTTCTGGAACCTGTTGGCTTAACCAACAAATGCCTTTTCAATCACAAACTCACCCGGCTCTGAATTGGCACCCTCGTTCAGGCCTGCCGCTTCCATCAGCGCCTTGATATCCAAGTTGAACGCCAAGCTGCCACATACCATCGCGCGGTCCGTCGTGGGGTCCAGCGCAGGGATTCCCAGATCTGCAAACAGCTCACCATTCTCGATCAACTTGGTAATCCGGCCCATCTTGGGGCTCTGTTCGCGGGTCGTTGTCGGGTAATACCGGATCTTGTTCAGGTTCTCTTCGCCCAACAGCTCGATCATCATCTCGTCGGCCTTGAGGTTTGCAATCAGATCACGACCATAGGTCAGCTCTGCAACATCGCGGCAGGTGTGCGTGATGATTACCTCGCCATAGTTTTCATATGTCTCTGGTTCACGCAGCAGGCTTGCAAACGGGGCAAAGCCGGTGCCAGTCGAGAAGAAATACAACCGCTTTCCGGGCAGCAATGCGTCATGGACCAGCGTGCCAACGGGTTTCGGGCGCAAAATCACCTGATCGCCGACCTCAATGTGCTGCAGCTTTGACGTCAGCGGGCCATCTTGCACCTTGATCGAATAAAACTCCAGCTCTTCATCCCAAGATGGGGACGCAATGGAATAGGCGCGCAGCAGCGGCTTTTGCTTACCCGTTTCCGGATGCGGATCGCCCATCAGGCCGATCATCACGAATTCGCCGGACCGGAACCGCATGGACGCAGGGCGCGTGATGCGAAAGCTGAACAGGCTATCGGTGTGATGGGTCACGGATGTGACTGTCTGCGCGTCGGGCAGGGCGGGTTTTGCTTTGTCAGTAGTCACAGGTGTTTGCTCTGTCATAAATACATTGGCGACCCCACATAGGGCCGCCCTCCATCTAGTCATTGAATTGGGGCAAGGGAAGGGGTGTCAGCCGCGCAGGCGGGCCTGATAGTTGTGCGCCTGCCAATCGGCGCGGGCCAACCATTGAGGTTCTGGCTGTCGTGCTGCCAATGCGGCGTCGATTTCGACCTCGTCAAAACCGCTGCGGCGCACCATGGCATATTGATCGGCCAGAACATGACCACGGGCGCGCAATCGGCCCGTAAACCCTGCACGGCGCAAAATCTGCGCAAGTGTGAACCCACGCCCATCGTGCGATGTTGGGAAATCAATGCGGATCATGTCCGCGTTCACCAATGCTGCCATTGCATCCGGTTGCGCATCAGACGGCACATCAATTGCGTGGCAGGACGTATTGGCTGGCTTCTCGGCTAAGGCGCAAAACCCAGCAGACCAATCATCAGCAGCAAACCCAGTATCAGTCACAATTACATTCATACCATCTGTCTCGCATTTTTCCAAAATACTCATTGTCCAACCTCTGCCACACGCTGCGGCCCATCGGGGGTGAAGTGAATCCCACATTCTGTCTTTTCTTCATCGCGCCAGCGGCCCGCACGCGGGTCTTCATGAATGCTGACGCGGGTGGTGCAAGGCTGGCAACCAATCGACGGATAACCTTTGGCAACCAACGGGTGGCGCGGCAGGTTATGGGCTTCGATATAGGCGCTCAAATCCTCTGGCGTCCAAGTTGCCAGCGGGTTGACCTTAATTTTGCCGCCGTCTTTTTCAAAGACTGGAATGCTCGCACGTGTGCCCGACTGATAACGTTTGCGGCCCGTGATCCAGCCATCAAAATCGGCCAATGCGTCTTGCAATGGCTGGACCTTGCGCAGGTGGCAGCAAGCGGCTTTGTCAGCTTGATGCAACAACCCATCGACGTCATGTGTGAACACAGCGTCGCGTTTGGGCGTGATCACACGAATGTCTGTCAGGCCAAGTTTTTCTGCCACATCACGTTGATATTGCAGTGTTTCATCAAACAGCATTTCGGTGTCGAGAAAAATTACCGGCGTATCCTTGTTGATCTCGGACACCATATGCAGCAGCACAACGCTTTCCGCGCCAAAGCTACTGACAACGGCGATTTTCCCCAGTTGCACATCGTCAATCGCGTGGCGCAACACCGTCTGCGCGTCAGATTTGCGGTGCAAGATATTGCGGCGCTCTGCCAGTTCTTTAAGCGGCATTTTTCGCGGCCTTTTCTGGATAGAGGATTGCAACAAATGGGGCGGCACCCAAGCGGCGGTAAGCCTGCAAGAATGTCTCTGACGGGTCGGTGCGCAGCTCAAGATAGCCAAGCACTAGGCGTTCCACTGCTGGCACAATGTCGTCCGCGCCGAAGCCAGGGCCAGCGCGTTCGCCAATGGTTGTGGTCTCTGTTCCATCACCGCCCAGCGTAATCTGATAGTTTTCGACGCCAGCGCGATCCAGACCCAGAATGCCGATGTGACCCACATGGTGGTGTCCGCAGGCATTGATACAGCCAGAGATCTTGATCTTCAGCGGGCCAACCTCATGCTCCAACTTCAGTTCGTCAAACCGTGTTGCGATGTCTTGGGCGACAGGGATCGAACGTGCTGTCGCAAGCGCGCAATAATCCATACCAGGGCAGGCGATGATGTCGCTGATCAGCCCGATGTTTGCCGTTGCCAGATCAGAAGCACGCAAGGCCGCGTAAACCGCAGGCAGATCGGACACATGCACATGCGGCAAGATCACGTTTTGCTCGTGACTGATGCGCAGCTCGTTGTGCCCAAATTGGCGGGCGAGGTCTGCCATGACGCGCATCTGATCTGCGGTCGCGTCACCCGGCGTCGCGCCGTGTTTCTTGATCGAAATCGACACAATCGCATAACCGTCCGCACGGTGCGCGGTCAGGTTTGTATCCGACCAAGACCGGAACGCAGGGTTGGTCAAACGCGCGGCCTCATAAGCGTCTTTCGATTTGGTCACAAATGCCGGTGCGGCGAAGGCTTGTTCGATTTCTGCAAGCAATTGCTGGTCAACACCCCCAAAAAGCGGTTTGATTTGTGCGAAACGTGCATCTACCAACTCTTGAATTTTCTCCAAGCCGTTTTCATGCACGGTGATTTTGATGCGTGCCTTATACTTGTTATCGCGGCGACCCAGCAGGTTGTAGACGCTGACAATAGCTTCGCAGTAAGGGAGCAGGTCAGCCTTGGGCAGGAAGTCACAAAGGACTTTACCCACCATCGGAGTGCGGCCCAAACCGCCGCCAATAATGACGCGGTAGCCAGTTTCGCCCGCATCATTGCGCACAATCTGCAAGCCGATGTCATGGGCAAACACGACGGCGCGGTCGACTTCGGCACCGGTCACAGCAATCTTGAATTTGCGCGGCAGGCCTTGGAATTCTGGGTGGTCGGTGGACCATTGGCGCAACAGCTCTGCCGTTGGGCGTGGATCTTCGATCTCATCCGCTGCGGCCCCAGCAAAATGGTCTGCGGTCACGTTGCGGATTGTGTTGCCGGACGTCTGGATCGCATGCATGCCCACATCGGCCAAATCGGACAACATATCAGGCACATCGCGCAGTTCAGGCCAGTTATACTGGATGTTCTGGCGCGTTGTGAAATGGCCGTAACCCTTGTCATATGTCTCTGCCAAATGCGCTAGTTTATCCATCTGATCAGCGTTCAACGTGCCGTAAGGCACCGCCACGCGCAGCATATAGGCGTGCAGCTGCATATACAGACCGTTCATCAAACGCAGCGGTTTGAACTCATCCTCGGTCAGGGACCCATCAATGCGGCGTTCCACTTGGCCACGGAATTGGGCGACGCGTTCACGGACAAAAGATTCGTCGAAGTCGTTGTAAACATACATGATTTAAGCTTCCTGTTTGCCGTGGGCGTAATTGGATGGGCCGCGTGTGCGGAATTCTTCGCGGAAATGCACAGGTTCTGGGCCGTCTGGGCCTGCCTTGGCGTCCGCGAGATAAACGCCAGCAACGGCGGATTGGTCGGCTTGTGCCTCTATCAGGCGTAGATCGCCGTGGGCCTCGTCGGTGATCAGCTCGGCCTTTGCCATATCGCGGGTCCACTCGCCGGTTTCGGTGAACCAGATTGCGTCGCCTTCCAGCAGCGCGTTGGCGGTGACAACTTTAGGTGTGAATGCGCGGGCCATGGTTAAAGTGCCTCTTTTGTTGAGTGAATATCGGTGGCTGCAAGCGCCGCGTCGCGGGGCGCAAGGCCAAGGAATGTCAGGGCAGGGCCGGTCAGGTTGGACGCCGACATTGTGGGTTCCAACGTGCCAAGCGTGCAGGCAATCGTGCGCTGATCCGCGCGGCTGACGTTTTCCATGATCGTGACGGGCGTGGCAGGGTTTGCGCCATGCATCAGCAGGCGGCCTTGGATGAAGCGCGCGGACTTCTTGCCCATATAGATAGCGGCGACCTCGCCATCGGCGGCCAGTGCCTTCCAATCGTGGTCAGCGTAACCTTTGGTGTCGTGGCCGGTGATCAAGCGCACGGCAGAGTTACGCCCGCGTTTTGTCAGGCTTTGCCCGATGTTCGCAGCAGCGGCAGAGGCGGTCGTGATGCCCGGAATGATCTGGTAGGAAATGCCCGCGGCGGTCACGGCTTCGATTTCTTCGTCTAAGCGGCCAAACACAGTCGCGTCACCAGCTTTCAGGCGCACAACATGATGGCCGTTCAGCGCATGTTCAACGATCAGCGCGTCGATATCGGATTGCGGCGTGGATTTGCCAAAGCCTTCCTTGCCTGCATCAATGATCACAGCTTCGCGGCGGGCGAGCTCAAGGATTTCGCCCGTAACCAAACGGTCGTGGATGATCACATCGGCCTTATCAATCGCCTTGCGCGCCTTCAGCGTCAGCAGATCGGGATCGCCAGGACCCGCGCCGACAAGATCAACGTGACCCTCAGTAGCTGCTGTCATCACATGTTTATCCAACAGGGTTTCGAGAGCCGGAAGAACACCCGCGTCACCCTGTTGGTCCATCGCGGAAGGACCCGCGTTGAAATAGAAATCCGACCAGAAATTGCGACGTTTCGCGCCAAATGGCAGCACGTCCACAGCGTGGCGGAATGTTTTGCCGATGCGCGCCAATGTGCCCAAGGATGCGGGTAGCTTGGCTTCGATGTCAGCCTTGATTGCGCGGGCCAGCACGGGGGCGGCCCCTTCGGTGCCAATCGCGATGGTGACGGGGTCACGGTCAACGATGGCGGGCGTGATGAATTGGCTGTCGGCAAGGTTATCGACGATGTTGATCAACGCGCCCTCGGCTGCGGCGATGGCAGCGGTGCGGGCGTCTTCAGCTGCATCTTCGTTGGCACCGTAAAACAGCGCGGCGCAAATCGCATCGCCGTGGTCCATCGGACGCAGGGTCAACGACAATTTACCATTCGCAGCCCAGCCGTGAATTTCGGGGGATGCTTCGGCGGCATAAACACTGATCTTGCCTTCGGTTTTCATCAACAACCGCAATTTAGCCATGGCCGCATCACCACCGCCCGAAAGGACGATCCGGCGTGATGTTACGTTCAAGAAGATTGGAAAATGCTGCATGATGCCGCCCTTTGATCAATTTCTGCACTTAATATAGAACAAACGTATGGATATTGCCGCCCCAATGCGTGTATTTAAGGACGTACGTTCCTGAGTTGGGGCGAAAACGGTGGGTTTTCCCCCCGAAATTGGAGAATTTGGAATGTCTGTGCGTATTGATGATATGGATCGGAAGATTTTACGCAGCCTGCAGGCCGATGCGGCGCAATCTTTGGACGAAATCGCTAAATCTGTTGGGTCATCCAAGACGCCAGTGTGGAATCGTATCAAGAAAATGCGCGAGGCCGGCGTGATCGGTCAGCAGACCGTTTTGCTGGATGCCGATGCGTTGGGGTTCGAGGCCTGTTTCTTTGTGCTGATCCGCACGACGGAACATGGGACCGAATGGCAACAAGCATTTCTCAAGGCGCTTTTGGCCCGTGATGAGGTCCAAGAGGCGCACCGTTTGGCGGGGGATATCGACTATATCCTCAAGGTCCGTGTGCAAAACGCCCGCGCTTATGACACGTTCTATCAGGCTCTGATTTCAGAGGTGAAGGTGCATAATGTGACCGCACTTTTGTCGATGGAAGAGATCAAATCGACGGTGGCGCTGCCTTTGTGACCATCAGTGTTTCCAGCCCGTGGAAATGGAAAACGTCGGCGTAATTTGCGGGGGCGTTTAGGGTCAGGTCGGGGCAACGTTCGAACAACACTTCGAGCGCGATTTGCAGCTCTAACCGCGCCAATGGTGCGCCGACGCAGAAATGAATGCCACCGCCAAAGCTGGTGTTCTGTTTGCCCTTACGCTCTGGGTCAAACTGGGCAGGCACATCATAGACGGCAGGGTCCCGATTAGCGGCCCCAAGCAGGCACCCAATCTGGTCGCCACGCTTTAGGTCGGCCCCGTAAAACTCCATATCTTCATAGACATAGCGGGTGAACATATGCAGTGGCGGATCGTGGCGAATGACCTCTTCGACCAATGTGGGTGTGATGTCGCGATGGCCAGTTTCCAGTAAGGTTTTTACCCCATTCCCTAGTGTATGCACCGTTGCCTCGTGGCCCGCATTTAGCAGTAGAATGCAGGTCGTGATCAGCTCGTCATCGGACAGTTTATCGCCAGCTTCATTGGCCGCGATCAGCGTGGAAATCAGATCGCCCGTAGGTGTTCGCCGTTTCTGTTCAATGTAATCGCGCAAAAATGCGCTGAACTCTAAGGTGGCGGCCACAGCGTCGGCCTCTATCTGCGGCGTCCGGCGGGCCTGATACATTGCAACCATCGCGTTGGACCATGCGAGCAGATCGCCGGCGTGGGTTTCCGGCACACCGAGCAGGCGCGCGATAATGCGAACAGGCACAGGTTGCGCGTAGGCGGTGAGCAGGTCGAATGGTTCATTGGGAAAGGCATCAATTGCGGCATGGCACAATTCACGGATTGCAGGGGCAAGGCCTGAAATCGTGCGGCTGGTAAAAGCGCGCAATACCAAACCGCGCAGGCGCGTGTGGCGAGGTGCCTCCAGTTCCAACATCGAGTGGGCCTCGATCGCATAAAACGGCGCAAGCGAATCCGGAATGTCTGGCGCAAATTCGGGTGGGCATTCACGGCCCATACGTTTGTCACGCAAGGCCGCGTGGGTCGCCGCGTGGGACAGGGTGCAGACCATGCCGTAGTCATCCCACTGAATGACATCACCATATTTGCGGGCGGTGTCATAAAAGGCATAGGGGTCTTGCACAAATGCGGGGTCTTTTGGGTCTTGGGATAAATGCTGCATGCCTAAGCTTTGCCAAGCGGCACTGGTCATTGCAAGACGCAGCGGCCTATACATATCAAATGTTCGCCATTGATCGCAAAAACCTAAACTCTATCGCGGCCTATTTATGTGTCGTGGCCCTGCTGACCGGTGGGGTGTGGTGGTCTGGCTATGTGTCGGCTTTGTCGCAATTACAGCAACGGGCAGAGGCCGATTTGACGCTAGCGGCCGATAGTTTGTCTAATGAATTGCGCAGGTTGCGCGAACTGGCCGTTTTGACAGCCGACAGGTCACAAATTGCAGATGTCTTGGGTGGGGATGCCACACCAGCATCGGTCCGGCCCATTCTGCAAAAGATTGGCGACAAGACCGGGGCGTTGGATATTGTGTTGTTGGATAACAGCGGCACGGTTGTTACCAGCGCCGAAAACCGGACCGATACCAATTATGCCGACGTGCCGTATTTCCAGCGGGCGATGGATGGGGCGCTTGGCGTGGCCAACCCGATCCGCGATGGATTGCGCACCTTTGTCTATGCGGCGCCGGTATTTTCACCAGCGGGGCCGGTGATTGGCGTCGTGCTTGTTTTCGCGGGGGTTGAGGGGATCGAAGGCGCGTGGCGCGGGGCGCGGCCTGCGCTGTTTTTCACCGACGATACGGGCGTTGTTTATGTGTCCAACAGGTCCGAACTTGTGTCGCGGTCCCGCGCGCAGGGCGATTTTTTGAATTACACCAGCCGGCTTATTCGTGACATGGATGTTTGGCGCGTGTCGGGTAGCCGTTATGTGCCGCGCACGGCGTTGCATCTGACCAAGGATTTGCCCGTCATCAATATGGCGGGCGAGGTTTTGGTTGATGTTGCCCCAGCGCGCCTGATCGCGTCGCTACAAGCCGCAGTGGCGGCGGGGTTTTGTTTAACTTTTGGGGCGTTGCTGTTTCTGGCAACCCAGCGCAGGCGGACCTTGGCAGAAGCCAACGCGAAGCTGGAAAACCACGTGGCTGACCGGACCGCGCAATTGTCAGGCGCAAACCAAAGCCTGCGGCGCGAAGTCGAAGAGCGCCGCGCAGCTCAAGTGCAGTTGCAAAAAGCCCAAGCCGATCTGGTACAAGCAGGCAAGCTGTCCGCCTTGGGTCAAATGTCGGCAGGCATCAGCCATGAATTGAACCAACCACTGATGGCGATCCAGTCGTTTGCTGAAAACGGGCAGCGGTTTATGGACCGGAACATGCCCGACAAGGCAGAAGCCAATCTTGGCAAAATTTCTGAATTGGCGCACCGTATGGGGCGGATCATCAAAAACCTACGGGCCTTTGCACGGCAAGAAAGCGAACCGTTAGGAGATGTTGATATTGCGCAGGTCGTAGGGGCGGTGTTGGAATTGATGGACACCAAGATTGCGGCGTCGGGCGTGACCGTTGATTGGGCGCCGACCGCTGGCATTATGGTACGCGGCGGCGACGTGCGTTTGCAGCAAGTCGTGCTGAACCTTGTGTCCAATGCTATCGATGCAATGGAACAATCCGACACGAAAATGCTGTCAATTTCTGTGACCACTTCCAATGATCTGATCCAGCTTGCGGTGCGCGATACAGGGCCAGGGATCACAGAGCCCGAAAAGATTTTTGACCCGTTTTATTCGACCAAAGCTGTTGGCGCAGCAGAAGGCATGGGACTAGGCCTAAGCATATCTTACGGCTTGGTACAAAGCTTTGGCGGGGCAATTCGTGGGCGCAATCATGCGGACGGTGGGGCTGAATTTACGGTTGAGCTTCAGCCCGCGGGGGCACAAAGGGCGGAATGACTATGCGTGTTTTAATCGTTGATGATGATCCTGCTGTACGTGAAGCCTTGGGCCAAACCGTAGAGTTAGAAGGATTCGCGCCCGTTCTTGCGGGGTCGTTTTTGGCGGCGAAAGACCAGTTAACCCCAACATTTGATGGTGTGGTTGTGACCGATATGCGCATGCCGGGTCGCGATGGGTTTCACCTTCTTGAATATGCCCGCACGATGGATCCCGACCTACCGGTGATTTTACTGACAGGCGAAGGCGATATTCCCATGGCAGTGAAGGCAATGGGCAAAGGGGCCTATGATTTTCTAGAAAAGCCATGTGGTCCGGCGGCATTCATGGCAGTGGTGACTCGCGGTTTAAAGGCCCGTGCATTGGTGCTGGAAAACAGGCGCTTGGCCGCTGCGATCCAAGAAGGGGACGCCGCATCTCGCATGTTGCGCGGGGTGTCGGACAAGGCCAGCGAGATGCGCGACCAAGTTCGGCGCATTGCGCGCGCGGGCACGGATGCATTGATCATCGGCGAACGCGGTTCCGGCACACCTAAGGCGGCAGAGGTCATTCATCTGCTGTCGCATACTGCGGACCGTCCGTTTGTGAAACAAAACGCGGGCATGTTGGACGTGGCCGGATTGAAGGCTGCATTGCAAACGGGGGCCGGCGGCACGCTTTATCTGGACGAGGTGTCAAATATGGCGGTGGATGTGCAATACGCGCTGGCCGATGTGCTGGATCAGGGGGCGGGTCTGCGCATTTTGGTCGGCTCGACAGTGTCACTTGATGACGCGGTCGCGCGTGGGCAATTCCACGAAGATCTGTTCTATCATTTTGACATCATGCGTTTACACATTCCGAACCTGCGCGACCGCAGCGAGGATATTCCGGTTCTGTTTCTGCACTATGTCGAACAAGCATGCGAACAAGCGAACCTGCCGGTGCCCGAAATCGGTGCGGATGTGATGGTCGGATTGATGGCCCAAGATTGGCCCGGCAATGCGCGTGCGCTGATGAATGCGGCGATGCGTTTCGCGATGGGGTTGGACGATGGGGACAGCGCCTCTGGGCAGGGCCTTGCTGAACAAATGGCGCAAGTGGAACGATCATTGCTTATTGCTGCGTTGCAGCGCAATCAGGGGCGGGCCGGCGATACGGCTGCTGACCTGAAACTGCCGCGCAAGACGTTTTACGACAAACTGGGGCGGCATGGGCTGAAAGCGGAAGATTACCGCCCTTAACGCAAGCTGTGTGGGTTTTCGCCCTGTTAGCGCTTTGGCTTGTGTGGATTTCCGCACAGATCCCGATGGCCCCAATAAAATCACCAATAAAAACAACCCATTTCGCATCGGCAATTTTATGCTTGCGAGGGCAATGTCGGATTTGGCCTAATTACGTCAGCTGGCCCGCATTGGGCCGCATCACGACGTTCTGGGAGGAACCACATGTCATTTCTAAAGAACGCTGCAATGGTTGCAGCTATGTCCGTTGCTGCAAACGCAGCATTTGCTGATTCACACGCCGCTGGCTGCGACGACGGTGAAATCGTTGTCAAATTCAGCCACGTTACAAACACCGACAAGCACCCTAAAGGCATCGCAGCGACCCTGCTGGCCGAGCGTGTGAATGCGGAAATGAACGGCACAATGTGCATGGAAGTTTTCCCTTCCAGCCAGCTTTATAACGATGACCAAGTTCTTGAAGCGATGCTTCAGGGCGACGTGCAGATGGCCGCGCCATCCTTGTCCAAGTTCGAAGCCTTCACCAAGCAGTTCCGCATTTTCGATCTGCCATTCATGTTCAAAAACATCGACGCGGTCGATGCGTTCCAAAACTCTGACACCGGTCAGGCAATGAAGGACAGCATGCAGAAACGTGGTCTTCAGGGCCTCGCATTCTGGCACAACGGCATGAAGCAGTTCTCTGCGAATGTGCCGCTGAACTTGCCAACTGACGCGGCTGGTCTGAAGTTCCGCGTGCAAGCATCCGACGTGTTGATCGCGCAGATGTCCGCACTTGGCGCATCCCCACAGCCAATGGCGTTTTCCGAAGTATACGGCGCGCTGCAAACTGGCGTTGTGGACGGTCAAGAAAACACTTGGTCCAACATCTACGGCAAGAAGTTCTTTGAGGTCCAAGACGGCACCACAGAAACCAACCACGGCATCATCGACTATCTTGTTGTGACATCGACTGATTTCATGGACAGCCTTGACCCTGCGGTTGCAGACCAACTGACCACGATTATCACCGAAGTGACCGAGCTGCGTAACGGCGAAGCATTCGCAGTGAACGAAGCGGCCAAGCAGTCCATCATCGATGCAGGCGGCGAAGTGCGCCAGCTGGATGCTGCTGCACGTGACGTTTGGGTTGCTGCGATGAAGCCTGTTTGGGCTGAATTCGTAGGCGATGTTGGCCAAGAAAACATCGACGCTGCGCAAGAGTTCAACGCAGCGAACTAAACCACACATCATGGGGCGGCCCCGCGCTGCCCTATGACCACCTTTCACATATTGGGGGAGGGGACCGCGATGTCGGGCACCCAAGACGCGCCGAGCACACCGCTCGGGCGCTTTATTTCACATATCGAAGAACGGTTTATCGCAATCCTGCTGGGCTTGATGGTCATGGTGACCTTTGCCAACGTGGTGCTGCGGTATGCCTTCGGGTCGTCGCTGCTTTGGGGATTAGAGGTCGTTTTGATCCTGTTCGCATGGCTCGTGCTGTTCGGCATTTCCTACGGGTTCAAGATTACGGCGCATTTGGGCGTTGACGCGATCATCAACATGGTCGGGTCGAAATTGCGCAAATCGTTGGTGCTGTTGTCCGCGATCCTTTGTATCGTTTACGGCGGGCTGATGATGAAAGGCGCATGGGATTTCTGGGCGCCGTTTGGCGGCGTGCAACAGACCACTGGCCGCGTTATCCCAACAGGGTTCAACGAGAAAACCCGCAACCAAGCATGGTATGAAACCGATCAAGTGCCGATCCCGTTTGGCCGCACCTTCCTTGAAAACAAGTTCAACGATGGCGACGAATACGAGAAAATGCCGCGGTTCATTCCCTATTTTATCTTGCCGTTTGGCGTGGCGCTGATGCTGCTACGTATCATCCAGGCCACCATCGCAATCGCGCAGGGCCGCAGGTCCAGCATGATTGTCAGCCACGAAGCCGAAGAGGCCGTCGCTGACGTTGCCCACCTCAATAAGGACGCCTAAGTCATGGATGTTGTTCTCTTATTTGCCATGATCATTGGTATGTTGTTGATCGGTGTGCCGATTGCTGTGTCGCTAGGTCTGTCATCAATGATCTTCCTTTTGATGTTCTCTGACACGTCACTGGGGTCCGTCGCGCAGTCGCTTTATCAGGCGATGGCGGGGCACTACACGTTGCTCGCGATCCCGTTCTTTGTTCTGGCCTCGACGTTTATGTCGACGGGCGGTGTTGCGAAACGGATCATCCGGTTTTCCATCGCTTGCGTGGGTCATTTGCAAGGTGGTTTGGCCATCGCGGGTGTTCTGGCCTGTATGATGTTCGCGGCCCTGTCTGGGTCATCGCCCGCAACCGTTGTGGCCATCGGGTCCATCGTCATCGCGGCGATGCGGCAAGTTGGGTATACCAAGGAATTCGCTGCAGGCGTGATCTGTAACGCGGGTACGTTGGGTATCTTGATCCCGCCGTCCATCGTGATGGTTGTTTATGCATCCGCCACTGATGTGTCCGTGGGACGCATGTTCCTTGCAGGCGTCATCCCAGGCATTCTGGCAGGCACCATGTTGATGGTCGCCATCTATATCATGGCGCGCATCAAGAATATGCCCAAAGGCGAATGGCAGGGCTGGGGCGAGATTTTTGCCAGCTTTAAGGACGCCGTTTGGGGCCTGTTGTTGATCGTGATTATCATGGGCGGGATTTACGGCCACCCTTGGTATAGCTTGACCGATGGCGTGATCTGGAGCCCTGGCGCGTTCACACCGACCGAAGCCGCAGCCGTTGCATCCGTCTATGCGTTCATCGTGGCGACATTCATCTACCGCGACATGGGGCCGCTATATGTGGGGGAGGGCGAGGCACCGATTTCGCTGCTGAAAAAGCCACAAGCCCTCATCACCGGCTGGTTCCACCGCGATACATTGGATGCACTGTACGAAGGCGGTAAGCTGACGGTAACCTTGATGTTCATCATTTCCAACGCTTTGATCCTGAAACACGTGCTGACCGACGAGCAAATCCCGCAGCATATCGCCGAGGCAATGTTGGGCGCGGGCATGGGGCCAGTGATGTTCCTGATCGTTGTCAATGTGATCTTGCTGATCGGTGGTCAGTTTATGGAGCCATCGGGCCTGATCGTCATCGTCGCACCATTGGTGTTCCCGATTGCGATCTCATTGGGCATTGATCCGATCCATCTGGGCATCATCATGGTGGTGAACATGGAAATCGGGATGATCACGCCGCCGGTTGGCTTGAACCTGTTCGTCACCTCTGGTGTCGCGGGCATGCCGATGATGGATGTGGTCCGCGCAGCCCTGCCGTTCTTGGCCGTGTTGTTCGTATTCCTGATCATGATCACATATATTCCGGCGATTTCGACTTATCTGCCGAATATGTTTATGGGACCGGAAATCGTGATCCAATAGGGCGCTGACGCGCATTACATATTTAGAAAGGCGGCGCATCTGGATTGGATGCGCCGCCTTTTGTTTGGGGTCTTACATTTACATATTTAAGCTCGGAAAAAGCCTAAGCCTCGGACAGGGCCGTGATGATGGGGGTGAAGTCAGCGGCCTTTAGGCTGGCACCGCCCACGAGGGCGCCGTCGACGTCTTTGATTGTGAAAATCTCAGAAGCGTTGCTGGCCTTGACCGAGCCGCCGTAGAGGATGCTGAAGGTGTCGCCATCTGTGAAACGCGCGGCGAGGGTGGCGCGGATATGGGCGTGGACCTCGGCGATTTGATCTGTTGTGGGGACCTTGCCTGTGCCGATTGCCCAGACAGGCTCATACGCGATGACTGTGTTTCGGGCTGTGGCTGCGTCGGGGATGGAACCCGCGAGCTGTGTGTTAATCACGTCGAGTGTGGTGTTTGCCTCACGTTCAGCGAGCGTTTCGCCGATGCAGATCACCGCAGTAAGGCCTGCGGCATAGGCGGCTTGTGATTTAGCGTTGATCGCCGCGTCGGTTTCACCGTGGTCGGTGCGCCGTTCCGAATGTCCTGTCAGCGTGAAAGTCGCGCCCGCGTCGGCCAGTTGGTCCGCGCTGATGTCGCCGGTATGTGCGCCGCTTGTGTTCGCGTGGCAGTCTTGGCCGCCTGTCGCGATGGAAAGATCGGCCATTTGTGCCAGCATTGTTGCGGGCGGGCATATTAGTACTTCGACGCCATTGGCATCATGTGCTGCGATGGCGGACGCCTCGCTTATTGCGGCCTGAAGCCCGTTCATTTTCCAATTTCCGGCGGCGATTTTGCGGCGCATGGTGTTCCCCTTTTCCTGTGTTGTCTTTGCCTATCAAGAACCATGCGGGGTTGCAAAGCCGCTGGCGTTGTCGCATCCCAAGCGCATTATTTGAAGGAGACGCCCCATGATCCCACGTATTGATGCTGCAAAATTGCTGGCTGGTGACGCGGAGGCCATGAAATTGGCCGCCGAAGGCGCGATGGGCGTCGGGTTTCTAACCGTTTATAACACACCGCTGTCTGGCGATGCGGTGCAGGACATGATTGATCGTTATGCTGGATTTTTCCACCTGCCTGCGGGAGAGAAGGCGGCCTATGATATGGCCACCACAGGGTCCAATCGCGGCTGGGGCGCTGCCGGTGCTGAACAGGTCGATCCGGATGCGAACCCTGATTACAAACAGGTGTTCGATTGCGGTTTGACCTTGGTCGAGGATGATCCCATCGCGGATGAGAACCTGTCGTTTTATGCGCCGAACCTTTGGCCTGAAAAGCCCGAGGGGTTTGCCGAAACCTTGCAAGCCTATTACGTGCAAAGCACTGATTTTGCATTGGATTTGCTTTGTGCGATTGCCGCATCTGTGGGCGAAGATGGCGACTTCTTCCGTGATAAGTTCAGCCGTCCGATGGCGCTTTTGCGCGGAAATTTTTACCCTGAACGCCCCGCTTGGGCGACGGATAAAGATTTCGGGATTGCGACGCACACCGATTATGGCTGTTTGACGTTACTGGCCACGGATGGATCACCAGGGCTAGAGGTGCGCAAGCGTGGCGGTGGCTGGATTCCGCTGTCAGCCCCTCCGGGTGAGTTTGTGATCAACTTTGGCGAAATGTTGGAAATGTGGACGGGTGGCAAGATCAAGGCGACGCCGCACCGCGTGATTGGCACCTCCGCTGAACGCATTTCAGTGCCGCTGTTTTTCAACCCAAACCATGACGCCAATGTCGCGCCGATCGGGTCAGATGAGGTGATCGAGGCTTGGGCGCATTTGAAAAAGCGCTACGACGAAACCTACGTGCATTTGCAAAAGGATTAGTCGAGCAGATCCGACAGGGCGCGGCGGCCTAGGGCGCAGGCGATTGTTGGGTCTTCTAATGCGGCGTCGGGGAGGGACCAATAGGGCATGCGGTGAAACCGTTCGCCGCCTTCGCCTTCCAGTTCTTCGGCCAAGCTGCCCTTGCATTTCAGGTAGATCGTGCCGTCGCTGCTGACCAAGCTGAACACTGTGCCGTCGTAATACAGGCAGATGCCGCCGAACATTTTGCGGGTGGTCACGGCCAAGTTCGCTGAACAAATCCGCCGCAAAGGCGATATCAGCGTCCGAGACGGCCATTATTTGGCGGCCAGCGCGTCGTCGAATTTGATGGATTCACCGCAGCCGCAGGCATCAACTACATTGGGATTGCGGAACTTGAACCCGCTTTCCAGCAGCGATGTTTCATAGTCGACTTCGGTGCCGAACAGGAACATTTGCGCCATCGGCGCGATCATGACGCGGGCGCCATGCGTCTCAACAACTTCATCCATCGGATTGATTTCATTGACGTATTCCATGGTGTATTCCATGCCCGCACAGCCGCCTTTTTTGACGCCAATGCGCAGGCCCTCTGACCCGTCTTTGGCCATCAGCTTGGCGATTTGCGCCGCTGCTTTATCGGTGATGGATACCGCTTGTTTGCCTGGAATGCCGAACATTGGACGTCTCCTTGGTTCCTATAAAGATAGAAAGCGCGGGGGACCACGCAAGGTGGATTACATAAAGCCGAGCTCTAACCGTGCCTCGTCAGACATCATTTCCATGCCCCACTGTGGTTCAAACGTCATTTCAACGTCCACATGTTTGACGCCCGGCAGTGGTTCAATCGCATCCGCGACCCAACCCGGCATTTCGCCAGCCACAGGGCAGCCGGGTGCGGTAAGTGTCATGGTGACGTTCACGGCGTTATCTTCTTTGATATCAATCGTGTAGATCAGTCCTAGGTCATAGATATTGACCGGAATTTCAGGGTCATAGATCGATTTGCACGCCATGACGATGTCATCATACATCGGGTGATCGGTGCTGGATGGCGCGATCAATGGGGTGCCTTCAACGGGTGTGTTTGCGTCGGTCATGTGTATCGTCCTGCTATTCCTGAGTGTTCATATAGGGTTTGCAGATGGGGGCGTAAAGAGTGGGTGAGTTTTTGTGATGTTGATGTGGGCAAAGGAAGACTAATTGTGGGG
The DNA here is from genome assembly GCA_964022435.1 of uncultured Roseobacteraceae bacterium. Classification (GTDB taxonomy): domain Bacteria; phylum Pseudomonadota; class Alphaproteobacteria; order Rhodobacterales; family Rhodobacteraceae; genus Yoonia. Next base: position 2,682 of record CAXIAL010000038.1, on the reverse strand, counting down.
TAATGTCGGCAAAGAGCCCAGAGTGCTGCACGAACGCAAACGTCGGCTTTCACGATTTAGCAAGTGCCTTGCTCAACTCATCACTACTTTCGCACAAGTGCCGGATTAGGTTTTCAGTCCACTGCACGAGATGCTTATCAGGCACTGGAACATCGAAAACCCTCGCGGCTTGCTTTGTGCTAACTTCAATCCAGGAGGACGTATCAAACACGATTCTCCAATCGTCTTTCAGAAGTTCGAACCGGTTCTTCCCAGTTAGCCAGCCGTGGATCTGCATGTGATCAACAAAAGCGTTTAGCTTTTCCGTACTGTTTTGCATGAGGTGATCTTTCCAAATAAACTGATCAGAGTGGTCGCACCAGCCGAGTCTATGGGAATACTCTGATTTTAGATGGCTGCCATTCCCTCTCTTCGGGCCGACGGCAGCAAAGTCCGCAAAGCCGACATTCGACGCTTCCCCCTTTTCCTCGCCTCAAACTTCCTGCAATACACATTCCATGACAAAACGTATCTCATTTGACCTGCACAACACAGACGGCAAGGCTCGTACTGGTGTCATTTCCACCCCACGCGGCGACATTCGCACGCCTGCGTTTATGCCTGTGGGCACGGCGGCCACGGTTAAGGCGATGATGCCTGAAAGTGTGGCGGCGACGGGGGCGGATATTTTGCTCGGCAATACCTATCACCTGATGCTGCGCCCCACGGCTGAACGCATTGCCAATCTTGGTGGCCTGCATGAGTTTATGAATTGGGACAAACCGATCCTGACCGACAGCGGCGGATTTCAGGTCATGTCCTTGTCTGATCTGCGCAAAATGTCCGAACATGGGGTGACGTTCAAATCCCATATCGACGGGTCCAGCCATGAATTAACGCCCGAACGGTCGATGGAAATTCAAAAGCTGCTTGGGTCCGATATCGTCATGTGTTTCGATGAATGCCCCGCGCTGCCAGCGGATCGCACGCGTTTGACCGAAAGCATGGAAATGTCGATGCGGTGGGCGCAGCGGTCGCGCGATGCTTTTGGTGATCGTCCGGGGCATGCGTTGTTTGGTATTCAGCAGGGCGGGCTAGAAGAAGACCTGCGCGCACGTTCTGCCGAAGCCCTGCGCGCCATTGAGTTTGATGGCTATGCCGTCGGCGGCTTGGCTGTGGGCGAGGGGCAGGAGGCGATGTTCAACACGCTTGATTTCGCGCCAGACCAGTTACCCGTTGATAAACCACGCTACTTGATGGGCGTTGGCAAACCAGATGATATCGTGGGCGCTGTCAAACGCGGCATCGACATGATGGATTGCGTTTTGCCGTCCAGATCAGGTCGCACAGGGCAGATTTTTCACCGCCGCGGCGTACTCAATATCAAAAACGCGCGTCACGCCGATGATCCGCGCCCATTGGATGAAAACTGCAGCTGTCCGGCCTGCACGAACTATTCCCGCGCCTATCTGCACCATGTGTTCCGCGCCCAAGAAATGATCTCTGGCATGCTGCTCACATGGCATAACCTGCAATATTTCCAAGATATTATGGACGGGATGCGCGGCGCGATTGCGACCAACTCATTCGCCGCATGGGAGGCTGATTTCCACGCAGGCCGCGCCCAAGGGGACATTGAACCACTTTAAGTTTAACCATTGAGCGCTTGCAGCCGCCTTTTCGGACAGGCAAGATGTCGTTCACAGTTTCGAGAGTTGAAAGAGAGGGCATCGCGCCCCATCTTAACAATTCCAAGGGGTCAATCGGGTTGCCGCCAAGCGGGACCTTGTTGACTAGCCAAAAAAAGGAAAGAGCATGAAAGAACCGTTGAGTTCATCCTACCCCGTACTGCCGTTGCGCGATATTGTGGTTTTCCCACATATGATCGTGCCGCTGTTCGTGGGTCGTGAAAAATCAGTCCGCGCCCTCGAAGAGGTCATGCAGGACGACAAGCAAATTCTATTGTCCAGCCAGATCGACCCCGCAGAGGACGATCCAGCCCAAGAAGGCATCTACAAGGCTGGCGTTTTGGCCAATGTCTTGCAGCTGCTCAAGCTGCCCGATGGCACCGTGAAGGTGCTTGTCGAAGGCCGTGATCGGGTGCGCATTTCTGGTTTCATTGAAAACGACAGTCACTTTGAAGCTTCGGCAGAATATCTGACCGAAATGCCTGGCAATGAAGACGAGCTAGAGGCGCTGACACGCTCTGTTGCTGATGAATTCGAAAGCTATGCCAAAGTCAAAAAGAACATCCCAGAAGAGGCTATGGCCGCTGTGGGCGAGGCGACGGAGCCTGCGAAGCTGGCTGATCTGGTCGCGGGGCATCTTGGCATTGAGGTTGACCAAAAACAGGACCTTTTGGAAACGCTGTCTGTGTCCGAACGTCTGGAAAAAGTGTTTGGCTTGATGAAGGGCGAAATGTCCGTGTTGCAGGTCGAGAAAAAGATCAAGACACGCGTCAAAACCCAGATGGAGCGTACCCAGCGCGAGTATTATTTGAATGAGCAAATGAAGGCCATTCAGAAGGAACTTGGCGACGGCGAAGACGGCCAGAATGAGGTTGCCGAACTTGAGGGCCGGATTGAAGAAACCAAGCTGTCCAAAGATGCCCGCGAAAAGGTCGATGCAGAGCTGAAAAAGCTCAAGAACATGTCGCCTATGTCCGCCGAGGCGACCGTTGTGCGCAACTACATGGATTGGGTG
>CAXIAL010000037.1:0-19903 GCA_964022435.1 uncultured Roseobacteraceae bacterium | reverse complement strand
TTCGATGATGTCGTCACCGATGCCTGCATCAACGGTATCGTCGTCGAAGCCAGCAATGATACTATCGTCGCCACATAAGCCTTCGATCACGACGTTGTTTGTGCCCTCGTCGCCTGGCAGGATGCCGTCACCAGCTTCCACGATGTCACCATCAGCATCCACATATGGGATGTCTGGGTTAATCACATCATCGCCCGCGGTGCCCTGAACAGTCCCGTCATTGGAACCAGTGACCACAAAGGTCGCAAGCGCCGTGTCGGTGCCGCCCTTACCATCCGAAATGGTATAAGAGACAGAGGTTTCGCGTGTATCGTTCAGACCCAGATCATCGAAGTCATCGCCAGCGTCGAAATCGACAGTACCGTCTTCGTTGATCGTGAATGTGCCGCCGTTATCGCCGACAACTGTGTTGCCAACATTCGCGGGATCGCCATCGACTGCAATCACAGTCAGCGGATCGTTCTCTGGATCGCTATCAACACCTTCACCAGTGTCATCATCGATCAGATTGTCATCCACATCACCCGCAGTTTCAGTTGCTGGCACTGTGTAAACATTGGTGGTCGCCGGCAGTTGGCGTTAACCAGATTTTTCAGAATTATTCTGCGGCCCGGTCCATTAGTTTCTCTTTTTGAAACATTTTTTGGCGAAGCGTCTGATTGTTGCGCGAAACAAATACAAAATCACATGAAATATGACGTGAACACGACCAAAATTCGAATCGGGATTGGGATTGGGAATTTGGTGCCGATGGAGAGACTCGAACTCTCACGATATTACTATCGGGGGATTTTGAATCCCCTGCGTCTACCATTCCGCCACATCGGCTCGCCTTGCGGCTTGCCCGCTTCACCTAACGCCGCTGAAATGCGGCGTCAATCCGATTTTGATGCTTTTTTTGAACCTAAAGCTGTGTGGTCGAAAATGTATCGCAATCCTGCAAATTTCCACTTTCAAAACCGCGCGCAAACCAACGCTGTCGCTGTTCGCTGGTGCCATGTGTAAATGTATGCGGCTGAACGCGCCGGCCAGCTTTGCGTTGTAGCGTATCGTCACCAATCTGCTTGGCCGCATTTAGTGCCTCTGCAATGTCGCCACGTTCAAGAACGCCAAACTGTTGTTCGACATTACGCTCCCAAATACCCGAAAAACAATCGGCCTGAAGCTCGATGCGCACAGATATGGCATTGCTTTCGCCTTGCGAAACCTGTGCGCGGATTTGATTGGCTTGGCCAAGGATTCCAAGTTCGTTTTGAACGTGGTGCGCAATTTCATGCGCGACAACATAAGCCGCTGCAAAATCGCCTTTGGCGCCCATTTGGCGATCAAGCGTGGTGAAGAAACTCGTATCAAGAAATGCACGGCGTTCAGGCGGACAATAGAATGGCCCCGTCGCCGCACTTGCGCCCCCGCAGGCAGATTGCGTGCTGCCCTTAAACAAAACCATGGTTGGTGGGTTATATTCCTGTCCAACCTGGGTGCGGAAGATCTCTTTCCAGATGTCTTCTGTATAGCCAAGATTGACGGCGACAAATTCCCCCGCTTGGACATCAGCTTGAGTCATTTCTTCGCCTTGCGTGGAATTGCCACCCGCGCCCTGCCCGACAAAGCCACTGACATCGACACCGAAATACCAGCCAGCCAACAGCAGAACGATAGCACCAATGCCACCAACGCCGCCCGCGCGTGTACGACCGCCACTGCGCCGTCTATCTTCAATATTGCGACTTCTTCGCCCGCCTTGCCACTTCATCTATTCACCCCTTCGGTTGTCGCGGGTATTCTACGAACAAACTGCACAACCACAAGCTTGACGCCACTGGTCGCTCGTGGCCTAAGCAGGACATTAATTCCGACCAAGGATTCCACCAGTGCTGCGCAGACTATACAACTGGACGATTTCATTGGCACGTTCGCCTTACGCGCTTTGGGCGCTGGCGGCTGTGGCATTTATTGAATCGTCATTCTTCCCGATCCCACCCGAAATTATCATGATCCCAATGATCATCGCGGCCCCGCGCCGTGCATTCCTAATTGCCTTCGTGGCAATGATTGCATCTGTCTTGGGTGGTTTGTTCGGATATTATATTGGTGCGTTTCTGTTCGAAACAGTTGGGCAACCGATCTTTGACTTCTACGGCAAATCGGACGCGGTCGAGGCCTTCAGCGAAAAGTTCAACACATATGGTGCTTGGGCTGTTTTGGTGGCTGGCGTCACGCCGTTCCCATTCAAGGTCATCACAATCATGTCCGGCGTAACTGGCCTGTCCCTGCCCGTCTTTATCGTTTCTGCCATTATCGCCCGCACGCTGCGCTATTTCATCATCGCGGCACTGCTGTGGAAATTCGGCGAACCGATCCGTGATTTTATCGAGCGTCGCTTGGGGCTTATGTTCATTGTATTCTGTGTGCTGCTCTTTGGCGGCTTTGCATTGATTGGTTTGATATGACGCGTCATCAGCTCACCACACTCGCGGCCTTTGGGTCATTTTTGCTGCTTGGCGGCGCATATGCGTTCCAAGCAATGGGTTATCCGCCCTGTCAGATGTGTTTCTGGCAACGCTGGCCGCATATGGCCGCGATCGGGATCGGCGTTTTGGTGTTCTTCATCCCTGCCCGCGCTTGGGCGTGGTTGGGTGCAATTGCGGCGACCATAACATCTGGCATCGGCGTGTTTCACACTGGCGTTGAAAAAGGCTGGTGGGAAGGTCCCAGCAGCTGCACTGGTGGCGGTCTGGATCTGACAGATGGTGCGGACCTACTGTCGGTCGCAGGCGACAAATTGATCATGTGCGATCAGGTGTCTTGGGCGTTCCTTGGCCTGTCCATGGCCAGCTGGAACGCGTTGTTTTCCTTTGGCCTGATGTTCGTTTGGCTAGCTGCGGCGCGAAAGCAATAGACTGGTTTCTGACCGCGTGACCCCGTCAATCTGGCGGATCGCGGTCAGCGCGTCGTCAAATGCTTCTAGGTCGGCCGTACCAATATCCACGATCAAATCCCAATTGCCATTGGTCGAATGAAGCGCAGTCACTGCACCCATTGCCTTGATCCGCGACACTATGCGGTCGGTACCACGTCCAGCAATTTCCAGCATCATCAAACCGCGCACGCGGTGCGGCGCAATGTCGGCTCGCGTCAAAACGGTAAAGCCCGCGATTTCGCCAGAGGCTTGCAGCCGATCCATCCGCGCCCGGACAGTGGCGCGCGTGACATTAAGGTCAGCGGCCAGCATCGATAATGATGCTCGTCCATCGCGCCGTAACGCTGCAATCAGTTGACTGTCCAATTCGTCCATCATGACCATCCGTAATGTGCAATCTGTCACCATATTGCACAAATTGGCCGATGCAGCTACCGCCATAATGCGCAACAATCGCTTCATGACACAGAAACATTGCATCTTAATCGGGGCGCCAGTGGACTGCGGTAAACGCGTGCGCGGCTGCCTTATGGGGCCAGACGCCTACCGTACTGCGGGTGTCGCTGAAGCCATCACCGCCCTTGGGCACACAGTAACTGACATCGGGAATCTAGCCCCTGCACCCGTTGCGGAAACGCTGCACGAAAACAAAGCGCTTTATAAGCTCGCCGAGAATATCGGCTGGTGCGAAACACTGCAAAATGCAGCCGAAACGCATGCCCCTGACGGGATGCCGATTTTTCTTGGTGGCGATCACGCGCTGGCGATGGGCACTGTTTCCGGTATGGCCACCCATGCGCAATCCATCGGCAAACCGTTCTTTGTGCTCTGGCTGGATGCCCATACCGACATTCACACGCTGTCCAGCACCGACAGCGGCAATATCCACGGCACACCTACAGGCTATTATATAGGGCGCGAAGGGTTTGATATGTTCCCACCCGTCAAAGCCCCCGTGCCCACTGAAAACATCTGCATGATCGGGCTGCGGTCAGTTGACCCCGCCGAACACACGGCCTTGGCCGATATGAACGTCGAACTGGTCGATATGCGCCGCATCGACGAAGAAGGCATTCGCACACCCCTTGCGGTATTCCTAGATAAGGTCGCGGCTGTCGACGGGTTCCTCCATGTTTCACTCGACGTGGATTTCCTCGACCCTTCCGTAGCTCCTGCTGTGGGCACAACTGTTCCAGGTGGTGCGACCGACCGCGAGGCGCATTTGATCATGGAAATGGTGTCGGATTCCGGTCTCGCACAATCCTTGGACCTCGTCGAACTCAATCCTTTCATGGATGAACGCGGCAAAACCGCGTCGCTGATGGTGGAATTGACCGCATCGCTATTGGGCCGTCGCGTATTTGACCGCCCCACACGGAGACATTGATGTTAACGCCGTCCAAACTGGCCATGGTGCCATTCGTATCCGTCGCCAACATGATGAAACTTGTGCACGCGATCGGATTGGAAAAATTCATCGCGGATGTTGCAGCAGAAATCGAGGCGGATTTCGCACGTTGGGAATTGTTCGACAAAACACCCCGCGTTGCGTCCCATTCTGATGTGGGCGTGATAGAATTGATGCCCACATCTGACGGCGATCACTATGGCTTCAAATACGTCAATGGCCACCCCAAGAACATGTCAGAGGGGCTGCAAACCGTTACGGCATTCGGGCTTTTGGCAGAAGTTTCATCAGGTTACCCGATTTTGATGTCGGAAATGACAGTGTTGACCGCCCTCCGCACCGGGGCAATGTCTGCCGTTGCGACCAAGCATCTTGCTGATCCAAACGCGACCACAATGGCGATGATCGGCAATGGCGCCCAATCGGAATTCCAATGCATCGCGATGAAGGCCGTCTGCGGAATCAACCACGTCCGGCTCTATGATATCGATTCTGCGGCAACGGCGAAATGTGCCGCCAATCTTGCCGGACACGGGTTGCACATCACAACCTGCAAAACGCCCGAAGAGGCGATTGAGGGTGCGCAGATCATCACCACGGCGACTGCGGACAAAGATATGAACACGATCCTGACTGACAACATGGTTGGCGCGGGTATGCATATCAACGCGATTGGTGGCGACTGTCCGGGTAAAACAGAATTGCACCGCGATATCGTGTCGCGTTCTACCGTATTTGTCGAATACCCGCCCCAAACGCGGATCGAAGGCGAAATCCAGCAGATGGACCCAGATCACCCTGTTGTCGAGCTTTGGGAAGTCATCACAGGTGCCGCCAAGGGGCGGCAATCAGCGGGTGAAGTCACGCTTTTCGATGGGGTTGGCTTTGCCATCGAAGATTTCAGCGCCCTGAAATACGTGCATAACGCAATCAAGGACACGCCGTTCTTTGACCAGCTTGATATGATAGCCGACCCCGATGATCCGCGCGATTTGTTCGGCATGTTGCAGCGCGCCAAGGGTTAAAAATTGGCCTTAGGCGTTGCCGCCATCCCTTGTGTCTGTTAGGTTTAGACCTACGAAATATAGGCAGGGACAGCAACGTGAACGATACGCCGGAAACACCTGAAAACAATGATGAAATCCCTGATCAGGGGTATGTTTATGATGGCCCCTCGGTCACAATCGAACATGAGCTAAAGACCAGCTATCTCGATTATGCCATGTCGGTCATCGTTTCGCGTGCGATTCCCGACCTGCGGGACGGGTTAAAACCCGTTCACCGCCGCATTCTTTACGCCATGCATGAAACCAATAACACGCATGACAAACCCTACCGGAAATCATCGCGTCCTGTCGCCGAAACCATGGGTAAATACCACCCGCACGGCGATAGCGCGATCTATGACGCCCTTGTGCGGATGGCCCAAGATTTCTCCATGTCCCTCGTGCTGCTCGATGGTCAGGGTAACTTTGGTTCCATGGATGGCGACCGTGCGGCGGCTTACCGTTATACCGAAGTCCGGATGCAAAAGGCTGCAATGTCATTGCTCGAAGACATCGACAAGGACACCGTCGATTTCCAAGACAACTATGACGGCAAAGACCGGGAACCGACGGTTCTGCCTGCCCGTTACCCAAACATGCTGGTCAATGGCGCTGGCGGTATTGCCGTTGGTATGGCGACAAACATCCCGCCCCATAACCTTGGTGAAGTGGTAGATGCGACCCTCGCGTTGATCGACAGTCCGGACATGACGTCAGAGGAATTGATCGAATACATCCCTGCCCCTGATTTCCCTACAGGTGGTATCGTGCTGGGCCGCTCTGGCGCGCGCAAGGCATATCTTGAGGGGCGCGGTTCCGTTGTCGTGCGGGCCAAAACCCGTGTCGAAGAAATCCGCAAGGACCGCTACGCGATCATCATCGAAGAAATCCCGTATCAGGTGAATAAATCGGTCATGATTGACCGCATCGCCGAAGCCGCGCGTGACAAAAAGATCGAAGGCATCGCACACGTTCAGGATGAATCCGACCGCAACGGTGTGCGTGTCGTCGTTGAGCTGAAGCGCGATGCGACGGCAGAGGTAGTTCTGAACCAACTGTTCCGTTTCACCCCGATGCAAACCTATTTCGGCTGTAACATGTTGGCCCTGAACGGTGGCCGCCCTGAACAGCTGACCCTACGCGCGTTCCTGACCAACTTCGTTGATTTCCGCGAAGACGTGGTTGCCCGCCGCACCGCATACGAGCTGCGCAAGGCGCGTGAACGGTCCCATATCCTATGTGGTTTGGCTGTAGCTGTCACAAACATCGACGAAATCGTGGCCACCATCCGCAGTTCTACCGATGCGGCAATGGCACGTGATAAACTGATGACACGGGCGTGGCCTGCGCAAGATATCCTCGAATATATCGCGCTGATCGATGATCCGACCCATACGGCCAATGACGATGGCACATATAACCTGTCCGAAACACAGGCCCGTGCGATTTTGGAACTGCGTTTGCAGCGTCTGACGCAGATCGGCGTGAAAGACGTGACTGACGAGCTGAAAGAACTCGCAGGCAAAATCCGCGAATACCTCGAAATTCTCGGCTCTCGTGATCGCATCATGCAGATCATCCGTGACGAGCTGACATCCGTGCGCGATCAATTCGCCGTGCCGCGTCGCACCGAAATCGTCGACTGGTCCGGCGATATGGACGACGAAGACCTGATCGAAAAAGAGGAAATGGTCGTGACCGTCACCTCTGGCGGCTATATCAAACGGACCGCATTGGCCGATTTCCGCGCCCAGCGTCGTGGCGGCAAAGGGCTGTCGTCGATGGCCACCAAAGAAGAGGACGTAGTCACCACCCTCTTTGTGGCCAACACCCATACGCAGCTGTTGTTCTTCACAACGGACGGCATGGTTTACAAATTGAAAACATGGCGTCTGCCGCTGGGGTCCCGCACCGCCAAGGGCAAGGCCATCGTCAACATCCTGCCAATTCCGACGGGCGTTTCCATCGCGGCGATTATGCCGGTGGACCGCGACGAGGATGAATGGGACGATCTGCAAGTTGTATTCGCGACCTCTGCTGGCACCGTGCGCCGCAACAAGCTGTCCGATTTCACCAAGGTCATGCGTAACGGTAAGATCGCGATGAAATTTGAAGGCGACACCGCCGATTACACGCTGATCAACGCGCGTATCGCGTCCAACGACGACGACGTGATGCTTGTGACCAACTCTGGCCGCGCGATCCGTTTCCCAGCAACCGATGTGCGTATCTTTAACAGCCGGAATTCGGTTGGGGTGCGCGGGATCAAGCTGCAAGGCGACGATAAGGTCGTGTCGATGTCGATCATCAGCCACTTTAAGGCCGAAGCCGACGAGCGCGCCGCTTATCTCAAAATGCGCCGCGCGATGGCGGGCTTGGCCGATGACGCCGAAAACGATGACGACGAAGGTGTCGTCGCCGGTGAGCTGAGCCAAGAACGCTATGCCGAAATGTCCGCGACCGAAAACCTGATCCTGACGATCACGGAACAGGGCTCGGGCAAATTGTCATCCAGCCACGACTATCCTGTGCGCGGCCGTGGCGGCATGGGTGTCGCAGCAATGGACAAGGCAATGCGCGGCGGTGATTTGGTCAGCTCCTTCCCTGTGGAACTGGCCGATCAGATCATGCTTGTCACATCGACAGGCCAATCGATCCGCGTCCCAATCGACGGCATTAGCTTCCGGTCACGCGGCGCTGGCGGCGTGAAAGTGTTCGACACAGCCAAAGGCGAAGTCGTCGTTTCCGTCGCATGGATCGCTGATCAAGGCGAAGGCGACGACATTCCAGAAGCAGAAATCGTCGAATAATTCAATTCGGCAAACTGAAGGCGACAATCGACGGGGTTTCAAAGCCCCGCCTTTTCACATAAATCGGGTCCTATGACAGATACATTGAACATCATCGGCGGCGGCATGGCCGGCACAGAAGCCGCTTGGCAGGCCGCAAATGCAGGCATCAAAGTGATCATTCACGAGATGCGCCCCAAGGTAAAGACCTTCGCGCATCGTACTGAATTCCTTGGGGAAATGGTGTGTTCCAATTCCTTCCGGTCTGACGATAGCGAACAAAATGCCGTTGGTCTGCTGCATTGGGAAATGCGGGCCGCGAACGGGCTGATCATGGCCACAGCGGAAAAACACCGGATCCCTGCAGGCGGTGCCTTAGCCGTCGACCGCGATCCATTTGCCGAAAGCGTGACAGCCGCAATTGACGCCCATCCGAACATTTCGGTGTCCTATGAAGAGATTACTGAACTGCCCGACGACGGCCAATGGATCATCGCCACTGGGCCGCTGACGTCTGGCGCATTGGCCGAGGCCATCGCTGCGGAAACTGGCGCAGAGGCGCTTGCATTCTTCGACGCAATCGCCCCCATCGTTTATCACGATAGCATCAATATGGACGTCGCGTGGATGCAATCGCGCTATGACAAAGGCGAAACCATCGAAGAGCAGACTGCCTATCTGAATTGCCCGATGACCAAGGACCAATATGAGGCATTCATCGACGCCCTGTTGGAGGCAGAGAAAACCGAATTCAAAGAAGGCGAAACCGCTGGATATTTCGACGGGTGCTTGCCCATTGAAGTCATGGCAGAACGCGGGCGCGAGACCCTACGTTGGGGACCGATGAAACCTGTTGGCCTGACCAACCCGCATGATCCCGAAACGAAGGCACATGCCGTTGTGCAGCTACGCCGCGACAACGCATTGGGCACACTCTACAACATCGTCGGCTTTCAAACCAAGATGAAGTATGGCGCGCAAAAGGCGGTTTTTAAAACAATTCCCGCCCTAGAAAATGCGGAATTTGCGCGCCTTGGTGGTATTCACCGGAACAGCTTCATCAACTCGCCGACACTGCTCGACCATGAAATGCGTTTGAAATCAAAACCGAATATTCGGTTCGCGGGTCAGATCACTGGCGTCGAAGGTTACGTTGAAAGTGCGGCCATGGGCCTGCTCGCGGGTCGTTTGGCAACTGCCGAAATGACTGGCAAAACCGTTGCCAATGTGCCTAACACCACGGCCATGGGCGCGCTTGTGTCCCATATTACTGGCGGTGCTGCGGCGAAAACATTCCAACCCATGAACGTCAATTTCGGTTTGTTTCCCCCGATTGAAGGCTTGAAATCTGGTCGTCGCGGGCGCAAAGACCGTTACAATGGCTACACCGACCGCGCCAAGGTTGATTGGCAGGATTGGCTGTCCAAACTGGCATGATCACGCGCTTCGCACCATCGCCCACAGGCCCGCTTCATCTGGGGCATGCCTATTCGGCAATGGTGGCGCATGACATGGCGCAGGCTGCCGGTGGCACGTTTTTGCTGCGGATCGAGGACATTGATCGATCCCGCGCGCGGCCAGAATGGGAACAGCAAATCTATGATGATTTGCATTGGATCGGGCTGTCGTGGCCCACGCCCGTTTTGCGACAATCCGGCAATTTGGGCGCATACCGAAAGGCCATTGAAACACTTTGGGATCAAGGGCTTCTCTACCCTTGTTCATGCAATCGCAAAGACATCCTCGCCGCAGCATCCGCACCACAAGAAGGCGCGCCATTGATCGGACCCGATGGGATCATTTACCCCGGAACCTGTCGCCATGACCCCACTGGCCCTTGCCCCACGGATGTGCCCCTACGGCTAAATATGACCCGCGCCGCGCCGGAACTCAGCGCCAATATTGGCGATGTCGTTTTATTACGACGTGATATGAACACGTCGTATCACCTCTCCGTCGTTGTCGATGACGCGGCACAAGAGATCACTGACGTCGTGCGAGGCGAAGACCTCGAAGACGCCACACCAATCCACAAATTGCTCCAGAAACTCTTGGGATATCCAACGCCGCGCTATCATCATCACAGATTGATCCGTGATGAAAATGGCAAGCGGCTGGCCAAACGGGATGACGCAAGGGCCCTATCAAAATTTCGAACAGAGGGCGCAACGCCCAATGATATCAGGCGCTTGGTGGGACTTCCTGCGTGATAATCTCTACGCCATCAACCACGTCTGTGTAGAAACACGTGCGGCGTCCGGTGTGGCAGGCCGCCCCCGTTTGATCGACAGCTACAAGCAAACAATCGCGATCACAATCGATGCGAAACGATTGGAGTTTCTGTGTATGGCCACTGGTTGCGCCCTTGACCCAAAACTCCTGACGGGAGCGCGACCAATAGGTCACGTCGCCAGTTTCCAAGGTCTTCATGATGCTTTCGGCATTCATCCAAGCCATCATCAGAACATCGCCACTACCCGCATCCTGTGCGATCGCAGGGATCAGGCCCGCCTCGTTGAATTTTAGCGTTGTGGGATCGAACGTCATGGCTGAAAACCTTTGCAATCGGGGTGTTGCAGCCTATCTATGACGAGGACGACAAAAGGGCAAATGCAGTGTCAGCAGAAACCGACATGATGAAGCTATATTCGCAGCGCATTCTGGCCCTTGCCGCCGATATGCCGCGCACGGATCGTTTGGAAACACCAACGGCCACGGCCAAAAGGCGTGCGCCGCTTTGCGGTTCTACAGTGACTGTTGATGTCATTGTGGTGGATGGCAAAGTCACGGATTACGGTCAGGATGTAAAAGCCTGCGCCCTTGGCCAAGCTGCGGCGGCCGTTGTTGGCGCGTCCATTGTAGGGCTGACGCCAGCGCAAATTCAAACGGGGCGCGATCAGATGTTCGTGATGTTGACGGCAGGTGGCCCACCTCCAAAGGCCCCTTTTGACGGACTCGAAGTTTTATTGCCAGCGCGCGATTATAAAAACCGCCATGCGTCGATCATGCTTGCCTTTGAAGCGACTTTGGACGCCCTCAACACATAAAAAAACCGCCGCACATCCGGGACAAGGATGGCGGCGGCGAGGTTTGCAATGGCAGCGTCCGATCCGAATTCCAAAAGGAGAGAGGCAAATCTCAGGCTTATGGACGGGACAGGCAGGTCATCAGATTGCTAAGTGGGACAAGGCAATATGAAGGACCGGACGCTACAACCGCGAGGCAGATCAGATCATCCCGGGCAAGGATAATCCGACGAAAAGCATAACAAGCAAGGAGGCAGCGCCAATCGCATCAGCAATAATTGTATCGCTTGAACGGACAATCGCGGTTTTGATGTCTTTGGCCATTTCGTTGCTCCCTCAGTGTTTGTTCTCTTTGTTTCCTCTTTGTTCCACATGGTTAACGACCTGTAAAGAACTAAATGGGAACAAAAGCGAACAAAAATACTAACCCACTGATATCAAACGAATAGCTTTGTCTTGCTCCATCAGCCAAAGTGCCGTCCTGACGGCCTGACCGCGCTTTGTTTCCAGTTTCGGATCATCCAAAAGCAGTTTGCGGGCGTCATCTTGGGCGATTTGCATCAATCCAGTTTGCCGCTCTAGATCAGCAATGCGGAACCGCGGCACACCCGATTGCGCCGTTCCGATCACATCACCGGATCCGCGCATGGCGAGATCTTCTTCTGAGATCCGGAACCCATCCTCGGTCTCACGCAGAATTTCCAATCGCCGCCGCCCTGTTTCGGTCAACGGGTCTTGGAACAAGAGCAGACAAGTCGACGCCGCTGCCCCACGCCCGACCCTACCCCGCAATTGGTGCAACTGTGCGAGGCCGAAGGTTTCGGCGCGCTCGATCATCATGATAGATGCGTTCGGGACGTTCACGCCAACCTCAATGACCGTGGTTGCCACCAACACCTTGGTGTCCCCAGCAACAAACCGTGCCATCGCTGCGTCTTTTTCCGCTGGTGGCATCTGGCCGTGGACCAACCCCACGACACCTTCGCCCAATGCGGCGCGCAACCGTTTGAACCGCTCTTCAGCTGCGGTCATATCCAGAAATTCGCTTTCCTCGACCAATGGGCAGACCCAATATGCTTGGCGACCATCGGCCACAGCGCGGCGCAATTTCTCGACTACCTCGTCCATGCGTTTCGTCGACACCAATGCCGTTTGCACAGCGGTCCGGCCCGGCGGTTTTTCATCCAACACGGAAATATCCATGTCGCCATATTGAGCCAAGGCCAGGGATCGCGGGATCGGCGTGGCTGTCATGACGAGCACATCAACCGCCTCGCCCTTGGCACCGAGTTCCATCCGCTGGGCCACGCCAAACCGGTGTTGTTCGTCAATGATCGCCAGCCGAAGGTCGGAAAATTCGACGCCCTTTTGGAACACAGCATGGGTTCCGACAAGAATTTGAATGTCACCAGAGGCCAGCCGTTCCAGTTTCTGGACACGCTCGGCCGCTTTGTCGCGACCAGTCAAAAGCTCCAGCGACACACCCGCCGCAGCGGCCAAAGGTTGCAATCCGTCTAAATGCTGGCGAGCCAAGATTTCCGTTGGGGCCATCATGACGCCCTGCCCGCCTGCCTCCACCACCGCCAAAAGCGCCATCAACGCAACAAGAGTTTTGCCGGACCCTACGTCCCCTTGCAGGAGGCGGTTCATGCGCAACGGCTTGGCCAAATCTTCTGATATCTCGGCAACGGCACGGGTTTGTGCGCCAGTTGGGGCGAACGGCAGGTCGGCTAAGACCTTGTTTTGCATCGTCCCAGTCCCAACAGACGCACGCCCTTTCGCCCGCCGCGCCACAGCACGCGCCAAGGCCAGCGTCATCTGATGCGCAAATAATTCGTCATATGCGAGGCGTTCGCGGGCAATCGCATGGGGCGACAGATCGGCGGTCGCCTCTGGCGTATGGGCGTCGCGCATCGCTTGCAACCACGATGGCCAGCCATGTTTGGTCACAACAGACGGGTCGATCCATTCATCAAAATCGGGTGCAAAGCCAAGTGCTGCGCGCGTGCCTTTCCACATCAGTTTTTGCGTGATGCCCGCATGTAACGGGTAAACCGGTTCAAACGACGGAATTTGATCGGCATCTTCAACCCGCAAGATATGATCTGGGTGGACCATTTGGGCGACGCTATCAAAAACCTCGATTTTACCCGAAACGATCCGACGCTGACCCGTTGGCAGTTGCTTGCTCAAATAATCGCCACGCGCATGGAAAAACACCAATTGAAACGTGGTTTGGGCGTCAGTGACATGAATACGGTAAGGACGGCCGCGGGTTTTCGGCGGGTAATGGTCCCCAATCGTGACTTCAACTGTGACAACGGACGGTGCCACAACATCGCGAATACTCGCCCGCTGGCCGCGATCAACGCCCGACAGCGGCAATGTCATCAGCAAATCGCGTGGCTTGGTCACGCCAACATCCGTAAGCGTTTGCGCCGTTTTCGGCCCGATCCCATCGAGAGCAGTTAGCTGCCCAAACAGCGGAAACAGAATTTCCGGACGGCCGCTCATAACCCGTCAATCAACGAAAGCCACGCGTCCTCGTCGATGACCTCAATGCCAAGGCTTGCAGCCTTGGTCGCTTTGGACCCGGCACCTGGTCCAGCGACCAGTAAATCCGTCTTGGCGCTCACGGACCCTGACACTTTCGCCCCAAGTGTTTCAGCCCGCGCCTTGGCCTCAGCGCGGCTCATCTTTTCCAAGGTGCCGGTGAAAACGACGGTTTTTCCGGCAACGGGACTGTCCACTGCTCCAACTTGAACCGCGTCTTCGACCGTCAATTGGGCGATTAGGCGGTCGATCGACGCACGTTCCGCATCGTTTTGAAACGCAGTGACCAAAGATGTGGCCATGACCGCGCCGACGCCATCGATGCTAAGCAAGCCGTCCCAAACTGCGCCTTCGCCAATCGTTGCTGATGTGAGCGCTACTTCCATATCAGCCCATTCTACAAAATGGCTGGCAATCAGCCCGGCGCTCGCGTCGCCAACATGTCGAATACCAAGTGAAAACAGTACCTTGCGAAATGGGATCACGCGCTTGGCATCGATCGCATCAAACAGTTTCGTCGCACTTTTCGCGCCCCAGCCTTCCCGATTTTGCAATTGCTGGATACCTTGGCCGAAACGTGCCCTGAGCGTAAAGATGTCGGAAGGTGTGGCAATCCAACCATCCGCGTGGAACTGTTCTACTTGTTTCGCGCCAAGCCCGTCGATGTCGAACGCCCCGCGACTGACGAAATGTTTCAGCCGTTCGACGGCCTGAGCCGGACAAATCAAACCGCCTGAGCAGCGACGCACTGCATCACCTTCCTCGCGAGTAGCGGCGGACCCACATTCGGGGCAAATCTCGGGAAAGCTAAATTCTTCGGCGTCACTTAACCGTTTCGAAAGATCGACATCTTTGATTTTAGGGATCACGTCACCCGCGCGGTAAATCTGAACCCAGTCACCTTCGCGAATGTCACGTCCTTCACGGATATCGCTGCCATCGCCGCTTTTGCCCGTAATATAATCCTCGTTGTGCAATGTCGCATTCGAAACCACCACGCCACCCACTGTGATTGGCGCCAATCGGGCCACGGGCGACAGTGCACCCGTGCGGCCAACTTGAATTTCAATCGCGTTCAGGCGTGTCCAAGCCAGTTCGGCGGCAAATTTATGCGCGATGGCCCATCTTGGGGTTGTGCTGCGAAAGCCCAAACGCCGCTGATATTCCAGATCGTCGACCTTATAGACTACGCCATCAATGTCATAGCCAAGCGTGGCGCGCGCGGCATCAATCATCTGATAATGCGCGATTAAATCATCGGCAGTCTCACAAACCGTCGTTAACGAATTGGTCTGAAAGCCAAACGCCTTGAGTTGCGCAATGGCACCGCTTTGAGTGTCGGCGAAAGGTGCAGAAATTTCTCCCCAAGCATAGGCGAAAAACCGGAGCGGTCGTGATTTTGTAATTTCGGGATCCAGTTGACGCAGTGACCCTGCGGCCGCATTGCGCGGGTTCGCAAATGGTTTGCCGCCATTGGCCAACTGCCGTTCATTTAGGTCCGCGAACGCATCCCCACTCATATAAACCTCGCCCCTGACTTCAAAAACGTCAGGCGCGTTTAGAATCGTTTGCGGTATGTCAGGAATGGTCAAAGCATTGCGCGTTACGTTTTCGCCCATGGTCCCGTCGCCCCGCGTCGCCGCCTGCACCAACGTCCCGTTTTCGTAACGCAATGAAAGTGACAGCCCGTCGATCTTTGGTTCCGCCGTAAAAGACATCGGATCGCTGTCTTGCAGTCCAAGAAACTTGCGCACACGTGCCACGAAATCTTCCACATCGGTTGGTTCAAACGCGTTGCCCAGACTTAACATCTGGACCGCATGACGGGTTTTCTGAAAACCATCAGCTGGCGCGGCACCAACCTGATCACTTGGGCTATCGTCGCGCTTTAGATCGAGAAAACGTTGTTCAATTTCAACATTGCGCCGCTTGAGCGTATCATAGGTCGCGTCATCAATGTCGGGGTTATCGTAGCCATGATAGTCACGATTGGCCGTGTTCAGAATTTCGGCCAACCGCGCCAGTTCTGCCAAGGCCTCTTCCTTAGTCAGATCAGCGACAGGGATGAGTTGCGTTCCTGCGACCAATGCAGCACCTTCCAAATCCGAGCGGACCAATTGCCGCTTTCATCATTGGTTTAAGCACCGACTGGACCTAGGTAAAGAGGTGTCACGCTCGTCGAAAACGGATCACGCGCCAACCGCAATTTTTTCGGCATTTTCTACCAGCTCAGGATTACGTAGCACATATCCGCGCCCCCAGACCGTTTCGATATAGTTTTCACCATCAATCGCCTCGCCCAATTTTTTACGAAGCTTACAGATAAAGACATCGATAATCTTCAATTCGGGCTCGTCCATGCCACCGTACAGGTGGTTCAAGAACATTTCCTTGGTCAATGTCGTCCCCTTTCTCAACGAAAGGAGCTCAAGCATTTGGTATTCTTTGCCAGTGAGATGCACCGTTGTGCCACCAACATCGACAGTTTTGGCGTCAAGGTTCACCGCAATACGGCCCGTTTTAATGATGGATTGCGCGTGACCTTTTGAGCGCCTGATAATCGCATGAATGCGGGCGACCAGTTCTTCGCGGTGAAAAGGTTTTGTCAGATAGTCATCTGCACCAAATCCAAACCCCTTGAGTTTGCTTTCGGTGTCATCATCACCTGACAGGATCAAAATCGGCGTTTCGATGCGCGCAAGACGCAGTTGTCGCAACACCTCGTGCCCGTTCATGTCGGGCAAGTTTAGATCGAGAAGGATCAGGTCGTAGTCATACAATTTGGCAAGGTCGATCCCTTCCTCGCCAAGATCTGTTGCATAGACATTCAAATTGGCATGGGTCAGCATCAGTTCAATGCTTTTGGATGTTGTAGGATCGTCTTCAACCAGTAGGACGCGCATTTTCGATCTCCGCTCTTTCTAACATGAAGTCAGTCTAGACGCCGAATGGTTAATCAGACCCCAAAGTAGAACGAAAGGACGTATTTCTACCTAAGGTTGTCTATATTTTTTCAAAGTCGTGGTTTTTAGCGCGGCGACACCGAATGATGCCACTGCAGATTCCCACTCGGCAAACTCTTGTGACGTAAGCGCATAAGTATCCAATGCGACCTCTCGACTGATCAGACCAGAAAAAACACCCGTTACAACCATGGCCTTACGCGATGCGACCCATCGCGTCGTCCCCTTGGGCGGTAGATCCGCACGGGTCATGATCGACCCGTCAGGGAGCGTGACAGACCGCGGCCCATCTATTTTCTTCAAATACATCTTTCTGCCCTTTTCAGGTTTCCGTCCGAGATGTATGCCTTCAATCACTTAAGGATCCGTGTAGTCTGACCTTGTTCATGCGCCGCATTTTCCTATATTTTTAATGAACACCCCCTGACCGGATGGACATCATGCCCCTAGACCCTGCGCTGAACTCTTTAGGATTCGCCAAACCGCCGTCGGAAACCCGCGTGGTTGTGGCGATGTCAGGTGGCGTTGATAGCTCTGTCGTGGCCGCGCAATTGGCCGAGGAAGGCTATGACGTGGTCGGCGTGACCTTGCAGCTTTATGATCATGGCGCGGCTTTGGCCAAGAAAGGTGCGTGCTGTGCGGGACGTGACATTCACGATGCCCGCCGCGTAGCCGAAGAAATGGGCTTTCCGCATTATGTGCTGGACTACGAGAACATCTTCAAAGACGCGGTGATGGATGAATTCGCCGACAGCTATCTGGCGGGTGCGACCCCTGTGCCCTGCATTCGCTGCAACGAGCGCGTGAAGTTCAAGGATCTGTTGGAAACCGCCAAGGATCTGGACGCCGACTGCATGGCGACGGGCCACTACATACAACGGATGGTCGGCGATGAGGGCGCGGAGCTGCATTCTGCCGCTGATCCGACCAAGGACCAGAGCTATTTCCTATTCTCAACCACGCCGGAACAGCTGGAATATTTGCGCTTTCCGCTTGGTCACTTGAAGTCCAAGGAAGAAACCCGCGCTTTGGCCCAGAAATACGGGCTGGGCGTGGCGGATAAGCCTGACAGCCAAGACATCTGCTTTGTCCCCGATGGCAATTACGCCGCCGTGATCGAAAAGCTGCGCCCTGGTGCGGCAGAGGCTGGCGACATCGTGGATGTGGACGGAAATGTGCTGGGCCAGCACCGCGGTGTGATCCATTACACCATCGGGCAACGGCGGGGCCTTGGCATCGGCGGCTTGGCTGATCCGCTTTATGTTGTGCGCCTCGACGTGGACAAACGGCATGTGATCGTCGGACCAAAATCCATGCTGGCCACGCGCAAAGTCCCCCTGCGTGAGATTAACTGGCTCGGAGACGGTGGTTTCCTTGCGGGTGGTGAACGGCAATTAGCGGTCAAAGTCCGCTCGACCAAGCCCCCCATCGACGCGGTGCTACGCCCGATTTCGGATACAGAGGCAGAGGTCGAACTGCTGGCTGCCGAAGAAGGCGTGTCACCGGGGCAAGCTTGTGTGTTTTATGATCCCAACAGTAGCCGTGTGCTGGGTGGCGGTTGGATTTGGCGGGGGTATTAAACAGCGCTGCCCCTTCTTACGACCTTTTTCTTATGTTATACGCGATATTTTTTGGATCTATATTAAGTATTCTATGGTTTCTCGTGGAACGTTTGTTCTTCTCAGAGAAATCAAAAAAGATGTCTGGATTGACTGGGATAGTCGATCTGACCGAGCTTTCCCATGTCGTCATTTTTGATGAGCCGCGTGAGAAAGAGCTGATCGAAATGCACGTATTTCGTCAAAGTGGGAATTGGGAACGAACTTCCCGATTCACTACAATTCAAGAAGCGATTTACGAAGTCGAAAAACTATTCGGCCGAATTAAAGAACCGTCGGTCAGAATTTGGGCAAACGAAAAGTCAGTATTGGATGTTCGAAGACCATATGGAAGCTTAAACGGTCGCAATGCAGGAAATAAAATCTGGGGATGCAGCTTGCAGCTTGTCGAAGCTAACTAGTCGTCGAAATTAGCAGGCAAATAAGGTTGACTGCTCTATATCATCCTAAATCAGATCATTGCCACTACCCCATTTGATTAACAAAACTTCTTCTTACTAGCGCTCTGCCCCGTAAAAACGTGGTCTCATATTCACTATGTAGGGCTTGGGCCAAACCTATCCGTCCAACATGCTCCGCGCGCAGGGTGATTGGTTCCACTATTCCATTGATGACCGCATCGGCACCCGCTATCTGGGCGAGCGGATTGTGGACAATGCCTTGCGCCAGACTCTATGCGTTGCGACCTACTGAAGCACCAACTGCGCCTCATGCTGCTTCAAAACCAGACGCGCCGTCGATCCATAGGCGCTTGGCTTTGGCTCTTGTAGTTCTGGAAATAGCTCGAAAAGTTCGGCGCGGGCATCTTCTTCCAACCCGTTGAGCGCGACTTGCCCGGGGTTGAAACTTTCGGACCGAAGGTTGGAGGTCACAATCACCTCGTGCTGGGCGAACATCAGGTGCCAATAGGTGACCTTGGTCACGCTGTGGTCCCTGACGATGGAATGATCGTTCAACAAGTGCTTTGCGCTTGCAAGGACTTCGGCCTCACCGAACATCAGCTCCGCCTCTGCACCATCAATCAAAATGCGGTGGGCCGGTGAAACTTTGACGTCCTGACTGGGGATATTGGACCCCAAACAGTCCTTTTTCAACTTGATCGGGCGCAGGTGCTCTTTCCCCGCGGTCAAATTGACTTCGGAACTCGCGATCCAAACGACAGGTTGAAACCCTTTGTCGATGGTTTTGACTAGCGTCCCCTTTTGAATGTCTTGCACCTTCATTGGGCCATCAATCGTGTCGATCAATGTGTCCGAGGCAAAACAAGGCACCATAGATGTGCCGTCTGTGACCGTCGAATTGTTATAATCGAAGTAAACGGTTGTGCCCGGTGGTGGTGCTGGTCCTTCAAATGCGAGGCCAACGATGTCCGTTTGATAGCCCGTCGTAGTGCCAATGGCGACCAATGTGTATTCGGTGCCCGCCGCATCGAAAACCGTAATTTCATATTCGTCTTCGACCGCAACAGGCGGCGGGTTTTGCCAGCGAATAGTGTTTGAACTGGGTGTATATGTGTTTCCAGCGATCGAATCAGGATCCGACAGCTGTTGATCGATAACAAAGGCCCCTGCGAACGGAT
>CAXIAL010000036.1:0-19912 GCA_964022435.1 uncultured Roseobacteraceae bacterium | reverse complement strand
GCGCATTGCCTCAGAAACAACGGTTTCAGTGAATGTTCTGCCGTTACGAATTGGAATAACTTTATAAAAATCTCCGCCAGAAGAGTCTCTTCTTTCCGCCCAGCGTGCACTTTCTTGTCTGTAAAATTCGAAAAACTCGCCTCGCTCAATAAGATTGAGGTCAAACGCTCTTCTTGCTGTAACAATACGACTTACGCTAAATCGTCTGGATAGGCTATCAATCTGACCAATCAAGGGGACTTCGGTGCTCCAAGCAGCAACGAATTCGTTGCGTGGAGTCAAAAATTCGGCGGCGATTTGATTGCATTTTCGCTCTAGATCGTCATCTGCATCGAGTGTCTCTGCGCCAATTTCCACTGTATTGATGTCTGTGCTGCCGAGCCAAAGATGGGCCAGTTCATGCGCAATTGTAAAAATTTGCGCAGCAGTCGCATCCTTACCGTTAATGAAAACTATTGGTAAAATCGGATCGGAAATTGCGAACCCTCTAAAGGACTGCACGTTGAGTGGTCTGCTTGTGTTGTTCTTAACAATACCAGACCGCATAATCCATATACCAGCTTGCTCCGCAGCGAGCATCAACCGGGTCAAAAAGTTAGTCCAAGGCAAGTTTCCGTTAAAAAGACTATCATCGGACCTGCGTAGCACCGCACGAATGTTTTCTGCAATTTGAGTTGTATCGTCCGTCCGGCTAAAGCTTCCAACAAAATCTAAAGGCTCGAAATCTCCACGTTTCCGAAAATCGGAGAACCATTCCCTTTTGAATTGGATGTCTTGTAAAAGGTCGCGAGTGTTCGCATCCATTCTGCTGACACGACCAGTGATTGTGCGAAAATCTGGGATTGGCACCTCGTCGACTGGAGGCTCATTCAAGTACAAGAAGCCAAATGGAACGGCGACCGCTTTGGCAAAAATTGTAGCCTGCCGAAAAGTTGGTAATTTCTCCCCTTGCAACCAATGCGATAGACGTTCTTCTGTGACGCCGACACGAGACGCAACTTCGTCTGGCTCGAGGCCAGAACGTTCAATAGCCCAATTTAATAGGGCAGGGGTGATCAATGCATTGGCCATTACAATTTCTAGTTCAATCGTTTTCGGGCAGTCCAGTCACTATAAAGTGTCAATTAGTTGAAAATTGGTTGGCGATGCGACGAAAATGACTCAAGTTGGGCGCCTCACTCCTCAACCTTCCCACGCAGCTTCTTCACTTCCCCGCGTTCTTTCTTCCCCGCCAGCCGCCGCTTCACTGACCCGTAGGTCGGTTTGGTCGCCCGTCTGCGTTTGGGGACTTGCGTCGCTTTCACGATCATTTCGGCCAGCCGTTCACGGGCGATTTCGCGGTTGCGGGCTTGGGAACGGGTGTCTTGTACGAACAGCACAATCGCGCCGTCTTTTGTCCATTTTTGCCCTGCCAGCCGTTTTAACCTGACCTTAACGGGTGCTGGGATATTGGGGGACCGTTCGGCCTCGAACCGCAACTCAACCGCCGTGGACACTTTGTTCACGTTCTGCCCGCCGGGGCCGGACGACCGTGCAAAGCTTTCGGTCAGCTCCCAATCGGCAAGGGTGATATCGTCGTTAACGCGCATGGCCCCAACATAGGTGCAGATAGAAAAAGGGCCACCCCTATCGCACGGGATGGCCCTAATCTGAATTTCGGAGGTGGGGTCGGTTAGGATGCTCCACCTTGGTCTCAAGAAACCTAGAGGCTGCTCTAGGTTAGTGTCCCCCAAGTTGTCCCGACTGCCTTCTCCAATACTTCATGACGCATTAGATCACCTCCTTTTCAAATGTTACGATAAGGAGAGTGTTGCACATATCTGGTAGAAGTCAAAAACTTTCTGCACCTATGTTATGGGCTGCAGGTAGCGCCCAACAATCAGGCGGAATGGCACCAATGCGATGATTGCGATGGCGATTTTGACGCCCCAATCGGCCACGGCCAGCGATACCCACAGCGGAACCAGCGGCCCAGCGTTCAGGAATGGCACGGCGTCTTGCGCCCAGATCACCTGATCCGCCGCCATCGCGCTGAACCCGTTGAAGGCCGCCGCGAAGGCGATAGAGAAGAAGATCACCGTGTCGATGGTCGAGCTGACAAGCGTGGAGGCAAGCGGTGCTTTCCACCATGTGCCGCCGCGCAACCGGTCAAAGATCGCGATGTCGAGCAGTTGCGCAACAAGGAACGCGGTGGCTGATCCGATGGCGATGCGCAGGGCAACGGCGGGGCCGAATTCGAGCATGATTTGGCTACCGATCAACGAGCAGATGATGCCCACGATCACGCCCACAAACACAACGCGGCGCGCAGCGGCCACCCCATAGATGCGGTTCATGATGTCGGTCACAAGGAAGGCAAGCGGGTAGGTGAACGCCCCCCATGTCAGCAATCCGTCGAGGATCAGAAATTGTACGAGGATGTTAGAGGCCACTACGACGATGGCCATGGCGATCACGCCAGGGAGAATTTTGGTCATTTTATTACATTATCCGTTTTTGCAAGGGTGCGGCACTTGGCCCCCGACCATTCGGGGACGCGCCGACCTAACCCGCCGTTGCAAATCGGTCAATCGCTTATCGCATATTCAACGATTTCGGTGCGTTGGAAAAACTTGAAATTGTCGTCAGAAACTAGCGTCATGCGCAGGCCGTTTGTGTCAGCCCAAACGCTAATCCCTTCGAGATTGTCATAGGCGCCATTGCTGGTTTCAGTCACCGTAGTTTCACCTGTGCCATCCAGATTGAAGCGCCGCACTCGGGATTGAAAGCTGACGCCTGTGAAGTGGCGCTCAAGCACGTAAAGTCTTCCGTCAGGCCCAATGTCCGCCCCCACGACCAAATAGCTTTCGCGGCGGGGAATACGAAACGGGATGTCCCATGTGCCGTTCAGGTATCGGTAGACCGGAAAGGGCCGCGTCGCGCGGCCGGACCGCTCAGGTATGGTATAGAGCGCGCCATCGGGCCCCACAGCGAGCGCTTCGAGTGAGCTGTTACTTTGCAGTTCGGCAAAGTCCTTGTGCTGGGGCAGGTTGACCCAGTCGTTTGTTGCGCTGTCGAATGTGGCAATGTCATGCGTGCCTTCGAACGATACATAGATCGTCCCACTGGGTGCAATCGCAAGCCCTTCGCTGTCGACATCTTGGTGATCCTGAATATCCACAATGTCGTGCAAGGCGTGACCTGTAATGGCGCCATCAGCACCGCGGGTGAACTCCCCAGTGACAACGATCCCCCGATCACCGACCGCGGTGAAGTTGCTGCCATCGTCCGACACTTCGATCGCGGATAAACCACCAAACCGCGGGTCGCTGTGTGCGATGATGTGGCGTGTGAACACACTTGGTTCAGCCAGCAAAACTTGTCCGCAACCGGCGAGCATCCCTAGGATTAACAAAAAGTGGCGCATTTAGTTGTTCAAAACACCAAGACATTGCGTTGGCAACTTCGCCATCGTGATCGGGCCTCGTGGCGGACGCGGGTTCGGGTCTGGGGGCGGAGGGTTCAAAATGCGATCCACCCAACCTTCGGCATCCTTGCAGCCATCACCTGCGGGTGGCGGGGCCTGGTCTTGGCAGCCCGGTGCATCGGCAGGGCATTTCAAACGCACATGGAAATGATAATGGTGCCCCCACCATGGTCGGATCTTGTTTAACCATGCGCGGTCGGATCCAGCGTTTTTACACATCTCGACCTTGGCGCCGGGGAACACGAAAATCCGTGCTGTGCGCGGATCAGATGCCGCAGCCTTTAGCACCGCCTCATGCTCTTTGGTCCATTTGCTGTTGGTGTACGCACCCGCAGCGCGACGCATGGAAATTGACGACAGGTTTTCGCGCTCTTGGGCTGTCAGGTTTAAGCGGTCCGGCGGCAGCATCCAAATGTCGATGTCCAACCCAGTCTGGTGGCTGGCGTGTCCGGTCAGCATCGGCCCGCCACGGGGCTGGCTCATGTCGCCGATATACAGACCGTCCCAGCCTGGAAGCCGTGCAACCTTGCGCGAGAGATCCTTCACATAGTCAACGGTGACAGGTTGTGCCCAGTTCCGGTTGCGCGACAGGCGCATGGCTTGCCATGTTGGGCCGGTTTCTGGCAGCTGTACGGCACCAGCCTGACACCCACGGGCGTAACCACCGAATGATTCTGGGCGCTGACTTGACCCTTCAGGCACGCGCCCGAACAGTGTTTTGGCAATGCGATCATCACCAACGTTCTGAGTGCTGACGCTCGCCTTCGAGGTGTCTTTGTCACCCCCACAGGCGGCAAGGCCTGCAATCAGGGCGAGTGTTAGGCTGAGCCGGACCATTGTGCGCGAGCTCCATCTTTGTTGACCCACCTTAGCAAAATAAGACCAATTAGAAAGAGGAAGATGACCGGCAGGAAGCCAAGTTGCGTGTTTCCGCTAATCACGGTGAACAGTGTGATCAATGCGGGTGCAAGGAAGGCGGTGGCTTTGCCGGTAAGGGCGAACAGACCAAAGGCTTCGGCCGGGCGTTCCGGATGTGCGTGGCGCACCATCATGGACCGAGATGCGGCATATAGCGCGCCGCCAGCACCGCCGATTGCCGCCCCGCAGACGAAAAAGATCGTGTCAGGGAGGCTGGACCCTGCGGCCAGTGGCACGCCAAAGAAACTTTCACGTGACATGCCGACGATGATTGTGGACACGATGATCAAAACCCAAACGCAGACACGGATCACCGGCTTTGGCCCAAACCGTTGGTCGCACAGCCCACCGATCCATGTGGCAATGGCAGCGGCAATGGCGGCGATAATACCGAACACACCGATTTGGATGGTTTCCCAATCCAACACCAGCGCCGCGTAGACTCCTCCAAAGGCATAAAGCGCGTTCAGCGCGTCGCGGTAAACCATGGACCCGAGCAGGAAGTTAAATAGGCTTTTGCGTTTGAATACGGATTTCAGCGTGGCGAATAGGTTCGACAGAACGGCACCCATGGCTGGTGTTGCGTCCTTGTCGGTTGGTGTGTCGCGGACCCACAAAAAGAACGGGATCATGAAGATCGCGAACCAAACTGCGATGAATGGTCCGACAGACCTCGTGCCTTCGCGCAGGTCAGGGTCGAGCCCAAACAGCGGCGCATTGCCCAATAGTGTGACGCCGGATTCATTTTCGGCCAGCAGCAAAAGCATGATGAACAGCGACACGACGCCGCCCCAATAGCCAAACGCAGCGCCAGACCCCGAAATCCGACCAACTTTGTCGTCATTGCCCAAGGATGGTAGGATCGCGTTGACGAAGTTCAGCGCACTTTCCGCAGCAAAGAAGCCAACATAGAAAATAAACAGCATCCAAAGTAAATTTGATCCGTCCGGTGTCAGCCCCCATAGCATGGACGCGGCGACAACATAGATCAGTGAAAACAGGATGATCCACGGCATCTTGCGCCCTGATGTATCAGCAAATGCGCCAAGGACGGGCGCGGAAAATGCGATCAGCAGCCCAGAGATTGTTTGACCCACGCCCCAGATCGACTGGGCTTGGGCATCGGCGGCGGCGCTATCCATGCCGGTGCCAAGATAATATTCCGCCGCGACAGCCGCGAAATAGGGGCCAAAAATGAAGGTCAGGCCAAGCGTGTAAAACGGTTGTGTCGCCCAATCAAAGGCCATCCAGCCCCAGATGCGTTTCTTATGCGTGATGGCCATTGTCTCGTCCCCTTATCCTCTTGGTGGGATAAGACACCGCATTGGCCAGCGCTGGCAAGCAAAGGTTGCCTGCCCTCACGTTAATCGCGTCCGAATTCTGGCGGCCATGGGCGGGTGGCATCTGCATCGACCCAGTTTTGCACCCAGTCGGGCAGGGCTGGGGATGTGTGGTCTTCGCCCAATGCATCCAAGATGACCGTTGGCGATACGATCCCGTTGGCGTCTGTCACGGCGGAACGGAAAAGCGCTTGGACCGCGCAATCGGACCCAATCCAGATTGTATGTTCCAGATACATGAATTTCGCGTCCCAACCGACGCAACGGCTTGCCAGTTTGAACCGTGTAAAGGGCCGGATGCGTTTGCGAAACCGTACCGAATTGCCGGCCATCGTCAGGCCGAACCCCTTGTCGCGCAGCACTTTGATAAGTCCAACACGTTGCGCAAGCACCGATCGGCCCAAATCGAGCACAGTCAGAATGCGTCCGTTGTTCATTTCCATGAACCCGTCGATGTCTTGCGGCCAGCAGCGGTGATAGGACACATGCGTGCTCATCACAGGCAATTTGGGCGCATTGCGATGGACAAAGAATTCTTTGGCGAGGCGGACGAAAGGATACATTGGGTTTACTCAACTGTAAGGAATTGCCCCCTACCTACGCTCAATGACGTTAACGTCAACTTATAACCTCGGGGCAGCTGTCTACTTGTCGGACAGGCGTAGAGCGATTAGGTGACATCTAACAATTTGAAAGGCCTGACCGATGCAATCCCTGTTTGATATCCTGATGCTGCTTTTGGGCGTTGCCCGCACATTCATTTTCGCGCATTTCATCATGAGCTGGCTGATCAGTTTTGATGTGCTGAACGTGCGCCAACCGTTGGTTGGGCAAGTTTGGTATACGCTGCAGCGTATTCTAGAGCCGATCTATGCTCCGATCCGCCGCATATTGCCAAACATGGGCGGGATTGATCTGTCGCCAATCGTTGCGCTGTTGGGGATCGAAGTGATCCGCATCGTCCTGATCAACAACATCGCGCTGTTCTATTAATCGGCGGGCACAAACCGTTCGAGCAAGAGCTGCACAATACCAGATACATCGGGATCAACCTGTTTGGTGCCGATGATATAGGTGCCCGCATTTATGCGCAGCGGAATGGTGCTGTTTAGGCTTTCGCCCGTATCATCACTAAACCCGACCTTGCGGCCCAAGGCGTCAAAGATCACGAGCCACGGATCCCCGTCTGCCGGTGCGATGGCCTCTGCCAAGAGTAGGCTGGCTTGTGGCATGGTGATCGTGAACCACTGCACATCACCGCTGGTTTGCAGGTCGTGCCGCTGGGTGGTTTGCAAAACACCCAAATCGGTTACGGGGGTGGTGCCGTCCAGTTTCGGGGCGACCTCACCTTTGTTTATCAGTTCGGCCAAGGCAGCTGCGGGATCATACACGCTGATCGTAATGTCGATCGGAAGCGATGTATCGTTGACTGCGCCGACGGCAAGACAGTAATCGCCCGCTTCCAGCGGCGAGGTGACATCAATCCGCGCATTCAAACCGTCATGGTCATCGTTCTCTGCGATTTCAGTCGCGTCCGCATCCAACAAGCTGATTTTGGGATCGGCATCGGCGTTGTCCGCAGTGATCGTCAAGGCAGTTGGTTCAGTTAGTGTGAATGACCAAAACCCGTTGTCATCCACGGCGCCCGTTTGGGTGCCGCCCAATGCGCCGAAAGGCAAGGCATTGGCGCAATTTCCGGCCTCTGCCGGCGTGGTATTTGCGCTAGCCATGCCTGGGGTCAAGGGTTCTTGATCTTGACGACCGATGCGTAAAAATGCGCTCAGCGGTGCGCCCTCATAGCTGGTCATTTTCACGCAATAATCACCGGCAGCCAATTCTTGTTCAATCCGCGCTGCGCTGTTTCCGCCAGAATCATCGTCAGACCCGATGATGCTGCCGGTGCTGTCGAATACTTCGATCAACGGATCGCCTGCCCCACGGCCCGCGGCCTCGATCCGAACGGGGGTTGAATCGGACAGTGAAAACAACCCGACATAGGCGTTATCCCCTAAAATCAACGCCAATTGTTCACGGTGGGTGTCGGCTGTGGTCACATCAGATGCTGATTGCGTGCCGCCAATCCATTGACCATCACTGACGGCACCTGCGCAAACGCCCTGTGATAAAGCAGGAGAAGCAGCGCAAAGGGCGGCGATACAGGTCATTGGCAGTTTCATGATTGGCTCCGGTTGTGAGGGCTTAATAGAGTATCAGCCTAACCCTAGCCGCGCCCGCATGACCAGTGCGCAAATGAAAAAAGGCCGCGCCGGTGAGGGCGCGCCCTTTTTAAGATCAATGCTTTGCAGCGGTTTAGCCCTGACGGGCTTTGAACCGGCGCTGCGTCTTGTTGATTACATAGACGCGGCCCTTACGGCGCACAATCCGGCAATCGCGGTGACGCTGCTTGAGCGAGCGGAGGGAGTTGCGAACTTTCATGGGTTCGATCCTTCTTTGTCGCGGCGCGGAGGCGCCTTGGGTTACAGTTACGATGCGCGGCAGCATCGGCGAATTCATGGTGGACGATACTGGGATCGAACCAGTGACCCCTTCGATGTCAACGAAGTGCTCTACCGCTGAGCTAATCATCCTTGTCTAATTTGGGCAATCTTACGTCCTATAACGAAATAGGACGCGGGATGTATCCGCGTCAGTCGTGCGGTCTATAAAAGGAGTCGGACGGGGGATCAAGGGCTTTTGATAATTACATAAACTAGGCTAGAGTTTGTGCATAAGGAGCCCGAATGACCAACCCTGCTTATCATTTAGCACAACCAGAGACACGCACAACCAGCGTGATATTCGCATCACCCCACAGCGGGCGCGATTATTCTGACGCGTTTTTGGCCAAAGCGGTGCTGGATGCGGCTGAAATCCGCTCGTCTGAAGATGCATTTGTTGATCTGCTTTATGCCGATGCGCCGGCCTGTGGCGCGCCTTTGCTAACAGCCTTGGCACCACGGGCGTTTTTGGATTTGAACCGCGGGCCAGAAGAAATGGACCCAGCGTTGATTGCGGGCGTGCGGCGTGTGTCGCAAAATCCACGCGTCGCCAGTGGGTTGGGTATCATCCCACGTGTGGTGGCCAATGGACGCCACATCTATCGCGGTAAGCTGACGTTGGAAGAGGCACATAATCGTATCACGCAGTATTGGCGCCCATATCACGACGCACTGCAAACCCTGATTGATGAAAGCCACCATAGGTTTGGCGAAGCAATCCTAATTGATTGTCATTCGATGCCTCATGAAGCGATGGAGAGCATTGATACCAACCCCGCGACCCGCCCACAGATTGTGCTGGGAGATCGGTTCGGGGCCGCGGCCAGCGGTTTGATCGTAGATAGGGTGGAGGCCGCATTCGCCGCCGCTGGGTTTCGTGTGGCGCGGAATATGCCGTTTGCCGGTGCGTATATTGCCCAGAAATATGGCCGCCCGTCACGCGGTCAACATGCCCTGCAGATCGAGATTGATCGCGGGCTTTATATGAATGAAGCGACCGTCACGCCCCATGCGGATTTCGATGTTTTGCGCGCCGCGCTGGCTGGTGTCATTGCCGAGATTGCCGCGATTGGCCGCAAACCGAATGTGGCGCTTGCCGCGGAATAAGATGGGTCAAGACCCATCCTACGCAGTTATCGCAGGGCGCGGCCTTTGATGATCGCCTCGGCCCCGAATTTTTCGCGAATTTTGTCAGCTGCTTCCTCGGCTTTCGCCCGTTTTCCTGCGTCGGGATCCAACAGGTCCGCGATTTTATCAGCGCCATCAGCGGGGACCAATTGACTGATGCCAACGCCAAGTAAGCGATAAGGGCCAAGATCGCCTGATTGCTCGAACAACCCCCGCGCTGTCCTGTAGATCGTATCAGCCAATTGTGTTGGGGAGTGTAGCGACAGCCGCCGCGTGATCGATTTATGCGCAGAGGTTTTGAGCTTTAGCGTCACGACGCGTCCTGCGATTTCTTTGGCCTTGGCGCGCGCGCTGACCTTTTCCGACATGCGCCAGATGTGCCCGTCAAGAATGTCAGGATCGTTTGTGTCGCTATGGAACGTTGTTTCGTTCGATATGCCTTTAACGGGCGTATGGGCGGAAATTTTACGCCCGTCTTCGCCACGTGCAAGGCTATATAGTCGTTCGCCCATATCGCCAAAGCGGTCATGTAAATCGCGCCGGTCCCAGCGCAGCAAATCGTCAAATGTGCGGATGCCCGCCTTGCCAAGACTTTCTTGAGCAACAGGGCCGATGCCCCAGATTAAGCGCACAGGTTTGGGGCGCAAGAACGCGGTGGTTTCCTCTTTGCCGATCACTGAAAACCCTCGGGGTTTGTCCAAATCAGACGCCACCTTGGCCAAAAATTTATTGTGCGATAGCCCAATGGACCCTGACAGCCCAACCTCGTCTTTCATGCGTTTGATCAAGCGCGCCAGCATGACCGCAGGCGGCGCGCCATGTAGGCGAGCGGTGCCAGACATATCCATGAATGCCTCGTCCAGCGACAGCGGTTCGACATTGGGTGTCAGGTCATCCATCATTGCGCGGATGGCTTTGGACGCTTCAACATAAGCCTCCATGCGGGGTTTGACGACGACAGCTTCGGGACAAAGTTTCAGCGCCTGAAACATCGGCATCGCGGATTTCACGCCCTTGATGCGCGCGACGTAGCAGGCCGTGGATACAACGCCCCGTCGTCCGCCGCCGATGATCACAGGTTTGTCTGCCAGATCGGGATTGTCGCGTTTTTCGACGCTCGCATAGAAAGCATCGCAATCCATATGGGCGATGGTGAGGTCGAACAATTCGGGGTGGGCAATTTTACGTGGACTGCGACAGGCCGGACAGCG
Organism: uncultured Roseobacteraceae bacterium; assembly: GCA_964022435.1. Lineage (GTDB taxonomy): Bacteria > Pseudomonadota > Alphaproteobacteria > Rhodobacterales > Rhodobacteraceae > Yoonia. The sequence goes on along the minus strand of CAXIAL010000036.1, from coordinate 9,351 downwards.
GGTGCCGGCGTCATAGGTCGTGATACAGTCGCGGCAAAGTATGGGCATGGTCGCAAGATACGCGCGGTCCCAAATGGCCGCAACCGCCGCATCATTTTTATGAAGATATTTCATTTGATTTGAGGGCGTGTTTCCCATAGGAAACTCTCATATCACGCCCCATCCGGGAGAGACCGGAGTTCGGCGCCGAAGGAGCAACCGCCCCGGTCACTCTCAGGCAAAAGGACCGGTTGGGACGCAAAACGCCGAAGAGAGACCTTAGATGGTCCACCGAAGGAGCAAGCCCGCAAAGGGTGAATCTCTCAGGTCCAAAGACGGTGGGGGCGACGGGCGCGGATGCGCCCATTGGTTAGGAGAAAAGCCATGCCTCATATTGCTGTAATCGGTGCTGGGATCACCGGTGTGACGACTGCCTATGCGCTTCATACCCGTGGATTTGATGTGACGGTTTATGACCGTCAACGCTACGCCGGTATGGAAACGAGTTTTGCCAATGGCGGACAACTGTCAGCGTCGAATGCCGAAACTTGGAACCAATGGTCAACTGTATTGAAGGGTATCAAATGGATGATGCAGCGCGATGCGCCCTTGTCCGTGAACCCGCGCCCCGGTTGGCATAAGGTCAGCTGGATGGCCGAGTTTTTGGCGAATATCCCCAAATATAAGCGGAATACTGTGACCACTGCGGGCTTGGCTGTGGCCGCGCGTGCGGGGCTTGCGGAAATGGCGGATCGGTCCGGCGTGGACTTTGATTTCAGTCCTGCTGGCATCCTGCATTTCTACAAAACCGAAGCCGATTTCAAACACGCCCGCATGATCGACAAATTGTTGGCAGAAGGCGGCGTGCAACGGCAGCAGTTGACCGCAGACGAGGTCATGGCCAAAGAACCGACCCTGCGCGGCGACATCATTGGCGGGTTCTGGACTGAAAGTGATAGCACCGGCGACATCCACAAATTCACCCATGGATTGGCTAAATGGCTGATGACCCAAGGGGTGACGTTCCAGCTTGGCGAGCCTGTCACCGACCTGCAGAAAACTGACGATGGCGTGACTGTCGTTTGTGACGACGAAAAACGGTTCGATGCGGTTGTAATTTCGGCTGGTGTGGCTTCGCGTAAATTTGCGGCGATGCTGGGCGACCGCGTGAATGTGTATCCTGTCAAAGGCTATTCAATCACCGTGAACATGGACGATGCGGCTAGCCAAGCGGGTGCGCCGACCGTATCCTTGCTCGACGACAAAGCCAAAATCGTGACCTCGCGTTTGGGCAAGGATCGGTTCCGCGTTGCGGGCACAGCAGAATTCAACGGCGAAAACCGCGACATTCGGGCCGACCGTGTTGATCCCCTGATCAAATGGGTCGAAACACATTTTCCTGACGTGTCCACCGAAAGCTGTGTGCCTTGGGCTGGCCTGCGTCCGATGATGCCAAATATGATACCGCGTGTTGGCCAAGGCGGGCATGACCGCGTGTTCTATAATACCGGTCACGGGCATCTTGGTTGGACGCTAAGTCCAGCGACAGCCGACGCCATCGGCACCACGATTGCGGGGCGTTTTGCGGGCGCGATTGCCAAGCCTGCGATCAACAATAAGTTGAAAACTGCCTAAATCGTGCTTAGCTATCCCTTATAACAACAATAAGGGATAGCGCCGCACATGGAACAAGTTGCCACTGATTTTCTAGGTCAAAACATTACACTAATTCTGCTGGCGGTGTTCATTATCGTCTGCATCATGGCGGGCGTTCGCATCGTGCCGCAAAGCGAAAAGCATGTCGTCGAACGGTTTGGCCGATTGCGGTCTGTGCTTGGGCCTGGCATCAATTTTATTGTGCCGTTTCTTGATAAAATTCGCCACAAGGTAAGCGTTCTGGAACGCCAGCTGCCGTCCATGACCCAAGACGCGATTACATCTGACAATGTGTTGGTGCAGGTCGAAACGTCTGTGTTTTACCGCATTATCGAACCTGAAAAGACAGTTTACCGGATCCGCGATGTAGATGCCGCGATTTCCACGACGGTTGCTGGGATCGTCCGGTCCGAAATTGGCCGCATGGAATTGGATCAGGTTCAGGCGAACCGCTCTACCCTGATTTCTGCCGTGCGCGAACAGGTGGCCCAGCAGGTGGATGACTGGGGCATCGAAGTGACCCGTGCCGAAATTTTGGACGTAAACCTTGATGCCGCAACCCGTGCTGCGATGTTGCAGCAGCTGAACGCCGAACGTGCGCGCCGTGCGCAGGTGACAGAGGCCGAGGGGCTGAAACGTGCGGTCGAATTGCAGGCCGATGCTGACCTGTATGCTGCAGAGCAAGAATCAAAAGCCCGCCGCGTTTTGGCCGATGCCGAAGCTTATGCGACCAAGGCTGTTGCAGGTGCGATTGAGGAAAACGGTTTGGAAGCCGCGCAGTATCAAGTTGCGTTGAAGCAAGTTGAAGCGCTGAACAAAATGGGCAGCGGTGAGGGCAACCAAACCATCGTCTTGCCAGCCAATGCGCTTGATGCGTTTGGCGATGCGTTCAAAATGCTGAAAGGGAAATAAATGATGCTTTGGGATCAAGGATGGGTGTGGATGTCGGCGGCGTTATTGCTGGCCACGCTCGAAGTTCTCGTGCCAGGGTATATTTTCCTTGGCTTCGCGATTGGATCGCTGTTTGTCGGCGTCATCCTCGCGCTGCAAATTCCGCTCGGCGGTTTGCCAATCATGCTTGTCGTTTTTGCGGCCCTGTCGCTGGCAGCATACCTTGCGATGCGCAGGATTTTTGGCCTCAAAACAGGTTCAGTGAAAATCTGGGACCGCGATATCAACGATAACTAAAAAAACGGCCCGCTGTGCAATACAGCGGGCCAGTTCGATCAAGACGAGGGTACAAGCGTCGAGGGACAGAGGCAGACGTTGCGATCTTGATCGGTGGTAAGTCAGGTATGAGATAGTAGCCCCGCGCCGCGCGCAGACAGGCGCATCGCATGCCGTTCCAGCCCAGAACGCACACGTTTCATGTCCATGGTCATTGGACCGGGCACTTGGCACGGGTAGCGATAAGTCGCCCCGCCGGAAATCACGTCAACGCGGGCTTCGAAGGCGCCGGTTTGGGCGTTGTAGTTCACAGAGCCAAGATGAATATTCGACATTGCATTATTCTTTTCAAAAGAAGAGGAGGGGCCGTCGCCGCGACAGGGGGACAGAGCGCAGCGACGCAAAGACGCGCCAATATGACTAGGCGCGAATGGTATCGGACATGCGCATCGCACGGGCGGCTAGCCCAGCAGAAACATTGGCAGGGTCCATGTTTCGCGGTGCTTGCAATTCGCAAGGGTAACGGGATGTGCGGCCATCGCGTTGGATATCGACCGAAGCCTCAAAGGCACCGACGCGGGCATTGTAACGTAGATTGTTGATACGCATGATACGTTCCTTTCTCGTCTCTTCTTGAGATAGGAACGATTGTCCGCCGAAAAAGTTACATTTCTATTGATTCACGACTTTGTGAAACTTCAGGAGTTGGGTTTTTGCGCCTGTGGGGACCGCATTTCTGCATTAATGGCTAATGCGGCGGCGCGTGGGTCGTCCGATTGCCAGACGGGGCGGCCAACCACGATGTGGTCAACGCCGTCTGCGATGGCTTGGGCTGGCGTGGCCACGCGTTTCTGATCGCCAAGCGCGGCGCCGACCGGTCGCACACCCGGTGTGACGATCAGCTTTCCTTCGGCTTCGGGCAGGGCGCGGATCAATGCGGCCTCTTGGGGGGATGCGATGACGCCATCTGCGCCTGCTTCTAATGCGCGGCCGGCGCGTTCATGCACCAGATCAGTGATTGCGCCGTCTTTGATCATGGATGCATCCAGATCGTCACGGTCCAGCGACGTCAGAATGGTGACCGCCATAATTTTCATGTTCGACCCTGCCGCCCCTTGGCGTGCCGCGTTCACCACATGGGGATCGCCATGCACGGTGAGCAGATCCAGATCGAATTGCGCCATGCCGCGCACTGCGGCCTCTACCGTGGCACCGATGTCGAAAAACTTCATGTCCATGAAAATCTTTTTGCCGTGGTCGGCCTTCAGCTCGTTGGCAAGCGCAAGCCCTCCACCCGTCAGCATCCCCAGACCAATCTTATAGAACCCCACACTGTCGCCCAGTTTTTCGGCCAAGGCCAAACCATCAAGGACATTAGGAACATCAAGGGCAACGATCAGACGGTCATCAGACATGTGGGCTCTCCTGTATATGATGACTGCGGCATACCTTGGGAATGGGTACTGTGCAACGGGGCCCAAAAAACACAAAAAGGCGCGACCGTATTGGGGACGGTCGCGCCTTACGTTCTCGGTGGCGACACCGGAACATTCCAACGACAAACTGGGGAAGAAAATCGCCGGAATTCTTTAAAATCTAACTCGTTATTTGCTTTCGGTGTCACTGGGGTGATCGGATGGCGTTTTCGAAATTTCCTTCACCACGGCGTCATGCGCTTTAAGGCGCTGAAGAACCGATTGCGGCAATGGTTTTGGTTTGGCAGAACCTGCTGCTGTTACTGGTACTTGAATGTTCATGTGTCGAACTCCCCACTCACAAACCCAATATGAGGCAGTTGGGTTGTGAATACTTGGGGAACTATTTGTGCGGGTTCCCCCCTGAAATAATTCGGGGTGATTTCAATGGGCTGGCTTGAATGGGCGCGGGGCGTGACCCATTTAGAAAAGGAGGCCCAATCAGGGTATGTGCTGCGCATGTGGGCATATCCATCAACGGGTGCTTAGGATAAAGGAGAGACCCATGAACTTAGATAAGTTCACAGAGCGTTCGCGCGGTTTCGTACAAGCCGCACAAACAATCGCTACCCGCGAAAGCCACCAACGGCTGACGCCGGAACACCTGCTTAAGGCAATGATGGACGACGAACAGGGCTTGGCTGCCAATCTGATCACCCGTGGCGGTGGCGATGCGGCAGCTGTGCGCGTGGCTGTTGATGCGGCGGTTGCCAAGATTGCCACCGTGTCTGGGGATGCGGGCCAAGTGTATTTGGATAATGTCACGGCCAAAGTTGTCGCCGAGGCGGAAAAGCTGGCCAAGAAGGCTGGCGATAGTTTTGTGCCTGTTGAGCGCCTGTTGATGGCGCTGGCGCTTGTCAAATCCAAGGCCAAGGATGCGTTGGATGCGGGGCGCGTCACCGCCCAAGGGCTGAACGCTGCAATAAATGATATGCGCAAGGGTCGCACGGCTGATAGCGCATCTGCAGAGGACGGGTATGAAGCGTTGAGCAAATACGCCCGCGATCTGACCGAGGCTGCGGAACAGGGTAAAATCGACCCGATCATTGGCCGCGACGAGGAAATCCGTCGTGCAATGCAGGTGCTATCCCGCCGGACCAAGAATAACCCTGTGCTGATCGGCGAACCGGGTGTTGGTAAAACCGCGATTGCCGAAGGGCTGGCCTTGCGCATCGTCAATGGCGATGTGCCCGAAAGCCTGCGCAACAAGAAGCTGATGTCACTTGATATGGGTGCGCTGATCGCAGGTGCGAAATATCGCGGCGAGTTTGAGGAACGGTTGAAGGCCGTTCTGAAAGAGATCGAAGATGCCGCTGGTGAAATCATCATGTTCATTGATGAAATGCACACGCTTGTCGGTGCTGGCGGGTCCGAAGGGTCGATGGACGCGGCCAACCTGATCAAACCTGCGCTGGCGCGAGGCGAACTGCACTGTATCGGTGCGACGACCCTGACCGAATACCGTAAATATGTGGAAAAGGACGCGGCCCTTGCCCGTCGTTTCCAGACGCTATTGGTCGAAGAGCCGACTGTGCCTGACACGATCAGTATTCTGCGCGGTATCAAAGAGAAGTATGAGCTGCACCATGGCGTGCGAATTGCTGATGCGGCCTTGGTTGCGGCGGCGACCCTGTCGCACCGCTATATCACCGACCGGTTTTTGCCCGATAAGGCGATTGACCTAATGGACGAGGCCGCCAGCCGTTTGCGCATGGAAGTCGATAGCAAACCAGAAGAGCTGGACGCCCTCGACCGCCAGATCATGCAATTGCAGATCGAAGCCATGGCGCTGGGCAAAGAAGATGATGCAGCGTCCAAGGACCGTCTGGCCACCTTGGAAAAAGAACTCGCCGATTTGCAGGATCGCGCGTCAGAGATGACCGCAAAATGGCAGGCAGAGCGTGATAAGCTGGAAGGCTCTCGTGAACTGAAAGAGAAGCTCGACCGTGCGCGTGCTGAATTGGATATTGCAAAGCGTGAGGGTAATCTCGCCAAGGCGGGAGAGCTGTCATATGGTGTGATCCCTGATCTGGAACGCAAGCTGGAGCTGTCTGAGGAGGCTGAAGACGTTTTGGTCGAGGACGCGGTGCGTCCTGAACAGATAGCCCAAGTAGTCGAACGCTGGACCGGTATTCCGACATCCAAGATGTTGGAGGGCGAGCGCGACAAACTGCTGCGTATGGAAGAAGAGCTGGGCCGTCGTGTGATCGGACAGAAATCTGCTGTGACGGCGGTTGCCAACGCGGTGCGCCGTGCGCGTGCTGGTCTAAACGATGAAAACCGCCCGCTTGGGTCGTTTTTGTTCCTTGGGCCAACGGGTGTAGGGAAAACCGAGCTGACCAAAGCCGTGGCCGAATATCTGTTTGATGACGACAGTGCCATGGTCCGCATCGATATGTCCGAGTTCATGGAAAAACACGCGGTGTCGCGTCTGATTGGCGCGCCTCCGGGCTATGTTGGTTATGACGAGGGTGGGGTGCTGACCGAAGCGGTGCGGCGCAGGCCTTATCAAGTTGTATTGTTTGATGAAGTCGAAAAGGCACATCCGGATGTGTTCAACATTCTGTTGCAGGTGTTGGATGACGGTATGTTAACCGACGGCCAAGGCCGGACCGTAGATTTCAAGCAGACGCTGATTATCCTGACGTCAAACCTTGGGGCGCAAGCGCTAAGCCAATTGCCCGATGGTGGTGATGCATCTGCGGCCAAGCGTGATGTGATGGACGCCGTGCGCGCCCATTTCCGGCCAGAGTTCCTGAACCGTCTGGACGAGACGATCATCTTCGACCGTCTGGCACGCGACGATATGGCAGGGATCGTGGAAATTCAGCTGCGCGGTCTGACCAAACGGTTGGCAGGACGCAAGATGACGCTTGATCTGTCGGATGCCGCGCTGAAATGGCTGGCCGATGAAGGGTATGACCCTGTGTTTGGCGCGCGCCCGTTAAAACGCGTGATCCAACGCGCGATCCAAGATCCGCTGGCAGAGATGATCTTGGCTGGCGATGTTTTGGATGGCCAAGAGATCAGTGTGGATGCCGGATCTGATGGTTTGCTGGTCGGCGACCGTGTTGCCGGTTCCAACCGTCCGCGCCCTGATGATGCCGTCGTGCATTAAGGGGTGATGGGTTAAAACCCATCCTACACTATATACAACATTACAAAGGGCTGCGCAGACTGCGTGGCCCTTTCTGCGTGAACGTTACAATCCGCTGGCGTCATCGTGACAACTCTTTCAGCAAAGTAACACTATACACAACGTAACGCATTTTGATGAAGGAGCCCGAAATGGCCTATCGCTGGACCAACGACCTGACCGCCGCTGATGTAACGCCAAAGCATATGGTGATGAACCGCCGCCAGATTATGGCCGGTGTTGCGGGGATGGGTGCCATCGGGTTTTCGGCGACCCAAGCCGCGGCGCAAGAGGCGTTGGAGCCCAACAGCCTTGAGGACATCACGACCTACAACAACTATTACGAGTTCGGCACGGGCAAGGACGACCCAGCGCGCAATGCTCATAAACTGGTGACGTCGCCTTGGTCCATTAAGGTCGACGGCTTGGTTGATAATCCGGGTGAATATAGTGTCGCTGATCTGCTGGACGGGCTCGAGATCGAAGAACGCATCTATCGGTTCCGCTGTGTGGAAGCTTGGGCCATGGTTGTGCCTTGGAATGGTGTCGAACTTGCTGATATCTTGACCAAGGCCGGTGTGCAGGCGAATGGCAAATACGTTGCCTTTGAAACCGCCGTGCAAGAAGAGAACATGATCGGCGTGCAGCGCCGTGTGCTCGACTTCCCTTATGTCGAAGGTCTGCGCATGGACGAGGCGATGCATCCGCTGACCATGCTGGCGACCGGGATCTATGGCGAACCGCTGGCCAACCAATCTGGCGCACCCATCCGTTTGGTCGTGCCGTGGAAATATGGCTACAAATCGATCAAGTCGATTGTCCGCATTACCGTGACCGAAGAAGAGCCGCCCACAAGCTGGAACAAGGCCAACGCCCGCGAATACGGGTTCTATAGTAATGTGAACCCGGATGTTCCGCATCCCCGTTGGTCCCAGGCTTCGCACCGTGTGATTGGCGGCGGGTTGTTTGCCAAGCGCGAGCCAACCCTGATGTTCAACGGATATGAAGATGAGGTTGCTGGTCTGTATGAGGGCATGGACCTGACCATCGACAGCTAAGCCCGTCACGCACACTATATACATACTGAGAAAAACCATGAGCATCGCAAATACGATCAACAGCGCCGCGCGCAAAATTCCGGCTTGGCCGATCTATTGGATCGTGGCGGGCTGGGCCGGTTGGCTGTTCTATCTAGCGGCCAGCGGGCAGGGTGGTGGTGCAGAGCCGATCAATTGGCTGGAACGTGAATATGGTGAGCTGGGACTGAAATTCCTGATCATTGGTTTGCTGACCACTCCGTTGCGCAATTGGACGGGTGTGAACCTGATCAAATATCGCCGCGCGATTGGCGTGACGACGTTCTTCCTGATCCTCGCGCATTTCTTGGTTTGGGCCGTGCTGGATGTTCAGACGTTCGAGCGCGTATGGACTGAAACGGTGAAGCGCAAATACGTGACCGTTGGCATGTTGGCATTCGTGTTGATGATTCCGCTGGCGGTGACGTCGAACAACTTGTCGATCCGCAAGGTCGGGCCAATGGTTTGGCGTAAGCTGCACAAGCTGACTTATCCGATCGCAGTGTTGGCGGGCATCCATTATCTATGGCTGGTCAAAGGGTTTCAAATCGAGCCGATTATCTACATGGCCGTGATTCTGGGGCTTCTCGGGGTGCGGATCGCGGGGAATCGCAAAAAGGCAGGGTGATTTGCCAAACTGAGGCGGTGATTTGTCAGGGCTCTTGTGGGTAACCCTGTGGATAACCCAATATGTAGATATCCGAGTCTTCTCTAGGGATAATTTTCTTGCGGCGTTACCTAGGGGTGGTGAAATTTCCGACCGCTAACCCCCTTAAAACAGGGGATAAATCAGAAAGTGCAAAGAATTTCATCTTTTCGGAAAAAAGGGGTTGCGGCTGTTAGCGAGTAACTCTAGAACCCC
>CAXIAL010000035.1:0-20861 GCA_964022435.1 uncultured Roseobacteraceae bacterium | reverse complement strand
CGCGATGCAGCAGGAAAAGGCGGCACCATTTCTCGGTTCCGCGAAAACCTGAACCCGCGCCATGCGCGCGTGTTTGCCTTGTCCAAACCGTCCGATGTCGAGGCGGGCCAATGGTATTTCCAACGCTACATCGACCAGCTCCCGACCGCCGGTGAAATCGTGCTGTTCGATCGTAGCTGGTATAACCGTGCCGTCGTTGAACATGTGTTCGAATTCTGTACGCGCGAAGCCCGCGAAAAATGGTTCGGACAGGTCAATGATGTTGAAAAGATGCTGGTGGATGAAGGCATCCGCGTTTTTAAAATCTGGCTCAATGTCGGACAAGCCACGCAGCTTAAACGGTTTTTAGACCGCGAGTCCGATCCACTGAAACAGTGGAAATTGTCGTGGATCGACGTCGAAGGCCTGAACCGCTGGGACGCCTATACCAAGGCGATTGATGAAACCCTGAACCGGACCAACACCGATACGGCCCCATGGACTGTTGTACGGTCTGACGACAAACGCCGTGCGCGCTTGAATGCCATTCGCAGCGTGTTGCGCCAAATCGACTATGCGGGTCGCGACGATGCGCGTTTGGGCGAAGTCGACCCAGCTGTCGCAGGCAGCCCTGACCTCTGGCATGGCTAAGCGCGGATATCATCACGGGAACCTGCGACAGACACTTGTCATGGGTTGCCTTTCGCTGATCGAAAAGAAAGGTCCAACAGGGTTCACTCTGTCAGAAGCCGCGCGCGAAGCGGGCGTGACCCCTGCTGCCGTCTACCGCCATTTTGAAGGTCGCGAGGATCTAATCGCAGAGGGTGCCTTGCAAGGTTATGAAATCTTTGCCGACCTCATGGAACACGCATATGCCGACGGAAAACCCAGCGATCTGGCCGCGTTCGAGGCGACAGGTCGCGCCTATCTTGCCTTTGCCCGCAAATACCCCGGTCATTATGTGGCGATGTTCGAAAGTGGTATTTCTATCCAACGCACGGCGGAACTAAACGCCGTTGCAACCCGCGGCATGGGCGTTTTGGAAACAGCCGCCATTGCGCTAAGCCAACACATCCCCGCCGAAAAACGCCCGCCTCCGCAAATGTTTTCGGCCCATATTTGGGCGATGAGCCACGGCGTGGTCGAGCTTTTCGCGCGCGGCAGCCCCGGTACAAAGTCTCCCTTTCCCCCCGAAGACCTGTTAGAAACCGGCATAGGAATCTATTTACGCGGCCTCGGACTGGTCGCGCCCGACAATTAGGAAAACACATTATGGAAGGCGATATCGCATTCGCATTTAACGGCGAAGTAGCAATTATTTTTATCCTTTTGGGCATGGCGAATTTGATCAAGGCGGATTGATGGGCAACCGGTTGCTTCAACCAAGCAGATGCAACACCATATTTGACCTATCGCAATGCCGCCCTGAATTTCCAAACCGCATTTATCGGCGAGGAACAGTATTTGGGCTACGACTTTGGCACAACTTACGGCCCGTTCCAGCCAACCGTCGGATTGTCCTTGGCTGACAGTGGTGATGTGTGGGTCGGCGCTGGTGCCAAGCTCAAATGCCACGCCGATTTCATGGGGCCATTCTTTGTCGAGACGTCAGTGGTGCCCGGAATTTATCTCAGAGATGAAGGTCCTGATCTCGGCTTTCCTGTTCAATTTCGCGCATCGATGGGGATCGGTTAAGAATTTAACAACGGCGCCGAACTGACTGCGATTTATGACCATCGGTCTAATTTCAATTTGGCTGAGCTAAACCCAGGCATCGAAACTTTTGCCGTTCAACTAAGTATACCGTTCTAGGGTAGCACGACCAAAGATCGTGCATCCCATACCACAGTTGTCTGTGCGCCAACATCCAAGACGGGCCGCCCGATAAGGTTCTTCATCGCGATATTTAACGGCGTTTCCACCCCCGCAATCCGCACGTCATAATAGGTCATGTCACCGTAATACACGACCTCGTGCACGACCCCTTGGATGGTTTCGCGAGGGGTTGTTTCGCCGTCGAATAGGATGGCCATGGTTTCTGGACGAATGCCGATCTTGGCAGGCCCAACTTCGATGCCGGCGGGCGCCTGTTCCGCTTCGACAGTGCAAGCGCCTAGCCCCGCCACCTCCACCCCGATTTGCGGGCCTACATTCTTAACCGTTCCATCAAGGAAATTCATCTTCCCAATAAATTCCGCCACGCGGCGGCTGTTGGGCCGACGATATAGCGTTTCTGGATCGTCCATCTGCCCGATCTCGCCATCAAACATCACAGCAATGCGGTCGGACATCACAAGCGCCTCTTCTTGGTCATGGGTGACCAGAATAAACGTGATGCCCACATGGCGTTGCAACTGCATCAGCTCGACCTGCATCTGCTCGCGCATCTTGCGATCAAGCGCTGACAGCGGCTCGTCCAACAGCAACACTTTGGGCTTGAGGATCAAAGCACGGGCCAAGGCGACGCGTTGACGTTGACCACCCGACAATGCATGTGCCGCACGGTTGCCAAACCCTGTCAGGCCGACCATCGCAAGCGCTTCATCCACGGCAGTGGATTTGTCGATATCGGGCCGTTTGCGTAGTCCGAATGCCACGTTTTGGGCCACCGTCAAATGCGGAAAAATCGCGTAGGATTGGAACACCATATTGGTTGGGCGCTGGTTGGCTGGCACGCCTTGCATGTTCCGCCCAGCGATCATCACGACACCATCAGACACCCCTTCAAACCCTGCAATGGTGCGCAAAAGCGTGGTCTTGCCACAGCCGGACGGGCCTAGCAGAGAAAAGAACTCACCCTCGTTGATCGTCAGATCAATGTCGCGCAACGCATGGTAATCGCCGTAAAATTTGTTCACGCCTTGCAGCGAAATCAGACCGGTCATAGGAACCCACCTTTGTCTTTGACGCCCGCGCGGGCCATGCCGCGGCGTCGGAATATTTCAGCGATTGTCAGCAAGATGATCGACAGCGCCACAAGGATCGTGCCAAGCGCCATGACCACGGGCAAGGACGCGGGGAACCGCAGCAGACCCCAGATATAAACCGGCATCGTTGGGTTCGCGCCTGTCAGGAAAAACGCGATGATGAATTCGTCCAAGCTGATCGTGAACGCGATCAGCAGCGACGAAATGATCCCTGGCATCACCAGTGGCAGCGTGACCAATCGGAACGCCGACCAGCGGGTTTCGCCAAGATCCATTGCCGCCTCTTCCATCGCGGGATCAAGGTTCTGGAACGCACCGTTCAAAATCGCGATGCTGAACGGGGTGCAGATCAAAACATGGGCCGCGATGACCGTCCAATTGGACAGCCCCATGTCGAACACTTGCACGGCGACCACAAGCAAAGATACCGCCACAATGATCTCGGGCAAGACAAGCGGCAGCATGACCAGACCAAGAATGCCGCGCTTGAACGGGAACTGATACATCGCCCCTGCCCGCGCCGCGCATACACCCAATACAGTGCACAACACGGCGGTCATTACAGCAATGAATAACGAATTTTGGACCGCGCGGTGGAGCGCGTTCGTTGTCATCAGCTGGGAAAACCAATCGGTTGTGAAGCCGGACAGTGGAAAGGCAATGATCGTCGCATCGTTGAACGCAAAAATCGGCAAAAGCACGATGGGCGCATAGAGAAAGATCAAATAGCAGATGGCGTAGATGCGCAGGGTCATGAGCGCCCCCGCAACCAACGGCGATTGAGGAACATGAACAGCAGGCTGATGGCCGTCACGCTGAGCATCGCGACGATGGCCAATGCGGCCCCAAGCGGCGCGTTATTGAGCGCGAGAAACTGCGTCTGGATCATGTTGGCTACAAGTTTTCCACCTGCCCCGCCCATCAATTCCGGCGTCACATAATCCCCAATTGTCGGGATGAATACGATCAGCACGGCAGCCACAAGGCCAGGCACGGATAACGGCAAAGTCACGCGGAAGAACGTGGTGAATTTGCTTTCACCGAGATCTTGAGAGGCTTCTAACAGTGACCGGTCGATCTTTTCCAAGGCCACGAAAATCGGCAGGATCGCGAATGGTGCGAAGGCATGGGCCAGCGTGATGATCACCGCGTTTACGTTGTACAAAATGAACGTTAGTGGCTCGTCGATGATGCCAAGGCCCAGAAGGCCGCTGTTCACCACGCCGTTATAACCCAAGATCACCTTCCAAAGGAATACGCGGATAAGATAGCTGGTCCAGAACGGGATGGTGATCAGGAACAGCCAAAGGGATTTGCGTTCTGGTCGCACATGGAATGACACGAAATAGGCGACGGGGAATGCGAGGATCACGGTGACGAAGGTCACGCAGCCCGACACAAACAACGACCGCTGCAACAACGCACCAAAGATCGGCTTTTCCCAAATCTCGCGATAGTTTTGCAGCGTGAATGTGGTGTCCAACGTCATGAAATCTTGGGTCCAGAAACTGAACAGCAAAATCGCACCCAAGGGGAACGCCAACATGATCAATGCATAGACAAACGGCGGCGCCACCATCAGCAGCCCGCGTCGTCCTTCTGTCGCTGTTAACTTTCCCCACATAGGGCGATTTTCACTGCGTCGCGCCAAAGTGCAAGCGCCAATTAACGCGCGGCTTTCATTCTGGCAGCTATTGGATCATCACCAAGCCCAGCCGTCGCACCCGCGTGATCTTCGTCCGTTTTATTCTGGCTTAATTTGGCTTTCCCAAGGGTCCGCGTGATCGCTATTTCAAACGCTACAATCCCATCAAGCATCGTATCCATGAAATCTGCGGGCGCATCTGCCATGCGCCATGGATCCGCCCCATTGGTGCGCGTCTCCATCATTTTGGTTAGCTTTCCCAAAACGGCGCGTTTTGATTTGCTGTCATGGTGGAATGTGATCGCGCCATGCACATGCACCACCTCGTAATTCCATGCGGGCACGACCTTATGGGTGTCGGCCTTGGATGGATACCAGTTGGGCGAGATATAGGCGTTGGTCCCTTGGAACACGGCCAGCACCTCCTGCCCATCCGTCACCAAACGGTGCAGATCATTGGCGACGGCGATATGCCCGATCAGCGTTTCACCGACCAGCAACAGCGGGATGTGATCAACACGCAGACCGTCGGCTGACTGTGACACCAAATTCGCCAAAGGTGCAGCACTGATCAAATCGGCAATTTCGGCGCTATCCGTTAACTAAAAGTGATCTGGCAAATACATCGTGCAATCCCTTGTCTTAAAACGAAAAAGGGCGACCCGATGGGGCCGCCCGTTTCCAAAATCCTGTCGGTAAGCTTAACGCTTAGAGAACTGGAAGCTCTTACGGGCTTTTGCTTTACCGTATTTCTTACGTTCAACAACACGGCTGTCGCGTGTCAGGAAGCCAGCGGCTTTCAGTGCAGGACGCAATGTTGGGTCGAACAATTGCAGGGCCTTGGAAACGCCGTGCTTTACAGCACCAGCTTGACCGGACAGACCGCCGCCTTTGACAGTTGCGACAACGTCGAACTGACCTGTTACGCCTGCAACGGAAAATGGCTGTGCCAAAATCATCTGCAAAACAGGACGGGCAAAGTAAACGTTCTGATCTTTGCCGTTCACGGTAACCTTACCGGAACCTGGCTTGATCCAAACACGTGCAACCGCATCTTTACGCTTACCAGTCGCATAAGAACGACCAAGCGCATCTTTGACAGGTTCACGATTCACAACAGGTGCTTCTGCTGCCGCTGGCGCTTCAACGCCTTCTGCAACTTGGCCCAGCTCTTCGAGAGAGTTCACTTGATCAGCCATTACGAAGTCCTCGTGTTCTTAGGGTTCATAGATGCAACGTCCAGAACTTCTGGTTTTTGCGCTTCCATGCCATGCTCTGTGCCAGCGAAGACACGCAGGTGAGTCATTTGCTTGCGGGACAGTTTGCCGCCGGGCAGCATGCGCTGAACAGCTTTCATAACGATACGCTCTGGGTGCTTGCCTTCAAGGATCTCGGCTTTCGTCTTTTCCTTGATCCCACCAGGGTGGCCAGTGTGCCAGTAGTATTTTTCGTCACGCTTGTTACCAGTCATCTGCACTTTTTCGCAGTTGATGACGATAATGTTGTCGCCCATGTCCATGGACGGCGTGAAGGAAGGCTTGTGCTTGCCGCGCAAGCGCATTGCGATAATCGAAGCCAAACGACCCAAAACGATGCCTTCAGCATCGATAATGAACCATTTCTTGTCGATATCCGCAGGAGTAGCGGAGAAGGTTTTCATAAATCACCAATTCTTAAGGGGCCAATCGCGGCCCATTCATTCGATAGGTGGCTTATAAAGGTGCTACATGACGGGTCAAGCGTGGTTTTGTCGAATTACATATGCAAAAACAATAGGTTATAAATTAGGTATTAAAATACCCCATCAACTCATCATAATCCGGGCAGGATTCCCCAACAGTATGTTCATTTCTGACAATGCCTGCGCGTATAGATCAGGATTTGCACATGTATTCACGCCCAAACGCACCGCATTGGGGGTTTTTCCATCCGCCAGCGCAAATTCATCCGCGGGTCGCACCATGATCTGCTTCTTCTCGCAAGCCATGGCAAAGCTGGACGCTCGCCAGCCGTTGGGCATTTGCAACCAGACAAAGGGCGCATCAACCCGCCACTTGATGTCCCAAGCACCCAAGGTGTTGACGGCCATGCGCACGCGGTCTTCTGTCGCCTTCAACACTTTCGCCCGAATGTCATGGGCTGCACCCGACCGGATCAATGCCTCTGCCAGATCAGTGATCGGCTGGGATACCCCATAAAACGAGCTTTGCGCGACTTGGCGCAGGTTATCCTCTTGCCCCTTCGGGCTGACCATATAGCCAAAGCGCAACGCCCCGCTGATAGATTTCGTCAATGAAGACACAAAGTATGACTTGCCGCCCGTTAACATACGGTAGCTCGGAACATCTGAACCTGCAGTCGTGTGGCAATCATCTTCGATCACAACGATGCCCAGCTTTTCCGTCACCGCCGCGATCGCCTGTTTGCGGGCGAGGTTGGTTTTGATCGTCGTCGGGCTATGCACTTCTGGCGCGGTCAACAACACCTGCCCACCATGGGTGCGAAACGCGGCCTCTAACGCTTCGGGAATGATCCCTTCTTCGTCCATCGCCACGCCGACCACTTTGGCGCGCAGCAATTGGCCGGCATGGCGAACACCGGGATAAGACAACTCTTCGGTCAAGATCACAGGATGCGCCCCATGCAAAATCGCCTGCAACGCCAACAAACAACAGTTCTGCGCACCATTCCCCAACACAATGTCATTGGCGGTCAATGGCCCAAGCCGCACAGGGTCTATCCAGCCAGCCACCGCATCACGCGCAGATAAATCCGTTTCCGCTGTGGGGTAATTGATGTGACGGCGAAAATGGGATTGCCCGATCTTAACCAGCTCCGCATCAATGATCCGCCCCTGCCCGACATCTGGTACGCGGCTGCTTCGAAAATCGGCTGTCGCGTCATCGATGTGGAAAATCAGGCTATCAGGGTTCACCGGCGGACGGTCCGCAATTTCCGCCACAAAAGTCCCGCGCCCGACGTGTGTGGCCAAGCGCCCTTCTTCGGTCAAAAGCGCATAGGCCCGCGCCACAGTCCCCGGCGTCACGCCGACGCGATACGCAAGATCGCGCACAGGCGGCAGTTGTTCCCCCGCGCTCAACTGGCCCGAAATGATGGCATCACGCAGCGCCTGCGCGAGGGCTTTGGATTTTGATCGTCCCGCAGCGGACAGGTCCGGCGCAAACTTTGTATCCGATACAATCATTTCATTTACCCCGATATCGACTCATTGTATCAATTAGATGCAGTAAACCGCTACATTGTGTCAATACAATTGAGGAGTACGTCCCATGTCACCAGCGCTCCATTCCGCGCATATCGCCCTGCTTAATGATCAAAGCCGCCTCCCGACCGTAGCGCACGCCTTTGTCGTCGCGGCTGTGATCATGACGAAATGGGACCGACGCTATAAAACGCGCAAGGCATTGGCCAAACTCGATGATCACACCCTCCAAGACGTGGGGATCACCCGCACAGTTGCCCATCAGGAATCGCGCAAGCCATTCTGGCGCGCATAGCTTTATCTCACAGGTGGAATAGCGTAAGTCAGCGAGGCGCGGGCCACAGGGTTCGCGCCACCTTCACTGTAAATCAACGCGCTGCCGACGGCCAAACTACGGCCCAATTTATGCAACACAACGTCGCAAATCAGATCGTCACCCGCCGCCGGTTTACGCATGAAATCAATGCTGCAATTGGTGGTGACCGACAGGGCCTGCGGGCCAATCCGGCTTAGCACCGCCAGATACATCCCCACATCTGCCAGCGCGAACATGCTTGGACCGGACACCGTGCCGCCGGGGCGTAAATGGGCGGGTGTCACCAGTAATTTGACCTGAATGCCATCGGGTGTAATCGATACAATTTCGAAATCCTCCTGGACCTGCGGGAACTCCCGGGTCAAGAACCCTTGCAACGCGGCTGCATCCATCACGATTTCCATGGCTTCCCTCCCAGTTGCTCTGCCGCTAACCTGCCCGCAATCGCAGTAAAAGGGCAAGACCATGGACCTGATCAGTCACGAAAAAATCGGTGGTGTCTGCCGCCTAACCATGAACGCCCCTTCCCGCCTAAATGCGCTCAGCGACGCGATGATCGCCGAACTGCATGGCACGCTGGATCAGATCGCCACGGACCAAACCATCAAGGCGGTCATCATCGCGGGCGCGGGTAAAGCATTCTGTGCCGGTCACAACCTCAAGGAAATGCAGACCAAGGACCCCGCTGCGCTCAAAGACCTTTTTGACCGCTGCACCGCCTTAATGTCCCGCATCCAATCCCTGCCGCAACCGGTTATCGCCCAAGTCCACGGTATTGCGACCGCCGCTGGCTGTCAGCTTGCGGCGACATGCGATTTGGCCGTCGCAGCGGAGGATACGAAATTCGGCGTCAATGGCGTGAACATTGGCCTGTTCTGCTCGACCCCCATGGTCGCACTGACCCGAAACATTTCTCGCAAGGCCGCGTTTGAAATGCTGACCACAGGCCGCTTCATTCTGGCATCAGAGGCGCAGACCCTCGGCCTGATCAACCGGTCCGTTCCTGCTGAAAATCTCGCTGATGAAACTCTCGACATGGCCCAAACAATCGCCAGCAAGCTGGCCAGCGCCGTGCGCACCGGCAAATCCGCGTTTTACGCCCAAGCACAAATGACGACGGCCGACGCCTATGCCTTCACCGGCCAAACAATGGTCGACAACATGGCCAACCCAGACACTGCCGAAGGCATCACCGCCTTCTTAGAAAAACGCGATCCCGACTGGCCTTCTTCTGGCTGACAAATACCTCGGGGTCCGGGGCTGGCCCCGATCTACAGCCGATAAATATCGCTAAACTTGGCGTTGAGATAAGCCATTAACGGTGCCTCTGACGGCTCTGCCCCTGACGCCCGCTCAATCAAATCGCGCGGTTCAAATAAGCCACCATGGGTCTGGACATTCTCGCGCAGCCACGTTGTCGCCGCCGACGTATCCCCCCGCGCCAAATACGCATCCAAATCAGGTACATCCTTGCGCAATGCGGCATGTAAGCAACCCGCATAAACGTTGCCCAAACTATAGGTCGGGAAATAGCCCATCAGCCCTTCGGACCAATGCACATCTTGCAGCACACCATTGGACGGCTTGTCGACGGCGTAGCCAAAATCAGCCTTAAACCTGTCATTCCACGCGGCTTCCAAATCGGCGACTGCCAAATCACCTGCAACCAAAGCCCGTTCCAAATCAAACCGCATCAGCACATGCAGGTTATACTGCACCTCATCTGCCTCGGTCCGAATGAACCCGGCATTCACGGCATTCACGCAGGCATAAAACGCATCTTCATCGGCAATGCCAAAATCGCCAAAGCTGTCGCGCATCCGGCCATAAAGCCAACCGGTAAACGCACGGCTGCGCCCAATCTGGTTTTCATAAATTCGGCTTTGGCTTTCATGCACACCCATCGACACGCCACCGCCCAGCGGGATCAGCAGGTAATCGGCGTTGATATTCTGCTCATAACAGGCATGACCGACCTCGTGGATGGTCGAGTAGAAACAATTGAACGGATCAGCAGGGTTCGTGCGCGTGGTGATGCGCACATCAATGCCAGAGCCGCTTGAAAACGGGTGCACGGCCTTATCAATGCGGCCTTTGTTCATGTCATAACCGAACGCGAGTGCCAGTTCCGTCGACAGCGCCAACTGCGCGGCCTCATCGAATGTACCCGTCAACGCGGCAGGCTTTGGCTTGTCCAAAATCGCGGCCCGCAAGTCCACCAAACCAGGCCGGAGAGCGGAAAACATCGCGGCAATCTCTGCCCCCGTCGCGCCCGGTTCATAGTCGTTCAGCAACGCATCATAGCGATCCCCACCAGCTGCCAGTGCATCGGCCTCTTGCTGGCGTAGCCCAACAACTCTTTCCAAAATAGGTAGGTAACTGGCGACATCCTCATCCGCGCGCGCATTGGCCCACGTCCGATGAGCCAGCGACGTGGTTTTCGCAATCTCGGCGGCCAAATCAGCAGGCACTTTCATGGTGCGGTCATAGCTGCGCTGAATATGGCGCAAGTTCGCGGCGGCAACATCATCTGTTGCTTCTGCCTTGGCCAACCACGCGCCAACGCGCGGATCAACGCGGCGGGCATGCAAGACATTGGCCATGGCGGCATGTTCTTCGGCACGCTGTGGCGCTGACCCTTCGGCCATCATGGTTTCTTGGTCCCAGCCAAGGCGACCGGCGACTTGGGACAGCGCCTCTGTTTCGCGCACAAACGCTATCAGATCATCATATGCAGTCATGGGTTAAGCCCCTTGAATGGATTGCAGATGCGGATATTGCGCCAGGAACCTTGCCCGCAGGATCACAACCCATAGGATTACAGCGCCCAATTGATGCACAATCGCGATCTGCCAAGGGGCGGAATACATGACCGTCGCGATGCCAAGCACCACCTGCAACAGCATTACGGCCATCATGACATTAAACGCGAATTTCGTGCGTGTATTGCCCGAACGACGGGCGCGGGACCAGACGAACAGGCCGAATGCAAACAAGATATAGCCCGCCATCCGGTGCATGAATTGCACAAGCCCGTCGTCTTCAAAGAAGTTGCGCCATACAGGTTGCAACCCAAACGGATCAGGCGGGAAGAACCCACCGGCCATCAGCGGCCAATCAGGGTAATTGCGCCCCGCATCAATGCCCGCGACCAATGCGCCGATGAGGATCTGGATAAAGGCCAGCACGACCAGCCACGTTCCCAATCGGGCCAAGCCCGCATCGCCCATGCGCCGCGCTTGTAGCAAATCCGCGTCGCGGCGCGATAGCATCAGGATATACCACGTGATGAACCCGAAAATCACAAACGCCAACCCAAGATGCGTGGCCAGACGGTAGGACGCGACATCCAACATGCCCTCTTCCAGGCCGCTGGACACCATCCACCAGCCAATCGCTCCCTGAAGGCCACCAAGTGCACCGAGGAACAGCAAGCGGCCCGACCAGCCGCTTGGCATCTTGCGGGTGACAAGGAACCCAACAAACCCAAGCGCCCAAACCAGCCCGATCACGCGGCCCAGCTGACGATGGCCCCATTCCCACCAGTAGATGCCTTTGAATTCAGCCAAGGACATGCCCTTGTTCTGCAACTGATATTCAGGGATCGCCTTGTATTTCTCGAACTCTTTGAGCCAGACCGCCTCGGACGTGGGAGGCATCGCGCCGGAAAGGGGCGCCCATTCGGTGATCGACAAACCACTGTCAGTCAATCGCGTCATACCGCCGATGATGATCATCAAGCCAACCAGCCCGAAAATCAGCCCCAGCCAGACACGCACCGCCCCACGGGCACCCTGCCCGCCGCGATCGATGCCGCCCGGTTGGGCGACCTGTTTCTGCACGTCACCGACGTCTTCGAAAATGCTACGTGTCTTGTTTACCATGAGTGCGACCTTTGCTGCTTTGTGCGCAATCTAGGTCGGTGTGCGAGTGGGGGCAAGCGCGACAGGGTGCCGCTGGTTTTATGATCAAGACCTATCAAATTGAATAGTGTAGAACGCAATTAGCATCAGTGTCCGCTTTGAGCCCAAACCTACTCAATTTTGTATCTCAGCAAATGCCAACAAGAGGCCGCGTATACAGAGTGACTCTACCAGCCACGCATTTCGCCAACCTCAAACATCTCGTGTCTGCACTTCATCGCAACTGTTCCATAAATATTGCCATCCAGAAGCTGCGTCATAGTGAAGCGTGCCTCTGATCGACGTTTATGCAGGATTACGGCGCGCAGGAATGATGGGAACGGTTGCGTGCCCGCCAGACCATTCGTCGTACTGAATAAAAAAATGCGTCCAACGGCGGTGCGCTGGAAGCATGTGCCAAGACTAGGCGTCTTAGAGTGTGGTGAGCTTGACTAAACTCTAAAACCCAAAGCCTCCGTCTACATTAAGGTCGATGTCAATCACGACGTCATCGTTTTCGTCCTCGACGCCGAAACCGCCCTTTGCTTTTTCGCTGGCATTCGCTGCCGCCGTTGCCGCGCCTTTACCTTTGCCATTGCCAACACCACGCTTGGAATTGTCTGCCAAGGCCGCGCCAGTGCTTAGGCACAACGCCATTATGGCTGCACCGGTTAGTGTCATAATATCTTTGGTCATTTGGGTTATTCTCTCTGTTTTTAAACACGACGGCCAAGGATTTGGATGTCAGGCCATTAAAAACTACCATGAGGTGCGGCAAAATCTACGTTTTATGTTAAATTCACTTCAATTATCAACTTAGGGTAGATAGAATTTAAAACAATAATTACTAAGGTTGCGCAAAAGTTCAAATTTGGTTTCAGTGACTGTTGTTTTTATATTTGGGTTTACTTTCATTCGACGAACCGCCAGCAGGATTTGCTCGCTGACAGAAAAACACCAAGGGCAGCTTTGTCCGCAGTGCGGACCTTACGACCCCTCACTTATCCCCCCGCTCTTTCCACCGCACCATCTGCCGCAAAATCCCGTGTAGCATTTGCACGTCTGCGCGGGTCAGTGGCATCCGTGACCATAAGTTGCGCAGGTTGGCTTTCATGCTTGGCCCTTTGTGTTCGGGGAAAAAGAAACCAGCGTCGTCCAGCCTTTCTTCGTAATGCGACGCAAGGGCGGCCATTTCGCCTTGGGATGCCCAATCGCCCACATGGCTGACGGTTTCATGTTCCACCTGCGCTGTTGCCCGCTGATATTCATAAGCCGTCAGCAAGACGCATTGCCCTAGGTTCAGCGACGCGAATTCGGGGTTCACCGGCACGGAAATGATCGCATTGGCCCGCACGATGTCGTCGTTTTCCAGGCCCGCCCGCTCTGGCCCGAACAACACAGCGACTTGCTGGCCTGCGGCAATGCGGTCGCGCGCCTCGATCATCGCGGCCTCTGGTGTCAGTACGGGTTTCGTCAAATCGCGGTCCCGCGCCGTTGTCGCATAGACATAGGTGCAATCGGAAATCGCGGCATCCGTGCTGTCGAACAGCTGTGCCTCGTCCAGCAAACGGCCCGCGCCTGACGCCATCACAACAGCCTTTTGGTTGGGCCAGCCGTCGCGGGGCGACGTGATCCGCATCCGGTCGAGCCCGAAATTCCACATCGCACGCGCCGCAGCCCCGATGTTTTCGCCCATTTGCGGGCGGATCAGGATGAATGCGGGTTGTCGGCGTGGCGTGGGCATTGCGGGCTTCCTTTGACGGTTTGGCGCGTGATACGCTGGGCGGGCAAATGACGCAAGGAACACAGCGATGGCCTATGACGCCGGACATGCCGAACTGATGAAAGACGCGCTTGGGGATACGCCCAACATCACCGAAAAGAAGATGTTTGGCGGGCTTTGTTTTATGCTGAACGGCCATATGGTTTGCGGCGTGCATAAAGATGGCGGCATGGCACGGGTTGGCAAAGCGGCCGAAGCAGACGCCCTTTTGATCGACGGGATCGCCCCGCTGTCGTTCACTGGACGGAAGATGGGTGGCATGGTCGATGTCTCCGAAGACGTGCTCAGCGACGAACACCGCTTGTTGAAAATCGTCACAATGGCGCTGGATTACGCAAAATCGCTTCCACCGAAGTAGGCGACACTGTAAGACACCGCAAAACAGTAGAGAGCCAGCCCATGTCCGACACACCCGATCTGCCACAGCTTTACCTGATCACACCTGCCGATTTTGATCTGTCGACCTATCCTGACCAGCTGGCCGCTTGTTTGGACAGTGCCGATGTGTCCTGCGTCCGTCTCGCACTTGCCAGCCGCGACGAAGACCGGATCGCCAAAGCCGCTGACGCCCTGCGCGAGGTCACACATGCCCGCGATGTCGCACTTGTCATCGACAGCCATATCCAATTGGTCGAACGGCTTGGCCTCGATGGTGTGCATCTTGTGGATGGGTCGCGCTCCGTGCGCAAGGTCCGTAAAGATTTGGGCGATGACGCCATTGTCGGCGCATTCTGTGGCAATTCCACCCATGACGGCATGACAGCAGGCGAGTTGAACGCGGATTACATCAGCTTTGGTCCAGTCGGCCAAACGGGTCTTGGCGACGGCACAACCGCCCCTGTTGATCTGTTCGAATGGTGGTCCCAGATGATCGAAGTGCCTGTGGTAGCCGAAGGCGCCCTAACTCTCGACCTGATCCGCCAAATCGCACCGCATACGGATTTCTTTGGCATCGCCGACGAGATTTGGGCGCAGGATAACCCTGTATCAGCCCTTGCTGATCTGATTGCCGCCATGCGCTAACCCTGCGCGGGTCATGTCTTCCAACGCCTTCGCTAACGCCTTGCGGTCAGCATAATCGGTCAGCTTCACAGGTGGATGGTAAACAACGGTCACGCTGCCCTGACGCGCGGCGGCCAATGTTTCCAGCAGATGCGGCCCAAAATCCATATCGCCCCACCAGCCATAAAACCGCGCATCCGCGCCCTGTGGCGCGTTGTAACCAAGGGTCACCGCCTGAAGCCGCATTTGTTCAGCCAAGGCCGGATCAAAGAATGCCGCGAATAATGTTGGCTTGAATGGCAAGACCTGCAGCCCGTCGGTGCTTGTCCCTTCGGGGAAAAACAACAACTTATGTCCGGCACGAAGTCGGGTGCGGAACACCTCGATCTGGGCTGCGGCTTGGTTGCGGTCACGGATAATAAACACCGTCCCAGTCGCCCTAGCCAGCCAACCGATCCCAGGCCATTTCGCGACCTCTGCCTTGGACACGAAATAGATACGCTTCGCCGCATTCAACGCAAAAATATCCAGCCAAGACGAATGGTTCGCTACAACGGCGCCTGCGCCGACCATCGGGGTACCGACACGGCGATAGCCCATGCCAAGAATGACAAAGGCTGCGCGGCAAACAAATTGGGTGATGTATGGCGTCCAAGGACGGCCCATCCCGAACACAGGACGCTCGATCAAACGCAATAACAGCAAGATGATCAGCCCGCCAAACACCAATGTGCCAAGCGGCAAGCCTCGGAACACAACACGCACCCAGCCCATGGCCGTGATCGGCGTTGTCACGTGGTCTGCTTCGTCCCAGCGATCCGTCATGCCTGCGCCCCAACACCGTACAACGCCGCAGCACGCGCCGTCATTTGCGCCGTATCGAGAATCAAACAAACATCCGTCGTATTAAACGCATGATCGACATAGGCGCCCTGCCCGACCATGCCCCCCAAGCGCAGATAAGCCTTGATCAGCGCAGGCGTCCCGCGCATCGCTGCCAGTCGGTCGATCTGGTCCGTAGGCAAAATATCCATTGCGACCGCGTTTTCGCCATGTGCGTTCGCTGTCAGCCCCGCTGGCGCGGCATGTTTTGCGGCAAGATAAGACAATGGCTGCGCAAGCGTTGGCACATCTGTGCCGTGAAACGATGCCACACCAAACAAAATTTCGGCTCCGTGTTCCGTGACAAATTCCGCCAGCCCCGCCCAAAGATGCAACATAGCAGTGCCACCGCGATAATCGGGGTGCAGACAGGAACGGCCCAGTTCAAGCAGTGACCGACCTGACTGCTCTAGGTTGCTAAGATCGAACTCGCTTGCACAATAAAACCCGCCCGCATCCGCGGCCTGTTTCGCATTCATCAATCGGTAAACACCGACGACGCGGTCACCCTCTGAACGGCTAATATCTTCTAGCAGCAGATGGGACGCATGTTCATCAAACTGATCGCTTTCGGTCTTGGTGGAATGATCCACACCAGCGCCGTCACCACCCATTTCTACAATGAACACGTCATAGCGAAGACGTTTGGCCATATGCAGGTCATCGGCCGACGTTGCGAGCCGGACTTGGAAGCTGGGGTTTTCAAGCTGCATCACTGTCGTTCCATGTTGTAGCGTGGCGCGGTGTAGAGTTTTGGTAACCATTTGGCAATCTTTGTGCGCAATGCTGCATTAACTACGATTGACAAAGCCAAGCGCATATCTACCTTGGGTTGCATTCGGACGGATCGGACACGAGGATTAACATGATCAGTCGCGCATCAACTACGACCTTGCCCACTTCGCGAAAGTTCACAGTGACTTTGCCGCCGATATTAGACTGGATTTGGCCCACGCCCCAATCCGGTTCGGACGGATGGGTCACCAACATTCCGGGTTCTAGGATTGATGTCATGTCCATGGTCTTGCTCCATCGTCGGGTCAGGGTCGCCGTATGACCGATCAGCTTGCCTCTCTGGTCGGATCGCGCATCTGTCATGACCTTATCAGTCCTATTGGCGCAATCGGCAATGGGGTGGAGCTATTAACCATGTCTGGGGGCGGCCCGCGAAGCCCTGAACTCAGCTTGATTGCCGACAGTGTGCAAAGCACCAATGCCCGCATCCGTTTTTTCCGGCTGGCATATGGTGCCGCTAGCAAAAATCACCTGATCAGCCGTCAGGACGTCATGTCAATTCTGTCGGCGATCAGCCAAGGCGGACGGTTGAGCTATCATTGGTCACCAGCAGAGGACGTATCACGCCAAGATGTCCGCATCGTGTTTTTGTTGATCCAATGCTTTGAAACGGCCCTTCCGCTTGGCGGGCATGTGGATATTGAACTGAACCATGGGCGCTGGACTGCCTGTGGATCCGGCCCTCGTGTCACTGTCGATCCGGCATTGTGACGTGCCTTAACGGACCCCGCACAAACAGCGGACTTCAAACCGTCACAAATCCAATTCGCATTGGTGACCCACGCCACAGCTGACGCAGGCCGCACCTTATCAGTCCAACACGAGGACGCGAAAATCACTGCGACGTTTTAGGTGCGCACAGTGCCGTCACCTGTCACCAGATACTTAAAACTGGTCAGCTGCACAGCACCAACCGGCCCACGCGCGTGAAGCTTGCCTGTCGCGATCCCAATTTCGGCGCCCATCCCAAACTCACCACCATCGGCAAATTGCGTGGACGCGTTGCGCATCAAAATCGCGCTGTCGAGCTGATGGAAAAATTGATCCGCAACCGCATCATCTTCTGTCAGAATTGCATCGGTATGGTTGCTACCAAAGCTGCGAATGTGGTCGATAGCGGCATCAACGCCGTCAACAACCTTGGCCGCGATGATCATGTCTAAGAACTCATGCCCGAAATCTTCCGCCGTCGCAGGCACGGTGCCTGCAGTCGCGGCGATTTCGTCGTCCCCACGCACCTCGACGCCCTCAGCAACAAGATCACGCACCAGTACGTCACCATGTTTGTCGTAAAATGCACGGTCCACCAGCAAACATTCTGCCGATCCGCAAATCCCCGTTCGGCGCGTTTTCGCATTTATCAGCACCTTACGCGCTTTTTCCAAATCCGCCGCGCCATCAACGTAAACGTGACAAATCCCTTCAAGATGGGCGAAGACAGGCACGCGAGCCTCTTTTTGCACCAACCCAACAAGCCCCTTGCCCCCACGCGGCACGATCACATCTATGTGGTCCACGGCCTGCAACATTGCGGTAACTGCGGCGCGGTCACGGGTCGGGATCAATTGGATTGCATGTTCCGGCAAACCGGCCTGCACCAAACCAGCCGTTAGACAAGCGTGAATGGCCATGCTGGAATGCAAGCTTTCTGATCCGCCGCGCAGAATAACCGCGTTGCCCGATTTCAGGCAAAGCGCACCGGCATCCGCTGTCACATTCGGGCGGCTTTCGTAGATGACGCCAATAACGCCAATCGGGGTCCGCACGCGGCTGATGTGCAGGCCTGTGGGCTGTGTCCAGCTTTCGGTGACTTCACCAATCGGATCATCCTGCGCGGCCACGGCGCGCAGCCCATCGACCATGCCTTGAATCCGTGCCTCGTCGAGCATCAAACGATCCATCATCGCAGGCGACAGCCCTTTTTCAGCGCCAAAGTCTAAATCCTTAGCGTTGGCGGTAAGAATATCCGCACGCGCGGCCCAGACCGCATCGGCCGCGGCCAAAAGCGCGTTTTCCTTGGCCTCCGCCGAAGCGGTCGCCAAATGTCTTGCCGCAGCGCGGGCATTCAAACCAATCTGTTCCATGTCAGCTTGCATCATTCTGTCCTATAAATTCATATCATCGCGGTGGATCAACGCAGCCCGGCCTTTATACCCCAAAAGCTGCTCTATCTCATCAGATTGACGCCCAATAATTAAAGCTGCCTCTGCGTGGGTATAGCGCGTCAGACCGATGGCAACTTGGGTCCCGTCTGGTCCATTGATTGCAATCGGATCACCGCGCCCAAATGCGCCGTCGAGTGCCGTAACGCCGGCGGGCAGCAGGCTTTTGCCCGCACGCAACGCGGCTTCGGCACCTGCATCAATCGCCAGCGTGCCGCGCGGCTTCATCGTCGCGATCCACTGCTTGCGGGCCGTTTGCGGATCTGTTTGGGGCATAAACCATGTGGCGCGAGCGCCATTAATTAACTGGTTCAGAGGGTTAAGGCGCGAACCTAAAGTTATAGCCATCGCACATCCCGCCTCTGTCGCGATTTTCGCAGCCATGACCTTAGTCTTCATACCACCTTTGGACATCGCAGAGGCAGCCGCCCCTGCCATGCCTTCGATCTCATTTGTAATTTCCTCAATTATTTCTAAGTGTTGCGCGTTATTGTTGATGTTAGGATTGTCCGTATAGAGACCATCCACATCAGACAGTAGCACCAGACAATCTGCCCCAACCGTCACAGCGACTTGTGCGGCCAATCTGTCGTTGTCACCAAAGCGGATTTCATCCGTCGCGATGGTGTCATTTTCGTTTACAATCGGCGTCACACCCAATGACAGCAGCGTTTCCATCGTCGCGCGGCTATTAAGATAGCGTTTACGATCAGCGGAATCTTCAAGCGTAACCAACACCTGCCCCGTTGTGATCCCATGCGGCCCAAGGACATTCTCATAGGCCCGCGCGAGTTGGATTTGGCCAACGGCGGCCGCGGCTTGAGATTGCTCAAGCGGCAGTTCCTTCATCGGTAGCTTTAACACTTCGCGTCCCAAGGCGATTGAACCTGATGACACGATAATCACATCGGTGCCTTTGGCACGCAATGCAGCGACATCTGCGGCCAATGATGCCAGCCAATCGTGGCGCAGGGTTCCGGTCTCGCGATCGACCAGCAAGGCCGACCCGATTTTGACAACCAGTCGTTTGGCGTTGGTTAAGGCGTCCACGGGGCGGTCTCCTGTTCAATCTCCGCCTCCGTCGCTTTGCGGTGACGCAAGCGATCGTCGTCGATTTGGGTCCGTAAGGCGCGCAGCACTTCTGGCACGCCTTCACGGCTGACACCGGACATCATCAAAACGGGCGCGCCGGTGACGGCCTCTAGCTCTTCTTTGATGAACGCGCGTTCTTCGTCGTCCAATGCGTCAATTTTATTCAACACGGTGACGCGGTTTTTGTCGGCTAGCTCGCCGCCATAGGATTCCAGCTCGTGAATGATGGTTTTGTAATCCTCAACAGGATCACCAGACGCGCCATCAACCAAATGCAGCAACACAGCGCAGCGTTCTACATGCCCAAGGAAGGTATCGCCCAAACCGCGCCCTTCACTGGCGCCCGCGATTAAGCCCGGAATGTCGGCGACCACGAATTCGACGTTATCAATGCCCACAACACCCAAGTTTGGAACCAATGTGGTGAACGGGTAATCCGCAACCTTTGGCCGCGCGTTGGATGTGGCGGCCAAAAACGTCGATTTCCCGGCGTTTGGCATGCCAAGCAAGCCCACATCGGCGATCAGTTTCAGGCGCAACCAGATCGTACGCTCAATCGCCTCTTGACCGGGATTGGCGCGGCGCGGCGCTTGGTTCGTGGCCGATTTGAAGTGCAAATTGCCCCAGCCGCCATTGCCGCCCTTGGCAATGGTCACCGTTTGGCCGACTTCGGTCAGATCGGCGATGACGGTTTCTTCGTCTTCGTCCAGAACTTCGGTACCGACTGGCACGCGCAGGATCTTATCCTCGCCATCCTTACCAGTCCGCTGGCTGCCCATGCCGTGCTGGCCGTTTTGGGCAAAGAAATGCTGCTGATAGCGAAAATCGATCAGCGTGTTCAGACCATCAACAGCCTCTACGATCACGGACCCGCCGCTGCCGCCGTCGCCGCCATCTGGGCCACCGTATTCGATGAATTTCTCACGCCGGAACGAAATACAGCCACCGCCGCCCGCACCAGAGCGAATGTAAACCTTGGCGAAATCAAGAAACTTCATAACGAGGGGCCTTTCGGGGCTGTCTTGCGCCCGACCTAGTCTATTGCGCGGCTTGCTTCAAGCCGTCCAATCGGCGCGCATCAGGCGATGCGATTGCGAAAGCGTGGGCATCTTGCGCACGTTTGAGTATTCATAGGCGCTAAACCAATGGAAAA
>CAXIAL010000034.1:0-21833 GCA_964022435.1 uncultured Roseobacteraceae bacterium | reverse complement strand
AATGATTATTATTGCCTGTTTTTCAGGTAATTTCGTCAATTTCAGGCGGCGAATCAACCCTGAACTGCGAATCAGGCCAAGGCGCGGCCTTATTTTTGCCCTGAAGCAATAAGTAATGACTAAAATGCCTCACCTCGTCGGTGGTGACCCGAATGATTGCGCAAACATGAAATTGGTTGCGCTAACGGTCCCTAACAGGGGTTCACGCATTAAAAAACATGATGTTAAGCAAGGACATCGGGGCCGCAATGTGCCCCCAAATTGTCAGGAGCGAACCAATGGACCAAGGACAGGTCAACCCACAGATGAAACTTGAGCATCAAGGCATCACAGGGTTGGGTTATGTGTATTACAACCGCTCCGAAGCCGAATTACACGATGCAGCCGTTGCCGCAGGCGAGGGTATCACTGGCAAAGGCGGCACATTCTTGGTCACGACGGGCAAGCACACTGGCCGATCGCCCAAGGACAAATTTGTCGTCCGCACCGCATCAGTCGAGGATCACATTTGGTGGGACAACAACGCCCCAATGGATCCTGCAAAGTTCGATGTGCTTTATGCCGACATGCTCGCGCATATGAAGGGTGGCACCTACAACGTGCAGGACTTGTTCGGCGGCGCCGACCCTGCGCACCGCCTCGATGTGCGTGTTGTGACCGAACTCGCATGGCACGGGCTTTTCATCCGCCACATGCTGCGTCGCCCAGAAGCATCCGAGCTGGACAGCTTCACCCCAGATTTCACCATCATTAACTGCCCAACGTTCAAGGCCGACCCTGCCCGTCACGGTTGTCGGTCTGAAACGGTCATCACGCTGAATATGGACGCCAAGGTGATCTTGATCGCTGGCACCGAATACGCAGGCGAGAACAAGAAGTCGGTCTTTGGCTTGCTCAACTACTTGCTGCCAGAAAAGGGCATCATGCCGATGCATTGTTCGGCCAACCACGCCGTGGGCAACCCCGTTGATACGGCCGTATTCTTTGGCTTGTCTGGCACGGGAAAAACCACGTTGTCCGCGGACCCATCGCGCGTGTTGATCGGGGACGACGAACATGGTTGGTCAGATCGCGGCACCTTCAACTTCGAAGGGGGTTGCTACGCCAAAACAATCGGCCTCGACCCAAAGGCAGAGCCTGAAATCTATGCCACTTGTTCAATGCCGCACACGGTCATCGAAAACATGGTCCATGATCCTGAAACGATGGAATTGGATTTTAACGACGACAGCCTGACCGCGAATATGCGCTGCGCCTACCCCCTGAACTACATCGGGAATGCATCGGACAACGCCCTTGGCGGGCACCCGAAAAACATCATCATGCTGACCTGTGACGCATTCGGCGTGCTGCCTCCAATCAGCCGCCTGACACCAGCGCAAGCGATGTACCACTTCCTATCGGGATTCACGTCCAAGGTCGCGGGCACAGAGCGCGGCGTGACAGAACCAGAACCCACGTTTTCCACCTGCTTCGGCGCCCCTTTCATGCCGCGCCGGCCAGAGGTCTACGGTGACCTGTTACGCCAGAAAATCGCATCTCATGGGGCGACGTGCTGGTTGGTGAACACAGGTTGGACCGGAGGGGCATTTGGTACGGGATCGCGGATGCCGATTAAGGCGACGCGGGCGTTGCTGACCGCGGCGCTTGATGGGTCATTGGTTGAAAATCAGTTCCGCAAAGACCCCAACTTTGGCTTTGATGTGCCAGAGACTTGCACCGGCGTGGATGATCGACTTCTGGATCCCCGCGCCACATGGACAGACGGCGATGCCTATGACGCGCAGGCGGCCAAGCTTGTCGATATGTTTAGCGACAACTTTGAAAAATTTCTGCCGTTCATCGACGCCGATGTGAAGGCCGCGGCAATCGGCTAGGGCTTCACCCTTTCAGCCAAACTGCTAAGGTGCGCTCATGTTGATGTGGCGCACCTTTTTCTTTGCAATGATACCCATGATTGGTTGGGCCCAAGCGGGTCCGCAACCCGATATGGTCAGCTCGAAAATTGCGTTGCATGAGGCAGGGATCATTTGCGCGCCACCAACAACAGGTCTGTCGGACGCGCCGGGGACGGTTGCGGGAACAACACATTTGATCGACATTGAACCCGCGTTCGTTTCCACCAAACGTCGGGTGCCAGCAGTCATAGGCATTGGTTTTGGGATCAAAGCGCAGGCCGCCAGCCCGCTGGGCCTGCCCGACATCACCATGTCGATCAGTCACCCAGAAATGGGCAAGCAACGCGTGGAACTGCAAACCTTTGGCAGCAGCATATCCGGCACGGAAAAATCTCTAACATTTTATCAATTCGATTTCGACTATGAACTAGTCACGGGTTTCTGGCAGATGGAAGCATCGCAAGGCGACGAGATATTGTATCGCACCACATTCGAGGTTTTGTCACCGGACCAAGTCCCCGAACTTGCGCAGATTTGCGGGTTTGAAAATCTGTTATCCTAACAATCCGCGCCGGATCAGATTTAGCCCAACAACCAACAGCACAATCAATGTCAGCCGCTTGAACAGCGCCTGCGGAATGCGGTCTTGCAAAACAAAGCCCAACCGCATGCCAATCACCGCAGGGATAATCAAAATCGCTGAAAATGGCAGGGTTTCCATGCGGACGATTCCTGATTGGATATGGGCGAAAAACAACGCCACTGCACCCAGCCCATAAATCACGCCTTGGACGCGGACCTGATCGACCTTAGGGGTATTGATCGCGGTCAGATAGGCGACGGTGGGCGGCCCCCAAATCCCCGACAATCCCCCTGTGAACCCTGCAAAGGCCCCGATCACCCCTTCAATCCACGGCACATGAGCAGGGATTTTGGGTTGCCAGCCCGCCAGCTGGATCGCGGCAAAACCTGAAACGGACAATCCAATAATCAAAAACAACGCTGCCGATGGCAGAACAGTGACCAATTGCGCGCTGCAAGCCAGCACAATGCCGCCCGTAATCAAAAACACGCGGAACCGACGAACCGACGCCCATACCTCTTTTAATCCTTGGCGAAATGCTTGCATGCCATTGCTGACCAATGTCGGCAAGATCAAACCCGCAAGCGCCAACTCTGGTGACAGGGCCATGGTCATGCCCGAAATCATGATCATAGGCATGCCAAAGCCAACCATACCCTTAACGAACCCCGCAAATAGCGCGATGCAAACGCCAATGATCAGGGCTGCGGGAGAAATAAGGATGAAAAATTGGTCCATAATCCTTGTTACGCTGCCTGCAGGTCAGATGCATCGAAATTCCGGTGCGACATTTTAGGTCTCAATTGAGGCAATTATTGCATTATTGTTGCGCTGCGGATGCAAAGTGCTTATCTCTGCAGCTGCACAATACGGAAACTGATATGCAAAACTCATCGGCCTCAATGTTAACCGACCTTCGCCACAAGACTGCGCAATCTCTGCCCGCCGTCAACGCCGTACTGCTTGCCGCCAAAACCGCCCTGAGCACCTTGGTTACGGACGGTGATCGCGTGTCCGGCACGCTCATCGAGGTCAACCAAACCGCTGCCCACGGGGTCGCGTGGCTAGCGACCTATGTCCAAGCCCTGCACCAAATGCAGAACTGGGCGGACAAGCTTCATGCTGAAGGGAAGTTTGGCGAAGTCGAACAGCTGATCCACCAAATCGCATTCGGGGAATACCTGTCGCAAATCCATGGCGGCATTCAAATGAACCAAGGCGAAATTGTCCGCCTACAAGACATGGGCGTGTCAGAAATCGACCAAGCCGCATTCATGACCCGCGCCGTCGCGGTGCTGATCCAAACCGCCAACACGCAATCCGCCCGCACAAGGTTGGTAACCTTGATGCAAGACCAAGCCGCGAACATCACGGTGGGGGCATCAGGTCTGGATGACGAACTGGAAATGATCCGCGAACAGTTCCGCCGCTTTGCCGTCGAAAAGGTCGAACCCTTTGCCCACGACTGGCACCTGAACGACGAATTGATCCCGATGGAGATCATCACAGAGCTTGCCGAGATGGGCGTGTTCGGCCTGACCATCCCCGAAGAATACGGCGGCTTTGGCCTATCAAAATCATCCATGTGCGTGGTGTCAGAAGAGCTGTCGCGTGGCTACATCGGGGTCGGGTCACTCGGCACGCGGTCCGAGATTGCAGCGGAGCTGATCATTTGCGGCGGCACCGAGGACCAGAAACAAAAATGGCTCCCCCAACTCGCCAGCGCAGAGACTTTGCCAACGGCTGTGTTCACCGAACCCAACACCGGATCAGACCTTGGATCACTGCGCACCCGCGCCGTGAAATCTGGCGACGACTGGGAGGTCACAGGCAACAAAACATGGATCACGCACGCTGCCCGTACACAAGTCATGACCCTGCTAGCGCGGACCGACCCCGACAGCACCGACTATCGCGGATTGTCCATGTTCGTCGCGGAGAAAGAGGCAGGCACGGACGACGCGCCCTTCCCAACCGAGGGCATGACCGGCGGCGAAATCGAAGTCCTCGGCTATCGCGGCATGAAGGAATACGAACTGGCTTTTGATGGATTCAAAGTGAAGGGCGAAAACCTGCTTGGCGGCGAGACCGGCAAAGGGTTCAAACAGCTGATGCAAACGTTCGAATCCGCCCGCATCCAAACCGCCGCGCGCGCGATTGGGGTCGCGGCATCTGCGCTGGACGTTGGCATGCAATACGCGACCGACCGCAAACAATTCGGCAAAGCCCTGATCGAATTTCCACGTGTCTCGGGCAAGCTGGCGATGATGGCTGTGGAAATTATGATTGCCCGCCAACTGACCTATTTCAGCGCCCATGAAAAAGACAACGACAGGCGCTGCGATCTAGAGGCTGGCATGGCCAAACTGCTTGGCGCACGGGTCGCATGGGCCTGTGCGGATAACGCCTTGCAAATCCACGGCGGGAACGGCTTCGCGCTGGAGTATAAGGTCAGTCGCATTTTGTGCGATGCGCGGATTCTTAACATCTTTGAAGGGGCCGCTGAAATTCAGGCGCAGGTCATTGCCCGGCGGTTGCTCGACTAGAACAAGATTGAGAGATATCGTGGCGGCATGAAACTTCACGCCCCTCTTTTGATGCTCGGCCTCATGGCCTGCCAACCCGATGAAACTGTCAGCGGGCATACCGATGGTGTGACCGCATTTGCGTTGCAGTCCATTGACGGGACGGCGTTCAAGGGATCTGCGACTATCGACATTTCAGAGTCTGGAAAAATCGCGGGCCGTGCGCCTTGCAACAGCTATTTCGCATCTCAAACTGCGCCCTACCCGTGGTTCGCATTAGGTCCGATCGGCAGCACGAAAATGGCCTGCCCCGACCTCGCACAAGAAGGCCAGTTCTTTGACGCGCTCGGGGCCATGACCCTTGTCGAAGTTGTCGGAAATACCCTGATCCTGTCCAATGACACGGGGCGCGAAATGGTGTTTCAGGCGCCCTGACGCTTAATCGCATCTAACAATCTCTGGCGGGCGGCAGGCATGGGGCGGTCGCCCAGACTGGCGATCAACCGCTTTTCGATAAAGAAGCCGGTGGTGCCCAAAGCCACGGAAATTTGCGCGTTATCCGCGTCGCCCTTACCCGCCAGAACCGGCGGCAAAGGCAACAACCGGTCAGCCCATTCACCTGCGGCCTCACGACTAACGGCGCGACCAGTTTTGGGGGATACAAAGGCTAGATCCTCGTTCACGCCGCGCACGGCGCAAGCGGATAGATCCATCCCGAACCCCATATCTTCGAGCAGCACTTGTTCCCACCGCAGATAGGCAAGCGGCCAAAGGTCCGACTGCCCAAGCAAATCGAGCAACTGGATCGTCCGATCATAAAGAACTGGATGCGGTTCACGTTCAGGCAAAACACGCACCAACAGGCCAGTCACCGCATTCAACCCCGCCAAGGCCAGCCTGTCACCCATGGCTTGGGCCGCGCGACTGCGGACAGGTTCAACGGTAAAGCTGCCCAAATGCTCATTCAAACGCGCCTTCCAGGTCAGATTTACCTGCGCGCCCGGCTGCAAATGCGGCGCTACCTTGCGGCTGGCTCCACCCCGCACAACACCAGCGTGGCGGCCTTGCGTTTTGGAAAAAGCATCTACGATCACCGACGTCTCGCCGAATGGGCGGGCGGAAAGAATTGCGGCGTCGTCGGTCCAGCTTAGCATAGGCGCACTATGGGCGTGTCAGCCAAGCGTTGACAAGTGCCGCAACCTGGGAGCCTCCGGCGGGAGTATTTCGGAAAATGCGAGGCAAAGAGACAATCTGCTCTCGCATTTTTCCAAATACTCATTCTAACCCCGGTTGATCCAAAAGATGCCGGCCCTGTTTATCTTCGACCTCGATCACCCAAAGATCAGGATCAAAACTGCGCTGTTTGGCAATGGATGCGTCAACATCAGGTTCCAAGCCCTCAACCAAAACAACCCATTTGCGGTCGCCTGTCATTAAGTCGAATGAACGTTGATAGCAGCAAGCTTGGCCGTCTAGTGTATTAAGCTTAATCAAAACAGCACCCGCTGTCGCGTCACCGCGTGAAACGACAAATGCAGGGATGTCTTGCACACGCAGCCGCGCCAGATAGGCGGACACCCAGATGTCCGCGGTCAGTCTCATACATTGCCATCTTTGAAATCGAGGCCCATTTCGGAATAGCGCTCTTTGTCTTCCAGCCAGCCCGGACGGACCTTTACCTGCAAGAACAAGTGAACGCGGCGCTCGAGGAACTCTTCCAAATCGGTGCGCGACGCTGTGCTGACGGCCTTAATCGTTTCGCCACGATTGCCAAGCACGATGCCTTTATGCCCGTCGCGCATGACGTAAATCACCTGATCAATCTTGCAGGACCCATCCTTGCGGTCTTCCCAGTTTTCCGTTTCCACGGTCAGCTGGTAAGGCAACTCTTGGTGCAGGCGCAGGGTCAATTTTTCGCGGGTCGTTTCCGCCGCGATCATGCGTAAAGGCAAATCTGCGATTTGGTCTTCGGGGTAAAGCCAAGGACCGTCCGGCACCTGATGCCCCAGCCAACCGCGCAGGGCATCACAGCCGTGGCCGCGTTCGGCGGAAATCATGAAAGTCTGCACGAATGGAAAAGCTTCATTCAGCTCATCCGCCAGCCCAAGCAGTTTTTCAGATTTGACCTTGTCGATTTTGTTGATCGCCAACGCGACAGGTGACTTGCCCGCGTGTTCTTTCAGTCGCTCAATAATCGCTTTCACACCTTCGGTCATGCCGCGATGGGCCTCGACCATTAACACAACCACATCGGCATCCGCCGCCCCACCCCACGCGGCCTTAACCATCGCGCGGTCAAGCCGACGCTTGGGTTTAAACAGACCTGGCGTGTCGATGAACACAAGTTGGCTTTGGCCTTCCATCGCGACGCCGCGGATGCGGGCGCGGGTGGTTTGGACCTTGTGGGTCACGATGCTAACCTTCGCGCCGACCATATGGTTCAGCAACGTGGATTTGCCCGCGTTCGGTTCGCCAATGAGGGCGACAAAACCGGCTTTGGTTGGCTGATCAGTCATTTGGTTTCGACTTTCTTTAATAATGCGGCAGCGGCGGCTTGTTCAGCCTGCCGTTTTGATCCCGCCGTGGCCGTTTCAGTCGGGCCGGACGACAGGCGAGCTTCGATCGTGAACACTGGTTGATGATCGGGGCCAGACCGGTCCGTTTCAATATATTGCGGTGGCGTTTCGCCACGGGCCTGCGCCCATTCTTGCAACGCGGTTTTCGGGTCGCGCGCGTCGTCTGCGACGTTGTGAATACGCTTACCCCAAAGCCGGATTACCATGGCGCGGGCCGCGTCAAACCCGCCGTCCTGATAGACCGCTGCGATCACGGCTTCCATGCCATCGGCGAGCAACGCTTCCTTACGGCGCCCCCCTGATTTCATCTCGGATCGGCCCAATTTCAAGACAGCGCCCAAGTCAATTTCGCGGGCGACATCGGCGCAGGCCTCTTTACGCACCAACGCGTTGAAGCGCGGGGCGAGCTGCCCTTCGGATGCGCCCATATCGGCGTTCAGCAATGCCTCTGCCATGACCAACCCCAACACCCGATCCCCAAGAAATTCTTGGCGTTGGTTGTCGTCGCGGTGCGGCGATGTCATCGATGAATGTGTGACGGCGCGCACCAAGAATTCGGGCTTTGCGAAATCATGCCCGATGCGGCCTGCAAAGGCTTGGAGGTCGGCGGATAGCTTCAATTCAAAGCCTTAAAGAAGCGGTCCATGCGCCACGTCCAGAACGCCAACATGGAACGTCCAGCAGATGAGAAGATCACGCGATCCGCGCGGCCAATCAACGCCGAAGCAGGCACCGTTCCAACACCACGCGCGACCTGCGCAACACGGCTGTCGGTGGAATTGTCGCGGTTGTCACCCATGAAGAAATATTCGCCCGCTGGCACGGTAAACACACCAGTGTCATCAAGGGCTTGGTTCGCGCGAATGTTCAGCGTTTCATAGGTCACACCATTGGGCAGGGTTTCCGTACGACGTTGCTTTTCACAAACAGCGCCGGGACCGACTGCTCCATTTGAACAGCGCGGCTCATTGCCGAACCGGCCTTGTGCCGCATAGATTTCCGTAAATGTTCCGTTCTCAGTGACCGGTACAGCCACATCGTTCAGATACAAATCACCACCACGCATTTGGATACGGTCACCGGGCAACCCGATTAAGCGCTTGATGAAATCGCTACCTGTCACAGGGTGGCGGAACACAACGATGTCACCACGCTCTGGCTCGCTGCCAAACAACCGGCCTTCGGCATCTTCAAAAACGCCACAGAAATCTTCTGCACCAATGTCGACACCAATCGCAGGAATACGGATCGAAGGACAAGACGCATAGGAATAGCCATAGGCCATTTTGTTGACGAACAAGAAATCACCGATCAACAGTGTTTCCTTCATTGATCCTGACGGGATCCAGAACGGTTGAAAGAACAAGGTCCGAAACACGCCTGCGATCAGCAGTGCATAGACAACGGTTTTCACCGTTTCTTTGAAACTGGTCCAAATGCCACCTGTATCTTCATCCATCGTTCACTGTCCTTCGTTCATATATCAAGGCGATATGCGCCCCTGTCCCTGCCCTGTCAACCTATGCGTCATCACGCAAAGCTTCGATCACGACAAAAGCTTGGGCCCATGGGTGGTCATCAGTCAGCGTCACATGGATCACGGCGTGGTGCCCTGCGGGGGTCATTTTATCCAACCGGTCCTTGGCCCAGCCGGTTACTTCCATCGTGGGTTGTCCGCTGCGCATGTTGCTGACGGCCATGTCTTTCCATGAAATCCCCATGGCCAGACCAGTGCCCAGCGCCTTGGAACAGGCTTCCTTGGCGGCCCAGCGCTTGGCATAGGTGCCCGCCACGTCGCGTCGCCGTTCGGCCTTCGCTTGTTCCACGTCCGTAAAAACGCGGTTTTTGAACCTATCTCCAAAACGGTCCAATGTGCCTTGGATGCGTTCGATATTCGCCAAATCAGTGCCAATCCCAAGTATCATTCGGATCCCAGTTCCATTGTTGTCGTCATCGCGCCAGTCGATTGGTTCAGCGTCAGCCCCAACAAACCGCCATTGGAAAATGACCCATCTGCCGTCACGATTTGCACCGGCACCGTGAATTGCAGTCCGATCGCCGGATCATAGTCTGCTGTCAACCTGTCGAAATACACGGCGGCAAAGCCGAGTTGATCCGAAAATCCAACCACACGGCATTGGCGTTCACCTAGCTCGGATCGGGGCGGCGAAAGGACGAGAAGAAAGGCCGCGCTTGTTGCGGGTTCAACCGTATCAATCGCCGCCAATCGCACATCGCCATTGGCAAAAACGCGTGTATTGTCTTCCCATGGCTCCACAAGCGCTTGGGCAGATGCCTGCCAATCACACAAGCTTACAGATTGAGCAGTTGCGGATGTCGTCACAGCGCATGCAACCGCCCCCAATGTCATCCACCAGCACTTCATGTCAGACGAGCCGTCAAAATTTTCAACCCCGCGAGCCCGAAAAGCAAAGCAAACGCGCCCTCGAACAGGCGGCGCAGGCGCTGATAACCGCGCACAAAGACTGGCGTGGAAAACACTAATGCATAGCCAAAGAACACGCAGCATGACACCGCGAGCAACGCACCATAGGTCTCAAAAATCGCGACTTGTGTGGCCCCAACTGGAACCGCAATTGCGAACACCGCGCCCCAGCCAAGGATTGCTTTTGGGTTGGTGAGGTGGATCAACAGTCCCTTGGCAAATAACCGCGATAGATGCCCCTGCCCTGCGGCGACGGGCATCAACGGTTTTTCAGAAAACGCAGAGCGTGCCGATTTGAACGCGAGGTATAATAGATAGGCGGCACCGACATATCGCAGCACTTCGACGATCCAAGCATTCGCGGCCATCAGCGCACTTAACCCTAAAGCAGCCGCCAAACCCCAAGTTGCCGATCCCAAGACTATTCCAGCAGCCACGGCCACACCGGCACGACGCCCGCGGTTCATCGACGTGCCCGCAATCGCCAGCGTCGCGGGCCCCGGTGATCCGCCGCCGATGGCCCATGCGAGCAAGATCAAGACAA
This sequence comes from uncultured Roseobacteraceae bacterium, assembly GCA_964022435.1. Taxonomy (GTDB): domain Bacteria; phylum Pseudomonadota; class Alphaproteobacteria; order Rhodobacterales; family Rhodobacteraceae; genus Yoonia. The sequence continues at coordinate 11,261 of CAXIAL010000034.1, read as the reverse complement.
ATTCAGCGACTGGCATACCAACACCTCATGGATTTCTCACTTCAACAAACTTTGTGCCAAGACCAATTCCCATACGGTTGAAAAATAGAAACACGACCATAGCTGCGGCCATCAGAATGGCCCAAATGAATCCATTTGCGCTCGAAAATACTTCTTTAAAGTCTGCTAGGCTCGCTCCACCCCACAATGGGGCCACAAATAAAGCAAACGTTAAAATCAACAACAATATGGACGCCCCCACACCCGTGAAACGCAGCGCTAACGCGAAACGCTTCGCCTTGGGGACGATTATTTTTTGGGACGTTACAACGTAGAGTGCGGAATAAAATGGGAGCCCTATGACTGCTGACCCGATTCGCAAATCCAAGCCCATCCAGAAGATGCCGAGCTTCAGGAACAACAGCCCAAACGCCATCACCGCTAATGTGATCACATAGCGGCGCGTACTAATAGTAGTCTCCACTTTTGTCATGCGCGCGCGTCATCCATGCAGCGGCGCATCACATTTATCGCGGGACCAAGTCCACGGAAAATCGCCTCGCCGATGATGAAATGCCCGATGTTCAATTCAACCACCTGCCGGATCGCGGCAATAGGCCCGACGCTGTCATAGGTCAGGCCATGACCAACATGCACCTCTAACCCCTGCTCTGTCGCGTAGGCCGTCATCTCTACAATCTTGGCAAGTTCAGCATCGCGATCATCCCAGCGTTCTTCGGCCCATGCATCGGCATAGGCACCGGCGTGCAACTCGATCACTGGAGCACCGATCCGCACACAAGCATCAATCTGTGCGCGGTCCGCAGCGATGAACATCGACACGCGAGAGCCAGCGGCGGCCAAAGGGGCGATATAGGCGGCGAGCGCATTGTCGTTGCCCGCCACATCCAGCCCACCTTCAGTCGTGCGCTCTTCGCGCTTTTCCGGAACCAAACAAACGGCATGGGGTTTGTGGCGCAGGGCAATCGCCTGCATTTCATCCGTCGCAGCCATTTCAAAGTTCAACGGCACTGTCAGTGCGGCCATCAGCCCGTCGATATCAGCATCAACGATGTGGCGACGGTCTTCGCGCAAGTGAGCGGTGATACCATCGGCCCCCGCCGCCTCTGCCATCAGGGCCGCGCGCACTGGATCAGGATTATCACCGCCACGCGCATTGCGCACGGTCGCAACGTGATCGATATTCACACCAAGACGAAGTTTTTCAGCCATGTGTTTGATCCTTTTGTGCAAACGAACCCGGTGACAAAAGCCTAGCGCGCCTGCGCCGCTTCGTCATCCGTCGTTCGGGAATTTTTTCGTCAATTGACCCAACTTAGCGCGCAGGCGTTTTTGACGGCGGTTTTGGTGACCACGGATCAAAGGCACTGCAATCACATAGCAAATGGTCGCAGCAACGATGCCCGGAATAACGCAGCCAACCATATAAGGGAAAAAGACTTCGTCGTAGAACATGTGCAACCCATGCCAGTCGGCGCGTTCATGTGTGAAGGCCGCCATAATGTTATGCGCAATATCACCAAAGGCATTCCCGAACTGACAGCCAATCCCGCAAACCATGGCACCGGCGTCGGGGCCCAACCCAAAGGTCGCCGCATTAAACGGGATACCCAGCATCCAATGGCCCGTGCCAAGCGCGGCCACAGCAATCGGAATATACGTGAATGGATTGCCAAAAAATGTAGCCATCAAGGACGCCAATATGTTGCCACCCATCACCCGCGCAAGCAGCGCAGCAATGACAAAATGAAGGCCATAAAACGGCGTGAACGATGCAAAAACGCCGGCCCAAATGCCACGCGAAATCTTTTCAGGGGTATCGGGCAAGCGGCGCACACGGTGTTTGACATATTCAAACGCACGGCCCCAGCCGCCACGCGGATAAAGCGATCGCCCAACGATCTCGGCCAATGACCGTCTATCCCTGCGTTTAAATACCACTTGGCTTCGTCCTTTGGATTAGATCCCGCGCGAAGCGCTCGCCAACGCGGGATCCCTGTGTCGTTCAAGCGACGACACGTTGCTATCAGCCGTTAAGGCCGTGGAAACACGGTGCAAGTGCTCTTGGTCTCGCAGATCAATATCCACCAACAGCCGGAAATAGTCTGGCTTGCGATCAATGAACCGCAGATCAGAAATATTAGCTTCTTGTTCGCCGATCAACGTGCAAATCCGGCCAAGCACACCTGCGTCATTTGTAATCGTCACATCATAAGTGACCGTATTCACAGAACTATGCGTGCCCTCTTGCCAATGCAAGTCTACCCAACGCTCTGTTTGTTCTTCGTAGTCGGCCAATGCTTCGCAATCCATTGCGTGCACGGCGACACCTTGACCGCGATAGGTGATCCCCACGATACGCTCGCCTGGCACTGGCTGACAACATTGAGCGCGTTGATGTTCTTGGTCTGCTGCCAGCCCGATAACCGCGCGGGTTTCTTCGATTTCATCGCCCTGCTGTTCCACAAGTTTCGGGTAAATACCTCGGACAACTTCGCGCGCGGAAATCTCTGCGGCGCCAAGCCGCGACAACATTTCTTCGGTGCTCGAGATTGCCATTGCTTTGGCTGCAGTCTCCAGTGCCTTATCAGTCGCCTTTTTGCCTATCTGCTCAAAAGCAACCCGCGCCAATTCCGCCCCAAGTTTGACAAAACGCCCGCGGTCTTCTTCGCGCAGGAACCTGCGAATGGCGGTTTTGGCGCGGCCCGTGACCGCAATATCAATCCACGTCACCTGTGGCTTTTGGCCTTCGGCAGTGATGACATCGACGGACTGCCCATTCTTCAGGCGCGTCCAAAGCGGCACGCGCAGCCCGTCAACCTTGGCTCCGACACAAGCCGACCCGATCCGCGTATGAATAGCATAAGCAAAATCAATCGGCGTCGCTCCGCGCGGCAGTTTGATGACGTCCCCCTTGGGGGTGAAGCAGAACACTTGGTCTTGATACATCTCAAGCTTAACCGCTTCGAGAAACTCATCGTGGTCGTGGCTATCATCCAATCGCTCTGTCAGGCCTGCGATCCACGCCACCGGATCAACGGCAAAGCGGTTTTCTACCCGTTCGCCATTGCGGTAAGACCAATGCGCCGCCACGCCGGTTTCGGCAACTTCGTGCATTTCGCGTGTACGGATCTGGACCTCGACCCGCTTACCATCGCGACCCGATACAGTTGTATGGATCGACCGATAGCCGTTAGATTTCGGCTGGCTGATATAATCTTTGAACCGGCCTGGCACAGATTTCCAGCGCTGATGGATTGTACCCAACGTGCGATAGCAATCGGCTTCTGTCGCTGTGATAACCCGAAAGCCATAGATGTCAGACAGACGGCTAAACCCCTGTTCTTTTTCCTGCATCTTGCGCCAAATCGAATAAGGCTTCTTTGCGCGCCCCATAACCGTCGCTGTGATGTCAGCTTTTTCTAATTCAACACGCATGTCAGCTGTGATCCGTTCCACCACGTCGCCAGTTTCACGCTGCAAAGTGATAAAGCGGCGGATGATCGAACTGCGCCCTTGCGGGTTAAGAACCTGAAACGCCAGATCTTCCAGCTCTTCGCGCATCCATTGCATACCCATGCGACCGGCAAGCGGCGCATAGATGTCCATAGTTTCGCGGGCCTTTTGCACCTGTTTGTCAGGGCGCATGGATTTAATCGTACGCATGTTATGCAGACGGTCAGCCAGTTTAACCAGCGTCACCCGTAAATCACGGCTAGTCGCCATGAATAGCTTGCGGAAATTTTCGGCCTGTTTGGTCTGGGTGCTTGTCAACTGCAGGTTGGTCAGTTTGGTGACGCCATCGACAAGTTCGGCAATCTCATGACCAAATCGTTCCACGACCTCGACATAGGTCGCTTTGGTATCTTCGATCGTGTCGTGCAACAACGCGGTAATCAGCGTCGCATCATCCATCTGCTGTTCTGCCAAAATCACTGTAACAGCAACGGGATGAGTAAAGTACTTCTCGCCAGAATGCCGGAACTGGCCTTCATGCATAGCATCGCCAAACGCAAATGCATCGCGCAACATCGGTTCATTCAAGCGGGGGTTATAGGCGCGGACCAGAGAGATCAGTTCGTCTACTGTCGTCGTCATCTGGACCCGCGCCTATGTAATGTAGCGATTAACGCTGGCCTTGGGCGTCCATCAGGGCGCGCAACAGCTTTTCTTCGGACATGTCGTCTTCGACTGGTTTGTCGGCTTCGGCACCCATCAACAAGGACATGCTGTCCTCTTCAGGCTCGTCAACTTCGATCTGAGTCTGGTTAGCTTCGATCTGGCGTTCGCGCAGATCGTCCGCACCTTGGGTTTCGTCTGCAATTTCGCGCAGGGAAACAACAGGGTTTTTGTCGTTGTCGCGCGCAACGGTGATTGGCGCACCAGCGGAAATTTCACGAGCACGGTGGGCTGCAAGCATCACAAGTTCAAAACGGTTAGGAACTTTATCGACGCAGTCTTCTACGGTAACGCGGGCCATTGGCGTTCTCCAATCAATCGGGCGGGGTCATATCAAGTCGGTCAAATAGCCCCGTTAGGCCAGAATGACAAGGGCTTAGGCGATATCAAGCGGCACAACGCTGGCGCGTTCGGCATCGGGACGGGCATCACGCATCTGGACGACCGTAAGACCGCAAACAGGATGGACCCAATCAGGGGCAACATCGGCCAAGGGGATCAAAACAAATGACCGGTCTTGCAGGCGGGGATGGGGCAAAATCAGCTGATCCGGCGCAGAATGGGCCTGTTTTTCAGGCGAAAGGTCGCGCCACGCGGCATAGGTCGCCCGATCAGGGCAAATCTGATCACCCACCGCGATTAGATCCAGATCCAGTGTGCGTTGCCCCCAACGGACAGTGCGCGCGCGCGCGGCCTCGGCCTCGATCTCATGTAGGATCGTCAGGATGTCGGCGGGAGCCTTGTCAGTTTCGACGCGAATCGCAGCGTTCACGAAATTGGGGCCAGCACCCGCCGGAAAGGCAGGCGTTTCGTAAAAATCACTGCAAACTTCTGAACAATCCAATCGCTTCGCGATTTCAAGAACCGCGCGGCGGACCGTTTCCGTTACGTCACCCCATGGCGAAATCATGTTGCTACCCAAGGCGATCAGCGCAAAATTGCCATTACTAGTCTTTTGGGTAGCTTGAAGCATCGATTTTTTCCCATAAACAGCTTATTGTTAAGAGGTCTAGCTTAAGTAGTTATTTTTCACTACCGACGACGACCAATATTTGGAAGGACATTTCATGTTTTATCGTGACGAGCGTCTCGCGCTCTTTATCGATGGATCTAACCTTTACGCAGCAGCGAAAGCATTAGGTTTCGATATCGACTATAAATTGTTGCGTACAGAGTTTATGCGCCGCGGCAAAATGCTGCGGGCGTTTTACTACACTGCACTTTTGGAGAATGAAGAGTATTCACCGATCCGCCCATTGGTTGATTGGCTGAACTACAATGGCTTCACCATGGTGACAAAGCCTGCCAAGGAATACACAGATTCCATGGGCCGCCGTAAGGTGAAGGGCAACATGGATATCGAGCTTGCCGTCGATGCCATGGAACTTGCGCCGCATGTTGATCACGTCGTGATCTTTTCCGGCGACGGCGACTTCCGCCCGTTGGTTGAAGCGTTGCAACGCAAAGGCGTGCGTGTATCCGTGGTATCCACGATCCGTAGCCAGCCACCAATGATTTCCGACGAACTGCGCCGTCAGTGCGATAACTTTATCGAGCTTGACGAACTGCGCGATGTTGTGGGTCGCCCAACACGCGAACCGCGCCCCGATGGTGTCACGGAAGCAGCAGACAGCGAATAATCGCTTTTGCAGATTAAAATTTGGGCCGCATCGACATCTGTTTCGATGCGGCCCTTTTCGTTTGCGAGCGAAGGTATTAGGTCTGTTGCGTGCCATGGCGGAGACACGAGATGACCAAACCACCCCTTACCCTTTTTTTGGCGGCCCCGCGTGGGTTCTGTGCTGGCGTTGATCGCGCCATCAAAATCGTCGAGATGGCGATCGAAAAATGGGGTGCGCCGGTCTATGTCCGTCACGAGATCGTGCACAATAAATTCGTTGTGGACGGCCTGCGCGACAAGGGTGCTGTATTTGTCGAAGAACTTAGCGAATGTCCCGACGACCGACCTGTGATCTTTTCTGCGCATGGCGTGCCAAAAGCGGTCCCAGCCGCCGCCGCAAAGCGCGAAATGGTTTACGTGGATGCGACCTGCCCGTTGGTCAGCAAGGTGCATATCGAAGCACAACGCCACGCCGATGCTGGTCTGCAAATGATCATGATTGGCCATGAGGGTCATCCAGAAACAGTCGGCACAATGGGGCAATTGCCGGATGGTGAAGTGCTCTTGGTCGAAACCGTTGCCGATGTGGCCAATGTGACGCCGCGTGATGAAACCAAGCTGGCCTTTGTAACTCAAACTACTTTGTCGGTGGATGATACCGCAGATATCGTTGAAGCCCTGCACGCCCGCTTTCCATCGATCATTGGACCCCATAAAGAAGATATCTGCTACGCGACCACCAACCGCCAAGAGGCGGTCAAAGCGATGGCACCAAAATGTGATGCAATGTTGGTTGTTGGCGCACCCAATTCGTCAAATTCCAAACGCTTGGTCGAGGTCGGCGCCCGTGCTGGGTGCGCCTATGCGCAGCTGGTCCAACGGGCCACTGATATTGACTGGCGCGCCTTGGACGGAATCACATCAATGGGGATAACCGCGGGTGCATCCGCACCAGAAGTTTTGATCAACGAAGTCATCGACGCATTCCATGCGCATTACGAAGTCACTGTTGAGGTTGTCGAAACCGCCGTCGAAAATGTCGAATTCAAAGTTCCACGCGTGCTGCGTGAAACAGCATAATTTTGAATGATTAAGATCGACCCTTTAGACAACATATGTTTGCACAAAAATACTAAAGGACATGTGTGATGCCCGATGCCAAAACCATTGCATTTTATGATGGAGCGGCCGCGCGCTACGCCGATTTAACGCATTCGGATCATCCGTCGGACGCACTGAAACTGTTCATGGCTTTGCTGCCAGAACATGCGCATGTCTTGGATTTGGGCTGCGGTCCGGCGCGGGCGTCCGCTCATTTGCGCGACGCAGGCCATAGGCCAGATCCTGTCGACGCCTCAATCGGAATGGTCGAGCTTGCCAACCAAACCCATGATATTGGCGCACGAGTACTTACGTTTAACGACGTTAATATGGTGGCGCGCTACGATGGGATTTGGGCAAATTTTTCATTGTTGCACGCCCCCAGAAACGAGATGCCGCAGATTTTGAAGTCGCTCGCGACCGCATTGGTCAGCAAAGGTGTGTTGCACCTCGCCGTCAAAACTGGTGCCGGCGAAGAGCGCGATAAAATCGACAGGCTATACACTTATTTCACGGTAAAAGAGCTGCATCAGCTCTTGGCAACTGCCGGATTTACAGTCATCGAAACCCAAGAGGGACACGAAGTTGGCTGCGCTGGCACCGACGATCCATATGTCGCAATAAGGGCACGCAAGAATGACTGAACTTTATGCCTACACAGACGGTGCCTGTTCAGGCAATCCCGGTCCCGGCGGGTGGGGCGCAATCCTGATCGCGCGCGATGATGACGTGGAATTGAAGCGCCGTGAATTAAACGGAGGCGCTGCCTTAGCCACCAATAACCAGATGGAACTTATGGCGGCCATTTCCGCGCTTGAGGCGCTAGAGCGGCCCAGCACCCTGACCGTTGTCACCGACAGTGTTTATGTCAAAGATGGCATCACCAAATGGATTTTTGGCTGGAAGAAGAAGGGCTGGAAAACGGCCAACAAAAAGCCCGTCAAAAATGAAGATCTATGGAAACGGCTTGATGCAGCATGCGGGCGTCATGACGTGACATGGGAATGGGTCAAAGGCCACGCAGGCCACCCCGAAAACGAACGGGCCGATGAATTGGCGCGCGAAGGCATGGCGCCGTTCAAGGCGTAGCACTGCTTCGTTGCATACGTATGCAGGCCGTGCCAAGCTTTGCGCATGACCTGCAATGATCCACTTTTATTGATTCCCGGGATGATGTGCGATGCGCGCCTTTTCGCGCCACAAATCGCCACGCTTTCGGCGTCCCGAACAATTTCGATGCCTGTGATGAGGGGTGCCACGGTCCAAGAGATTGCCACCAACATTCTGGCGAATGCGTCACCGGTTTTTGCGGTTGCAGGGTTGTCGATGGGCGGCATTGTCGCGATGGAAATCATGGCCCAAGCGCCACAGCGCATCTCACGCGTTGCTTTGCTTGACACCAACCCATTGGCCGAAACGGAAGAGGTCGCAGCGCGGCGCGGTCCCCAAATAGAGGCTGCGCAAAATGGCGATATGATCGCGATCATGGCCGCCCAGATGTTCCCTTACTATCTTGCGGACACGACAGATCAGGCCCATATCATCGCTCAGTGTCACGACATGGCCAAGGCCCTTGGACCAGACGCATTTGTCGCGCAGTCGATGGCGCTACGTTCCCGTCCTGACCAGCAAGACACCCTGCGCAACGTCACCGTTCCGGCGCTGGTCCTATGTGGTGAACATGACAAATTATGCCCAATCCATCGACACACATTGATGGCGGAACTGATGCCACATGCGACGCTCGAAATCATCCCAAATGCGGGGCATATCCCAACGCTGGAACAACCTGACCTGACAAATGAGGCGCTGCGCAAATGGCTAACATGACCCTACCCGACGGCCTGTTGGAACTGATGCAAAAGGTCGACACGCCAACAGTTTGCAACGCGATTGAGGTCGCCCAAGGCAAGCGCGGTTTTGACAATTACACCAAGGGTACGATGTTTGCATCCGCCCCCGACGCGCCAGCCATCGTCGGCTTTGCCCGCACCGCGCAGATCGCGGGGCGCAAGCCGCCGACAGAAGCACCTGATGTGATCCGTGCGCGCCGCCTCGACTATTTCCGCGCCATGGCCGATGGTCCGCGCCCCGCGATCGCCGTGACCGAAGACACCGACTACCCCGACTGCGTGTCCGCATGGTGGGGCGAGGTGCACACGACCGTTCACAAGGGGCTTGGCATGGCTGGCGCGCTGACAAATGGCGTGATGCGCGACCTTGGGGACATGCCTGACGGGTTTCCTGTCATCGCAGGCTCCATCGGGCCGAGCCATGCGTTTGTGCATGTGCAAACCCTGGGCGAAACCGTGAATATTCACGGCATGACAGTGACCCAAGGCGATCTGATCCACGCTGACAGGCACGGCGCATTGGTCGTCCCACCAGAGGTGATCCCAACCCTCAAGGACGCGATCCAAAAACTGCTGGACACCGAAAGCATCATTCTGGACCCCGCCCGCAAGGATGATTTCAACATCGACAAACTGCTCGATGCATGGGCAGCATTCGAAGCATCACGCACCTAGCCCTCGCATTTTCCCAAATACTCCCGCCGGAGGCTCAACCGATCTTCAAAACGATCTTGCCGATATGGGCAGAGCTTTCCATGCGGGCGTGGGCCGATGCGGCATCTGCCAAATCGAACTCCTGATCCATGACCGGTGCAATCGTGCCCGCGGCCAGCATAGGCCAGACATGGATGCGCAGTTGATCGGCAATCCGCGCTTTGGCCAAATCCGACTGGGGGCGCAGGGTGCTTCCGGTAACCGTCAAACGCCGCATCATGATTTGCATCATGTTCAAATCGACCTTGGCCTCTTGCAAAAACGCGATCTGAACAAGACGACCATCGTCTGCTAGCGCCTTGATATTTCGCTGCACGTAAGATCCGCCAACCATGTCGAGGATCAGGTTAGCACCGCCAACGCCGCGCATAACGTCAACAAAATCCGCATCGCGATAGTTGATCGCCTGCTCCGCCCCAAGCGCCACACAAGCCGCGCATTTCTCGTCTGAACCCGCCGTGGCAAACACCCGCGCACCGATGGACTTCGCGATCTGGATCGTCGTCGTGCCGATCCCAGAGCTGCCGCCATGGACCAAGAACCGTTCGCCTGCTTGCAGCCCCCCGCGCATGACCACATTGGACCAAACCGTGAAGAAAGTTTCGGGCAAACACGCCGCTTGCTTCAAGCTCAACCCCTCAGGCACGGGCAAACAATGCAAGGCAGGCGTGACCACATACTGAGCATAACCACCGCCCGGCAATAAGGCGCAAACCTGATCACCCACCGCCACATTCGTGACGCCGTCGCCGATCCCAACGACCTCACCCGCGCCCTCAAGTCCTGGCAAATCGCTTGCGGTTGGGGGCGGGTTGTAAAGGCCAGCGCGCTGCAACGCATCGGGGCGATTTACACCGGCATATGCCAGCTTGATCACAACCTCGCCATGATCCGCGACAGGCATCGGACGGTCTGTCAGTTGTAGAACCTCAGGCCCGCCATGGGTCGTAATTTCGACGGCCTTCATTTGACATCGCCATCGCGCCAAATGCCCGGAAGATCAACATCTGGAATCCGTTTTGGGGCTTTGATCATGCCCATGATTTTGCCCAATGGCCCTGTAAACGGGCGCAACATCTCGCTGTCGTTGACCTGCGCTTTGACCTTTTCAAACTGCATTACATTATCGATGCGGCGGTCGATGAAATCATCCAAACCGGTGCCATCGTCACCCAACCAGAACAGCACGACGGACCCGTAAACCGCCGATAAGGTCGCGCGTTTGGTATACCAATTTACATCCGTCGACGTATCACCAAGCGCTGTCCATATCGCATCGGCTGTGCCCCAGATCAGCTTCGCCCCATCCGCGGCCATATGTGGCAGGGCGAACAATGACGACCCGCGACGCACGATTTCCTTATCCGCATCGGCCAGTCGCAAACGGATCGCATGGGCCACGCGGTCGCGAAACCGCATGTCTGTCAAATCAGCCACTGCCAAAGCAGCCACCATCGCAGCATCCCCGCGCAGGTGATAAGCAACCGCCAAATCCGCCGCACCACGGGGACATAATGTTTTGGCATGGGCGGGGTTCATGCCGACATCTGCCACAGCCGCATCAAATGTCGTGGGCGACCAGCCATCAAACGGCACATGCATCATCGCGGCGTCCAATAGCGCGTCCAACATCGGGTCTGGCATCACTCTCTCCTTGGTGGTTTGTCACCACACTAGACAAACTAGCGCGGGCTTGCTACATGCCAACTTCCTGCAATTTTGCAAATTCAACTTAGAGAGGTGGTGAAAACCACATGCAGGTTAGTGTTCGTGATAACAACGTCGATCAGGCG
>CAXIAL010000033.1:0-23248 GCA_964022435.1 uncultured Roseobacteraceae bacterium | reverse complement strand
ATGTTAACGTGGGGTTTCGTACGTTCAAACTTTTCCTTAGCCATGATGGCCTCCTGAATTTTTCGATTTTGAGGGGGATGGCGGGGCCGAAGCCCCGCGCATCATTATGCGTATTTCGCCTGAATTTCTTCAGAGATGTTGGACGGCACTGGATCATAGTGATCGAACTGCATCGAGAACTGCGCGCGGCCCGAAGACATAGAGCGCAATGTGTTGATGTAGCCGAACATGTTCGCCAATGGCACCATTGCGTCAATCGCGATGGACACGCCACGGGTGTCTTGACCCTGAACCTGACCACGACGGGACGTCAAATCGCCAATGATACCACCAGTGTATTCTTCCGGTGTGATCACTTCGACCTTCATGATTGGCTCGAGAAGTTTCGCGCCAGCTTTGCGCATACCTTCACGCATACACATACGTGCAGCGATTTCGAACGCCATGATGGAAGAGTCAACATCGTGGAACTTACCGTCAAGCAATACCACTTTGAAGTCGATCACAGGGAAGCCAGCCAAAGGACCGTTGTCCATAACGGACAGGATGCCTTTTTCGACGCCTGGGATGTATTCTTTTGGCACGGAGCCACCCACAACTTTGGATTCGAACGAATAACCTTCGCCCGGCTCTGTTGGGATGATCTGCATTTTCACTTCACCGAACTGACCAGAACCACCGGACTGTTTCTTGTGTGTGTAAGAATGCTCTACTTCGTGACCAATGGTCTCGCGGTAGGCCACTTGTGGTGCACCGATGTTCGCCTCAACTTTGAATTCGCGCTTCATGCGGTCAACAAGGATGTCGAGGTGAAGTTCGCCCATGCCCTTCATGATGGTCTGACCTGATTCCAGATCAGTTTCCACGCGGAAGGATGGATCCTCGGCGGACAAGCGCTGAAGGGCGATGCCCATCTTTTCTTGGTCGCCTTTTGTTTTTGGCTCAACGGCGATCTCGATCACAGGATCGGGGAACGTCATTGTTTCAAGAACAACAGGATCGTTTGGCGCACAAAGTGTATCACCAGTTGTCGTGTTCTTCAGACCACCAAGTGCGATGATGTCACCAGCGAATGCTTCGTTGATTTCTTCACGGTCGTTGGAGTGCATCATCATCATACGGCCAACACGCTCTTTACCACCTTTAGTGGAGTTGAGCAGGTTGTCGCCCTTTTCCAGCTTACCGGAGTAGATCCGTGTAAAGGAAAGGGAGCCCACGAATGGGTCGTTCATGATTTTGAATGCAAGGCCAGAGAAAGCCATGTCATCGTCAGCACGACGTGCGATGTCACGTGTTTCAGTCTCGTCGCCTGGCTTAAAGCCCATGTAGTCGACAACGTCCAAAGGAGATGGAAGATAGTCAACAACAGCGTTGAGCAAAGGCTGAACGCCTTTGTTTTTGAACGCGGAACCGCCCAGAACTGGAACGAAGGACAAGGACAAGCAACCCTTCCGGATCAGCTTGCGCAGTGTTGGCACGTCTGGTTCGTTACCTTCAAGGTAAGCTTCCATCGCGTCATCGTCCTGCTCAACAGCAGCTTCAACCAGCTTTTCGCGGAATTCAGCAGCTTTGTCAGCGAGGTCAGCACGGATAGGTGCTTTGACCCAAGATGCGCCAAGGTCTTCACCTTCCCAGAGCCATTCTTCCATGGTGACCAAGTCAACCAAGCCTTCCAGCTCGGTTTCGGCACCAATTGGGAATGCAACTGGGATAGCGCGTGCGCCTGTGCGGTCTTCGACCATCTGAACACACTTGAAGAAGTCAGCGCCGATTTTGTCCATCTTGTTGACGAAAACCATACGCGGAACTTTATAGCGGTCAGCCTGACGCCAAACAGTTTCAGTCTGTGGTTCGACACCAGCGTTGGCGTCAAGCACACAAACCGCACCATCGAGAACAGCCAAGGAACGCTCAACTTCAATTGTGAAGTCAACGTGGCCTGGTGTGTCGATGATGTTCATGCGGTGCTTAGGAGAGTCGGCATCGGTGCCGTTTTCCGTGCGTTCCCAGAATGTCGTCGTCGCGGCGGAAGTAATTGTAATACCCCGTTCCTGCTCCTGTTCCATCCAGTCCATTGTCGCCGCGCCATCATGCACTTCGCCAATGTTATGTTCTTTGCCTGTATAATACAGGATACGCTCGGAACATGTGGTTTTACCCGCATCGATGTGCGCGATAATGCCAAAGTTCCGGTATAGTTCGAGAGGGTACTCGCGTGCCATTCTAAATGACTCCTATTACCAACGGTAGTGGCTGAATGCTTTGTTAGCATCGGCCATTTTGTGCGTGTCTTCGCGTTTTTTAACGGCTGTGCCGCGGCCATTGACCGCATCCATCAGCTCGCCAGCAAGACGCTCTTCCATCGTGTTTTCGTTGCGCTTTTTCGCAGCAGCGATCAACCAACGGATGGCCAATGCTTCGCGACGCTCTGGGCGCACTTCAACAGGAACCTGATAAGTCGCACCACCGACGCGGCGCGAACGCACTTCGACGGATGGCTTGATCAACTCAAGGCTCTCGTGGAACACTTCCACAGGGGATTTCTTGAGCTTGCTCTCAACGCGATCGAATGCGTTGTAAACGATGCGCTCAGCGACGGCTTTTTTGCCGTCGATCATCAGGTTGTTCATGAACTTAGTCAGAACAAGATCACCAAACTTTGCGTCTGGCAGTACTTCGCGTTTTTCAGCGGCGTGACGACGTGACATATTCTGATTTCCTTACTTAGGACGCTTCGCGCCGTACTTCGAACGACGTTGCTTACGGTCTTTAACACCTTGGGTATCAAGTACACCGCGCAGGATGTGGTAACGGACACCTGGCAAATCTTTTACACGGCCGCCACGGATCAGAACCACAGAGTGTTCCTGAAGGTTGTGGCTTTCACCCGGGATGTAAGAAATGACTTCGAAACCGTTGGTCAGGCGAACCTTCGCAACTTTACGCATAGCGGAGTTTGGTTTCTTTGGCGTCGTTGTATAAACACGCGTACAAACGCCACGCTTCTGAGGGCAACCCTCGAGGTGTAGCGACTTGGACTTGTTGACTTTCGGCTGGCGCGGTTTGCGGATCAGCTGCTGAATCGTTGGCATCGTTTGATGTTCCCATCTATTCACATGTTGCACAGACCAGAATGGCCTGCAGTTAAGGCGTGTCAGGCGTTGCCGCATCACACATTTTCTTACGCGCCATAGGCGCAAAACAAAAATTCCGCAGTCATTCCCTTACCGGAGGAATGGTGCGGTGAGTAACAGAGGAACAAGACCATAGACGCCCGGTTCGTGACCACTTCGAATTTTGATATCAGGTCTTTGACGGATTACCCCCAAGGCCCAGATGAGCGGCGTATAAAAGGAGTCGCGCGAGCTGTCAACAGCACCCCCCAGCCTTGCATTCAAATCGCCTTGCAGGACATAGTTGGACAACATCCAGAAGCCGGAGAAGTTGACATGCAAGCCATCGGATTATGCCGGTTTTCTTACCCCGCGATTGGTGGTTTTCAAATCGCTCACGACACCATCGAAGAGCGCATGGCATTCCTGTATCGCGAAGACCGAATGGCTGAACGGTTCCGGCTTTTTGAACACGTCGCGCTGCCCTGTCTCCGCGCCCAAACGGACCCGCGGTGGAATATGGTCGTGGTGATCGGAGAGAGCTTACCAAAGGAACATTTCGACCGACTACACGACCTGGTCGCCGACCTGCCCCAGATCACGATCCAAGCACACCCGCCGCGTCCGCAGCGCGAGGTGATGAAAGAGGTGCTGAACGCGGCTCGATTGGACCCGTCAGAGCCTTGCTTGCAATTCCGGTACGACGATGACGATGCGGTATCCGTGAATTTCATTGAACGCTTGCGCGAGGCCGTCGTTGATTGCGCAGGGCTGAACGCCAAATACCAAGCCGTCGCCTACGATTGGCACAAAGGTTTTGCAGCCCAATTCGGGCCGGACGGCATCGCCGCTCACGAGATTTTCTTTAACCAATGCGTGGCATCGTTGGGTGTTCATATACGTGGCGGCTCAAAGCAGACAATCATGAACTTTGCCCATCACCGTATTGACCGCTTCATGCCGGTCGTGAAATTCGCCGGTGCGCCGATGTGGGTCGAAAGCCACAACAGCTTCAACGACTCTTTCGCCAATGAACGTCGGGATATTCCCTTCTCCCCGCTCACCCCCGAACAGATCGGCGAATTCGAGGCGCGCTTTGCAATCAACGCAGACGCGGTGAAGGCGGCCTTTTCAACCTGAGTTGCCGTTCGCGATAAAGCGTGAACAGCCCCGTTGCGACGACAATGAACGCGCCGACCATGGCAAGGGTCGTCGGCCAATCGCCAAACACCAGCCAGCCAAGGATGAGTGCGACGACAAGGCTTGTATAACGGAACGGCGCAACAAAGCCGATCTCTCCGACACGCATGGCGACAACGGAAAAGATATAACCAAATATGATCGCACCCATGGCACCAGCAAGATACAACGCGGTTTGCGCATCCACGGGGACCCACGGACGCGTGGCGGTCAGCGCGGCCCCGACGAGCATGACGCCTGTCGCCGCGACCAAGCCGATCATCAACGATGGCACATCGGGCGACATTTTCCGAACAACGATATCGCGCAGCGTCACGCACAGAACCGCTGCAACAACATAGAGACTGTAGACAGAAAACCCGTCTGCACCCGGCATGATAATCAAATAGACCCCGACAAATCCCACAAGAATCGCGGCCAAACGGCGCCAACCTAAGGCCTCTCCTAGAAACACCGCGCCCGCCAACGACACGGTCAGGGGCAAAGCTTGCATGACCGCGCTGACATTGGCGATGGGAAGGTGCAGCAGGGCAGTCAGGAAAAAGAAAGTGGTGGCAACTTCGGCGGCGGTGCGAACCCCAATCAAACCCCAATCCTTGCGGCTGTGGTTGAACCGCAGCTGGCCCATAAACCATGTCAAAATCGCCAAGAATACAACCGTGCCAAGCCCGCGCAAGAACAAGGCTTGGGGCAAGGGGATCATGCTACCCAACAACTTCATAAAGGCGTCATTGACGGTAAAGGCGACCATGGAAATAGCCATGAACCCTGCGCCGCGCATGTTGTCGGATAAATTGATCATATCAAATCGGTAACAGCAGCGCCGGTGTTCTGGCAATCCCGATAACACGCACGACACAGTCCTATAAAAACGCAAAAGGCCCCCAGTTTTCACTGGGGGCCTTTTTCATTTAGGTCAAACGCGGTTTTACTCGTCGCGGCTTTCTGGTGTGTCGACGATCACGCTGTCGAACACATCGCCACCGATCACATCGTCAGACGGTGCAGGTGCGGCCAAGGCTGCGGCCTGCTCTGCCTCGATGCGGCGCGCTTCAACAACGACGTTGTCACGTGCTGCTGCAATCTTGCGCATCTGTGTCGTCGCACCACCGGTACCCGCTGGGATCAAACGACCCACGATGACGTTCTCTTTCAGACCAACCAATTTATCGCGCTTACCTTGGACAGATGCCTCGGTAAGAACACGGGTTGTTTCCTGGAACGACGCCGCAGAGATGAACGAACGAGTCTGCAAGGACGCTTTGGTGATACCAAGCAAGATCGGCTCGCCGGTCGCAGGGCGGTCGCCCCGTGCCAGTGCCTTTGCGTTGGCTTCATCAAACTCGGCCTTATCGACGTTTTCGCCTTTCAGCAGAACCGTGTCACCGCTGTCTTGGATTTCCCATTTCTGGAGCATCTGACGCACGATAACTTCGATGTGCTTATCGTTAATCTTCACGCCCTGCAGACGGTAAACGTCTTGCACTTCGTCGATCATATAGTCAGCAAGCGCCTCGACACCCATAACCGCAAGAATATCGTGCGGGGCTGGGTTACCATCCATGATGTAATCACCTTTCTGGACGAAGTCGCCTTCCGCCACAGGAATGTGCTTACCCTTAGGGACCATGTATTCGACCTTGATTTCCGCATCATCTGTGGACTCAATCGCGATACGGCGCTTGTTCTTATAGTCCTTGCCAAAGCGCACGTAGCCATCGATTTCCGCGATGATTGCGTGGTCTTTTGGACGACGGGCTTCGAACAATTCCGCAACGCGTGGCAGACCACCGGTAATATCCTTGGTCTTGGCGCCTTCGCGCGGAATACGCGCGATCACGTCACCGGCTTGGATTTCTTGGCCGTCTTCAACCGACAGAACCGCATCTACAGACATGCCGTAGGATACTGGGTTACCGTCGTCTTTCAGAACAACTTCGCCATCTGGGCCGTTCACGATGATCTTTGGTGCAAGCTCGTTGCCTTTTGGCGCAGCACGCCAATCGGAAACGATACGCTGGGTCATACCAGTTGCATCATCGGTGTCTTCGCGCAGTGCAATACCGTTGATCAGGTCGACATACTTTGCAGTACCTGCCTTTTCAGCGATGATTGGCAATGTGAATGGATCCCATTCAAACAGCTTGTCGCCGCGCAGAACCTTGGCACCGTCTTTCGGGAATACCTTAGAACCATAGCCAATCTTGTGGCTGGCCAGCTCTTCGCCATTCTCGCCCATGATGGACATGGTCATGTTACGGCCCATAACAACGGTATCGCCCGCTTGGTTGTCCAAGAGAACCGCATTGTCGAAACGGATTTCACCGGACTGAGACGCCTCGAGGAACGACTGCTGGCCACCCTGCGCAACACCACCAATGTGGAACGTACGCATGGTCAGCTGCGTGCCAGGTTCACCAATTGACTGAGCCGCGATGATACCGACGGCTTCGCCAAGGTTCACGCGGGTACCACGTGCAAGGTCACGACCGTAGCATGTCGCACAAACACCGTCTTCCGCGTCACAGGTCAGCGGGCTACGGATGCGCATTTTGGTCAGACCAGATGCGTCGATCATGTCGGACTTGCGTTCGTCGATCAGCTCGCCCTTTTCAACCAGCACTTCGTCTGTGCCTGGCTTGAGGACTTCGTCTGCGGACACACGGCCCAGCACACGTTCGGCCAAAGATGCGACGACTTCACCGTCGTTGACCGCTGCTTCTGCAGTGATCGCAGTCTCGGTGCCACAGTCGACTTCACGAACGATACAGTCTTGAGCAACATCAACCAAACGACGTGTCAGATAACCGGAGTTCGCTGTCTTAAGCGCGGTATCAGACAGACCCTTACGGGCGCCGTGGGTAGAGTTAAAGTACTCAAGAACGGTCAGACCTTCTTTAAAGTTCGAGATGATCGGTGTTTCGATGATCTCGCCGTTCGGCTTGGCCATCAGACCACGCATACCGCCCAGCTGTTTCATCTGTGTGACAGAACCACGCGCACCGGAGTGGGCCATCATGTAAACCGAGTTTGGCTCGCCTTCGGACCCGTCTTCCATGATTGGTGTGGTACCAATGGTCGCCATCATCGCGTCGGTGACTTTGTCGTTCGACTTTGACCAAGCATCGACAACTTTGTTGTACTTTTCACCCTGAGTGATCAGGCCGTCCATGTACTGCTGTTCAAAGTCTTTCACGAGGTCACGCGTTTCGTTGACCAATGTCCATTTGGTGTCAGGCACAACCATGTCGTCCTTACCAAACGAGATGCCAGCCTTGAACGCTTCACGGAAGCCCATGGTCATGATCTGGTCACAGAAGATCACAGATTCTTTCTGACCACAGTAACGGTAAACCGTATCAATGATCTGCTGCACTTCTTTCTTACGCAGCAAACGGTTGACCAGATCAAACGGCGCCTTTGCATTCAGTGGCAGCAATGCACCCAAACGCAAACGACCAGGTGTGGTTTCAAAGCGCGTCATCACCTCGTTGCCTTCCGCGTCGATCTGCGGAATGCGGGCTTGGATTTTGGCGTGCAGGTGAACTTCACCAGCGTTCAGTGCGTGTTCGACTTCTTCAATGTCAGAAAACGCCATACCTTCACCAACCATGCCTTCACGCATGATCGTTGTGTAATACAGACCCAAGATCATATCCTGCGAAGGAACGATAATTGGCGCACCGTTGGACGGGGACAATACGTTGTTCGTGGACATCATCAGAACGCGTGCTTCGAGCTGTGCCTCAAGGGACAACGGCACGTGAACAGCCATTTGGTCACCGTCAAAGTCGGCGTTAAACGCGGAACAAACCAGCGGGTGCAGCTGAATAGCCTTACCTTCGATCAGTACGGGCTCAAACGCTTGGATGCCCAAACGGTGCAGCGTTGGCGCACGGTTAAGCATGACTGGGTGCTCGCGGATAACCTCATCAAGGATATCCCAAACTTCTGGACGCTCTTTTTCAACCAATTTCTTGGCTTGCTTCACAGTGGAAGACAGGCCCTTGGCTTCAAGACGCGAATAGATGAACGGTTTGAACAGTTCGAGCGCCATTTTCTTGGGCAAGCCACACTGGTGCAACTTCAGTTCTGGCCCTGTCACAATGACCGAACGACCAGAGAAGTCGACGCGCTTACCCAAAAGGTTTTGACGGAAGCGACCTTGCTTACCCTTGAGCATATCAGACAAGGATTTCAACGGCCGCTTGTTGGCACCTGTGATGACACGACCGCGACGGCCGTTGTCGAACAGTGCATCAACAGATTCCTGCAACATACGTTTTTCGTTACGCACAATGATGTCAGGCGCACGCAGCTCGATCAGACGCTTCAAACGGTTGTTACGGTTGATCACACGACGATACAGATCGTTGAGGTCAGACGTCGCAAAACGACCGCCGTCCAGCGGAACCAGTGGGCGCAGTTCTGGCGGGATCACAGGGATCACTGTCAGAACCATCCATTCTGGGCGGTTGCCGGATTCGATGAAGCTTTCAACGATCTTCAAACGCTTGATGATCTTCTTTGGCTTCAATTCGCCTGTGGCTTCTTTCAGGTCAGCACGCAGCTGCTCTGCTTCGCCATCGAGGTCGATCTGGGACAGCATTTCGCGGATCGCTTCGGCGCCGATGTTGGCTTGGAACGCGTCCATGCCGTAAACGTCTTGCGCGTCGTAAAACTCTTCTTCTGTCATCAACTGACCGTAAGTCAGATCAGTCAGACCAGGTTCGATCACGACGTAGTTTTCGAAGTACAGGATGCGCTCGAGGTCACGCAAAGTCATATCCAGCATCAGGCCGATGCGGGATGGCAATGACTTCAGGAACCAGATGTGCGCAACGGGTGCAGCCAATTCGATGTGGCCCATACGTTCACGACGTACTTTTTGAAGCGTAACTTCAACACCACATTTTTCGCAGACAACGCCGCGATATTTCATGCGCTTATATTTACCGCACAGGCATTCGTAGTCTTTGATCGGGCCAAAGATACGCGCGCAGAACAGGCCGTCACGCTCTGGCTTGAACGTCCGGTAGTTGATGGTTTCCGGCTTTTTGATTTCACCGAAAGACCACGACAGGATCCGTTCTGGTGAGGCCAAAGAGACCTTGATTTCGTCAAATGTTTTCGCCGGTGTGAGCGGGTTAAACGGGTTGTTTGTCAGTTCCTGGTTCATCTTCAATTCCTTGAATTAGGGTGCGTGGAGGGTGGTGGGGGAGTAAGGCACGAGGCCTTACTCCTCTTCCTCCGCATCCAGGAGTTCCATGTTGAGGCCGAGGCCCCGGACTTCTTTCACAAGCACGTTGAACGACTCTGGGACCCCAGCCTCAAAGTTGTCTTCGCCCTTAACGATGCTTTCGTACACTTTGGTACGGCCAGCAACGTCATCGGACTTGACTGTGAGCATCTCTTGCAGCGTGTACGCCGCGCCATATGCTTCCAGTGCCCAGACTTCCATTTCCCCGAAACGCTGACCACCGAACTGGGCTTTACCACCCAGCGGCTGTTGCGTGACCAAGGAGTATGGCCCTGTGGAACGTGCGTGGATTTTGTCGTCCACGAGGTGGTGCAGCTTGAGCAGGTATTTCACACCAACAGTGACCTTACGGCTAAACTGTTCACCGGTGCGACCATCAAACAAGACGGACTGACCAGAGGTGTCGAAACCAGCGCGCACAAGGCTGTCGTTGACGTCAGCTTCTTTTGCGCCGTCAAATACAGGTGTCGCAATCGGAACACCGCCTGTGACATTGCCCGCAGCTTCGACCAGCTGACCTTCATCCATGCCTTCGATGCCTTCAGCGTAAACGTCGTCGCCATAAGCGATGCGCATTGCTTCACGCACTGGGGTCAGATCGCCGGAACGACGGTATTCACCCAAAGCATCGTCAATCTGGATACCCAGACCGCGTGCGGCCCAGCCCATGTGACATTCCAAAATCTGACCAACGTTCATACGTGATGGCACGCCGAGCGGGTTCAGACAGAAATCAACAGGGGTACCATCGGCAAGGAACGGCATGTCTTCCATCGGTACAACCTTGGAAATAACACCTTTGTTCCCGTGACGACCCGCCATTTTATCACCTGGTTGAAGCTTACGCTTCACCGCGACAAAGACCTTAACCATCTTCATCACACCTGGTGGCAGATCGTCGCCACGACGTACTTTTTCGACTTTGTCTTCAAAACGAGCGTCCATGGCACGTTTCTGGATTTCATACTGCTCGTTCAAAGCTTCGACGATTTGCGCGTCTGCTTCTTCGGCCAGTGCGAAATGCCACCACATACCGCGGGAGAATTCAGCCAAAACGTCTTCTGTCACTTCAGAGTTCGATTTGAACCCTTTTGGACCTTTGACCGCTGTTTTGCCCAAGATCACGCCTTTCAGACGTGCATAGATGTTGCGATCCAAGATGCCCATCTCGTCGTCGCGGTCGCGGGACAGACGTTCAACTTCTTCACGCTCGATCTGCAGCGCACGTTCGTCTTTTTCCACTCCGTGGCGGTTAAAGACGCGTACTTCCACAACAGTCCCGAAATCACCCGGTGGGAGACGCAGGGATGTGTCACGCACATCGGATGCTTTTTCACCAAAGATGGCGCGCAGAAGCTTTTCTTCTGGTGTCATCGGGCTTTCGCCTTTTGGTGTGATCTTACCAACAAGAATATCCGCTGGGCCAACTTCGGCACCAATGTAAACAATCCCTGCTTCGTCGAGGTTGCGCAATGCTTCCTCGCCGACGTTTGGAATGTCGCGGGTAATCTCTTCTGGCCCAAGCTTCGTGTCACGTGCGGCAACTTCGAATTCTTCGATGTGCACGGATGTGAACACGTCATCACGTGTGATGCGCTCTGAGATCAGAATGGAGTCTTCGTAGTTGTAGCCGTTCCAAGGCATAAACGCGACGACCACGTTTTTACCCAAAGCCAATTCACCGATATCCGTGGATGGACCATCAGCAATAACTTCGCCCTTCAGAACCACATCGCCCACTTTCACCAGCGGACGCTGGTTGATGCAGGTGTTTTGGTTAGAACGCTGGAACTTGCGCATACGGTAGATGTCAACGCCGGCATCACCCAGTGCAAGGTCATGCGTCGCGCGCACAACGATACGCTGCGCGTCAACTTGGTCGATGATACCTTGGCGTTTCGCCATGATAGACGCGCCGGAATCCCGTGCGACAACTTCTTCGATCCCTGTGCCGACCAATGGTGCAGTTGCCTGCAGCAATGGAACAGCCTGACGCATCATGTTCGACCCCATCAGGGCCCGGTTCGCATCGTCGTTTTCAAGGAACGGGATCAAGGACGCCGCAACAGACACAAGCTGCTTTGGTGACACATCGATCAGGTCCACGTTTTCAGATGGGGACAATGTATAGTCGCCATTCTTACGTGTGGACACGAGGTCATTCCCGAAGGTGCCATCGTCGTTCATAGTCGCGTTGGCCTGCGCCACAGTGTGACGCATTTCTTCGGTCGCGGACATGTACTGAACGTCGTCAGTCACCTTGCCGTCAACAACCTTGCGGTATGGTGTTTCGATGAAACCGTATTTGTTCACGCGGGCAAATGTCGCCAGCGAGTTGATCAGACCAATGTTTGGCCCTTCCGGTGTCTCAATCGGACACATACGGCCGTAGTGTGTTGGGTGAACGTCACGTACTTCAAAACCGGCACGTTCACGTGTCAAACCACCTGGCCCAAGCGCAGAAAGACGACGCTTGTGCGTGACTTCTGAAAGCGGGTTGGTTTGGTCCATGAATTGGGACAGCTGCGAAGAGCCGAAGAATTCACGCACAGCAGCCGCGGCTGGTTTCGCGTTGATCAGGTCTTGTGGCATCACAGTGTCGATTTCGACGGATGACATACGTTCCTTGATCGCGCGCTCCATGCGAAGCAGGCCAACACGGTACTGGTTTTCCATCAGCTCGCCAACGGAACGCACACGACGGTTACCAAGGTGGTCAATATCGTCGATATCGCCCTTGCCGTCGCGCAGCTCAACCAGTGCTTTGATGCACGATACGATGTCTTCCTTGCGCAGGGTGCGCATGGTGTCTTCGGCATCCAGATCAAGACGCATGTTCATCTTCACACGGCCAACAGCGGACAGATCATAACGTTCGGAATCGAAGAACAACGTGTCAAACAGCGCGGACGCCGCATCAACGGTTGGCGGCTCACCCGGACGCATCACACGGTAAATATCCATGAGCGCGGTTTCGCGGTTCATATTCTTATCGCCGGCCATTGTGTTGCGCATGTACGCGCCCACATTGACGTTATCGATGTCCAGAACTGGGATCGTTTTGATACCCGCGTCGACGAGGTCTTTCAGCGTGCCGCCGATAACTTCGCCTTCTTTGTCCATTTCCAGCGTCAGCTCGTCGCCAGCTTCAACATAGATCGCACCGGTTTCTTCGTTGATGATGTCGGAGGCAACAAACTTGCCCACGATTTCATTGAACGGCACCAGCAGATCGGTGACTTCGCCTGCGTCGATCAGCTTCTTAACGGAACGTGGTGTAACTTTTTCACCAGCTTTGGCGATAACTTCACCCGTTTTCGCATCGACCAGATCCATGACAGGACGTGTGCCGCGCACGCGCTCTGGGAAGAACTTGGTTGTCCAAGCTGCGCCCTTTTTATCAAGGTTGTAGTCAACAGTGTTGTAATAGGCATCCATGATGCCTTCTTGGTCCAGACCCAGCGCGTAAAGCAGCGTGGTGACTGGGAGCTTACGACGACGGTCAATCCGGCAGAATACGAGGTCTTTGGCGTCGAATTCGAAGTCGAGCCATGAACCGCGGTATGGGATGATCCGGCATGCGAACAGCAGCTTACCAGAGGAATGGGTTTTGCCTTTGTCGTGGTCAAAGAACACGCCTGGTGAACGGTGCATCTGGGAAACGATAACACGCTCTGTGCCGTTGACGACAAATGTGCCGTTCGGCGTCATCAAAGGCATGTCGCCCATGAATACGTCTTGTTCTTTGATGTCCTTAACGGACTTGGCGCCTGTGTCTTCGTCCACTTCGAATACGATCAAACGCAACGTGACTTTCAGCGGGGCGCTGTATGTCATGTCGCGCTGCATGCACTCTTCGACGTCGTACTTTGGCTTTTCAAGCTCGTATTTCACGAACTCAAGTACAGCAGTCTCGTTGAAGTCTTTGATCGGGAATACCGATTGAAAGACGCCCTTGATGCCTTCGCCGTCAAGCGGTGTGTCACTGTCGCCAGAGCGCAGGAACAAATCGTATGACGATTTCTGAACCTCAATAAGGTTCGGCATTTCAAGAACTTCGCGGATTTTGCCGTAGTATTTACGCAGGCGCTTCTGACCGAGGAAGGATTGAGCCATGTGAGCCGGGTCTCCATAATGTCAGAACGCGCCATGGCTGGGAACCCAGGGCGCGTCCGATTTAGGGCAGTTCGCTTCAATACGTGAGATGTTTCCCAAACACCTCTCCCGAAACGATAAACTTGCCTATCAAAACGCGTGAAATCAGGCGTTTTGATAGAAAAGCGTTTAGCCATGCCTTTCAAATTTGCTAACGCAAACCTGTCCGAGCCGCCCAATTAGGCTGGATTCGCAAAAAGTTCAAGGTCAATCCCCAAAAATCTTAGGTTTCCTTGGACAACACACATTCGCCGACGCTGCGGGTCTCGCGCCCTCAAAGCGCTTTGATTTTCCGTGCATGCTTCGTTTACCAAATGAAAATCATCCTAGATACATTGATAGCGCTATCGGACCACCCGAATAGCGACACCCCAATTGGGGCAAAGATAATTGTAGGACACCAAATGAAAAAAACTGAATCAATTTCTAACAGCGGCCAGCGCAGTCTGCTTGACCACAGCCTCTGTCGCTATGGCGGACGGCCACTCGGTTGGCGATGAAGTCGTCGCAGAACAACGCGCAGCTTTGGCAGCCGCAAAAGACGGTGCAGGCTTTGGCCCACAGTCCCCACGCGACATCGACGCGGTCGAAGGAACGAACGCGCGCCTCTCCGGCACGGCACCAGCTTATACAGCCATGAACCTGTGCAACATCCACTTCCACGAAAACGCGGAACATGAGGGCGGTGAATTCACAACATATGCAGGCAATGGTGACGGTCACGGCACGGGCACTGGCTTCAAATACGACGGCGAATTGACTGCCGCAGAATCCGCCCCGCTTGACGCACCAATCGGCGCTGGCAAATACGGTGACCTGCAGTCCGGCGACACCATCGAAATCCACTTCGTGCATTCCTCTGCAGACATCACACCTGGCCCGACACTGGGCGCATGTTTGTCCGATGCAGTTATGAACCCTGATCTGCGCGTTGAAACTGTTGTTGCCGTGCTGGTCAACGACGGCGGCGCGGATTTCTTGGAAATGGCTGCCATCTCTCAAATCGACGGCAAGTATCAAGCCAATGTGCCAAACGATCTGGGCACGCCTGTATCCTACGAAGGGTCCACAACTGGCCCAAGCTACAACGAAGTGGCATCCCCATTGGACGTGTCATGGAACGTTCGCCCAGAAGTGCTCAAGCTCGACATCAATTCCGTCGCTGCATGGATGGAAGACAACGTGTTTGAAGAAGATCACGCACATGGTGTGCGCAACTTGGTCCTGAACCTCGATTTGCTGTCACCAATCAACTAAGTAGAACAAGGGGGCGTGCGCATATGATGCGCACGCCCCTTTTTCTTTTCGAATAGACAAACAAAAAGCCCGGGCGCATCGCTGCACCCGGGCTTCTTTATCAGTAATCGAAGGAGCTTATACCACTTCAACTTCCGCGCCAGCTGCTTCCAGCTTAGCTTTAACGTCTTCAGCTTCTGCTGCAGGAACGCCTTCTTTGATCTTGCCGCCAGCTTCGACGAGGTCTTTAGCTTCTTTCAGGCCAAGACCTGTGATGCCGCGAACTTCTTTGATGACGTTGATTTTGGATGCGCCAGCGTTCTTGAGAACGACGTCAAATTCAGTCTTCTCTTCTGCTGCTGCACCAGCGTCGCCGCCGCCAGCCATCATAACAGCGCCACCGGCTGCTGGTTCGATGCCATACTCGTCCTTGAGGATGGTTTTCAGTTCTTGTGCTTCGAGAAGGGTCAGACCAACAATCTCTTCTGCAAGTTTCTTAAGATCAGCCATTTGCTTATCCATTCCTAAATATTGTGTTCCAACGTGAGGTATTCACCACCACGAAAGTATTTCGATTGCTTATGCAGCTTTCTCTTCGATGGTCGAGAGAATGCTTGCGATGTTAGAAGCAGGCGCGCCAATGGCCCCAGCGATGTTAGATGCAGGTGCACCGATACAACCAACGATAGAAGCAATAAGCTCCTCGCGTGATGGCATCGCGGCAACGGCTTTCACACCAGCTACGTCCAGTGCTGTATCGCCCATTGCGCCACCAAGAATAACAAGCTTGTCATTCTCTTTGGCGTAATCGTTGACCACTTTCGCCGCAGCGACAGGGTCTTCGGAATAGGCGAGCACGGTCATGCCGTCGAGATAGTCAGCAATGCTTGCGCATGGCTTACCCTCTAGGGCGATCTTGGCGAGCTTGTTCTTGGCAACGCGTACGGACCCATCAACTTCACGCATTTTCGCGCGCAGGTCCTGCATTTCAGCAACTGTCATACCTTCGTAGCGACTTACTACGACGACGCCAGAGCTTTCAAAGACTTGGCCGAGTTCTTCGACCAGCTGTTCTTTTTGTGCTCTATCCACAGTTTCACTCCAAATTTGGGGATCACTCCCCGGCTCATTTCGGAACAACCAAATGGTCATTCCAGTTCGGGTCCAATTCAGGGTCCCGAGGCCTTAATCGCCCGAGGGTCTAAGCCCGCGGAAATTGGTCTCGTTTCCCATCTCAGGAAGGAATTATGCAAGCGAACCTGCACCCTCCGTCTCGGACAGTACAAAGGTCGATGGTTTGACCCCTGCAACACACACCCCCAACTGAGGGGATGCGTATTCTTCGTAGGATGGGTTTAAACCCATCCCACCTTATTCGATTAGTCGTTCTCGGTCGCGGATGCGACGTCGATTGAAACACCAGGGCCCATTGTCGAAGATACAGAAATCTTCTTCATGTATGTGCCTTTTGCGCCTGTTGGGCGGGCTTTCTGAACGGCAGCAACAAAGGCCAGCATGTTTTCTTCGATCTGCTTGGCAGAGAAAGATGCTTTACCGATGCCTGCGTGAACAACGCCAGCTTTTTCAGCTTTGAACTGAACCTGACCGCCTTTAGCAGCTTCAACAGCCGCTTTAACGTCCATAGTAACAGTACCAACGCGTGGGTTTGGCATCAGGTTACGTGGGCCCAAAACCTTACCAAGACGACCAACAACAGCCATCATGTCGGGTGTCGCGATGCAACGATCAAAGTCGATTGTGCCGCCCTGAACGATTTCCATCAGGTCTTCTGCACCAACAACATCTGCACCAGCAGCTTTTGCTTCGTCAGCTTTTTCGCCGCGTGCAAATACTGCAACGCGCACGGACTTGCCTGTGCCGTTTGGCAGATCAACCGTGCCGCGGACCATCTGGTCTGCGTGGCGCGGGTCAACACCAAGGTGCATTGCGATTTCAACAGTTTCGTCGAACTTGGCTGTTGCGTTGGCTTTTACCAACTCAGCAGCTTCAGCAACGTTTACGTTCATTTTGCCTGCGAATGCTTCGCGGGCCGCAGTTGTGCGCTTACCAAATTTTGCCATCTTACTTCACCTCGATGCCCATGGAGCGAGCAGAGCCCGCGATGATCAGCATAGCGCCTTCGATGGACGTCGCGTTGAGGTCCTTCATCTTGGCTTCGGCGATTTCACGCACCTGCTTGCCAGTGATAGACCCTGCTACTGACTTGCCTGGCTCTTTGGAACCGGACTTCAGCTTGGCAGCTTTCTTGATGTAATAGGACGCAGGTGGCGTCTTGATTTCCATCGAGAAGGATTTGTCTGCGTAATATGTAATCACGGTTGGGCACGGCGCGCCGTTTTCCATTTCCTGTGTTTTCGCGTTAAACGCTTTACAGAATTCCATGATATTGATGCCGCGCTGACCCAATGCTGGGCCGACGGGTGGGGATGGGTTCGCTGCACCTGCAGGAACCTGCAGCTTCAGTTGTCCAACAACTTTCTTAGCCATGATGGCCTCTCTTTCTTCCAACGTCGGCGGGCCGCGGCCGTTCGACTGTGATGTTGTGTGGTCCGGCCCCCGCACGCGTGCAGAGTTCCTCCCACAGACATGCCACCCCAATTCAGAGGCAACATCCGCGTCGTCTAAGTCGCTCGACCCCGCATTGCAAGCCATTTTACCCAATTGGCGCAGGGATTCTCGCCAAAATCCCCAACCTTTGCTTTGCGGTTGGGGATTCTGGGCTATTGTCAGGGCTAGTATTGGATTCGATATGAAATATTCCGCCGCCCAAATAACCTACCACTGAATCAGCTTTGCGCTGATTCTGTTTATGGCGGGATCGGGCATGGCATACGGGCTAGAGCTTGCAGATAAATCCGCGCTGACCGCACATCAGATTGCGGGACAGGCCCTGATCGTCGTGCTGATCTTGCGCATTGCTTCGCGCGCAACCCACAAACGCACCTCCGCCGAAAACCCGACATGGGAACACAGGTTGGCACAAGTAACGCATCTGGTGCTTTACCTCGTGATGATCGCCTATGTGGTGACCGGCTATGTGTCAGCTTCGGGCTTGAACGCCCCTGCCCTGCTTGCCCCTTTAGACATAGGTTTTGCCAGATCAGACACGGGAGAGCGTTTTTTGGACGCCCATTACCAACTGAAGTAGGCCTTGGTTGCCCTTGTCACGCTGCATATCTGCGGCGCGCTCAAACACAAATTCTGGGACAAAGACGACACATTATCAAATATGACATTCACCAACCGAAAGGACTGACCCATGCAGAAACTGACACGCCGCCACGTGATCGCAACCATCACCACCAGCAGCGTCCTGCTGTGCCCTGCCATCCTGAACGCGCAAGTAACGCTTGATCTGGATTGGGACGGGATCCCAACAGATACGCCCGTTGGCCAAGATCGTCTGATCACCGTGCCCGCCGGCCCAGCGCAAGTAGACGTCAGCGACCTTCAACCGGGTGAAGTGGCTGTGATCGCACGGCCCAGCGAAGACGAGAAATATTCGTCGACAGGCATGACACAATATGTCGCCGTGCACAGGCGGACAGACGCACAAATCGCCGCCGCTGATGGGGCCGCCTATTTTGTCGCTGATCTCGTGTGCACACACCGCGGCAAGGCGATTGGCCTGACAGGCAATCTAGATTCACCCTTTGCATGCACTGATCGGCGTGGTCGCCATGGATCTGTCTATGACAGCACGGGCCTTGGTGTTGCAGGCGCGTCAGAAGGGGAACGCATGTCGATCCCCGAACACACCCTGTCCACCGGCGATCAAGTGGTACTGTCATTGGCCTAAACGAAAAAAGGGGAGCGTTAGACGCTCCCCTTTCAAATTCAATGTAAGCTGACTGATTAGCCTTGCTTGGTCACCTGAGTGAATTCCAACTCGACTGGCGTCGCGCGACCAAAGATCGACACTGTCACTTTCAGACGTGCGTTTTCTTCGTCGACTTCCTCGACCATACCGTCGAAATCTTCGAATGGGCCATCGTTGACCTTTACCTTTTCGCCGATTTCGAAGTTGATCAGCGTGCGTGGTGCTTCCTGACCTTCTTCGACGCGGCCAAGGATGGCCTGAACTTCAGCATCGCGCATTGGCATTGGGCGACCTTGCGGGCCCAAGAAACCTGTGACGCGGTTGATTGAGTTCACCAAATGGTAAGCTTCATCCGACAATTCCATGTGGACCAGAACGTAACCGGGCATAAAGCGACGCTCTGCAGTCACTTTCTTATTGCGACGGACTTCGATCACTTCTTCGGTAGGGACCAGCACTTCATCGATCTGCTCGGACAAGCCCTGTTCTTCCGCCTTCTGGCGAATAGTCTCTGCGATCTTTTTCTCAAAATTTGAAAGAACGCTTACCGAATACCAACGTTTCGCCATGACCTTCGACACCTCGCAGCAGCACCCCTTAGGATGCAATTCCAATTAATTCAGACGGTTAGACCGCCCACTCGGGAAAATAAAATCGGCGCGCAACTAGATTCGCCGCACGCCTTTCCCAATTTCATAGCGCTCTTACCGTCCTTACCTTGCGTTTTCAAGGGGTAAGGGCGATTTGCGCTTGGTCGTTTTACGAGCCGAAGTAGTTCAAAACCGAAGTCAGACCAGACCGGATCACCATATCAACCAGCGAAAAGAAAATCGCCGTCAACGTGGCCATGATGAAAACCATGATTGTTGTCAGCACAACTTCACGACGGGTCGGCCAAACAACTTTGGCGACTTCGGCGCGGACTTCGTTCACGAACTTGACGGGATTGGCGATGGCCATGGTGCATATACCTCTTATCGTAGCCTTTGCGACATACGGCTCATTGCGTTTTATTTCAAGGCCGCAGAACGGTCACGCCATCAATTTGGCCAATCTGCGCGATCTGATTGTCATAGTCGGCCTGCGCCGCCGCCTTTTGCACATCATCAAATGGATCAAAGGCCGGTGACTTAGATCCCGTAGGATACGCCGCGCGCGCAGCAGCGGCCACATCACGCAGATCATCGGCCCCTGCATATCCCACCACATGGTCGATGGCCCGAGCCGAAAGACCGACATGCACGGGCTGCTCGATTGGCACAACACGCATTTCGGTGCCGCTGCCCGTCATCGCTCTGGTGATCACACGGAACATTTGATGATATTCTTCATGCAACCAGACCGTAACATGACCCACCCCAGCGGCAGACCGAAGGCGTGCAATCCAACCAGCCCAAAACACCTGATCCAACGGATTTGCGTCGAGATAGTCCGCAAATGTAATTTGCCGCCCCCCCAACAGTGCCTGACTATAGGCAGACGAAAGAAAGCTCGCAGGATTGCGTAAACCGACAAACAGCTCTAGCGGACCACTATCAATTGCTGTCGCAAGCGCCGACACGCGCTCTGCTGAATACGGATAAAGCGGCGTGTGAATATGCCCGTGTTTATCGTGTAAAACACCTACGAAATTTTCGTCACTCAGGATCAGCCTATCGCCATCCTTGAACATAAACTCTGTTTGCTCTGCACGGCTGCGACGGGGCTTGGGCGGGGCATCGTAGACCTCTAACCCAAACACGTCCCCCAAACCCCGCTCTGGCCTGCGCAGGTTTTCAGGCCCGTAGTACCGCACACCGTTGTTGATTAACGCCTGTTGCTGCATTCCAAGCGAACGCTGTAAATGCGTTGTCGCTGTCTTATGCGCGCCAACATGCAAGGCGACAGATCGTTTTGTTGTGGATTAGGTCATGGGCTTTGGGGTTCCATTGGTCAGAACAGCGCATCACGTTTGGTCTTGGCAGGGGCGTGGAGGCTCGAACTCCAGACCTACGGTTTTGGAGACCGTCGCTCTACCAACTGAGCTACACCCCTAAGACCTCGCCCCGATTAGCCCGAACAACAGACAGGATCAAGGGGCATTGCAGCCCAACCTTGTCATCAGGGTCAAAAATGTCGAAACAAGCGGGGCAAGAAGGGCCGCATCTATGAAAATTCGCCAAAGCATTAACAACTCTCGCTTCCTTGCTTGGCTTTTGGCCGCAATCGCAAGCGGTTATCTATCATTTTGCCAGCGGACAACGCGCTGGGACTATGTGGGCCTCGACAAACTCGAGGCTGACTTGGCAGATGGTCCTATCTTATTGCTGATGTGGCATGGCAGGTCGTTGATGGGACCCGTCCACTGGCCTGTCAAATCCGGCCCACTTTCTAGCCTCTACGATTCTTCTCCTATCGGCCGCGTTTCCGGCGCGCTTCAGCGCAGGCATGGTTTGCAACCGATGGAAATGTCCGACGCGCTGTCGAACCTTGCCGCATCACGGGTCATCTTACGCAGGGTCCGCGATGGCGTCAGTATCGGCATGACCGGCGACGGCCCGCTTGGGCCAGCTTTGACCCTCAAGGATGCGCCACTGGAATGGGCTCGCGTGATGAAACGACCCATCTATGGCTATGCGTTTTCGGTCAAACGTCACAAGATTTTAGCCAGCTGGGACAAGATGATGCTGCCGTTGCCGTTCACGACAGGACGCGTTGTATTCGCCAAATATGAAGGCATATCTGTCGGAAAAATGGACGAAACTGCGCGCGCGCAGATGGCAAAGCTTCTAGACGAAACAGTGACGGCTTCAGACAATCCGGATCAGTAGTTGGAACGCAACCGCTGCAATCAAAATTCCGACCGCGATTTCCGCAATTGTTAACATTAGCGCAACGCCTCTCCGCGACGCGGCTTGTGCCAATGTGCTTTCCCGCGCGCAAACGGCGGCGAACGCGACCATCGCGGTCAGCGCGGCCGTGCCAATTCCCATGACAAGCGTGCCGACAACACCCACCCAGAACAAGTCAAGCGCATAGGTCAGGATCAACAAGAATATCGCACCCGTGCATGGGCGCATTGCAATCACGCCAATCACGGCCGCTGCTTCTTTCCACGTATGCACCGCCGCGGCTTGTTCGGGTGTCGGCGCATGGGCATGCCCACAATCGGAGCATATATGTGCTTCGGCTTGGACCGTAGGGCGGCTCTTACGCCACATACGACGTGCCCCGCGCCATGCAATCCATAGCCCGAGCAAAACGATCATCGCATAACTCGCGGGGGCAATAGCCTGATCCGTGACTTGCGTCATCCGCGCGCGGCCCCACCCCAAAACTGCCACCGCAATACCGACAAACACGATTGCTGTGACCGCTTGCGCCAGCGACGACACCCCCGCCAAGCCAGCGACTTTGCGGGCCGAAACCCGCACGCCTAAAGCATATCCACCGATCACCAATTTCCCATGACCTGGCCCCGCTGCATGGACAAACCCGTAGGTCAGGCAAAGCGTCCAAAGCCCAACCAATGCACCCGCGTCCCCTGCCCGCAACGCACGCAGGCTCGCGGCCATTCCGTTCTGGACATCGCGCTGGGTCAGGGCGGCCCATCGACTGACTACATCAGCTCCGCCAAAACCCCACAACCAAACAGCCACGCTGACCACGACGGCGAGCGCGGCCAAGGCTACCCAGCGCATGACACAACAATCGTTTCGGCAAACTCTGCGCCAACTTCTGGGAACGCCTCGTCAGCACCCACATCAGATGCAGGTCGGCCATAAAGCAGTTCGTCAACAAGCGAATAGGCGGCGTTCAGATCCGGTGGGATGACACCAGCAGTGCAATCATCGCGGCCTTCAAACGTGACCGGACCATTGAGCGAATATGCAATATAATAAAACGGATCATAGACGCGCACCGTCAGGTCGTTCGGATCGATCGGCCCTGTGATGGGACGGATGTGGGTTTCACTAATCAACCCATCAACATAAGCAACAGTGTGATCGGTCCTTGTTCCTAGCCCAACGGGTTTGCCCCCTTGCATCACCTCTAGATCGCCGCCGAAATCAGCGGGCCATGCGGCAACGGTAGCGGTTAATGTAGCGACCTCATCATCGGTCAGAACCAGATCACCATCCAGATCAATGCCCAAATCCGATGTCAGCAAAAGCGAAAAGAAATCATCATAGCGCCACGTCAGCTTCACAGCCGTGGGCGCATCACCATCATAAATGATCGCAACATCCACACCCACAAACAAATGCGGATGGGCTTGAGCCATTGGGGCGAAGCTGGCGGCGAAAAGCGTTGGGAGGATGAGATTGCGCATGTTGGGAATGATACAGTGCAATTTCGACGCCAACAACGAGGTTATAACGCGCCGTGCCAGACCTTCAGCAATGTTCCGCCACAACGCAAAAGGCCGCCCCGATGGGGCGGCCTTTCGAAGTCTCAAAGGTC
>CAXIAL010000032.1:0-23489 GCA_964022435.1 uncultured Roseobacteraceae bacterium | reverse complement strand
GCAGACGCTACATGTCGGGCCTTATACGGATGAAGGGCCGGTTTTGGCGGATTTGCATGACAACGTGATGCCCGCGATTGGCCTAACGTTTGGCGAGCCGCATCACGAGATTTACCTGTCTGATCCGCGCCGTGTCGCCGCAGAAAAGCTGCGCACGATATTGCGTCAACCGGTTAAGCCCCTGTGATCATTTCGTATTGTGCGACAATGACTTGGGCTTGTTTGATGGACGCGATGTCGACGAGGCGGCCCTTGTAAACCGTGGCACCTTCGCCGCGTGCTTTGGCGTCGTCCATCGCAGATAGGATGTCGCGGGCTTCGGCCACGGCCTCTGCTGAGGGGGTGAAGACTTTGTTCGCCAGTCCGATTTGTTTGGGGTGGATCGCCCATTTACCAACCATGCCAAGCGTCGCTGATCGGCGGGCTTGGGCGCGGTAGCCTTCGTCGTCGGAAAAGTCGCCAAAGGGACCATCGACGGGCAAGATACCATGAGTCCGGCAGGCCGCGACGATGGCGGTTTGTGCAAGGTGCCACGGGTCGGAATAGTGTCGCGTATCGCCGTGTAACATGTAGTAATTGTCTTGCGTCCCACCGATGCCCGTCGTTTGCATGCCCATTGAGGCGGCGTAGTCAGCCGCGCCCAGCGACATGGCAACCATGCGAGGTGAGGATGCCGCGATTTCGTTGACATTCACGAGACCTGCTGCGGATTCGATGATGACCTCGAAGTTGATCGGTTTCGTGCGCCCCTTGGCGGTTTCAATCGCGGTGACAAGCGCATCGACCGCATAGACGTCCGCCGCATTGCCCACCTTGGGGATCATGATCTGGTCGAGCCGGTCGCCAGCCTGTTCCAGCAAGTCCACGACGTCGCGATACCAATATGGCGTGTCGAGCGAATTGATCCGCACGGACAGGGTTTTGGTGTTCCAGTCGATTTTGTTGATGGCGTCGATAATATTGGTGCGGGCGCTGTCTTTGTCGGACGGGGATACGCTGTCTTCGAGATCAAGGTTGATCACATCGGCGTCTGACGCAGCCATTTTCGCAAATAGCTTGGTATTCGACCCAGGGCCGAAGAGCTGACAGCGGTTCGGACGGGCAGGCGGCGTTGGTTGAAGACGGAATGACATGGATGCGCACCTTTATTTCGAAAAAGTCACATCAATGGTTAGATTGTTGCGCGATGGATCGCAAGCCGCATTTTGCAGTTGCAGCAATTCAGTCTTCGCGAATGTGCTTTGCCTCGCGTTGGATCGACCATTCGATGAGCTGTGACCAGAGCTGTTCGGCCAGATCAGGGTCCAGCCCTTTGGCCGTTGCATGATCGCGCACATTTGCAATCACCTCATCCACGCGAGAGGTGATCCGCGCGGGCAGATCGTTGGATGATTTAATCTCGACAGCCCGATCAATATAGGTGGCGCGCTGCGCAAGCATATCAATCAGCGCGGCATCCATCAGGTCGATCTGTGCCCGCAGGTCCGCCATATCATGGCAGTCCTGCGGTTTTTTCAATGTGGACATTAGACGCCCGCGGCCACAATGGCTTGCGCCAGAACCGGCACAGTTTGTGCGTTCAGGCCGGCGATGTTCATCCGGCTGTCGCCCACCATGTAAATACCGTGATCAGCACGTAGCTTTTCAACAAGCTCTGGCGTGGTGCCAAGCAAGCTAAACATACCGCGGTGATCGGCCAGAAAGGCGAAGCGATCAGAATTGGTCAGACGTTTCAGTTCGTCAGCCAGCTGTTGGCGCAGGGCGAGCATGCCGTTGCGGGTTTCTTCCAGCTCTGCTTCCCAATCGGCGCGCAAGGCGGGATCGGACAGGATCGTGGTCACAACGCGTGCGCCGTGATCTGGCGGGAAAGAGAAGTTCTGACGGTTCAAGAAGTTCATGTTCTGTTGGGCCATCGCGGCCTGTTCGGCAGTTTTGCCAACCGCCATCAGGATGCCCGTGCGTTCGCGGTAGATGCCGAAGTTCTTGGAGCAAGACGCAGCGATCAATACGTTGTCGAATGCGCCAGCGACCTTGCGTGTTGCAGCGGAATCTTCGGCCAGCCCGTCACCAAACCCTTGGTATGCGATGTCGATGAACGGCGTTGCGGATTTTTCCTGCAGCAGTTTCACGACGCCATCCCATTGCGGCATGGTCAGGTTCGCGCCGGTTGGGTTGTGGCAGCAGCCGTGCATCAACACGACGTCACCGGGCAAAACGCCGCCCAGATCGGTCAACATGCCGACGTAATCCACGCCGCGTGTTTCGGCGTTGAAGTAGCGGTATGTTTTGGACTTCATGCCCAGATATTTGATGATCGACGGGTGGTTTGGCCATGTGGGGTCAGACAGCCAAACGGTCGCGTCAGGAGCGGCCATTTTGATCAGCTCGAGCGCTTGGCGGATCGCACCAGTGCCGCCCGGAGTGGCAACGGCTGCGACGCGGTCGCGGGGCAATGTGCCGCCCAATACCAGATCAATCATAACGTCAGAAAATGCAGGGTCGCCCGCCAAGCCAACATAGGCCTTGGACGTCTGTTCAGCTTGCAGACGCTTTTCAGCCTCTTTCACGGCGCGCATAACGGGGGTGTTGCCCGATGCGTCCTTATAGACGCCGACGCCAAGGTCGACTTTGGTGTCGCGGGGATCGGCGCGGTAGGCGGCCATCAGGGCGAGGATTTTATCAGCAGGTTGTTTTTGAAGCGCGTTCAGCAGCATCAGGCGTCTCCGGTTGAGAGTGGAAGGTCATCGTACATGCCCCATTCGGCCCAAGAGCCGTCATAGAGCGCATGGTCGGTTTTGCCGATCCGTTCGAGCGCGAGGCTCAGGATCGCGGCAGTCACACCAGACCCACAAGTGGTGATCACGGGTTTGGTCAGATCGGCACCAGCGGCGGCGAAGGCGGCTTGCAGTTGTGGAACTGCCCGCATCGTGTCGTTGGGGTAAAGAAGGTCCTTAAAGAACAGGTTGCGCGATGTCGGGATATGTCCCGACCGCAAGCCTGCGCGGGGTTCTGGCGTTTCGCCGGTGAACCGTGCATTCGGGCGGGCGTCGATGATTGTGTGATCTTCAAGCTTGGCCGCGCGGGCCACTTGGGTCACGTCACGCACCATCTGGTTCTGGCGGGTCACGGTCATGTGCCGGTCACGGATGACGGGCGGCATGTCGGACATTTCGCGCCCTTCAGCCTGCCACTTGGGCAAGCCGCCATCTAGAACCGCAACATCGGTCTTGCCCATCAAGCGGAACAACCACCAAACGCGGGCCGCCGAAAACAGGCCGGACCCATCGTAGACCACAACCTGATGCCCGTCGCCGACACCCATTGCCCGCATGCGCGACATGAATTTTTCAACGGGTGGAACCATATGGGGCATCTCTGACCGCAGGTCAGAAATCTCGTCGATGTCAAAAAAGCGTGCGCCCGGAATGTGGCCCGCCGCATATTCAGCGGCAGCATCGCGTTTCATATCGGGCAAATACCAAGAGGCATCCAAAATCCGCAGATCAGGGTCTTTGAGGTGGGCGGCCAGCCAGTCGGTGCTGACAAGCGTTTTGGGATCATCAAGAGCAGCGTCAGACATGGGGCACCTGTGCAATTTCAGTCAGCAACGTCCCTAGCGCGAAGGGGTCCCACTGACAAGCATCACAACGCAAAACGGGCGCCCCAATCGGGACGCCCGCCTAAAATTTGGTTAAGCCTAGGGCTTAGCCCATGAATTTGTTCTTCAGCATGCCAACAACAGCTGTGAAGATCAGACCGCCAACGCCACCGCCAGCCAATTGGCCAACCATGCCTGCGATGTCCAGACCTGGTGCAACCGCGTCAGTCGCGCCCGCTGCCATCGCACCTGCGCCGCCCATCAGGCCGCCCAAGATAGACCCACCACCGAGGCCGCCAACAGCGCCTGAGATTGTGTTGCCGAGACCGCCCATGTTGGAGCCGGACAGCAGTTTGCCTGCCCCGTTGCCACCAATCGCGCCGCCAATAACCTGTGCAATAATTGCTTCCATAGTCCCCGTTCCTTCTATTTCTGGGCTGATTTAAAAACCAACGGCATCGCCCAAGCCTGTTGGTGCATAAACATTAACAGGTCAGCAAATTGGCGCAATAGAGGTGTTTTTGCGGGTTTTTCCCCGCAAAACCTTACGTAAAAGGTGGATTTAGTCGCCGTGACGTAACAAGCGTTGTTTCTGGCGGCCCCAGTCGCGGGCGGCCTCTGACGCGCGTTTGTCGTGGTTTTTCTTGCCCTTAGCTGTCGCGATTTTCAGCTTCACCAGCCCGCGATCGTTAAAATACATCACCAATGGCACAAGGGTCATACCTTCGCGTTTTGTCGCGTTCCAAAGGCGTGCAAGTTCCTTGCGGCTACAAAGCAATTTGCGTTTGCGCCGTTCTTCATGCCCAAACATGGCCCGATCATAGGGCGCGATATAGGCATTGGTCAGCCACAGCTCGCCATCATCCACGGACGCATAGCTTTCAGCGATGTTGGATTGGCCAAGGCGCAAGGATTTCACTTCGGAGCCATGCAAAATGATCCCGACTTCCAGATCGTCATCAATCGCAAAATCGTAACGGGCCCTGCGATTTTCAGCGAGCACTTTGTAGTTTGTTTTTTCGGGTTTCTTGGCCATGATCACCAGATAGGCCAAGGGAGGCATGCGCACAAGTCTTGGCCCCGCCGATTGGCACGAAAGGAACGCTCATGTCAGTGCCCATCATTTCCAACAAGATCGCCCGCCGGATTTTTCTGCAACGTCATGCACTGACGGATGCGCCCAGCGGGACGGGCAAGGGCGCGGATTTGGCGGGGGTTATCCGCAATTTGGGATTTGTGCAGCTGGATAGTGTGAACACATTTGCGCGTGCCCACGATCTGATCTTGTGGTCGCGCAGGCAACAATATCGCCCGTCAGGATTGCAAAACGCCTTGGCCCGCGACCGCGCCGTGTTCGAGCATTGGACCCATGATGCCGCAGCGATTGATATGGATCTCTACCCCTATTGGCGGCTCAAACAGTCCCGCGACGCGACCCGCCTTGCATCCCATTGGCGCGATGTGCGGCGCGGCGATTTGATGTTGAAAATCGACGAGGTGCTGCGCCAAGTCAGTGACGAAGGTCCCTGCACATTGAGCGATGTCGGTAAGGATGAGGTTAAGGGCAAGGGCGGTTGGTGGGATTGGCATCCGTCCAAGACGGCCTTGGAATATTTGTGGCGTTCAGGGCAGTTGTCGGTCGTCCGCCGCGACGGGTTCCGCAAGGTGTATGACCTGACCGAACGGGTGATCCCGCCAGAACAGTTGAACGCGCACCGGACCGAAGAAGAGACAATCGATTGGGCTTGTGGTGCGGCGTTGGACAAACTTGGATTTGCCACAGCGGGCGAATTGGCCGCGTTCTGGGATATTGTGAAACCGGCAGAGGCAAAGGCGTGGGGCGCCGCGGCCTTGGCCGAGGGGCGTGCGATTTGGGTTGATATCGAAAGTGTCGATGGCAGCTTGCGCCGGTCGCTCGCGCGGCCCGATGTCATGGATGAAGTGCCAGCGGTGCCGCAAAACCGCGTGCGGATTTTGTCCCCCTTTGATCCGGCCTTGCGTGACCGCAAGCGGGCAGAGCGGTTGTTCGGGTTTTTCTACAGGATCGAGATTTTCGTGCCCGCGCCGAAACGGCAATACGGGTATTATGTGTTTCCTGTTATGGAGGGGGACCGTTTGATCGGACGGATCGACATGAAGGCGGACCGGCCAGCAGGTGTATTAAACGTGACAGGGTTCTGGCCAGAAACAGGCGTGCAGATGGGCGCGGGGCGGATGAAACGGCTGGAGGCAGAACTGCAACGCGCCGCGCGGTTCGGGGACTGCGCCGAGGTCGTCTATGCTGCTGACTGGTGCAAAGGGTGATGGGTTGAAACCCATCCTACGGCCTTGGTGACACTGTGTATGATGGGTTTTAACCCATGCTTAGTTCAACAGACCGGCGTGCTGCATTCCAGCCTTAATCGCGGCCTTGGTGTCATCGGTCAACGTGGTCAAAGGTGAGCGCACCTCTTCCTCGCAAAGCCCCAACAGTGACATGCCGTATTTTGCACCAACAAGACCCGGTTCCATGAACACAGCCTCGTGCAGTGGCATCAAGCGGTCCAGTTGTGTCAGAGCCGTCGCATAGTCGCCCGCCAAAGTGCTTTCCTGAAACTCAGCGCAAAGCTTGGCCGCGATATTGGCTGTCACGGAAATGCAGCCCATGCCGCCGTGGGCGTTGAACCCCAATGCCGTCGCATCTTCGCCGGACAATTGCACGAAGCCTTCGCCACAGCGCATGCGCTGCTTGGGCACGCGCGCCAAATCGCCTGTCGCATCTTTGACACCAACGATCATCGGCAATTCGGCCAGTTTGCCCATCGTGTCAGGCGTCATATCGACAACTGACCGGCCCGGAATGTTGTAGATCACAATCGGCAGATCACAGCTTGCAGCCGCTGTGAAATGCGCGATCAGCCCCGCTTGGGTCGGCTTGTTGTAATATGGCGTGACGACCAATGCGGCATCGGCACCCGCTTTCTTCGCGGCCTCGACCAAGCGCACAGTTTCAACCGTATTGTTCGACCCAGCACCAGCAA
Organism: uncultured Roseobacteraceae bacterium; assembly: GCA_964022435.1. GTDB lineage: Bacteria > Pseudomonadota > Alphaproteobacteria > Rhodobacterales > Rhodobacteraceae > Yoonia. The sequence continues at coordinate 16,871 of CAXIAL010000032.1, read as the reverse complement.
TCACAGGAACACGGCCAGCCGTAGCCTTGACCACGGTTTCCACAACCAGATCATGTTCGGCATGGGTCAGTGTCGGGCTCTCGCCAGTGGTGCCCACAGGAACCAACCCGTGGCTGCCCTGATCAATGTGCCATTCAACCAGTTTTTTCAGCGCATCAATGTCCACTTTGCCGTTGCTAAACGGCGTGACAAGTGCAGGCAAAGACCCTTTGAACATGACGCGCTTCCTTTTGGTGGTGGCCCTGAATCGGGCCTTTCAATTCGCGCAGACATTAGACGCGTTTCCGCCGATGGACAAGTTTTGTGATTGCCCAATCGCGCGACCGCATTAGGGTAGGGTATGCACGACCCGAAAGGACTGTTTGATGCGCGTATTTGCCCTGTGTTTGGCGTTGGTTTTACCGTCGACAATTTCCGCCCAAAGCACGGAAGCAGTGACGGCTGTGCAAGCAGCAAACGACGACGATTGGGATGGGGCATTTGCGCTTGTGCCTGCGGGCGATGCGGTCACGCGTGATGTGATCACTTGGATGCAGCTGCGCGTGGGTGATGGGACGTTTCCCGAGTATCAAAACTTCACCTCCCGCCGCGCAGATTGGCCGGGACTAGACGCAATTTACGCGCGCGGCGAAGAAACGTTATCTGCCGACATTTCGGACCAGACCGTGATTGACTGGTTGGGTGACAGGCTGCCTGAAACCGGCGAAGGTGCTGTGCGCTTGGCCGATGCGATGATCGCGCGAGGCCAGCTGGAACAAGCCCGCACTATGTTGGCAGAGGTTTGGGTGACATCAAACCTGACCGAAACCGGCCATGACGCGATGATTGCGGCCTATGGCGATATTTTGACCCCATTTCATGTTGCGCGCACAAATGCATTGCTGTGGCGCTGGCGCACGGAGTCGGCCAACCGGATGGTCGCATTGTTGGATGAAGGGCAAGCCGCCCTAGCGCAGGCGCGGTTGGCGTATATCGAAAACGCGGGTGACATTGCGGAAAAACTGGCAGCAGTGCCTGCGGAATTGCGCGACAATGCGGGGCTGGATTACGACCGGTACAATTGGTTGGCCAACCGTGGCGACCGCACTGATGCGATCAATATTATCAAGGCGCGGTCAACGAGCGCCGAAAGTTTGGGCGAGCCGTTTCGCTGGTCTGGTTGGCGGCGGTCATTGGCGCGGTGGGAAATGCGCGAGGGCCGCATCGACAGCGCATACGAATTGGCAACCCAGCACTTTTTAACCGATGGCACGTCATTTGCTGATCTGGAATGGATCGCGGGGTATCTGGCGCTGACTTACCGTAAAGATCCCGCCTTGGCCTTGACCCATTTCGAGGCGGCAAATGCCGCAGTAGACAGCCCGATTTCCGTGGGCCGGATGCAATATTGGATCGGGCGTAGTCATGCGGCGATGGATAACCAAGACGCAGCCGTTGCGGCTTATCAGATCGCGGCCCAGCATCAGACGGGTTTTTATGGACTGCTTGCAGCCGAAAAGCTGGGACTGTCGATGGATGCCCGCCTGACCGGCGCGAATGACCCGACAGATTGGCAGGGCGCTGCGTTCATGTCAGATGATCTGACGCAGGCTGCGTTGACCCTGCTCAAGGCAGGGGAGCGGGGCCATGCGGTGCGTTTCTTTGCCGAACTTGGCAAGACATTGCCAGCAGATGATCTGGCCCGCTTAGGCGCGTGGTTGCGGGCGCAGGACGAGGCATATTATGCCGTGCTGCTGGGCAAAACTGCCGTGCGCCGCGGGGTACTTGTGCCGTCGATCTATTTCCCGCTGCATGATCTGGCCGATATGGACCAACCTGTGCCTGCCGCCCTATCGATGTCCATCGCACGGCGCGAAAGCGAGTTTAACGCAGGTGTGGGCAGCCCTGTGGGTGCGCTTGGGTTGATGCAACTGATGCCTGCCACCGCCGAAGAGGTCGCGGGTTTCATAGGTGAACCATATTCTAAGGCGCGGCTCACAGCGGACTGGGCTTATAACGCGCGGCTTGGGTCGAAATACTTGTCGGTGTTGGAGGAAGATTTTGGCTATTCCCCAGTGATGATTGCGGCGGGGTATAACGCGGGCCCAAGCAGGCCCAAAACATGGATGGACCAGCGGGGCGATCCCCGTGTAGGCGCGGCAGATGTGATTGACTGGATTGAACACATTCCATTCCGCGAGACCCGCAATTATGTGATGCGTGTGACGGAATCCATTCCCGTTTACGAGGCACGTTTGACGGGCAAAACTGGCCCTATCAGGTTCACCGACATGCTGATTGGGGTGAAACCGATCATCCGGCCACAGGTGCGGCCTGCGGGGCTTGGTGTTGTGCCTGAACCGACGCCCGATGCGGATGCAGCAGTGGCACCTGTACCTGCCGCGCCCTCTGGTCCGTCGCCAGTGTCTAGTCCGCGCCCGATTGGTCGGGCTGGCGATTGATCTGCCGTGTGCGCAGCAATGTGAACACGCCCGCGCCAACCACGATCAAGGCACCAGTTGCAACATTGGGGGCCAGCACCTCGCCGAAAACGCTGATCCCGATGGCCGCGCCAAAGACCAATTGCATATAGGCGAATGGCTGGACGGCGGACGCCTCTGCCAGCTCGTATGTTTTGATCAAAAGGAAATGCCCTGTGGCGCCAGTGACGCATAGCGCGCTCATCCATAGCCAGTTGGATGCACTCATCGGTTCCCAGTGCCACATGCCGACACAAGTCATCGCAACCGCGCCTGCCACGCCTGTCCAAAAGAACGAAACAGCCGCGCTGTCACGCCGCGCGACATAGCGGGTGAGCAAGCCATAGACCGCGAACAGCACCGCAGAGGTCAGCGGGATCACAGCATAGGGTGAAAACACCCCGATGCCGGGTTTGAGGATGACAAGCACGCCGATGAAGCCGATGGCGATTGCAGTCCAGCGCCGACAGCCCGCCGTCTCGCCCAAGATCGGGCCGGACAGGGCCGCGACAATCAAGGGGTAGCAAGCAAAGACAGCGAGACTTTCGACAAGACCAAGTTTGGTGAATGCGAAGACCATGACGCAGATTTCCGTGGCCAGCAGAAACCCACGAAAGATTTGGAGTTTCGGTTGTGTCGTTGCGGCTGCCGCGCGCACCGATTCGGCTTGACGCGACGCTATCGTGATGACGAATGCAGCAAAGAACCAATAGCGGATCATCACGATCATCAGGACGTTATATTCAGTGGCGAGATGCTGGGAAATGCCGTCTTGCACCGCGAAAATAAACGACGTAATGCACATCAACCAGATGCCAAAGCGGGTGTTACTTTCCATCCGCCAGCCTCGCGACGGTCATATGGCGCTTGCGGCCAAATCCTTGGACACGGCTGACATCAAAGCCCGCAGCAGTCAGCGATTGGCGGACATGTCCGGCGGCGGAATAAGTCGCGGCAGTACCATTTGGCGCGGTGTGCTTGGCGACCTGAGCCAGCAATGCAGGTTCCCACAATGCGGGGTTTTTAGCGGGGGAGAACCCATCCAGATACCACGCATCAGCGGCACCATCCCACGCAGGCACGGTTTCGCGCGCATCGCCAATGATAACCTCCAGCGTCAGGCCGTCGACCAATTCAACAGGCCCCGCCGAAACATCCCAACGGTCCAGCATGATCTTTGCCAAGGGGGCGATCTGCGGGAAAGCGGTGAGGGCAGCGGCCATATCAGGCTTGGCCATCGGAAACGCCTCAAAAGACGTAAACCGAAGCGGCGCGCGGCTGCCCGCCTTGGCCCAAGCATCCCAGGTGACAAGTAGGTTCAACCCCGTGCCAAATCCCAGTTCGGCCACATGCAGGGCTGCGCCAAACCGGTAAGGCAACCTATTCCCCGCAATGAACACATGCTGCGTTTCATACAACCCGCCAATCAGCGAATAATACGGATCGTCGAATTGTTCTGACACAGGAACGCGGCCTGCGTCCGTGTCGCGCCAAGTCAAGGAAGCCGTCTGGTTGATCATGGATAGATGCCTTATGCAGTTGATCATCAATAGGGCGGAAGGGCCGGATATGGCAACGGTCGATGTGACAGTGATGGGGGCGGGCGTTTTCGGCCTGTCAGTGGCCTATGCTTGTTTGCAGCGCGGGGCGCAGGTGCGGGTGATCGACCCCAATGGCGCGGGGTTCGGTGCCAGCGGCGGGATCGTCGGCGCCTTGGCTCCCCACGTGCCCGAAAACTGGAACGCGAAAAAGGCGTTTCAACTGGACAGCCTTCTGATGCAGGGCGCATTCTGGCAAGGGGTTGAAACCCTATCTGGCCTGCTCTCCGGCTACGCGCGCAACGGGCGGCTGCAACCGCTAGCGGATGCGCAGGCTTTGGCGCTGGCAACTGCGCGCGCGCAGACGGCAGTCGACCTATGGCAAGACAACGCCAGCTGGACGGTTCAAGCCGCAACTGATGCGGATTGGACGCCGCCTAGCCCGACCGGACAGGTGGTGTTCGACACGCTTTCTGGGCTGCTGCATCCGGCCAAAGCCACGGCTTCGCTGGCGGGCGCAGTCACCGCGCTGTGCGGACAGATCGTGACTGCAGGCGACCCCCAAGGCAAAATCGTCTGGGCCACGGGCTGGGCCGGTTTGAAGGATATGACCGCTCAACATCACCGCTTGGTCGGTAACGGGATCAAAGGCCAAGCGGCCTTGCTTGATTTCGACGCCGCAGGCCTGCCCCAACTTTTCGCGGACACGCTTCACATCGTGCCACATAACGACGGCACAGTTGCCATCGGCTCCACCTCAGAACGCGTATTTGATGAAGGCACCACAACGGACGCGCAGCTAGACGACATCGTCAAACGGGCAAAATCCGCGCTTCCTGTTTTACGTGATGCAAAGGTTGTCAAACGTTGGGCCGGCGTGCGCCCACGCAGTAGATCACGCGCGCCGATCCTTGGTGAACATCCATTCCGAAAAGGAGAGTTCGTCGCGAATGGTGGCTTCAAAATCGGTTTCGGCATGGCGCCAAAGGTGGGCGAGGTGATGGCGGATCTTTTGCTCGACAACCGCGACACGATCCCAGATGACTTCAGACCAGACCGCAGCCTCTAACCCTTCTTCTGGCTCTTAAGTACCTCCGCCGGAGGCATCGGGTTTTGGCACAAAATCTGACTAGCTTGCCTCTGCCACCATGCATTGCCGACCATCAGGGCCGCGCACCCAAGCCTTGCCGCCTTTCCAACACAACGTCGCTGTTTCATGGTGAATTAGCGGCGCCGTCGCGCGATAGGAAAAGTTGCGCAATTCTCCCAATTGGCTTTGGGCGAGGCCCATCAGCAAATGTGCAAGCAAGGGGCCATGCACGACCAGTCCGTCATAGCCTTCGACGTTGCGCGCATAGGCTTCGTCATAGTGGATGCGGTGACCATTGAACGTCAACGCGGAATAGCGAAACAGCAAGGTGGTGTCGAAATTCACGTCAATTGCGATGTCTTCATCGGCGGCAGCAACTGGGGGGACGACCTGCGTGCGCGGGGTAGTCTCGCGGTAAACGAGGTCCTGCCATTCAGTCAAAACCAGCGCTTGTCTTTGTCGGATATCATGCCGCATGCGGACAAAGGCCAACGGTCCGCTGCGTCCGTCCTTGCGGGTGACACTTTCGACGATAGATGTTTTCTCGGCGCGAATGCCAGCCAGTAGCGGCCGGTGGAACACCAGTTTGCCCGCCGCCCACATCCGCCGCGCGAGACCGGTATTGGGAATGAAATGACCCGTGGCAGGATGACCATCTTGTCCAAGGCTTTCAGGGGGCTGGGGGTCCCAAAAATAGATGTGATGGGCGAAAGGCGGCAATGGATCACCGATACGAATATCGCGCGGGTCTCCAAGCATCGCTTGCAGGGCCTGTGCGCGTGATACATCCATTGTATCGGTCAAGCTTTGGACCCGTGGTGTGGCATTTGTCATGCCTTATCCTAGTGTAGTTTGATGACGCGGTGCAAATTGGGATGAATTTTGCGCGGCTGGCTGTTGCTGTTCGTCTTTGCTTGCCACAAGATGCGCAGCAACATCACTCAAGAAGGCAGACCCATTTGATGCAACGGCATGGCGGCAAAATTCTAAGTGATCATCTACAAGCGCTTGGCGTCGAACGGGTTTTCTCTGTCCCTGGAGAGAGCTTTCTCGCAGCTTTGGACGGGCTTTATGACAGCGGTATTCCGAACATTGTTTGTCGCCAAGAAGGCGGGGCCGCTATGATGGCAGAAGCCTATGGCAAGATGACCGGAAAGCCGGGGGTGTGTTTTGTCACCCGCGGGCCGGGTGCGACAAATGCAAGCGCGGGTGTGCATATTGCGATGCAAGACAGCACGCCGATGGTGCTTTTTGTCGGGCAAATCGACAATCGCCACACGGACCGCGAAACATTCCAAGAGGTGGATTACCGCGCCATGTTTGGTGGTGTCGCCAAATGGGTGGCCCAGATTGATCACACGGATCGGATCGCGGAATATGTGACACGCGCGTTTCAAGTGGCGATGTCGGGCAGACCGGGGCCGGTCGTTTTGGCACTGCCCGAAAACATGCTGAGCGCTGTGTCTGACGCAGCTGATCGACCTGCCTTGCCAGATTTCAAGACAGCGGGCCTGTCGGCTGTCGCGGGTGATATCATGGCGCGCATTGCCTTGGCGAAGCGCCCTTTGGTCGTCGTCGGTGGCCCGCATTGGTCGGCGCAAGCGGCCGAAGATTTGGCAAGCTTCGCCGATAAACAAGGTTTGCCCATTGCTGTGGGTTTCCGGCGGCAAGATTATATCGACAATCGGCAGCTTTGCTATGCAGGAGACTTGAACGTCGGGATCAACCCACGGCTCGCTGCACGTGTCAAAGCTGCTGATCTATTGATCGTCATAGGTTCGCGGTTTGGGGACATTGAGACCCAAGGTTACACGAACCCCGATCCGAACGATGCGCCTGCGATCATCCACATTCATGCTAATGCCGATGAAATCGGCACCGTTTATCCAGCCGAAATCGGTGTGGTCGCCAAAGCCACGGACATGGTTGCGGCTCTGGCCGCGCAACCTGCATGCGACACGAATTGGTCGGAATGGACCCAAGGTGCGCGCGCCGATTATGACGCTTGGTTGACACCGACGGTTAGCCCCGGCGAGATGAAGCAAGAGGACGTCATTGCTTGGTTGTCCGATAATCTCGCCGACGACGCCATTGTGACCAATGGAGCAGGGAACTATGCAGCGTGGTTGCATCGCTATTTCGTCTACAAACAGCATAGCACTCAATTGGCCCCCACGTCGGGGTCGATGGGCTATGGCATTCCAGCGGCAATCTCTGCGTCGCTGCATCACCCTGACAAGCAGGTGGTGTGCTTGGCTGGAGACGGTTGTTTCCAGATGACTTGCAACGAGCTGTCAACAGCCACGCAGCATGGCGCAACGCCGATCATTATCGTGATGGACAACGGGCGCTATGGCACCATTCGGATGCATCAGGAAAAAACCTATCCCGGCCGCGTGTCTGGAACAATGATCGGCAATCCAGATTTCGCCGCCCTTGCGAGGGCTTACGGTGGGCATGGTGAATTGGTCACGCGGTCAGAGGATTTTCCAGCCGCCTTTGCCCGCGCCCAGGCGGCAGGCACCATGGCGGTGATTGCGTGTACGGTGGATGTGGAGGCTTTGGCGCCTTCCGCGACATTATCAGCGGTGCGTCAGGCTGCTGGCGGTTAGGACTTTCGCCAGTTTTCTGCTTGGTTGGGCAAGAACGCTTCGATGGCTGCGGTCGCAATCACAGCCGTGTCGCCGGTGGCAGGGTTAGGGACGTTTTGCCCACCTTTGACCGCGGTGACAGTCGCACGCCCACGGGGAAGTTTTTCGGCCAATGCATCGGTGTCGATTTTGTCAGGTTCTTGCACGCCGACGGTGACCTGCACGCGCATCGCGTCGGTTGGGATATCCAACGTTGCGAAAATCGGCAGCGTTGAATGACGAAAGGCGTCTTCGATGGCGCGGGCTGCTGCCTTTTGATAGTCCATCCCATGCAGGTCGTTACCCATGCCCATTTCGATGATCATACGTTGGTCGGTCATGTCCGCTCCATGTCAAAGCTGACGTTGATCGCCGCATTGGCGATGACCGTGGGCAGCCCGTCGGGGCGCGGCACATCCAGTCCACCGTGGGTGACCGTGACGCTGGGCTGGCCGTAGGGGAAGATGTCCAAGAGCTTGGCGGTGTCGACCTGATCAGGTTGCTGCACCGCGATTTCCACATCAATGATCATCGCCTCTTTGGGAAACCCAAACAGTTCGGCCATATTGATTGAGTTGTGCCATAGGGCGTCTTGCAAGGCGCGGTGGGCGGCTTGGGTGTAATCTTGGCGGCGCAGGCTGGTGCCCATGCCAAATTCAGTGAGAACGCGGTGTTTGGGCATGGTAGTCCCTATTCCTTAAGGTGTGAGCGGCTAAAGGGCAGCTTCTGGAAGCCGATCAAATATGGCGCGGAAGTTTCTTAGCTACAGCTTTGAACTCGTCGGCGGTGAAGCCAGTGAGGGTTGGCATTTCCCAATCAAAAAACCTTTTGTCGGCGATGGCATGGTAAATTAACGATCGCACGCCACCCAGCTCTTCTAAGGTAAGACTGGCATCTAGGACGACGCTATCTAGTTGGGTTGCGATTTTTTTTGCTGCAATTGTCGGGTCATCAAAACAAATTACGATATCATTTTGTCGTTCTAACTGCACGAGAACCTGAAATATTGCATGGATCAGGTGATCATCCTTTTCCCGCATTGCTTTTTCCTTTTTATTCATTTTGAAGGGTGTCTACGCCCTTTAAAACTCCACCCCAATCTGCGCTTTCACCCCAGACCGGAACGGGTGTTTGACCAGTTCCATTTCGGTCACCAAATCCGCGATTTCGATCAGGTCAGCGTGGGCGTTGCGGCCTGTTAGCACCACATGGGTCATGTCGGGTTTTTGCGTGGCGAGGAATTCGACGACCTCGTTGATGTCCACGTAATCATAGCGGATTGCGATGTTGATCTCGTCGAGAAGGACCATCTTGTTGCTCTCGTCGAGGATCAATTCCTTGGCCTTGGCCCATGCGGCTTGGGCCATTTCGGTGTCGCGGGATTTGTCTTGGGTTTCCCAAGTGAAGCCTTCGCCCATGGTGTGGAACGCGCATTCATCTTTAAATTTCGACAAGATCAGATCGCGCTCGCCAGTGGACATGCCGCCCTTGATGAACTGCACCACGGCGCATTTCATGTCATGTGCGATGCAGCGGAAGATCATGCCGAAGGCGGCGGATGATTTGCCCTTGCCCTTGCCCGTGTGCACGATGATCAAGCCCTTTTTATCGGTCTTGGTTGCCATGATTTTATCGCGCGCGGCCTTTTTCTTGGCCATTTTCATTGCGTGGCGGTCTGTGTCTTCGGTCATAATGATCCCCTTTTGTGGTAACCCTAAAGGCCGAGTAGCCAAGGCGCAATCAGTGGAGCGATCAAAGCGGTTAAAAGCGCGTTTAGCCCCATGCCGACCCCCGCGAATGCGCCAGCGGTATCGTTGACTTGAAACGCGCGGGCCGTGCCGATGCCGTGGCTGGTAACGCCCACCGCAAAGCCGCGCGCGCGCCAGTCGGTTATGCGCAAAAGGTTCAGCAACGGGGTGGCGACAATGGCGCCTGTAATGCCTGTAATAATGACGAAGACTGCCGTGAGGGATGGCGATCCTCCGATGGCTTCTGACACGCCCAAAGCCACGGGGGCGGTGGCGGATTTGGGGATTAGGGCCAGTAAAACGGATGTGTCCAGACCCAAAGCCGCGGCAATGCCTGCGGCGCTGACCATTGCTGCGAGTGATCCCGCGATTAGTGCCCCGGCCATAGGCAGCAGGGCTTGTTTGATGTGGCTCAAGTTGGCGTAAAGCGGCATCGCCAAGGCGACGGTCGCCGGCCCAAGCATGAAGTGAACGAATTTCGCACCGTCGAAATAGGTGGCGTAGCTGGTGCCAGTCAGCTGCAAGAGCACGGCCAGAAGCGCCACGGCGATCAGCACGGGGTTGATATACGGCTTGCGGCCCGACGCACGAAACATCGCGTCGCCAATGCCATAAGATGCCAATGTCAGTGTCAGCCAAAGCAATGGATCGGCGGCGAGATAGGTCCAAATTTCTGCGAAATCGGTCATCGTGCCCTCAATAGTTTTTGCAAACCAGCAAAGGTTAATGCGCCCGCCGCGATGGCAATGACGGTGGAGCCGATGATGGCAACACCCAAAGCGGGGCCATTGGATCCGAGCCTGTCGAGATGGCCGACAACCCCGACGCCCGCGGGCACAAATAGCAATGACAAATGCGCGAGCATGGCCGTGGTGGTTGGTGCAATGGTCTGCGCGAGTTTGGGCCAGATCAAGCAGGTTACAAACAGTGCCGCCATGCCGATCACCGGCCCAGGCAATGGCAAGCCCAAGCTGCGCGAAGTGACTTCGCCCAACAATTGAAAGCCCAGAAGGGTCGCGAGATGTACGATCATGTCCCAAGCTTAGGTGTGGTTGCGCGGTCTGCCTAGAGGGAGGGGGCCAAAGTCGTAAAGATTCCCCGCTACAGTGTTCGTGGAAATGGATAAGCCCGTAGCAACACAAAGGGTTGCGTTATGAAATTATTCTCTGTTTTTCTTTTGATCGGTTATCTGGGCATTTCTGCTGCTGTCGCAGGTTTGTAAAAAAAATGCGGCAGAGTGAGGGGGAACTCTGCCGCAGTTGCGAAGGTCTTGAATGACTGCCATTAAGATTTCGGCAAGCGCCTAAAATAGTTTTGATGGATGCGCTTTGTTTCTAGTTCCGTGCTGTCATCCCAAAGAACTCGCTTGGCGAAAATGGGACCCGAAAACGCGACGAGGTACATTGCAGCTGCGACCGCAGCGCTGTGACCAACGAGGCGCAGAGTGTTGGAATGCTGATATAGCGGCGATTACGCATTTCTGTTCACTGGTACATCATAAATTTCCTTTATCTACCGGGTGACTTTACGTTAGATTTTAATCTCGTTATTGAAAATATTGATCCGTGCAACGTCGGCCCTGCATATTTGCAGAAGGAATTTGGCCAAACTGGGAATGTTGTGGTTTTACCAACAAATTCTGTCCAGAAAGGTCGAATTTGCTCCAAGACTGCCATTTTGCAGTTCCGTCACTGCATTTTTTGAAATGTTCATTTATAAATTTTATTGTATGATAACAGTAAGTTAACTTCTTACATACTCCGTTTGGGTAGGGTTGCTAATCCGTATGCTTGGTTTCGGCTGCTACAATTTTAATTAACAAGCGGATCAAATTTCGGCGCCTTCGCGTAGAACTAGGATTGCAAGAATGTACAACTGGAACGGTTTTCAATATGTCATGGCCTTGGAAGAAGGTGGCACAATGCGGCGTGCCGCAGAGCTGCTCGGGACCAATGCCACGACAGTTTCGCGAAATATCAAACGCATGTCTGAACAGCATGGGACGATGTTGTTTTCAATGCAAAAGGGCGGCAACTGGGAAACCACGCCAGACGGGAAAGAGTTGTTGAACCTCGCGTTGGAATTCAAGGTCAAATTGGACCGATTGAAATTGATGGGCGAAGAAGTCGGCGAGCGGCAACAAATCATTGTTACGTCGGTTGAGTTTTTGTTGGCGGAATATCTGACCCCTTGCATGAACGAGCTGACCAAGCAGATGCCGAATGTAGAAATTGCCCTCATTGGGGCGGACCGGCGGTTGAGCCTTGCATATGGTCAGGCCCATCTTGCCTTGCGTTTTGGGCGGCCGACAGAAGGAAACCTTGTTGCCTCGAAAATTGCCTCGATTTCATTCGGATGTTGGGTTCCGAAAGATCAGCAAGATGCGCGTGAATGGGTCGGGCTACCCGAAGAGCTAGATTGGACGCCTGAAATGCAGATGGGGTATGATGTATTTGGAAAGCCGCCCTTTCATCGGGCGTCCAGTTTCGACGCCGTGCGCAAAGTTGCCGCCTCCTGCGGGTATGGTGCTGTTGGGCCGTGTATCGTGATGCACAGCGGCGGAGCGCTTGTGCCGCGACCAGATTCGCCGTCGGTTGAACGCGATGTCTGGAGCGTCATTCACGAAACAAACAAGCTTAATCACGCCCTGACAGAGGTGCGGCAATGGGCGCGAGATACGATCGTAATTTCTCAGAACCGATTACGTGAAAGACACAGCTGTGCGCCTAAATAGATTTGAGTAGTTCGGCGATGCGCGCGCGCGCGGAATTCGATTTTGGTTGCCACAGATCGCGGTCAATTGCTTCTTGAAGGCGCGCTGCGATGTCGGCCAACGCGGGTGCATTTACATCAGCAATGAATTGGCGGGTATCGTCGTCCGCAAGGAACGCATCTTCGACAAGATCAAAGTGGTGGTTTTGGACGACGCCCGTCGTGGCGGCGAAGGCAAACAGATAGTCAACTGTCGCTGCGATTTCGAACGCGCCTCTATATCCGTGCCGCTTGACCCCATCGATCCATTTCGGGTTTACCACGCGGCTGCGCACGACGCGGCCTATTTCGTCCTCTAACGTCCGAATAACAGGCCGTTCTGGGCGCGAATGGTCGTTGTGATAGATCGGGCGATCGCGTCCTTGCAGTTTACTGATGGCCGCAGCCGCGCCCCCCTCGAATTGATAGTAATCGTCGCTATCAAGGATGTCGTGTTCGCGGTTGTCTTGGTTTTGCACGATGGCTTCTGTTTGGGTGAGCCGTTGCTCGAACGCTGCGCGTGCGGCGCGGCCGTCCGCCTTAGCGCCGTAAGCATAAGAGCCCCATGTGAGGTAGGCGTCGCCGAGGTCGGACTTATCAGCCCAAAGCTTTTCATCGATCATGGCTTGCAGACCTGCGCCATATGCGCCGGGTTTGGAGCCAAAGACGCGTGCGGTGTCTTCGCCTGATTTTGCGCGGGCTGCGGCGGGGTTCAGGTCGGCGGGTTCATCGAGGTTTTGCACGGCTTTTGCGGCGCTATCGACAAGGGCGATGAGTTGCGGGAAGGCGTCACGGAAAAAGCCGGAGATGCGCAGTGTGACGTCGACGCGCGGACGTGCGAGCACGCTTTGCGGTAGGATTTCAAAGCCTGTGACGCGGCGATTGGCGCTATCCCATGTCGGTTTGACACCCATGAGGGCCAGCGCCTGGGCGATGTCGTCGCCGCCGGTGCGCATATTGGCGGTGCCCCATGCGGTGATCAGCATGCTGCGCGGCCAGTCGCCGTGGTCTTGGAGGTGCTTTTCGATCAGCAGGTTCGCCGATTTCCATCCGAGCTTCCAAGCGGTTGGTGTGGGGACAGCACGGCTGTCGACAGAGTAGAAGTTTCGGCCTGTCGGGAGCACGTCCAAACGTCCGCGGGTGGGCGCGCCGGATGGCGCCGGGGCGACGAAGTGCCCATCTAGGGCGGTGAGAAGTCCCGCCCCTTCGTCTGGTCCGCAGGCTGCAACAGTTGGAATGATTTTGTTGAAGATTTCGTCGAGAACGGACTGTGACGCTCGTGGGCTAAGGCCCACATCGCCCCACCCCCCGTCCCGCAAGAGGTTTTGCGACAGAATTTCGAGCCGCTCGACGGTATCGCCAAGTGTTCGCCAGTTGTCAGATGTGAGGTCGGCCAGTTGTACGGGTTTTTCATCTGTAGGTTCTGCGAGATTGCAGTCAAGCGGATCAAATGTGAGCCCCAAATCGGCCGCCAGCGCGCGCAGCAGGGACGCATTTTCACCATCGCCGTTCCCACGTGGCACGCGGGCCAAGGCGATTGTCAAATCGCGGGCCAGATCATCGGTCGGCGATTGTCCGAAGATGTGCAGACCATCGCGAATTTGAGCTTCTTTCAGCTCGCATAGATATGCGTCGAGCTTCGCAAGATCATTGTCCGCGTCACCGTCGAAGCCTGCGTCTTTTGATAGCCCTGTCACTTCTGAAAGGGACAAAATCTCTTCGCGTAGGTGTTTGATCCGGCGCGGGTCGACACCCGCGGCCTCATAGTATTCGTCGACCAAGGCTTCTAAGTCCCGCATCGGTCCATAGCTTTCGGCGCGGGTCAGAGGCGGGGTCAGGTGGTCGATGATTACGGCAGAGGTCCGCCGTTTGGCTTGCGTGCCTTCGCCTGGGTCGTTGACGATGAATGGATAGATATGTGGCGTCGGGCCGAATACTGCTTCTGGCCAGCATGTTTCCGACAGTGCGACGGCTTTGCCAGGTAGCCATTCAAGGTTTCCGTGTTTGCCCATGTGCACGATGGCATCTGCGCCCCAGTAGTGGCGCAGATAGAAATAGAACGCGAGGTAGTTGTGGGGCGGCACGAGGTCCGGCGAGTGGTAAGTTTCCGTCGGGTCGATGTTGTAGCCGCGCGCTGGTTGTAGGCCCACAACTGCGTTTCCAAATTCATGGATCGATAGTTTGAACCCTTGCGCCGCCTCCGGCGGGAGTGTTTCGGAAAATGCGAGGAAGGGATCGTCTTCGGGTTGGCCCCAGCGCGATGTAATCTGTTCTTTAATCTCCCAAGGAAGCGCGTCGAAATATTGTTTGTAAATAGACAAGGGCAGGGTGACGCCGCCGTCTGTTTTGGCGCGGTCTGTGAGCCAGTTGGTCGGGCCCGCCATCATTTGATCCATAAGGGCTTGGGCGTTTTCGGGGGCTTTGGTGTCGTAGCCGTTTTCGCGCAGAAGGTTCAGCACATGCACGGTGGCGGCGGGGGTGTCGAGGCCGACCCCGTTCGCCAGCCGCCCGTCTTTGTTGGGGTAGTTGGCGAGGATCAGGGCCACTTTGCGGTCTTTTGCGGGTGAATTGCGAAGCTTGGCCCATTTTGCGGTGAGCTGTGCGACGAAATCGATCCGGTTGCCGTGGCCTTGGTAGGTCGCAATGGGGCATTCGGTGGCGTCGTCGAAGAAAGCTTCGCCTTTGAACGATACTGCGCGGGACAGGATGCGCCCGTCGACTTCGGGCAGGGCCACGTTCATCGCAATGTCGCGAGCTGACAGGCCTTGGGCGTTCTTTTCCCATGCGCTCTCAGACGCGCTTGATAGGATGGTTTGGAAGACAGGGGAGTTGTTCGCGGCCTTCATCGTCAGTGGGTTTTGCGGGCTGTCGTCGCCGTCATGCGGTGAGCCAACGGCGAATGCGGTGCAGTTCAGGATCACGGATGGTGGGGCCGATTGGAACAGGGTTTCCAAGGTTGCCACACTGAGCGGATCCTTGAGCGAAGCCACGAAGATTGGTAGAGGGTTCAAACCTTGGCGTGACAGGCTGCGCACCAAGCGGTTGATCGGGTTAAGTCCGCCGCCTTGCACAAGGGCGCGGTAGAAGATGATCGGCACGATGGGTGCGTCGTCTTTCCATCCGGATTGCGCTGTGGAGAGGTCGGCGATGCCTGCGCTGGGCCAGTAGACGCCAGCGCGTAGCAGTGGTGCCGCTGGCGTCGGCTTGTCTGTTTTTTGAATGATTGCATCGCAATAGGTCAGGAAATTGGTGCTATTTTGAGGTCCGCCTTCGACGAGGTAAGACCACAGCGCGTCGTAATCTTGGTCTGAAACTGTCGAAAGCCCGCGCAATTCGGCGTCTGGTTTGTCGTCGCCGGGCAGGGCAGCGAAGGGGATGCCAGCGTCATGCAAACGTGCCGCATATTGCGTCAGCCCGTATTTCCAATAGCCCATGCCGCCCAAAACGCGGGCCACGACCAGTTTCGATTTCGACGCGCAATCGTCGATGTGTAGGTCGACCGACATCGGGTGCGTCAGGTGCATCATGCTGGCCAAGC
Organism: uncultured Roseobacteraceae bacterium; assembly: GCA_964022435.1. Lineage (GTDB taxonomy): Bacteria > Pseudomonadota > Alphaproteobacteria > Rhodobacterales > Rhodobacteraceae > Yoonia. Next base: position 1,117 of record CAXIAL010000032.1, on the reverse strand, counting down.
GCAGGGTCGGCGGGCTGTCCATTTCGGCGCGTGCTTCTGATAACGCGGCCAATTCGGTGTCGGCGGCAGAGATGAAAACCACGTCTGCAGGCGTTTGCCCAAGGTCAAAAGGCTCGTCGCCGTCAGAGATTGCGCCGGGTGTGGCTGCTAGCAGGTGCATGCCGTGTCCTTTGGTGTTACTGACCCGCAAATCGCAAAGGACAGATCATGGATTATAAAGCCGCAGGTGCGCCCAAAAAGGGCAAGAACGCCCCCAAACATGCCGAACATAACGCGCATGGGTCGAAGAAAAAGCCGTTTGGCGCCCGCCCGACCAAAGAAGAATTGCTGGCCCGTATGAAGGCCGCCGCCGCCAAGAAGTAAGCTCACAGCGCCTTTTCCATAAAGATGGAAGAGGCGGCATCGGTGTAGTCGCCGAAAGGGCCACATTTTGTGAACCCGTGCCGGCCATAAAGCCGGTGCGCGGCATACAACACGTTGCCGGTTTCCAATTTTAGCATGCGCAGGAATTCGATTTTCGCTTGGTCTTCGATCTGGCGGAGCAAGGCGTCGCTGACCCCTTTGCCGCGGGCGTCCTCGGACACAAACATGGATTTCACTTCGCCGTAGCCGTCTTTGACTGCCAGCGCACCGGTGCCAAGGATTGTGGTGCCTTCGCGGGCGGTGAAAAAGTGGATGTTGTCAGCGCACAGATCATCAATCGACAGATAAAAGTTATCTTCCGGCGGAAAAAGCGACTGCATTAAAGCATGGCTTTGCTGTAGCAGTGCTGTGGCCTGCGGGTCGTGTGGATCTGTGCGGCTGACGATGATCATGCTTGCAGTGCTGCCGTGATTGCCGCGTGGTCAAGCCCTGCCTCGCCGATGACAACCAGTTTGGTTTCGCGGGGGGCAGTCCCGAACGGTTGATCGAAATATGTGTCGACGCGGGGGCCGACGGCTTGCAACGTCAGGCGCATTGGTTTGCCTGTGATGGCCACAAACCCCTTAAGGCGCAGGATGTTATGAGCGCGGATGACATCGGCCACTTGGGCGGAAAATGCGTCAGCATCGGTGACTTCATCGCGAGATACGATGAACGACTCAAACTCGTCATGGCCGTGTTCATGGTGATGATG
>CAXIAL010000031.1:0-23538 GCA_964022435.1 uncultured Roseobacteraceae bacterium | reverse complement strand
GCCGCATCAGGGCATTGAATTTAATCTCATGCGGTCGGGCGACAAACACGTTGCACTTTTCATTGCACTTGAGCCCGATGGCCTGGATGACATTCTGGCAGGTGGGTTCAAACTGCTAAAATTCCAGCACCCGCGCTTTTTGCATTTTACGTGGATTGTTTATCGTGAAGGCTTTGATCAATCGGCCGTTCGATTGCGGGCACTAGTGGAACAAGAGACATTGGGTTTCGATCCAGTTCGCGAACATGAAATCGGTCAAATCCTGTCCTACACGCCCGCACAGGTCGATATCTTTCTGCAGTATGCGCAGAAATCGTAGGATGCGTTTTAACGCATCTACCCTTTATCACGCACCGCAGCCACGATCTGTTCCATCTGCGCTTGGGGCACATAGCCGCGCAGCATTTGGTCTTGCACGACAAATGTCGGTGTCCCGCTGATCTGCATTGCTTGGCCGAGCAAGCGGTTATTATTGATAATCTTGGCCACAGCACTGCCGCCCATTTCCACCGTGATAGACGCAATATCAAGGTCCAGATCACTGGCCAAACGCATCAGGTTTTCTTGGCTCATGTCACCGCGAAATTCCATCAGCGTGTGGTGCACTTCTTCATAGGCCTCATCACCCGCAACGATTTTCACAGCTAGGGCGAATTGTGCAGCCAGCATGGATTGCTCGCCCAAGATCGGGAATTCCTTTACGATATAGCGGATGTTGCCATCGCTCGCGATCAGTGACGCGACCTCTGGGAACGCCTTTTTGCAGTATCCACAGCGGTAATCCATGAACTCGACAATCGTGATGTCGCCGTCTGGGTTGCCGCCCACAAATGAATGCCCGTCGTTCATCAGCTGGTCCGCATAATTCACAGCCAAGGCCACGTCATTGTTCGCTTTGGCTGCTTGTTCGCGTTGTTCCAACACGCCCACGGCTTCCATGATCACTTCGGGGTTGGCCAACAGATAGGCGCGGATTTCGGCGCGGAATGCTGTCCGTTCATCATCCGTCATCGCACCCAGATCAAATGCGGCGGCTTGTGTGCCAGCCAAAATACCAAATGCGAGAGCGGCGTGTTTGAACATAGTCGTTTCCTTTGTTTGCATCTGCCAAAGAACATATCTGCGCCAGCATGCCAAGTTGCCATGTTGACGCCGCCCCACTAGGACAGGCACAACATGGCAAAACCATAAGAGGCAGCGCATGAAACATTCAACCCGTGGTGACGTTGATCCCTTTATTGTGATGGACGTGATGGAAGCAGCCCGTCGCGCCGAACAGGCGGGCCGCCACATCATCCATATGGAAGTCGGGCAACCGGGGACGGGCGCGCCAGCAGGGGCGCGTGCAGCTTTAGCTGCGCAATTGGATGCGCCATTGGGCTATACCGTCGGGCTTGGTATGCCAGAGTTGCGGGCCCGCATCGCGCAGCATTACAGCGACACCTACGGGGTCGCGCTAAATGCGGAGCGCGTCGTGATTACGGCGGGAGCATCCGGTGCCTTCCTGCTCGCATTTTCTGCATTGTTCGACAATGACGCGCGGGTTGGCTTGGGGCTGCCATGTTATCCGTCTTACCGCCAGATCCTGAAGGCAGTTGGTCTGAAACCAATTGAAATGCCCACGACGGAGGCAGGCCGTTATCAGCCGCACCCAAGCGATGTTGCGGATCATACCCTCGATGGTTTGATCGTTGCTTCACCAGCGAACCCGACAGGCACCATGCTTGATCTGGAGGAACTGCGCGCATTGGCCGATGCTTGCGCCGCCCAAGATGCTGCGTTCATTTCCGACGAAATCTATCACGGCATTACTTATGACACAGCGGCCACAACCGCGCTGCAAGTCACCGACGCCGTCTATGTGATAAACTCATTTTCAAAGTATTTTTCAATGACGGGCTGGCGGGTTGGTTGGATGATCGTGCCCGAAGACCACGTGCGCCGCGTCGAACGGCTCGCCCAGAATATGTTCATTTGCCCGTCGCACGCATCTCAAGTCCTCGCGCTTGCCGCATTCGATTGCACAGACGAGCTGGACAGTCATCTGGACGTCTACGCTGCCAACCGTGATGTGTTGATGGCTGGGCTCGCCAGTGCTGGTTTGACCAAATACGCACCACCGGATGGCGCGTTTTATGTATATGTCGACGTGTCTGACCATACCGATGACGCCCGTGCCTTTGCTGCGCAGATTTTGGCCGAGGCGGGTGTTGCCGTCACGCCAGGGTTAGACTTTGACCCCGTTGAGGGGCATAAATGGCTACGGTTTTCCTATGCCCGCGCCACAGCAGACATCGTTGAAGGGGTCGCAAGATTACAAGCATTCATGAAAGATCGCACATGATCCTGCGTCTGATCGCCCTATGTCTATTGTTGGCCAAGCCTTTGAGCGCGCAAGAATTTTCGGCGATCGCGACCGTAGACATGGCGCAAAGCAGCCTGCGCGATACTCGCGACGGCATCGCGCTTGATCTGCAGCTTAGCATCCCTGTGCCATACCGCGTGTTCAAGTTGGATGATCCGCGTCGCGTGGTGCTAAGTTTTCGCGAAGTCGATTGGAACGGCGTGACCCGCGATGCATTGTTAAATGCCGATGGTGTCACCGATGTACGCTTTGGTCCGCTGACGCCGGGGTGGTCGCGTATGGTCATCGACCTTGCCGCCCCGATGCGCGTGGTGGCCGCAGGCATGGCCGTTGATCCGCAAACTTCTGCGGCGCGTTTGACACTGACGATGGCACCGACATCAGAAGCTGCGTTTCGCGAAAACGTTGGCGCGCCGCAAAACTTGGCTGCAAGTGATATTGCGGCGGCTGGCGTGCCGTTTGACGCGCCAGTCCCTGATGATGGGCCGTTGATTGTGGCGATTGATGCGGGGCATGGCGGCATTGATCCCGGCGCGCAACAAGCGGGCCTTAACGAGGCGGACATCGTTCTTGCACTTGCCTTCGACGTTGCTGAAGCAATCAATCGGACAGGGCGTATGCAGGCGGTTTTGATCCGCGACGCGGATTATTTCATTCCGCTAGAAGAGCGCATGACGCGCGCGCGCACGGCGGGCGCAAGTGTGTTTATTTCCCTTCATGCCGATTCATTAGAAGCCGACGGCGCACGCGGTGCTGCGGTGTATACATTGGCAAAAGATGCCGCCGATGCCGCATCGACCCACATGGCCGAACGTCACGCTGGCGGCGATTTGCTAACGGGCTTGGATCTGACAGGGCAAGAGGATCGCGTTGCAACGGTTCTGATGGATTTGGCCCGTTTGGAAACGGGGCCAGCAGGCGAGCGTTTGGCGGATGCACTGGTGGACGGAATGAAACGGGCCGGAGTGGGTTTGAACAGCAAGCCACGGCGTGGCGGAAATTTCGCTGTGCTCAATTCTGCTGATTTTGCCAGTGTTCTGATTGAGGTCGGATTTCTGTCATCCGACGTTGATCGTGCCGCCCTGACATCCCCCTTGGGCCGCGCTGCATTGGCCGCAGGAATCGCTGGGGGATTGGTGCTTTGGGACGATGCAGAGGCAGCCCGCGCGCCCCTAATCCGGCAGTAACACGCGATCGGGTGAAATTGTGATCATTGATGGGCGATATCGCGCCAGAAATGGCGTTTGTCGTTTTGACGCCCCGCACCATCCCCCCTATAAACGACCTCAGATTATGGGGGTTTGCGCCAGTGCTACGCTTTATCATGTCCTTTTTTGGCGGCATCTTTTCGATGTTGACGCTTGGCCTCGCAATGATGGCCCTGACGATTGGGGCTGTGTTTCACATGTATGGGCGCGATTTGCCGTCCTACGAGGTCTTGTCGCAATACACGCCAAAAACAATCAGCCGGATTTATTCCGCTGAGGGTAATATCATCGATGAATTCGCGACAGAGCGGCGTTTGTTTACCCCCGCCCAGGAAATCCCTGACCTTGTAAAACAAGCGTTTATTTCCGCGGAAGATAAGAACTTTTACACCCACGACGGCTATGACCTGCGCGGTATGGCCGCCGCCTTTGTGGATGCTGTGCAATCCCGAGGCGAAGACCTGCGCGGCGCGTCCACGATTACCCAGCAGGTGACAAAGAACTTTCTTTTGGATGGCTCGCGCACGGCTGAACGTAAAATCCGCGAACTGATCCTTGCCCCACGCCTAGAGGCGTCATTGGGCAAAGAGGGTGTGCTGGAACTGTATCTCAATGAAATCGACCTTGGGGTCCGGTCGTTTGGTGTGACGGCGGCGGCGCAAAGCTATTTCAACAAACCATTGTCTGAGCTGTCGCCGGCAGAGGCCGCATTTTTGGCAGTTCACCCAAAAGCACCATATAGCTACCACCCCGTGAAAAACCGCGAAAAGGGTCTCGCCCGTCGCGACTTCATTCTGCGTGAGATGCATGAGAACGGCTATATTACGGATGAAGAATACGACGTGGCCTTAGCCGACCCGCTGCGCACTGTGCAAAACGGCGATTTCGAATCTTTCCGCAGTCGACGTCCGTCACGCGATTACTTCACCGACCAAATCCGCCGCCAGTTAAGCGCAGATTTCGGTGAGGATGAGTTCTTTAACGGAGGCCTATCCATTCGTGCGACGATTGATCCTGAAATGCAGGTCGAGGCGGCCCATGCGCTCCAACGCGCCTTGGAAAAATACGACCGCGGTACGGGCAAATGGATCGGCACAGGCAAAACCATCGAAGTTGATGCTTTAGCTGATGAAGAAGCGTGGCGTGCGGCATTGCGCGATGTCATCGTGGCCCGCGACATCACATTGAAAAACCAGTGGTTCCCTGCTGTGGTGTTGGAAGTGTCCGACACGCAGCTGCGCGTCGGTATCGAAGGTGTCGAAATTACAGATGCCGAACCCCAAGTCATTCCGCGCAAAGACATCGATTGGATGCGGGGCAACTTCTTTGACAATTTCACGCCCGGTGACGTGGTGCATGTGCGCCGTATGACAGCCGACAATGACGGGTCATTCATCCGTTGGACATTGCGCCAAGTGCCAGAAGTGCAGGGCGGGTTCATGGCGATGAACGTCAACACTGGCCGTGTGATCGCGATGCAGGGCGGATTTTCCTACCAGAACTCTGTCTTTAACCGCGCGACCCAAGCGCAGCGTCAGCCCGGTTCTGCGTTTAAACCATTCGTTTACGCTGCTGCACTCGACAGCGGGTATTCCCCTGCGACGATCGTGGTCGATAGCCCGATCGAGATCAACACACCCCAAGGTGTCTGGCGACCGAAGAACTCGTCTGAACAATTCTATGGTCCAACCCCATTGCGCACAGGGATCGAACAATCGCGGAACTTGATGACCATTCGTTTGGCCCAAGAGGTCGGGATTGATACTGTTGCGCGTTACGCCGAAAAGTTCGGCATGTATGACGATATGAACCGTGTTTTGGCGGCGTCACTTGGATCGGATGAAACCACACTGTTCAAGGTTGTGTCTGCCTATGCAATGTTTGCGAATGGCGGCGAGCGTGTAGAGCCCACACTTGTTGACCGTGTTCAAGATCGCTACGGCAAAACCGTGTTCCGCCATGATCAGCGGACTTGTGATGATTGCACCGACCTTGATCTGCCCGCAGGCCAAGCGCCGCGCATCCGATCTGACCGCGAACGTGTGATGAATGAAATCACGGCCTATCAGCTGACATCTATGATGGAAGGCGTGGTCAAGCGTGGCTCTGCCGCAAAGACAGTGAATTTGCCGGTGCCCATCGCTGGCAAAACAGGCACAACCAACGATGCCAAAGATGTATGGTTCGTAGGCTTTTCCAGTAATATCGTTGCTGGCTGTTATATCGGGTTTGATACGCCTCGCACATTGGGGAGCGGGGCCTTTGGTGGGTCCATGTGCGGTCCTGTGTTCAACCAATTCATGAGCGAAGCGATCCAGAAATACGGCGGCGGCAAGTTCTTCGTGCCGAGCGATTGTCAGTTCATTAAAATCGATCGTTTCAGCGGTGCGCGTTTGCCAGACGAGGCCAGCGGCGACAATGTCATTGCCGAATGTTTCCGTCCGGGCGAAGAGCCGATCTTTGGTATCACCTTTGACGGTGGCTTTGGCATGGCGGCTGATTTGCCGTTGTTCGATGTGGTTCCACGCGCAGCCCGCGAAGTCACAACGTCCAGCGGCGGCTCGGCCAAGGTTGGTCCTAAGGCGACGTTCGGGTCGCTGTCATCGGGTGGTCTTTACTAAGCCCGCTTGCTATGACCGCCGCAACAGTTTTCAGATAGGTGCCCCATGCGCGCAGAGACCCAGAATACCGTGGACGCGATTGAAAAGTCGTTGGCTTTGCTTGCGCAGCGCCTGAATTATGAAACTGCCCCATACCGGTTGGAAGAATTCAACGCACGGGTTGAGGACCCGACTCTATGGGACGACCCTGAAGCCGCGCAAAAACTGATGCGTGATCGTCAGAATTTGGTCGATGCGATGGGTGCCTACGAGGGTATTCGCCAAGAGCTGACAGATAACCTCGAGCTGATCGAAATGGGCGAGATGGAAGACGACGCAGAGATCGTGTCAGAGGCAGAAGCCTCCATCACCAAGCTTGCGACCCTTGCTGCCCAAAAAGAGCTAGAGGCGTTGCTAGATGGCGAGGCCGACGGCAATGATACATTCTTAGAGATCAACTCTGGCGCAGGCGGGACCGAATCCTGCGACTGGGCCAATATGCTTGCGCGGATGTATGTCCGCTGGGCAGAGAAAAAGGGTTACAAGGTCGAACTGCAGTCCGAGACGCCGGGCGAAGAGGCGGGGATCAAATCCGCAGCTTATAAGATTTCCGGTCAGAACGCTTATGGTTGGCTGAAATCGGAATCCGGCGTGCACCGTCTGGTCCGTATCAGTCCGTTTGACAGTGCCGCCAAACGCCACACGTCATTCACATCCGTGAAGGTCTATCCTGTCGTGGACGACAACATCGAAATTGATGTGCAGGCGTCCGACATCCGTTTGGATACGTACCGGTCGTCTGGCGCCGGCGGGCAGCACGTGAACACCACCGATTCTGCCGTGCGCATCACCCACTTCCCAACGGGGATCGTGGTGACGAGTTCGGAAAAATCCCAACACCAAAACCGCGACATCGCGATGAAGGCGTTGAAATCGCGTCTTTATCAGATGGAATTGGATAAACGGTCGGCCATCGTCAACGACGTGCATGAAAATGCGGGCGACGCAGGTTGGGGTAACCAAATCCGCTCTTACGTCTTGCAACCCTATCAGATGGTCAAAGACCTGCGCACCAACCATGAAACATCTGACACCAAGGGCGTGTTGGATGGTGATCTGGATGGCTTCATGGCCGCGACTTTGGCTATGGCTGTATCAGGTAAATCACGGGCCGACGCGCAAGGCGAGTAAGCCAGACAACATATAGAAACGAAAAAAGGCGTCCCAAGCGGGACGCCTTTTGTTTTGCGCAATGCGCTGATCTTATTTGTCGGCTGCTGGCATTTTGGCCTTGCCGCCGGTGCCAGTTGTCAGTGGATCGTCCTGACGCTGCACAGAGCCTTCGAAATGGGCGCCAGACTCTATAGCGATAGTCTTGTGAATGATGTCACCTTCGACACGCGCAGTGGATGTCAGGCGGACCTTCAGGCCGCGCACACGACCGACAACCCGGCCATTGACTACAACGTCATCAGCAATAACTTCGCCTTTGACTGTCGCACCTTCACCCACTGTGAGCAGGTGCGCGCGGATATCGCCCTCGACCTGGCCCTCAATTTGGATGTCGCCGGTTGTCTTCAGGTTGCCCGTGACGAGCAAGTCAGATGACAAAACGGAGGCCGCAGGCTTTGCCTTTGGCGGGGACGCTTTGAAGTCGGGCGCAGGTGCGGCTGACTTTGCAGGCATTGCAGGGGCCGCTGCTGCGGTTGCATCATCGGCCTTTGGGCCGGGTTCGTTGATTTTTGATTTAGAAAACATCTTGTCCAGCTCTTATGTAAATCATGGGGTTAACAGGTTTGCCGCCAACGCGGACTTCATAGTGCAGGTGGGGGCCAGTTGACCGGCCCGAGTTGCCAATAGCACCAATCTTCTGCCCACGCGAGACCCTTTGACCGACTTTTACGTCCATCCGGCTTTGGTGGGCATAGCGGGTTTCGATTCCGAACTCATGTTGTATCTTAACCAGACGGCCATATCCAGACGACCAACCGGCAAATGTGACCACGCCGTCAGCCGTCGCGTAGATTGGCACACCAATCGGTCCGGCAAAGTCGGTGCCTGCGTGCAAGCGGCCCCAACGCTGGCCAAACCCAGACGTAAAGCGGAAGTTCGATTTCACAGGCATGTCGAACGGCGCGCGTTCAGCTGCGATACGGTATAGATTAATACGGTCCATCCGGTTCAGGATGCCGTTTGCGCGTTCCGCATCGGGGTCAGGGCCACCGCCCTTGGTGGAAAACTGCAATGGTGTCAGCGGACCGCCAGTGCCGGAATAGCCGCGGCGCACGGCAGACAGCAGGTTATCTGGGTTTAGGCCAGCCTGACGGAACATTTTATCCAGCGGCTCAACCGATACCATCATGGCTTCTTCAAGTTGGCGGAAAATTTCGTCGTTCTTTTCTTCGAGCAGACGCAGGGCCAATTCCATTTCGGCTGCGTGATCCAGCGCAAACGCCGCATCTGCAGCGATCTGGTCACGTTCCGCCGCAGTTTCCGCCAAAGCATCAGCCAACAAATCCACAGTGCCATTGGCCTCTTGGGACATTGCCGCCGCTGCAGCACCGCTGCCATCCTTGGTGAGGGCGGCGACTTGCGCGCGGGCATCTTCGCGGGCTTTCATCGTGGTGCGCAATGTTGCCTGAACAACCTCTAGACCAGTTTCCAGCTCGCGGCGCTTGTCTTCGGTGGCCAGCAGTTCCGATTGCATGATCGAAATCTGCTCTAGCGCAGAGTTAAACCGCTGCTGCGCGGCAACCGCTTCTTCGGCACGCACATCGCGTTCAGTCGACAGCGCGTTCAGGCGTTCTTCGTAAATCATTTGATCGCGTTGGGCTTGGGCGCGGAAGTTTCCGGCGCCGATGCTGTCCATCAACAAAATCGCTGTCGCGATAATCGACCAGCCGACGACAAGCACGCCGCCGAACAATGCAACCAATTGGGTTTCCGGTTTCAGGCGGATAAACCGTGTTTCCGTGTCGGACCGCAAGAACAGTCGCTTTTCAGGTAAGCGAGCTTCTAGCCATGCATGCACGCGAAGTGTCAGTCGTGAAGGCAATATTTTATGTCCTTGTCCCAATCTCAATACGCAGACTGCCCCCACAGCCCTCAGCGCGCCTTATGGTGTTAGACAGACTGGGCCGATCCCGCAAGATTTTTGGGGCCTCAATTCACGAATTTTTCATAAATTGCTGCACCTTAGGCGTCTTTCTGCTCATTTTGAGGCTAATTTTTCTGTTTCTGCGCGGCAAGCGGCCAGTAAAAGTCAGGTGGTATTCCAGCTTCGGCACGCTTCTCTTCGTTGAACGGCGGTTTGAGGTCCGCGTGGAAATACTTGCGTACAAGCGTGTGAAATACGCCCGTCGGGTCCAGATTGTCCCGCCCGCACAAGAAATTGAACCATTTCGCGCCGTAAGCCACGTGATGCACCTCTTCCGCATAAATCACGTTCAGCGCGTCGACGGTTTGGCGGTCTTTGGCCTGCTGGAATATTTTGATCATGCCGGGGGTCACGTCTAATCCGCGCGCTTCAAGCACCATGGGCACAACCGCAAGCCGCCCCATAATGTCATCTGCTGTGTCTTCGGCAGCTCGCCACATGCCTGCATGGGCCGGCAAAGCGCCATAAAAACTGCCCTGCGCTTCAAGACAGTCGCACATCAGGTTGAAATGTTTGGATTCTTCATCCGCAGACTTGACCCAATCATCATAGTATCCAATCGGCATTGGCGTGTCGGTGAACCGCGCAATAATGTCCCAATGCAAATCGACGGCATTCAATTCGATATGTGCCACAGCATGCAGTAGTGCGATCCGCCCTTCGGGCGTGCCGGGTTTGCGGTGTGGCACGTCGCGTGGGCTTAACAGCTCTGGCGCTGCGGGGCGGGCGGGCATCATCGGCGGGGTCGCTTGCCCAATTTCGGGTATTTGCCCATCTGCGCGCGCGGCCTGCCACGCCGCTGCATAGCGACGTGAAAGAGCCGTTTTTGCTTTCCCATCCGCAGTGGTCAAAACATCGACCGCCATTTCTGCCAGTGGCTTCATGCCTGTCTCGCTTTATTTGAGTAAATATATGTCCGCCGGAGGCAACGGGTTCCGCTTGCGAAATCCGACCTTAAGCGCCCTTCACGGCTTCTAGAACCGCATCAATATGTCCTGCGACTTTGACCTTGCGCCAAATTGCCTCAATCTTGCCGTCAGTGCCAATCAAAAACGTCGCCCGCTCGATCCCCATGTAGGTTTTCCCATACATCGATTTCTCGACCCAAGTGCCATAACGTTCGCACACGTCGCCGTTTTCGTCGGACAAAAGGGCGATCCCAAGATCATGTTTTGCAACGAATTTGTCGTGTTTCTTGATCGGATCTTTTGACACCCCCAGCACGACGGCACCGGCAGCCACGAAATCCTGCGCCATTTCGGTAAACCCGATGGCTTGCTTGGTGCAACCGGGTGTGTCGTCCTTGGGGTAGAAGTATAAAACGACTTTCTGACCCGCGAAATCGGAAAGGGAAACGTCTTTCCCACCGTCGCGCGGAAGGGTGACGTCTGGGGCTTTGTCGCCGATTGCGAGGGTGGTCATAGCAAATCTCCTGCTTGCGCTGCTATCTTGGTTTTGTTTTAGCCTAAGACGGGCAAAGTTAAAGACCCAGAGCCAACCAGAGTGCCAATGCCAGACGCAGCAACACCGCAACCCCGCCGTGATATCCCCTGGAAGGGGCTGCGCGTGCTGGCTATTGTGCTTTTGCTGCCAATCGCGTTTTTGGTCGTCGCAGCCGTGATGCTTGTTGATACCGACATTGATGCGCCCGACTGGGTCGAATCACGGGTAGAAGCCCGTGCCTCTGCGATGATGCAGGGCGGGGAGGTCGCATTTTCGGATGTCTTTGTGAACGTTGGCCGGGATTTGCATCCGCGCGTGCGGCTTGTGGATGTGAAAGTCACGGATGCTGCGGGCACGCAGATCGCCCGCATTCCCGCGGTAGAGGCGCAGATGTCCCCGCGTGGCTTATTGTTTCAAGCAGAAGTGCTGTTCCAAGATGTCGCCCTGACAGGCCCGCTGATTAATCTGAACCGTGCTGCGGATGGGAGCGTGGTTATGGCCTTTGGGGCGGGCAACGGGTTTGACGAAACCGCGTCGCTTGTCGGGGTTTTGGATCACGTGGATCAATATCTCGACGCACCTGCCTTGGCTGCGCTTGAAACCATTTCGGCAAATGGCGTGATCATCAATTATAACGATGCGCGCGCGGGGCGATCTTGGACAGTTGATGGCGGCGTGTTGGACTTGGACTTGCGCGGTGGGCAGACATCCCTGACGGGTGATTTTGCGTTGCTCGCAGGGGGTGCCGACATCACCCGTCTGCAATTAGGATATGATAGCCCGCGTGGCGAACGGTCAGCCAAGATCGGCCTGTCGTTAACCAATGCGCGCGCGCGCGACATTGCAACGCAAACGCCTGCATTGGCGTGGTTGGCAGATGTTGACGCTGCATTGACCGCGTCATTGCGCACTAGTCTGGACAATGATGGTGCACTTGGCCCGTTGAGCGCGACACTTGATCTGGGGGCGGGAGCGTTGCAACCGAATGCGGCCACCGAACCGGTCGTGTTTGATCGGGCTAAGGCCTATCTGACCTATGATCCGGCGTCGGATCAAATCCAATTCGACCAGATCGAGATCGCGACACAAGCCGGTGATCTTCGAGCCACAGGGCAGGCAATCTTAGGCGAGGCGGTTGATGGCATTCCGCAATCCTTGGTTGCTCAATTTGATCTGCCTGATGCCCGATTGGCGCAAAGCGATTTTTATCCAGAGGGGCTACAAATCCCGCCTGTAGCTATTGATATGCGATTGCGGCTGTCGCCGTTTGGGATCGATTTGGGGCAGGTCGTTTTGGTCGATGGTGACACCCATCTGACCGCTGCTGGGCAAGTGTCGGCCACGCAAGACGGCTGGCAAGCTGCGATCGACATTAAGGCTGATCATATCGCTACCGAAAGGCTCGTCGCCCTTTGCCCGATTGGCGTGAAGCCGGGCAGTCGGAATTGGCTGGCGCAAAATGTGAGCACCGGCGATATCCAAGACGCCGCCCTTGCCTTGCGTTTGCGGCAAGGCACACCCGCTGCGATGACGGGTCGGTTTGATTTCGTGGATGCCGGCATCACATTTATGCGCTCGATGCCGCCGATTTCTGGCGGATACGGCGTCGGACATATCCAAGACAATAAGATGTTCCTGAGCTTGGATCGCGGCAACGTCACCCCGCAAAACGGCGGCGGTTTGGATGTTGCGGGCACCACAATGACCGTGTTGGACACACGTGTTCCAGGTAGCGATGCTGTGCTGAACCTTGCCATGACAGGCACCATCACGGGCGCGCTGTCTTTGCTGGACCGAGAGCCATTCCGATTTGTCTCAGAGGCAGGTCAGAGCGTAACAATGGCCGATGGGCGCGCGGATGTTCGTGGGCAAATCCAATTTCCATTGCGCAAAGGCGTCACCCCAGACCAAATCACATTTGGCATCGCTGCGGATCTGCGAAATTTGCACAGCGATACAATTATCAAAGGCCGCGAATTGCGCGCCGCGCGCATGGGGCTTACGGCTGACAATGATGGACTGCGGATTACGGGGCCTGTCAGCCTTGATGGGATCGCGGCGGATGCGGCATGGACCAAACAGTTCGGGCCGGAACATGTTGGGCAAAGCAAGCTGCAGGCAACTTTCGCCCTGACGCAGCGCACGTTGGATGCATTCAATATCGCACTGCCGCGCGGGACCGTTGCTGGGGCAGGGCAAGGCGATTTGGATGTGGATATGGTGGCGGGCCGCGCGCCAAAGTTCCGTCTGTCATCCAACTTGCGCGGTGTGGCCCTATCGATGCCGTCAATTGGGTGGCGAAAACCGGAAAATGCGCGTGGGGATTTGCTGGTTGCTGGCACATTGGGTGCGGTTCCGCAGATCACGGCACTTAATATCAGTGGTGGCGGGCTGCAGGCGCGGGGCGCGGTGACGCTGAAAGACAACGGAACGTTGGATCGCGCCACGTTTTCATCCGTAAAAATAGGGGATTGGCTTTCGGCACCGGTGATATTGCGTGGGCGCGGCAAGGGACGGCCGGTGGGTGTGACGCTAGGGGCGGGGCGCGTAGATTTGCGCGGTGCGGCGTTCGGCGCGGGGCAAGCGGATGCCGGTCCAATGGCGCTACGGCTTGATCGGTTGCAGGTCACTCAAGGCATCGCACTGCATGACTTTCGTGGCGATTTCACTGGAACAGGTGGCTTTGCTGGCGAATTTTCAGGGCGGGTGAACGGTGGTCCGCGGGTCCAAGGCACGGTTGCGCCGCAAAACGGGCGCTCTGCGCTTCGGCTTCGGTCTGACGATGCGGGTGGCGTCATTGGCGCGGCCGGGTTTTTGGAAAACGGGATCGGTGGCGGGCTGGATTTGATCCTGCGGCCAACGGGTGGTGCTGGCACGTTTGATGGGGACTTGAACGTGACAGGCCTGCGTGTCCGCGATGCGCCTGCGATGGCGGCACTGCTCGATTCTATCAGCGTGATTGGCTTGCTGCGGCAGCTCGACGGGCAGGGGCTGGCCTTTGACGAGGTTGAGGCAAAGTTCCGTCTGACACCAACCCAAGTCATTGTGACGCAATCCAGCGCGATTGGACCGGGGCTTGGCATTTCGTTGGATGGGATTTACACGCTCGCCAGCAAGCAAGTCGATTTCCAAGGCGTGATATCACCGTTCTATATTCTGAACGGCATTGCGTCCTTTCTAACCCGCAAAGGCGAAGGCCTGATCGGGTTCAACTTCAACTTGACAGGGGACGCAGCGGCGCCTTCTGTTGCTGTCAATCCGCTGTCGGCACTTACTCCCGGCATGTTCCGCGAAATTTTCCGCCGTCCCGCACCACAGGTATCCCAATGAAACTGTCCGATTTTGATTTTGACCTGCCTGAGCAGTTGATCGCTGTGCGCCCTGCCAAGCCGCGCAGTTCGGCCAAACTATTGGTCGGACGCGGAAACACGATTGCTGACCATCATGTGTCTGATCTGATAGACATTTTACAGGCAGGTGACGTGCTTGTGCTAAATGACACCAAGGTCATACCGGCGCGGTTATTCGGTTTGCGGCACAGGGACGGGGAATTTGGCATGACGGCATCAAAAATGGATGTGACGCTGCTTGACCCTCGCGCGGACGGCACGTGGTCGGCAATGATCAAACCCCTACGCAAGGTGCAAGACGGCGAGGTCATCGTGTTTTCCGACGAGCTGTCTGCCACAGTGCTTGGCCGCGCTGATGGGCAGGCGCAGCTGCAATTCAATCTGACAGGCGATGATTTTGATGCCGCGCTGAACGCTGTCGGTGCCATGCCATTGCCCCCCTATATCGCCGCCAAACGCCCTGCAGATGAAGCAGACAAGACCGACTATCAGACCTATTGGGCCAAGAATGCAGGTGCTGTTGCGGCCCCCACCGCTTCATTGCATTTCGATGGCGATCTTTTGGCGCAGCTTTCGGCCAAGGGCGTGCAATTCGTCTATGTTACATTGCATGTGGGCGCAGGCACGTTTCTGCCCGTTAAGGTTGACGACGTGTCCGACCACAAGATGCACGCCGAATGGGGCGAGGTCACCAAAGAGGCGGCGCAAACAATCGCCCAAGCCAAGGCCGCAGGTCGCCGGATCATTCCAGTGGGCACCACAGCTTTGCGCCTGATCGAAAGTGCGGCACGGTCTGGCGAAATTGCGCCATGGCAAGGCGAAACGGATATTTTCATCACGCCTGGCTTTTCCTTCAACGTGGCAGACGCGCTTATGACAAACTTTCATTTGCCTAAATCAACGCTCATGATGCTTGTGTCTGCGTTGATGGGCACAGATCAGATTAAGACGATCTACACACATGCAATTCAAAACGAATACAGGTTTTTTTCGTACGGCGATGCGTCCATTTTGTTCCCGACATAATACAACCGCGACGTGCCAGATGCCTGAAGGGTCGCGGATGGGAGTTTTTGCAAAACGCAACGCTGCTACGTGAGGAAATAAATTTAAAAAGGACGCCGCCATGTTTCAGGTAATGAGCGCATCTTGGGCACTATTTCTCGGCATGTTTATGTTGATGATCGGCAACGGGCTTCAGGGCACGTTGCTTGGTTTGCGCGGCGAGGTCGAAGGCTTTAGCACGCTTGCGCTGTCGATTGTCATGTCGGCCTATTTCGTGGGCTTTTTGTTCAGTTCGCGACTGACGCCCGAACTGATCCGTCGAGTCGGCCATGTCCGTGTCTTTGCGGCCCTTGGCTCGACGATTTCGGCGGTGCTGATCCTTTATCCGCTGCTTGTGGAACCATGGGCGTGGACCTTAGGGCGCGTGATTATCGGGTTTTGTTTTTGTGGCGTATATGTGACGGCCGAAAGCTGGCTGAATGATGCGTCGAGCAATGAAACACGCGGCAAGGCGTTGTCACTGTATCTGATGGTGCAGATGGCGGGTATTGTTTTGGCGCAGTTTATCGTGGCGCAGGGGGATGTGTCCGGCTACGCACTGTTTATCATTCCGTCTGTGCTGGTGTCGTTGGCCTTTGCGCCCATTTTGCTGTCGATCCGGCCTATGCCGCAGTTCGAGCAGACCAAACCCATGACCATCCGTCGCCTTATCGAGGCATCTCCATTGGGCTGTGTTGGGATGTTCCTGTTGGGTGGCGTGTTTGCTTCGCAGTTTGGCATGTCCGCGATTTATGGAACGCGGATCGGGCTTAGCGTCAGCCAAGTATCGCTGTTTGTGTCTGTGATCTATGTGTCCGCATTGGTCGCGCAATATCCGATTGGCTGGCTCTCTGATCGGTTAGATCGTCGCAATTTGATTATGGCGGTTGGTGTGATCGGCGGGTTTGGCGCGTTGCTGGCGTATTTCGTGACCGATAATTTTACCGTGGTTCTGATCAGTGCGGCGATTTTGGGCGGCACTTCGAACCCACTTTATGCGCTGCTGATTGCCTATACGAATGATTATCTGGAACGTGACGATATGGCCGCAGCGTCTGGTGGTCTGTTGTTCATCAACGGGATCGGGGCGATTGCGGGGCCGCTCATTGTTGGCTGGATGATGGATACGTTGGGCGCGAATGGATATTGGATGTTTTCCGCTGTGCTGATGTTCTTGATGGGCGGCTATGCGGCATACCGGATGACACGTCGTAGCCGTGCAGACATCGACGTCGACGATGCTGTCTCTTATGCCGCGATTTCTGCGACCTCGACACCGATTGTCGCCGAAGTAGCACAAGAGGTTTACAGCGATGCCGAAGAGGAAAGTTTGGAAAGTGAACCAAGTCTTTAGACATTCAATCCATTTGTAGATCATCGGACAAGGTATGAGGAACGCACCATGGGCCGCCTGAATATTAGACCAGACGACATTCTGACCTATTGGCTTGATCAGGTCGGGCCAGCGGGGTGGTGCAACGGCGATCTTTCGCTGGATGATGACATCCGCACACGATTTCAGACGACGTGGGAGCATAGCCAAACAGGGGGCTGTGGCCTTTGGCTCACCAATCCGTCTGGCGCGTTGGCCTTTGCCATTCTGACCGATCAGTTCCCCCGCAACATGTTTCGCGGCGATGGGCGTGCGTTCGCATCTGACGGGGCCGCGCGTGCCGCCGCAAAGGTCGCGATTGACCGCGAATGGGATATGCAAATTTCAGAACCTGCACGGCATTTTTTATATATGCCATTGATGCATTCTGAAAACGTGATGGATCAGGATCGCGCCGTGCGGTTGATCCATTCGCGGCTGCCCCAAACAGGGGGCGACACCATCCTGCATGCCCGCGTTCATCGTTCCATCGTGCGCAAATATGGGCGATTTCCGTATCGCAACGCCGCCCTTGGCCGCAGTTCCAGCGCCGCGGAACAGGGTTTTTTGGATGATGGCGGATACGGTGCTGCGTTTCGTGCATTTCAGGCCGATCAAGCGGATTAACCCTATCGTCACATCGCGCAACTAGATTGGCCAAAGCAGCAATCAGGTCATGTCTATGAATGTCGAAGCAAGCCCGCCGAAACGATCCAAAAGTTGGTTGTTAGACGACAATCAATCCAAGAATGCGCAAGTTCCCGATCTTGCGATGCAGATCATGAATATCATGGAACAGGGGATCATTGTTTGGTCTGCTGATGGGGTGTGCGAGCTGCACAACACCCGTATCTACAATGTGCTCGAAGTTTCCGGCAAAGAGCTGTCAATCGGCACATTGATGAGCAATTTTCTGGCGTTTTCCTTTGAGCGTGGGGAATTTGACGCGGAAACGATGCAGGTAACTAAGCATAAACATCAGTCACAATTGCCCTATGCATTTGACCGCAAGCTGCCATCTGGTCGGATCATTAGCACAAATGCCCGCCCGTCACGCGGGGGCGGATATGTCAAAACCTTCACCGACGTGACAGAGGCGCGCCGCGTCGCGGACAAGCTCGCCGCCGCGATTGAAGAGGCAGCGAAATCTGAACGGACATCCCTAGAAATCTTGCAGAATGAACGCCGCCGTCAAAAAGAGACTGACCTTCTTAGTCAATTGGATGAATGGCTGCAGTCGTGCAAAACGCTGGGTGAACTATATGAAATTGTTGAAACTTTCATGGAAAAACTCTTGCCGCAATCGCAAGGTGAACTGCTCGTCTATTCAAACTCGCGCGATGTGCTCGAAGGCGTTTGCGCTTGGGCGCAATCTGCTCCGATCGCCCAAATGGCACCCGATGGGTGTTGGGCGTTACGGCGTGGTCGCAGCTATGAATACGAGCCTGACGGGCTTTGTTTTCTGTGCGATCATGTGCGCGGGCAGGGGCATTCCGGTGAAACGCCCTCTATTTGCGTGCCGATTATTGCCCATGGCGATACCGTTGGGTTGCTTCATATCGCTTTGAATGCGGATACATCTGCACATGAAATTTTGAACCCTCAGGTCTTTGCGATCCGTTGTGGAGAGCATATTTCCATGGCCATCGCGAATGTAAAACTGCGCGATGATCTGCACGCGCAATCCATCCGTGACCCGTTAACAGGGTTGTATAACCGTCGCTATTTCATGGAAACCATGCGCAAGTTGATTGGCAGCAATGGCGGGGCCAAACGTCGCTTTGGCCTGATTTCGTTTGATGCGGATAAGTTCAAATCATTCAATGACAACCATGGCCATGATGCTGGTGATGTTGTGCTGCAGGCCATTTCCGAAAAGGTGACTGAGGTTATTCCAGATGACGCAGTGGCCTGTCGGATGGGGGGCGAAGATTTTGCCGTAATTGTACCAGATGCCGGTCTTGAGGGAGCGGTTGATCTGGCCAATCTGCTGCGCCAACAAATTGCGCAGGTAACTGTGCGCTATGTGCATGGAGTTCTGCCCCGCATCACCGTGTCCGCGGGTGTTTCAGCCTATCCGCTGCATGGCGCGGCGCCGCAATCCCTGCTGAAACAGGCGGACGAGGCACTGTATGTGGCCAAGTCAAAGGGACGGAACTGTGTGATAGCGGCGAAAAACTCTGTAAAATAGGCCAATTAGTCGGGGATTTATCCGTATGCTCAATAGTCTCTAGAGGTTTCTGAATAAATAGTTTAATATCAAACTAATTCGATTTTTGGAGAACTGAAAATGGCAGCAAAGAACTTTGATCTGATTGTGATCGGTGCGGGCCCAGGTGGTTATGTCGCTGCAATTCGCGCGGCACAGCTTGGAATGAATGTTGCGATTGTTGAACGCGAAAACATGGGCGGAATTTGCCTAAACTGGGGCTGTATTCCAACGAAAGCGATGCTGCGTTCGTCTGAAGTGTTTCATCTGATGCACCGCGCCAAAGAATTCGGGTTGAAAGCCGACGGGATTGGTTACGATCTTGATGCCGTGGTCAAGCGGAGCCGCGCTGTCGCAGGGCAGTTGTCCGGCGGCATTTCGCATCTGATGAAAAAGAATAAGGTTACGACCTTCATGGGGGACGCAACATTGCCTGCTAAAGGCAAGGTTTCCGTCAAAACCGATAAAGGCAGCGAAGAACTGACCGCCAAGAACATCGTTCTGGCCACTGGCGCACGTGCGCGTGAATTGCCCGGCCTAGAGGCTGATGGCGATCTGGTCTGGACATACCGCCATGCGCTGACGCCTAAGCGGATGCCGAAAAAGCTATTGGTCATTGGGTCTGGTGCGATCGGCATTGAATTTGCGAGCTTTTACAACACCTTGGGTGCTGACACGACAGTTGTCGAGGTTATGGACCGCGTCCTGCCAGTTGAAGACGAAGAGATCTCCGCATTCGCGAAAAAGCAGTTCGTCAAACAGGGCATGAAGATCATGGAAAAATCCATGGTCAAGAAACTCGACCGCGCCAAGGGCAAGGTCACGGCCCATATCGAAACCGGCGGTAAAGTCATTACCGAAGACTATGACACTGTCATTTCCGCCGTCGGCATTGTCGGCAATGTTGAAAATCTTGGGCTAGAGGCGCTCGGCGTGAAGCTGGACCGCACCCACGTCGTCACAGACGAATTCTGCCGGACCGGCATCGACGGGCTTTATGCCATTGGCGATATCGCGGGCGCACCTTGGTTGGCGCACAAAGCCAGCCACGAAGGTGTGATGGTTGCGGAATTGATCGCCGGCAAGCACGCCCATCCCGTCAAGCCAGAAAGCATCGCGGGCTGCACATATTGCCATCCACAGGTTGCTTCCGTCGGCTATACCGAGGCTAAGGCGAAAGAATTGGGCTACGAGGTGAACGTGGGTCGCTTCCCATTCATCGGGAACGGCAAGGCGATTGCGTTGGGCGAACCAGAAGGCATGGTCAAAACCGTGTTTGACGCAAAAACCGGCGAATTGCTGGGCGCGCATATGGTCGGTGCGGAAGTCACCGAGCTGATCCAAGGCTATGTCGTGGGTCGCCAGTTGGAAACCACCGAAGAAGACCTAATGAACACGGTCTTCCCGCATCCAACATTGTCGGAAATGATGCACGAAAGTGTGCTCGACGCTTATGGCCGCGCGATCCATATGTAGGCGTGTCGGAATACAAATTTCGAAGAGGGCGGTCAGACATACCTGATCGCCCTTTTTCGTTGAGTGGTTGCCTTACAGCGTGTGAAAAAACGTTAATTGTTCGTTAATTGTTCTCATTTGGGGCTGGCGCTTGGTGTGGATGGGGCTATCTTTGCACAAACACCGCCTTGGGGGGCACAATGGCCGAGCTGAAGAACATCGAAGTGCGCGGCGCGCGCGAGCATAATCTTAAAAACATCGACGTGGATATTCCGCGCGATCAGCTGGTGGTGATCACTGGCCTATCGGGGTCGGGAAAATCCAGTCTGGCGTTTGATACGATCTATGCCGAAGGGCAGCGGCGTTATGTCGAAAGCCTGTCTGCTTACGCCCGCCAATTTCTTGATATGATGGAAAAACCTGACGTCGATCACATCTCTGGCCTTAGCCCCGCGATTTCGATTGAGCAGAAGACCACGTCGAAAAACCCGCGTTCTACCGTAGGCACGATCACCGAAATTTACGACTACCTGCGCCTGTTGTTTGCCCGCGTCGGCATACCATATTCCCCGACGACAGGCCTGCCGATTGAGGCCCAGCAAGTTCAAGATATGGTCGACCGGATCATGTCATTAGAAGAGGGCACGCGCGGCTATCTTCTGGCCCCGATCATCCGCGACCGTAAAGGCGAGTATCGCAAAGAGTTTTTGGAACTGCGCAAATCCGGTTTTCAGCGTGTGAAAGTTGATGGCGAGTTCTATGAATTGGATGAACCGCCCACATTGGACAAGAAATTCCGCCATGACATCGATGTGGTCGTGGACCGGATTGTCGTGCGTGAAGGTTTGGAAACGCGATTGGCGGACAGCTTGCGCACAGCGCTTGATCTGGCCGACGGCATCGCCATTTTGGAAACCGCGCCTAAGGAAGGCGAGGGCGAACGCATGACGTTTTCCGAAAACTTCGCCTGTCCGGTTAGCGGGTTTACGATCCCCGAAATCGAACCGCGCTTGTTTTCTTTCAACGCGCCATTTGGGGCCTGTCCAAGCTGCGACGGGCTAGGGGTAGAGTTGTTTTTCGATGAATCCTTGGTGGTTCCCGATGTGACGTTGAAAATCGCGGATGGGGCATTGGCGCCATGGCGCAAAGGGAAATCACCGTATTTCCTGCAAACGATTGAGGCGATTGCAAAGCACTACGGGTTTAACAAAAGTGCCCGTTGGAAAGATCTGGATCCGAAAATCCAGCAAGTGTTCCTCCGTGGGTCTGGCAAGGAAGAGATCAAATTCCGCTATGACGAAGGTGGGCGGGTTTATACTGTTGAGCGCCCATTCGAAGGCGTCATTCCGAATATGGAACGGCGTTACCGAGAGACTGACAGCAACTGGATTCGCGAAGAATTCGAGAATTATCAAAATAATCGGCATTGCGGCACATGTGGTGGTTTCCGTCTGCGCGAAGAGGCGCTCGCCGTGCGTATCGGCGACCAACACGTGGGCCATGTTGTACAATTGTCGATCAAAGAGGCGTTTGATTGGTGCAAATCCGTGCCTGCCAATCTGACCAAGCAAAAGAACGAAATCGCCGTTGCTATTCTAAAGGAAATTCGCGAACGGCTTGGGTTCTTGAACAATGTGGGCCTTGATTACCTGTCGCTCAGCCGGAATTCTGGCACCCTTTCTGGTGGGGAAAGCCAGCGCATTCGGTTGGCGTCCCAAATCGGGTCAGGCTTGCAAGGGGTGCTTTATGTGCTGGACGAGCCGTCCATCGGGCTGCACCAACGCGACAACGATCGCCTGCTGACCACACTGAAAAACCTGCGCGATCAGGGCAATACGGTGATTGTGGTCGAACATGATGAAGAGGCCATTCGTGAGGCTGATTATGTGTTCGATATTGGTCCAGGCGCTGGTGTGCATGGCGGTCAGGTGGTGTCGCAAGGGGCGCCTTCGGACATTATGGCCGACGCAAATTCAATCACGGGTCAGTATTTAACAGGCACGCGTGAAATCCCCGTGCCCATAAAGCGCCGCAAGGGCAGTAAGAAGAAACTGACAGTGGTGAAGGCAACGGGCAACAACTTGCAAAACGTCACAGTGGACTATCCATTGGGACAATTCGTTTGTGTGACCGGTGTTTCAGGTGGCGGGAAATCAACGCTGACGATTGAGACCTTGTTCAAAAATGCGTCCATGAAGCTAAACGGTGCGCGCCAGACGCCTGCGCCATGTGAGACGATCAAAGGGTTCGAGCATCTTGATAAGGTGATCGACATCGACCAACGCCCCATCGGGCGCACGCCGCGATCCAACCCCGCGACGTATACCGGTGCCTTTACCCCGATCCGCGACTGGTTTGCTGGTCTGCCAGAGGCCAAGGCGCGTGGTTATAAACCGGGGCGCTTCAGCTTTAACGTTAAGGGTGGGCGCTGCGAAGCCTGTCAGGGCGATGGCGTGATCAAGATCGAAATGCACTTCCTCCCAGACGTTTATGTGACATGCGAAACCTGCAACGGCGCGCGCTATAACCGCGAAACACTGGAGATTAAGTTCAAAGGTAAATCCATCGCGGATGTTTTGGAAATGACGGTAGAAGATGCACAAACCTTCTTTACCGCTGTGCCGTCGATCCGCACGAAAATGGATGCGCTGATGCGCGTTGGGCTTGGTTATATCAAGGTTGGCCAGCAAGCGACGACCTTGTCTGGCGGAGAGGCGCAGCGGGTCAAGCTGTCGAAGGAATTGGCGCGACAATCAACGGGCCGCACATTGTATATTCTGGATGAACCGACGACAGGTTTGCATTTTGAAGACGTGCGTAAGTTACTGGAAGTGCTGCATGAACTGGTCGATCAGGGTAATTCCGTGGTGGTCATCGAACACAATCTGGATGTCGTGAAAACGGCCGACCACGTGATTGATATTGGCCCAGAGGGCGGCGATGGCGGCGGCCAAATCGTGGCGACAGGCACACCTGAACAGGTGGCGACCGTGCCCGAAAGCCATACGGGACGCTATCTTGCGGAGATGCTGAAACCTAAGGCTGGCTAAGCACCAGATCACACAGGCGGGCGAAATCAGCGGGGGAGAGCATGTCGAATTGCCCAGCTAGCTGAGTGGCATTGTGGAACGTCCGAATTGTCGCGCCGGCGATGTCACCATGATGGAGCGCATGGTCACGCATCGGGCAGTGCGTCATAGGTCAGTTCTGATGCGAAGGCCGCGAAATGGGGGCTCATGCGCTGCGACCGCGTTTTTCAAACCGTGGCAAAACAGCAGAGAAGTCTTTTCCACGACCGTCTTCGGTTTCCACGAAGGTCTGATAAAGCTGCGTCG
>CAXIAL010000030.1:0-25456 GCA_964022435.1 uncultured Roseobacteraceae bacterium | reverse complement strand
GCGGGGCATGCGGCCCTTGATCTTGCGAATGTACCCGTCACGCTGATCCCTGTTCCGTCAGAAGCGTAGACTGACAAAATGCTTTTCTTTTATGGCTGATTGTCCTAAACGCAGCCATCCGGCGGGGGAATCCCCTTGGCGGATACTCCACGGGCCTCTCTGGACGACATCCCGGATTGCGCCATTAACCCTTTAGATAAGGAGACCCCGATGTCGATTACTGCTGAAGAAAAAGCACGCGTCATGAAAGAATTCGCAATCAAAGAGGGTGACACTGGTTCCCCTGAAGTACAGGTTGCTATCCTTTCTTCACGTATCGCCACACTGACAGAGCACTTCAAAACCCACAAGAAAGATAACCACGGTCGTCGTGGTCTTTTGAAAATGGTTGCTCTGCGTCGTAAGCTGTTGGACTACACACGCGCAAAAGATGAGGCCCGTTATCAGGACCTGATCAAGCGTTTGGGTCTGCGCCGCTAATCGCCGCAAATGTCAACGTAATACGGAAACGCCCGCCAATTTGGTGGGCGTTTTTGTTTTTGAGGGGCGATATCGGAGAATTGGCGGCCGAATGCCTTCGACATTAACTTTTCTGACATGCTTTAAATGAAGGCTTGAAGATCAAAATTATCGATGCAGCTGATTTCTAAGTCTTCCAATGAGTTGCTCAATTGCGCTCGTGTTGGCTTTGTTTAGCCTAGGATCAAAGGACTCGATAGCGGCAACACAGACTCCAAGAAGGTGCTCGGCATCTTCAGAATTCAATTGGCTGATATTCTGGAGATGATGGGCAACGGCAACCAGTAAATCACCCTCGTAAAAATCCCCTTCAGCAAACGGATTTTTTCTAAGTATTTCAATTGCTCTGGGGAGAAGATGTTTTGCGCCGATAGACTGGCCAAGCATGATGCGAAGGTCTTCTGTGCTAAAATCGCTCAGCGGTTTCTTTCTCAGCCGGTGACAGGTTGTGACTAAGTGCGAGTGGACATCTGGCTCGGGCCAAACGTCGGCTTCCAATTGTTCAAGTGTCAAATGTTCATTGGTCATCATGTCTTCATCTGATCGGATGCCCGCCAAGATCTAAGGTAAGTTTGTTCACTTAAGTGCCATCAGAACTTTTTGAGGTAGCCATCAAAAATCAATCGCGATGCCCTTTTTCTCCCAGTCGCCGTAACGCACGGCCTCTGGTCCGTCGCGCCCGCCGAGTTCCTTGGGCAGGGTCACATCGCCATTTTTCTTGCGGCGCTCTTCGGCCTCAGCCAAGGCGCGTTTGGCGGCTTCGGGCAATTCTTGGGTCATTGGCTCGGCTCCTTGTCGAACGTTGATGTTTGATATACCCCCAACCCACATGAAAACAAGGGATGCCCCATGAGCAAAACAGGTCTGCCACCGCGCCGCGCCGCGCATTATCTGATGGATCAGATTATGGAAGAGGGCCGATTGCTGGCGGAACTGATTGGCGGTGGGGCGTTGGATCACCTTGAACCGGCGGATCGTGCGCGTGCGCAGCGCCTCGCGACGGATGCGTTGCGCGGGTTGGATCGGGCCGACCGGATGCTCAAACCTTATTTGAAAAAACAACCGCCAGAGCATGTGATGAATTCTCTGCGTCTTGGTGTGATTGAACTAATCAGTGGCGAGGCAGCCCATGGCGTCGTGAACGCCTATGTCGAAATCACTGCGCAGAATAAAAACACCCATTCGATGAAAGGCATGGTGAACGCCGTGCTGCGCCGCATTGCGGACGAAGGTGCCGATGGCTGGCACAAGCGCAAGGTCCCATTGATGCCCGGATGGTTGCGTCAACCTTTGGTCGCCGCATGGGGGCGCAAGGCGATGGATGCCATGGACACCGCGCATTTCGCAGGGGCGCCGCTTGACCTAACCCCCAAAGGCGACCCAGCGGCCTTGGCTGCGGCCGTCGATGGTGTGGTTTTGCCCAATGGGTCTGTGCGCGTGCATAACGCTGGCCAAGTCAGCAGTCTTGCAGGCTATGAGGCTGGCGATTGGTGGGTGCAGGATGCCGCCGCAGCGGTGCCGGTGCAGATGCTCGCCCCGACCAAGGGCATGACCGTGCTGGATATTTGTGCCGCCCCTGGTGGTAAGACGATGCAGTTGGCTGCCGCTGGTGCTGTTGTCACTGCCGTCGATATTTCCAAAACGCGCATGGCGCGTGTGGCCGAAAATCTGGCCCGTGTTAAAACACAGGCGACGTTGATTGTAGCAGACGCATTTGATGTGGCTGGTCGCTATGATGCCGTTTTATTGGATGCGCCCTGTTCGGCGACGGGCACGATCCGGCGTCACCCTGATTTGCCGTACGCCAAGGATGGGTCGGAATTCGCCGAATTGATCGAGCAGCAGGCGACGATGATCGACCATGCGCTGACGCTTGTGAAACCGGGTGGCAAGCTTGTGTTTTGCACCTGTTCGCTGTTGCCGGACGAAGGCGAGGTGCAGATCGAGGAAGCGTTGGAACGCCATCCTGGTCTAACAGTGGATGTCAGCGCGGCGGATCGCCCAGGCATCGATCCTGATTGGACCACATATGAGGGCGGCGTCCGATTGCGCCCTGATTATTGGCCAGAATTGGGCGGCATGGACGGTTTCTATATTGCGGTGCTGACAAAGCCTGCATAGCGCCCTAGTATGCAGCCAATAACAATGCGTATCAGCGCAAGATTAAAGGCAGCAGGACCGTGGCAAGACCGCAAACATGGCGCGCAGGCGCCACGCATTTTATGCACCGTTTACATGCGGTCGCGGCCACGCGCGCGCGTCCAGCCACCGGATTTGTCAGCCAGCCAGAACCGAAAACCATCGGCCATTTCGCCCGTGGCCGCCAGTTGGTCGCCGGCAACTTCCTGTTTTCAGGTGCGCTGACAGAGGCCAAGGATACCTCGATTTGGGACATCGCTGGCGACAATGTCGTCGTGGCAGAAGAGCTTCAGGGCTGTGCTTGGTTGGATGACCTTGCTGCCGTGGGCGATGCCAAGGCGCGGGGCTGTGCGCAAGATTGGGTCTGGGATTGGATCGACCGTTATGGCAATGGGCGCGGGCCGGGGTGGACCCCTGATCTGGTGGGCCGCCGTCTGATCCGGTGGATTCAGCACGGGTTTTTCCTGCTGCGCGGTCAGGAAAAAGAGGCGAGCGAAGCGTTTTACCGCACCCTTGCCCAGCAAACGATTTTCTTGTCGCGCCGTTGGAAAACCTCGCAACATGGCTTGCCACGGTTCGAGGCACTGACAGGCATGATTTACGCGGGCCTGTCGCTAGAAGGGATGCAAGGATACGTCGATCCGGCGGTCGCCGCTTTGGCCCGTGACTGCGGGCGCGAGATTGATGAAACCGGCGGCATTCCGACGCGCAATCCTGAAGAGCTGCTCGAAGTCTTGACGCTATTGACGTGGGCTGTAGGGGCGTTGAACGAAATGGGGCGTCAACCGCCTGCGCCGATCCTAACGGCGATTGCGCGGATTGCACCGACGCTGCGCGCGCTGCGCCATGCCGATGGTGGCCTTGCGCGGTTCCATGGTGGCGGACGCGGACTAGACGGGCGTCTGGATTATGCGCTGACTGCATCGGGCGACAAGACCCGCACAAGCGAAGGCCCCCATATGGGCTTTGCGCGCCTAAGCGCGGGGCGCACGTCGATTGTCGTTGATGCAGCGGCCCCGCCAACGGGTCGTGTGTCCGTGAATGCCCACGCCAGCACTTTGGCGTTAGAGGTGACATCGGGCCGTAGGCCGGTGATTGTGAACTGCGGGTCTGGCAGCACGTTTGGCGAAGAATGGCGCCGTGCAGGTCGTGCGACCCCGTCCCATTCGACGCTTTGTATCGAAGGTTATTCGTCATCCCGCTTGGGCCCTCCAAGCCGATTGAACGCAACCCGCCAAGAATTGCTTGTTGATGTTCCGCAAGCTGTGCATGCCGAATTTTCCGGCCTTCATGATGGTCGCAGGTTAGAGTTGTCGCATGACGGGTATCGCCCGACCCATGGTTTGACACATGCGCGCACAATTGATTTGGCCGTCGATGGGCGCGGGTTGGTTGGTGAAGATTTGCTAACCACGCTCAACGAGCCCGATAAGGCGAAATTCGAGACGGCGTTGGACCAAACTGCGCTGCAAGGCGTGTCCTACGCATTGCGGTTCCATCTGCATCCTGATGTCGATGCGACGATGGATTTGGGGGGCGCTGCGATTTCGATGGCACTCAAATCAGGCGAGATTTGGATATTGCGCCACGATGGATACGCCGAAATGACGCTTGAACCGTCAGTTTATTTGGAAAATGGACGATTAAAGCCCCGTCCGAGCCAACAGGTGGTTTTATCTGGGCGCACAATGGCCTATGCGACGCGCGTCCGCTGGTCGTTAGCAAAGGCACAGGACACGCCCGATGGTGTGCGTGATCTTGTAACTGACGACCCGCTTGAACCGTTTAACGAATGATCTCGGGGGATCACATGACTGACCTTGCTCCACTGCGCCGCGCCCTTCTTTCTGTTTCTGACAAAGCTGGATTGCTTGATCTTGGGAAGGCATTGGCCGCCCGTGGGGTCGAGCTTTTGTCAACTGGCGGGTCCGCCAAGGCGCTGCGTGACGCTGGCCTCGATGTGAAAGACGTCGCTGATGTGACAGGCTTCCCTGAAATGATGGATGGCCGTGTGAAAACGCTGCATCCAGTTGTGCATGGTGGCCTATTGGCGCGCCGTGATCTGCCAGCCCATGTTGCCGCAATGGACGAGCATAATATCGGTGCGATCGACCTGTTGGTCGTGAACCTTTACCCGTTTGAAGAAACCGTCGCCAAGGGCGCCGATTTCGATACATGCATCGAGAACATTGATATTGGTGGCCCTGCGATGATCCGCTCTGCTGCGAAAAACCATGCGTTCGTGAACGTGATTACCGACGTTGAAGACTATGCTGCACTGCTGGCTGAATTGGATGCCAATGACGGTCAGACCACCTTGGCGTTCCGTCAAAAACTGGCGCAGACTGCTTATGGTCGTACGGCCGCCTATGACACGGCTGTCAGCACTTGGATGGCGGGCGCAATTGATCTGGACACACCGCGCCGTCGTTCCATTGCAGGCACATTCAAGCAGACGATGCGTTACGGCGAAAACAGCCACCAGTCCGCATCGTTCTATGATGATGGCACAGGCCGTCAGGGTGTTGCGACGGCTGTCGTTCATCAGGGCAAAGAGCTGTCATACAACAACATCAACGACACCGATGCGGCGTTTGAATTGGTTGCGGAATTTGATCCGGCAGACGGTCCAGCCGTTGCGATCATCAAGCATGCCAATCCAAGCGGTGTTGCGCGTGGCGCGACCTTGCTCGAAGCGTATCAAAATGCGTTCAACTGCGATCGCACCTCTGCCTTTGGTGGCATTGTCGCGCTGAACACTGCGCTGGACGAAGAAACCGCCAAGGCCATCGTCGAGATTTTCACCGAAGTTGTGATTGCGCCTGGCGCGTCTGATGCGGCCCGCGCCGTGTTCGCGACCAAAAAGAACCTGCGCCTTTTGACCACGGATGGTTTGCCCGATCCAAAAGCAGAGCAGATTATCATGAAGCAAGTTGCAGGTGGCATGTTGGTGCAGGACAAAGACGTGGGTTCGGTTGATCTGGCCGACCTCAAGGTCGTGACAAAGGTCAAACCAACTGACGCGCAAATGGCTGATCTGTTGTTTGCTTGGAAAGTTGCAAAGCACGTCAAATCCAACGCGATTGTTTATGTGAAAGACAAGGCGACCGTGGGTGTTGGCGCTGGTCAAATGTCCCGCCTTGATAGCGCGTTGATCGCCGCACAAAAGGCAGAGCGTATGGCCAAGGCCATGGACCTGCCGCAGTCATTGGCCATCGGGTCCGCCGTTGCATCTGACGCGTTCTTCCCATTCGCTGACGGCCTGTTAGAGGCCGCAGCTGCGGGCGCGACTTGCGTCATCCAACCGGGTGGCTCCATGCGCGATGACGAAGTGATTGCCGCCGCAGACGAGGCCGGCATCGCGATGGTGTTCACCGGCATGCGCCACTTCCGTCACTAAGGATCAATCAATGCGTTTGCTATTTTGGACAGGGTTTTGGGTGTTTCTGGTCGATCAGGCCAGCAAATGGTTTGTCGTCCATTATCTTGATCTAATCACTAAAAAAGGCATTGATGTCTGGCCGCCGTTTCTGGTGTTTCGCATGGCGTGGAACCGCGGAGTGAACTTTGGCATTGGTGCAGGTTTCGACATGCGTTGGGTGCTAGTGGCGATTGCTTTCGCGATTTCAGGCGCTGTGTTGTATTGGTTGTGGCGCAGACCGTCGGCGAGCAAATGGACATTTATCTGGGCCGGTTTTTTGGTCGGTGGGGCGATGGGAAACGTCATCGACCGATTTCTATATGGCGCAGTGGCGGATTTCCTCAATATGTCCTGCTGCGGGTTTGAAAACCCCTATGCGTTCAACGTTGCGGATGTTGCAATTTTTGTGGGTGCTGTTGGGATCGCGTTTTCCGACCCCGATACCCCGCAAAAGAAACGGGCGTGACGAAAGCCGCACCATAGGCTAGACATTCGGGACAACGACCAAGGACGATGCAATGCGCAAGGTAATTTTGGCAAGTTTGACAGCACTGATGATGGCAGCCTGCACATCGGGTGAACGGTCATTGCACGATAGCCGCAACACCGGCGGCGGCCCTGATGAATTTGCGGTGCTTCCTGTAAAATCCTTGGAAATTCCCGCCGAGATGAAATTGCCAACCCCGACACCAGGTGGTGCAAACCGCACAGATCCGAACCCAAAGGCTGCCGCGATTGCGGCTTTGGGCGGGAACGCGGCTGTTTTGCAACGTGGTGGTGTTCCAGCGTCTGACGCTGCATTGGTCTCTGCGGCCAGCCGCAATGGCGTATCGGCTGACATTCGGGCGACATTGGCCGACGAAGACGCACGCATTCGCAAGACGCGCCGTACGTTTTCGCTGTTCGGTGGGCTGTTTTCACGCAATGGGTATTTCGGTGCCTATGCCAATCAAGCCCTTGATGCCTATGCGGAACTGCAACGCTTTCGGCAGCTTGGCGTTGCGACCCCCTCTGCTCCACCTGCGAACTAGCGGGTATTCACAACAGCGTATGGCGCACTTGAATGCGGCGGGCAGTGGCGTAGGTTAACCCCAACGACCTATTACAAAGGATGCCCCATGCGCCGATTGTTCGCCCTTGCCCTGATCGCCTTTGCGCCGCCCGCGATCGCCGAAGAGGTCACAACCTATTCCCTTGATAACGGCATGGATGTCGTGGTGATCGAAGACCACCGCGCCCCAGTTGTCGTGCATATGGTATGGTATAAAGTCGGATCAGCGGATGAACCTGTCGGTGCATCTGGCGTCGCGCATTTCTTGGAACACCTGTTGTTCAAGGCCACGGATGTTTTGGAAAGCGGCGAGTTTTCGGCGACCGTGGCGGCCAATGGCGGGTCGGACAATGCGTTCACAAGCCACGATTACACCGCCTATTTCCAGCGCATCGCGGCGGATCGGTTGGAACTGATGATGCAAATGGAAAGCAACCGGATGAACAATCTGGTGCTGACCGAGGACGACATCGAAACAGAACGCGGTGTGGTGTTGGAAGAGCGCAATCAGCGCACTGAAAATTCCGCAGGTGCCTTGGCCCGCGAACAATTCGTCGCCGCGCAATATCAAAATCACCGCTACGGCGTGCCTGTCATCGGGTGGAAACACGAAATGGAAGAGCTGTCGCTACAAGACGCGTTGGATTTCTATGACCTGTATTACAGCCCCAATAATGCGATTTTGATTGTCGCAGGTGATGTGCAACCCGATGAGGTAAAAGCGCTGGCAGAGCAGTATTACGGCGTTATTCCGGCAGAGGAAAACCTGCCCGAACGCATCCGTCCTGCAGAGCCGCCGCAGCGTGCAGAGCGGCGCATCACCTATACCGATCCACGTGTTAGCCAACCCTATCTGACTCGATCCTACATCGCGCCTGAACGCGACAGCGGTGCGCAAAAAGAGGCAGCTGCCTTGGTCTATTTGGCAGAGCTGCTGGGTGGATCGCCGTTTTCTTCCGTCCTTGGAAAGGCGCTGCAATTCGATAGTCAAATCGCCGTGCAATCCGGCGCTGGCTATCGCGGTAACTCGCTCGATGACACGATGTTCAACGTCTTTGTCGCCCCGTCCGAAGGGGTGAGCTTGTCAGAGGCAGAGGCCGCTATGGACGCGGCCATTGCCGAGTTCCTCGCCAATCCGATTGACCCCGCAGAGCTGGAAAGCATCCGAACCCAGTCCCGCGCATCAGATATTTACGCCAAGGACAACGTCGAAGGATTGGCGCGTCGCTATGGTGTGGCCCTGACCCAAGGGCTAACCGTTGAAGACGTGCAAGCATGGCCACAAGTCCTGCAAGACGTGACAGAGGCCGATATTAAGGCTGTCGCGGCCAAGGTCCTAAACCGTGATCAGGCTGTGACCGGCTGGGTCGTGTCTAACGCAGAGGAGGCACGCTAATGTTCCGTTTTATCATCGCATTTTGCGCCATCAGCACGGCCAGCATGGCCACAGCAGAGATTGATATCAAAACTGTCACTTCTGACGGCGGCATCGACGCATGGGTGGTTGAAGAACCGTCCATCCCGTTTACCGCGCTCGAAATTCGTATGCGCGGCGGCGCGTCATTGGATGTGGACGGCAAGCGCGGCGCGATCAACCTGATGACCGCCTTGATCGAAGAAGGCAGCGGCGACATGGACGCGCAAGCGTTCCAGAAACGTTTGGATGAGCTCGCTGCCCGTTTCACCTTCCGCGTGTCCGATGACATCATGTCCATTTCCGCGCGCTTCTTGTCCGAAAACCAAGACGAGGCATTGGCGTTGTTGCGCCAAGCCTTGACGGAACCAAGGTTTGACCAATCTGCGATTGACCGTGTCCGCGCGCAGGTTCTGTCGGGCATTGCGGGGGACGCGAAGAACCCGAACCGCATTGCGGGCAAATACTTCGACGAGGTCGCATTTGGCGCGCATCCTTATGGCTCGCCCATTGACGGCACGGTCGAAAGTGTCAGCGCCCTGACCCAAGCCGACATGTTTGAGGCACACCGCAACACCCTGACCCGAAATGCTGTATATGTATCCGCCGTGGGGGATATTTCTGCGGATGAGATCGGCCCGATCTTGGATGATCTGCTTGGCGCCTTGCCTAGTGAAGGGCCACCGGAACCGGATCACGCAGGCTTTGCATTGGATGGTGGTGTGACTGTCATCGACTTTGAAACCCCACAGTCTGTGGCCTTGTTCGGCCATAGTGGGATAGAGCGTCACGACGAAGACTTCTTTGCCGCTTATATCCTCAATTCCATTCTGGGCGGGTCCGGTTTTGAATCACGCCTGATGAACGAGGTCCGTGAAAAGCGCGGACTGACCTATGGTATTCGATCCTATCTGGTGCCAAAATTCCACGCGGAAATGTGGATCGGGCAGGTGGCGTCGTCGAATGACACAATCGCCGAAGCCATCGCCGTCACCCGCGATGTTTGGACCGATCTGGCGACCAATGGCGTGACTGCCCAAGAACTGGCGGATACCAAAACTTATCTGACGGGCGAATACCCCCTGCGATTTGATGGCAATGCCAAGATTGCGGGCATCATGGTCGGCATGCAGATGATCGGTCTGCCCGCGGATTACGTGATCAATCGCAACGCCTATATGGAGGCGGTGACGCTGGATGATATCAAACGGGTTTCGGCTGAATACCTGCGCCCAGAGGATATGCATTTCGTCGTTGTGGGGCAGCCTGTCGGTGTAGAAACCACCGATTAACCATTTTTCGCCTCTCGTAGAATCGCGACTTGTTGTGCTAAACCTTGTGGCATGGCCAATCCTGACCCCAATATAAAGCCACAGCCTGTGATCAGGCAGCTTGACGACGCCGCAATCAACAGGATTGCAGCGGGCGAGGTGCTGGAACGCCCTGCTGCTGCCGTGAAAGAGCTTGTTGAAAACGCGATTGATGCGGGCGCGCACCGGATCGAAGTTGTAATCGCGGATGGCGGCAAGACCCTGATCCGCGTCACCGACGATGGCTGTGGGATCGCGGGGCCGGATTTGCCGCTGGCCTTATCCCGTCATGCGACAAGCAAAATTGACGGGTCCGACCTGCTGAATATCCATTCATTCGGGTTTCGGGGTGAAGCCTTGCCCAGCCTTGGCGCCGTGGGGCGCTTGACCATCACGAGCCGTGTGGCGGGCGGTGATGCTGCGACGGTAACTGTCGCGGGTGGCGATATGGGCGATGTGCGTCCGGCCGCGTTATCCCATGGCACGATCGTCGAATTGCGCGACATGTTTTATGCCACGCCTGCACGGTTGAAGTTCATGCGCACCGACAGGGCAGAGGCACAGGCCGTGGGCGATGTTGTCAAACGGCTCGCCATGGCGATACCATTTATCACGTTCATCCTGCGCGATGGGTCGGGTGGTGAGAGCCGCACGACGTTCCGTGCAGACGCGGAAACCGGTGATCTGTTTGACGCGCTGCACGGGCGTTTGCGGTCTGTGATAGGGCGTGACTTTGCCGACAATGCGCTTGCGATTGATGCGGAACGCGATGGGTTTCATTTAACTGGTTATGCGGCCTTGCCGACCTATTCGCGGGGTGCCGCGATTGCGCAGTTCGTGTTCGTGAATGGCCGCCCTGTGCGTGACAAAATGTTGCTCGGCGCGTTGCGAGCCGGATATATGGACGTGCTGTCACGTGACAGGCATCCGGTGGCCGCGCTGTTCATTGATTGCGACCCAACGATGGTCGATGTGAATGTGCATCCCGCCAAATCAGAGGTGCGTTTTCGCGAGCCAGCCATCGTGCGCGGCCTGATCGTGTCGGGCTTGCGTCAGGCCATGGCGGGGGCGGGGCACCGTGCGTCGACGACGGTGGCTGATGCGACATTGGGAGCGATGCAGCCGCAGCCGATGGAACCGCGTGTTTACCAAATGGACCGCCCGTCGATGGGTGTGCGGACACAGTCGTATCAGGCCCAAGCACCAGGGTTTGAAGAAACACCAAGCGCGCGGATTGAACCTGTGGTCATGGATGAACCGGACCATTTGCCATTGGGTGCCGCGCGGGCGCAGTTGCACGAGAATTATATCATCGCCCAGACCAAGGACGGGATTGTGATTGTGGATGGGCATGCGGCGCATGAACGGCTTGTCTACGAAAAGCTGAAAACCCAGATGGCCGAAAATGGCGTGGCGGCGCAGGCCTTGTTGATCCCAGAGATTGTGGAATTGGCCGAAGGCGAAGCGGGGCAGTTGCTGGATATCGCAGATGACTTGGCGCGGTTCGGATTGGGCATCGAGGCGTTCGGCGGCAACGCGGTGGCCGTACGTGAAACGCCTGCGATCTTGGGCGAGGTCAATGCGACTGCAATGCTGCGCGACATCTTGGACGAATTGTCCGATACGGGCGGATCAGATCGCGTGCAATCAAAGGTCGAGGCGATCCTGTCCCGTGTGGCCTGTCACGGATCAATTCGCACGGGCCGCCGGATGCGCGGCGAGGAAATGAACGCCCTGTTGCGCGACATGGAAGCGACGCCAAGGTCAGGCCAATGCAACCACGGCCGCCCGACATATGTAGAATTGAAGATGATTGACATCGAACGGTTGTTTGGTCGCACATGATCACGATCGGCGATTATACCTTTGCGTTTGACGACCCGCTGTTCCTCGCCGGTCTCATCGTTGCCCTCATTCTCTTGCTGGTGGTGGTGCTATTGATTGTGACCGTACGCCGTGCCGGTAAATCGGGTGAAATGGCGCAGGTGTTGGCGAGCCAGATGGGCGGGCTTGGGTCACGGGTCGAGATGTTGTCGAATGGCCAGCAGCAGTTGGTCGGCGGCCTCAATTCCGTGTCAGAGGCGCAGGCTCAACAGCAAGCCAAGACCTTGCAGTTGATGGAGCAACGCCTGCAACAGGTCACGGAATCGATGAATGTGAACCTGTCCACTTCCGCCCAACGCACAGCGCAATCTTTGGGCGAATTGCAGCAACGTTTGCTGACCATCGATAAAGCTCAGGAAAATATTACCAAGCTATCGGGCGATGTTTTGTCATTGCAGGATATCTTGTCGAACAAGCAGACCCGCGGGGCTTTTGGTGAAATCCAGCTTAATGACATCGTCAGCAAGGCGCTGCCGTCGGATGCCTACACATTCCAGCACACGCTGAGCAACAGCAAGCGCGCCGACTGTTTGATCCATCTGCCAAACCCACCGGGTCCGATTGTCATCGACAGCAAATTCCCGTTGGAGGCTTATGAAGCCCTGCGCAATGCGACCACCGACTGGGAGGCCAACGAGGCCGCCAAGTTCATGCGCCAATCAGTCAAAGCTCATATCAAGGCGATTTCGGACAAGTACATTCTGGATGGTGAAACCGCCGACGGGGCGTTGATGTTCCTGCCGTCAGAGGCAGTCTATGCCGAACTACACGCCAATTTTCCCGAGTTGGTGCGCGAAGGTTTCGCCGCCCGTGTCTGGATCGTATCGCCGACGACTTGCATGGCAACGCTCAACACAATGCGCGCGATTTTGAAGGATGCGCGGATGCGCGAACAGGCAGGCGCGATCCGCACAACATTGCGGTTGCTGCATCGGGATGTCGAGCTTGTGGTTGAACGGGTGGATAAGTTGAACACGCATTTTGGACAGGCGCGTAAAGACTTGGACGAGATCAATACAGCGGCCGAACGCGCGGGCAAGCGTGCGACAAAATTGGACAATTTTGATTTTGAAGAGATAGCGGTTGAGGACAGGGCCAAGCTGCCTTTGGATCATACGGGCCGCTAGATCGGAAATCTTTGGTCACTGACTGGATGTTTGTGCTGACCGCTTTAGGTTCGGTGTATCTATTGAGAAAATGAGAGTGCCTATGTCGATCAAATCCCCTTTGCAAAAGCCGCGCAAGATTGCCGTTATCGGTGCGGGTATTTCTGGCATGGGGGCGGCGCATATGCTTGCTGCCGATCATCATGTTGTGTTGTTCGAGGCTGAAAAGCGACTAGGTGGCCATGCCCGCACCCGTATGGCGGGGCCGCATGCTGATACGCCTGTGGATACCGGTTTCATCGTTTTCAACTATGCCAATTATCCACATCTGACGGCGCTGTTTGATCAACTGGATGTACCTGTGGTCAAATCCAACATGTCGTTTGGTGCGTCCTTTGATGGGGGGCGTTTGGAATACGGGCTGGCGGGGGCTGGTGCGATATTTGCCCAGAAGCGTAATATCGCGAATCCGAAATTCCTGCGTATGATCCGCGATATTTTGCATTTCAACAAACACGGATTAGCGGCAAGCCAAGACCCGTCGCTGACCATTGGCGATTTGATGATGAAGTTGAACCTGTCCGACTATTTCCGCGATCATTACCTGCTGCCGTTCTCTGGCGCGATCTGGTCGACGCCCAAAGAGAAAATCATGGATTTTCCGGCCCATGCGATGATGCAGTTTTTCGACAATCACGCGCTGTTGTCCGCTACGGGTCAGCACCAGTGGTATACGGTCCAGGGTGGCAGCAAATCTTACGTCGATAGGCTGGGCGCTGATATGAACAAGCGCGGTGTGCAGATGCGTTTGGGTGCTGGTGTCGATGCTGTGCGCAGGACGCCCGAGGGGGCAGAGGTCAAGGCCGCTGGTGGCGATTGGGAAGCGTTTGACGAGATGATTTTCGCGACCCATTCTGATGACACGCTTGCAATGTTGGCGGATGCGTCCGCACAGGAAATCGCGACCTTGGGGGCGGTGAAATATCAACCGAACCGCGTTGTGCTCCATTCCGATACAGCGATTATGCCAAAGCGGCGCGCGGTTTGGTCAAGCTGGATCTACAGCGAAGAGGCCCGCAAGCAGAGCGATCAGATTGATCTGACCTATTGGATGAACTCGCTGCAGCCTTGGCTGACCGGCCCTGACTATATGGTTACGCTAAACACCACCCGCACGATCCGCGAAGAGCTGATTTGGGATGAAGTGACATTGCGCCACCCTGTTTATGACGCGGCGGCGATGGCCGCACAGGGTGAGGCCGCTGCGATGAACGGTA
The DNA here is from genome assembly GCA_964022435.1 of uncultured Roseobacteraceae bacterium. Classification (GTDB taxonomy): domain Bacteria; phylum Pseudomonadota; class Alphaproteobacteria; order Rhodobacterales; family Rhodobacteraceae; genus Yoonia. The sequence continues at coordinate 11,335 of CAXIAL010000030.1, read as the reverse complement.
CCAACAATACATGGTTCTGCGGTGCGTGGATGAAAAACGGTTTCCACGAGGACGGATTGTCGTCCGCCGTGGATGTGGTGACGGCGTTGAACGCGGCGAATGCCCCTGCGATCCCGGCAGAGTGAACGGCGTCGAACATATCGCAGGCCACACGTATCACGGCCGACGCGGGGCGGTAAAAAATGCGTTTCGCTATTCCATCGACTACGTTCTGTTTGATCCCGAAGCCACATTGAAAACCCCGCGATTATTCGCCCGTAACAAAGCGTCATTGATGTCGATGCAAGACAGCGACCATGGTGGCGCCCCCCATGTGGGGCGCGGTGCCGTCTGGGCGAGGGAGGTGTTGGCGAGCAATGGTGTGGCCGCGGATGGGCGGCTCGCGTTACTCGCCCAACCGCGCATCTTGGGCTATGTTTTCAATCCGGTGTCGTTTTGGCTGTGTCATGACACGGCAGGTGACCTACGTGCAGTGATTGCCGAGGTGACCAATACCTTTGGCGACCGTCATTCGTATCTGTGCCGTCACGCCGATGGGCGCGAGATCACCAAGGATGACACGATCCACGCTGATAAGATTTTCCACGTCTCGCCGTTTCAACCGATTGAGGGCGGCTATACGTTTCGGTTCGATATTCAGCCCGACAGCATCGGCATTTGGATTGATTACAGCCGTGGCAATGGTGGGGTGATTGCGACCTTGCATGGGCCGCGCAAGCCGTTGACGAATGGGTCCATACTGTGCGCTACGATCCGCCGCCCTTTTGGCGCGCGGCGTGTGATGGCACTGATCCATTGGCAAGCGATTAAGCTATGGTGGAAAGGTGCGACATTCCGGTCGCGCCCCGAACCACCGACTGATGAGGTCAGCGAATGAGCGCGTGGTCAGAGCGCTTGCCAGCCTTCACAGGCTTTGCCGCCGTGCTATCGGCGGCAGGTTTGCCGATCTATATCTATGCGCCGAAATACTATGCGGACACTTACGGTGTCAGCCTCACGGCGCTGGGCGCGATCCTATTCGCGTTGCGCTTATTTGATGTGATCCAAGACCCCATGTTGGGGTGGATCAGCGAACGTTTGGGCGCGGCCAAGAAATGGGCGGTGACGGCGGTGGCTCTGATCATGGCGGTGTCGATGATTGGGTTATTTGCCGTGGCTCCGCCGATGGACCCTGCAATCTGGTTCGCGATCACAGTCACAGGACTGTTCAGCGCGTTCAGTTTCCTGACGATCAATTTCTACGCCCAGGGTATCAGCAAGGCGGGTGACGACCCCAAGGGCCATGTGCGTTTGGCATCGTGGCGCGAAACTGGCGGGTTGCTTGGCGTGTGTATCGCGGCGGTCGCACCGACCCTGTTGATGGACCTAAGCGATGACCCCTTTGGCACCTTTGCCTATGGGTTCGCGGCGGCCACAGTGGTGGCCACATTGTTCATGTTGCCCGAATGGAAGGGGCGCACGACAGCTGAACCGTCCCAAATCAAAGAAATATTAGCAGATAAATTGACCCGCCGATTGTTGGTGCTGGCGCTGGTGAACGCGACCCCATTGGCGGTGTCTTCGACGCTGTTCCTGTTCTACGTGGAATCAAGACTTGGCAGTCCCGACAGGGAAGGTCCACTACTGGTGCTGTTTTTCCTTGCGGCGGCGCTGTCATCGCCCATCTGGTCGGCACTCGCCCAACGCTGGGGAGAGAAGCGGGTTTTGCTGTTTGCGATGGGGCTTGCGGTGCTGTCTTTCGGCTTTGTGCTAACTTTAGGCACGGGTGACTTGAACCAATTCGCCCTTATATGCGTTGTATCAGGTGCGACCATCGGTGCGGACCTGACTTTGCTGCCCGCGATGTTTGCGCGGCGCATGGCTGTTGTGTCGCCCAACGGCGGTCAGGGCTTCGGGCTTTGGTCGTTGGTGAGCAAGTTTACGCTGGCCTTTGCCGCAGTGACATTGCTGCCGCTATTAGAGCGCGCGGGTTTTGTGGCAGGCGCGGGCAATTTGCCGGAAACGGCGCTGACGACATTGACGGTGTTATACGCCTTTGTGCCGTCAATTTTGAAATTGGGGGCGATTGGATTACTGATCGCCACGGACTTGGAGACGACATAATGGCGCTTTTTCTTATGCTGATTGGCGCGGCATTGGCGCTCGCTGCGATGTGGGCCAAGACGCGGTATTGGTCGTTTTACGGGCAAGGGCCGGATGACTACACTTTTGGCGATGAATTCGACATCCGCCAGGTGTTCGATGGTCCGTTGATTTGTGACGGGATCATCTACGGGCCGATGGGGCGCGTGGTGTCGCGTTTTACGTCCGAATTCGAGGGGTCGTGGGACGGCAACACAGGCGTTCTGCGCGAGGTGTTTCACTACGACAGCGGCAATGTGCAGGAACGTGCATGGCATTTGGATGTGAACGCTGACGGGCAAATTATCGCAACGGCAGATGATGTCGTTGGCGCGGGTCGTGGGTATCAAAGCGGCAATGCTGTCGTTTTGAATTACAAGATTAAGCTGTCGGATACGGCGGGTGGATATGTTTTACAGGCTTGTGATTGGATGTATCTGATGCCTAACGGCACGATCATGAACCGCAATCAGTTCCGCAAATTCGGGATCAAAGTGGCGGAGCTTGTCGCCACAATCCGCCCTGTAGATAGGGTGACATCATGATTGATTGGGCAGGGAAACGATATTGGATTGTCGGTGCAAGCGAAGGATTGGGTCGTGAGGTCGCCAAAAAAGTTGCCGCTGCTGGCGCCCATGTGATTGTGTCCGCACGCTCGAAGGAGCGGTTGAAATCGCTTGCAGCAGAAATTGGCGACAACGCGTCGTATGTGACAGTGGATGTCAGCGACCGGCAGGCCGTTGAAGATGTGGCGGCTGAGATCGGGCATGTCGACGGCGTGATCTATTTGGCGGGTGTCTATTGGCCGATGAAGGCGACCGAGTGGGACAATGAAAAGGCTGATCTGATGGGGCAGATCAATTTCCTCGGCGGGGCACGTGTTGTTGGTGCGGTGATCGGCCAGATGGTTGCGCGGGATGCGGGCCATGTTGTTTTGACCGGATCATTGTCGGGTTTTCGCGGCTTGCCCGGCGCGATTGGGTATTCGGCGTCCAAGGCGGGGTTGATGGCATTGGCCGAAAGTATGCAGGCTGATTTACGCAAGACGGGTGTCCGTGTGCAGGTCGTGAATCCGGGTTTCATCAAGACCCGATTGACGGAGAAGAATGATTTTCAGATGCCGTTAATTATGGAACCTGAAGAAGCAGCAGAAGTGTTTTTTGGCCACCTCGAAACTGGCGGGTTTAAGCGTAGTTTCCCGATGGTGTTTTCATGGTTGTTCCGCTTATCGCAGTTCATGCCCGACTGGATGTATTACCGCCTGTTTGGGGCGAAATGACGTAGGATGGGTTTAAACCCATCCTACCCAGTTGCGTCGACAAACACTTGTTGCGCGCGTTGCCAGACGCCCTGATCCAAACGACCCAATGCGCCCAAGTGCGGGAGCAATTGCGCGGCGAAATCTTCGCTGCTTTCCGCTGGCAGAAGCGACGGCAAGTTGTCGATTGCCATGACATCTAAGGGTGGATCATTGTGAACACGCAAGGCAGGTGCTGCCCAAGTCGTTTCTGCGTTGTAGACCTTGATCGGGGAAAAATCGCTTTGCGGGTCGCAGGCGATGTCGCCGATCACGCGCAGCTTTCTGGGGTCCGTTTTGGCCGATGCGGGCACAAACACCGGCGTGCCGTCGCGCGCGAGGATGCAGTTTAGGAACACATCGTGGTCGAGCACTTCGGGAAATGGACCGCCCGAAGCTGTTTCCGCCATGTCCCATTTTGTTACCTTTAGCCCCAGTGCCTCGCAGAGGTCCGCCGCCCCCGTGCCGACCCGCCCCAATGCACCGATTGTCAGAACAGAAGGTTTCGTGTCGCCGAGAGCTGATTGGAGGTCAGCCACCATGGCGTCAGCATTGCTGTATGTATCGATTGGGCCGATCAGATCGCCGCGGGTTTGGGCCGCACACGAATGCAAGCTGACCGCCGCACCTGCATAGCCCGCCCAATATCCAAAGGCCGCGACCCGACGTTCAGCGTCATCCACCAGATATTCCAGATCATAAAGCGTCCCGCCGCCCGTTTGAAACCGATCAAGGAGTATGCGCCCAGCGGCCTGTCCCTTATAGGCGTGCCCGAACATGATGTGGCGGTGGCGCAGTGGTCTGCCGTCTGTTGGCAATTCCTTTAGCCCGAAAATGATCGCGTCATCAGGGGCGTCGGTCCAGCTGCCTTGGTCCGCGATATCACAGCCTGCGTCCACATAACCCGCGATATCGATTGCCCTTTGGTCGGACTTTTCAATCGTGACCTTGATCCCTGCCGCCATCAATGCACGCGCGCCGTCGGGCATTAGACCGACACGTTGTTCGTGTGGGCGTGTTTCTGCGCGGACCCAAAGATGTGTCATGTTTTCGTCCTTAGTAATGCGTGCGGGCGGTCACCCGATCATTGCGGTCCAGATGGGGGGAACTGTTGAACGTGCCCAAGATCGGCCCGTGGTCGGTCACATGTATCCGGTGCACTGATGTGTTCAGGATTGGCAGAGCGACCTGCGCCATTTGGGGGATGTCGAGGTGCAAGATGTGCGCCACGGCCCGCGCGATGATGCCGCCCGATGTCACGCAAAGGATGCGCTTGCCCGGTTGGGCCGCGTCCGCGATCAAGGCGGCGACACGTTCGCAATAGGCCGTGTAGGTTTCATTGCCGGTGATCAGCCCATCCCGCCATGCGGTGAGTGTCGCAGGGAAATGGGTGACAAAGTCATCCTTGCTCTCTCGTGGACCAGCCAAGCCATTGGCCTCCATTTCCGCTGTCAGGTCGTAGTAGACAATTTCGTTGAGCCGTTCGTCGATTGTCACATCTGTGAACCCCATGCCTGCTGCTGTTTCGCGTTGGCGGCGCAGCGAGCCGGAGTAGACCGCATCAAAAGGCGTGTCATGGGTATGGATCCAATCGCCAAGCCAGCGGGCTTGCTCGTGCCCAAGGTCCGAGAGCTTGTCGTAATCCGCCTCTGTCGTGGCGGCTGAATTGGCTTGTCCGTGCCGGACCAAAGTAATTTCGCCCATGAATGCTCCTGCGGTTGAAGGTTATGGGTAGGCGGTTGCGTGCGAATTGGCAACGGGGGTGGGCGCCGATAGATGCGCCTTCCAAGGGGATATTGGGAAACCAAAGAGGCGGGCCGATGTGCACTTGTTTGCCGAATCTTCATGTGGGATTGTGAGGCTAAGAGTAGACAAGAAAAACCAACACAGGTTCTCAATTTATGCCCGCAGATACGCTGCTCAAAGATGTCTTTGGCTTCGACGATTTTCGCGATGGTCAGCGCGAGATTGTGGAGGCTGTGGTTGCGGGTGAAAACATGCTGGCGATTATGCCGACGGGTGGGGGAAAGTCGCTATGCTTTCAGCTGCCTGCCTTGGTGCGTGACGGTGTAACAGTCGTCATCTCCCCGTTGATCGCCCTGATGCGCGATCAAGTGCGCGGGTTGAAGGCGGCAGGTGTCGAGGCGGGTGCGCTGACCTCTGGTAATACCGAAGAGGAAACCGATGCCGTTTGGGCGGGGCTAGAGGCGGGCACGCTCAAGCTGCTTTACATGGCGCCGGAGCGGTTGGCGTCTGGTGGCACGATGCAGATGTTGCGCCGTGCCGGTGTTGGCCTGATCGCTGTGGACGAGGCCCATTGTGTCAGTGCGTGGGGTCATGATTTCCGCCCTGATTATCTGCGCATTGGCGAATTGCGTCGGTTTCTGGATGTCCCGCTGGCCGCGTTTACCGCGACGGCGGATGCCGAGACGCAGGTTGAGATTATTGCCAAGCTGTTTGATGGTGTTGAGCCGTCAAAGTTCCTGCGCGGGTTTGATCGCCCAAATATTCATCTGGCATTTGCTGTCAAAGACGGGCCGCGCGCGCAGATTTTGAATTTTGCCGCTGCGCGCAAGGGCCAGTCTGGGATCGTGTATTGCGGGACCCGTGCCAAGACCGAAACGCTTGCGAGGGCACTGGGCGAGGCGGGGCATGTCGCCTGTTCATATCATGGCGGTATGGAGGCAGAGGATCGCCGCATTGTGGAACGCCGGTTTCAGCAAGAGGATGGTTTGATCGTTTGTGCCACGGTGGCCTTTGGCATGGGGATTGATAAGCCTGATATCCGCTGGGTTGCCCACGCCGATCTGCCCAAGTCGATTGAAAGCTATTACCAAGAAATTGGCCGCGCGGGGCGTGATGGCGCGCCTGCGGAAACGCTGACGTTGTTTGGTCCTGACGACATCCGCTATCGCCGCCAGCAGATTGACGAAGGGCTTTCCCCTGCGGATCGCCGCGCCGCCGATCATGGGCGGTTGAATGCGCTGTTGGGGTTGGCAGAGGCGTTGGTGTGCAGGCGTCAGAACCTGCTGACCTATTTTGGCGAGGACCCTCAGCCCTGTGGCCATTGTGACCTATGCGACAAACCAGCCGAGACCTTTGATGCGACGACGCCTGTGCGTATGGCGTTGTCTGCGGCTTTGCGGACAGAAGAGTGGTTTGGATCGGGCCATTTGATCGACATCCTGTTGGGTGCCAAGACGGATAAGATTGCGCAGCGCGGTCATGACAGTTTGCCGACTTATGGTGTGGGCAAGGAATATGACAAACGTCAATGGCAGGCGATTTTCCGGCAGATGATGGGGCATGATCTGATGCGTCCTGATCGCGAGCGTCACGGCGCATTGCGGATGACCGAACATGCCCGCCCGATTTTGCGCGGCGAGGCGACGATCACATTGCGCAAGGACACGATCCGCGCGGCGCGTGGCACAGGGCCGAAAGTCCGCCAGTTGGTGTCCGAAGAAGACGCGCCGCTGATGTCTGCCCTCAAAGCCAAGCGTCGGTTCTTGGCGGAACAGGCCGGTGGTCCGGCGTATATTATTTTCAACGATCGCACGCTGATCGAGATGGCTGAAAAACGGCCCATGAACCTTGATCAGATGGCTGCGATTGGTGGGGTAGGTGCCAAGAAGCTTGAAAGCTATGGCGCGGCATTTCTAGAGGTGATTGCGGGCGCAGTGGAAGAGGTGCACCCGATGCGCCGCAAACTGGCTGGGCGGGACGAGGGCGCTGTGTATGATCGCTTGCTCGCTGTGCAGGCCGAATTGCAACGCGGGGTCGATGGCGCGGGCAAGCCGATGTCATGCAGCGCGTCGATGCTGGCCAAGGTGGCGCAGCTGCATAATGCGGATCATGCGAGGCTGACGCGGTTGATGGGTGACAAATATGTCGACAGGTTCGGCGATGCGTTCCTTGAAATCCTGCGCGATGGCTAAGATGATTGCGCGACTTGCGCCGTGGCTTTAATGTCGGGTGCAGAAATTGCCCAACGGAATACGCCAATGTTTGATCGCATCCTTTCGATTTTCACTGGAGCACCCTCGCAGACCGAACTGCCTCCTGCTGATGCGCGCACAGCGCTGGGCGCGTTGATGGTGCGCGCGGCCAAGGCTGATCGGGCCTACTTGTTTGAAGAAGTCGAACAGATTGATGCGGTTTTGGCGCAACTCTACGACTTGAATCCCGTTGAGGCGGCAAAAATGCGCGCCCAGTGCGAGCTGCTTGAAGAGGCCATGCCCGAGACAGAGGATCTGGCTGGTATCTTGCATGATGCGATTGATGTTGCAGACCGCGAGGCAGCCGTGCGTGCGCTTTGGGTGATTGTATTTGCTGATGGTGTAGAGCACGAAGAAGAAGACGAATTGCTCCATGCGGTAGAGGCCATTTTGGGCGTATCACCGGCAGATGCGAAACGTCTGCATGACGAAGAAATGGCCAAGCGACCTGTGAAACAAAGCTAGCGTCCGCGCCCCGCGAACCAGATAGACGACGCGCCCGCACATGCGATCACCACGAGACCGACCAATGTGGTGCCATCGGGCCAATCCGCGAAAACGAGAATGCCTAAAATGGTGGCCACGACCAACTGGCTGTAAATCAAAGGTGCAATCACATTGGCGGGCGTTGTTCGGTTGACCAACACCAACAATAGGTTGCCTAGCGCCGATCCCATCGCGCTGATCGCGATCAGGACCGAGGCGTTCATTGTGATGGGTGGTAGCGGCCCAATCGCAAAAGGCGCCAAGACGACTGCGCCGACGACCAGCTGCGACAGCAACAAAAAACGTGGACGAAATGCGCCAGCAAGCCAGCGTGTCGCGACAAGATATGATCCGTGCAAGCAGCCCGCAGCGACAGCGAAGCCCATGCCCGTCGTCATGCCAAACCCTGGCCGCACGACGATTAAGACCCCAACAAAGCTAAGAGCGAGCAGAAGCGTCCGTACCAGAGTGACTCGTTCCCCAAGCAGCAGCGCAGATAAGGCATAGGCCACAATCGGACCGATGAAAAACCCGCCAAACACATTGGCCATGTTTTCGGTTTTTAGGGCTGTCAAAATGCAAACGATCCCGCCCACGATCAACATGGCACGTAGGACAAGACGCCAGTCCTTGGCTTGGGCGAGATCCGATTGCCGCAAACCTGCAAAAGGCGCGATGATCACCGCGGCCAATGCAAAGCGCGACCATGCCATGAAGACTGGATCAAAACCCTGCGGTCCCAACAGTTTTGCCGCGGCATCGCCAGACACAATCAGAACCATGGCAAGGACAACCATTGCCACAACGCGGGGCAAGGCGGGCTGCATCTAGCAGTCTTTGCGGTTTAGCAAGGAACGGGAATTTGACATGGCTTCATCATGCGAGTGGCCAGCCAAGAGGTCCAGCGCTAAATCTGGATTAGCTTGCCAGCAAACGTGCCTCGGATGCTTTCAATGTGTGACGTGCGCTTTGGCCAAAACCAATCGGGTTTGCGCGCAGTTCAGGGAAAATGTCGAACAATTCTTCCCGTACAGGATCATCCAAACCACCAAGGCTGCTTTCACCTGGGTAGTAGCTTTCGCTACGTGCGCCTTCGGCAAATACGACCTCATGTTCGTCAAACAACATGTGGAAATAGGTGACGTCGCCGCCTTCTTCCAATGTGATTTCAGAGCCGTCGACCAGATGCTTTGCTGCGGCAAAGACTTCGTCTTGCCCAAACATCAGATTGGTCTGATAGCTGAATTCTAACATGCGATGTTGCTGCGAAACGAACAGGTCACGGTCGTTGCCGAACCGAGAGTTCGCGGCGATGCGCACAGGTGCGTGGCAGCCCACCGCAGGCAATGTGCGTTGCCCTATCCAGCGGATTGCCTGCATACCGTGATCCATCGTCATGACGAGATCGCCAACCTTCAGCGTTTCAATCGGGCGTGCGCCGCGTGGCGTGACAATTCGTGTGCTCTTGCCAAAACAAAACACCACGTTTTCGATTTCAGAGAATGTGATGACCGAGCCATCCAGCATCGTCGCCGTGCCCGAAAGCCCACCATTTGCATCATCATCGTCGGTGATTGTGATCGAGTCGAAATCCACCAACCCGTTAAAGTTCAGGGTATCTCCTGTGGTCTCGTCGCCTTCACCACCGACGATGTCGATCGGGCCAACACCTTCTGCAAGATCCTCGAGATTAAAGGTGTCATCACCATCGCCGCCGGCCGCCGTGTCGCCACGTGACACAGCAATGGTGTCATTGCCGTCGCCACCATCAATCGTGTCTGCACCCAGACCACCGATCAACAAATCGTTGCCGCCGCCGCCGTCAATGCTGTCATTGCCAGCACCGCCATCAATGGTGTCATCGCCGGAGGTCTGTTTCCAGTCCACGTCATAACGGGATTGGGTCAGATTGCTGATTGTGCTGTCATATGTGGATGCAGGCGCTGTGCCCAGCTCGACAGATACGATCGGACCGTATTCCATCGCCTGCGCGTCGCCGTCACCAAAGTCGTTATACTCTGGCATCATATAGATGTCGCCATCTGTGGTTTGCACGACGACAGCGGAAACGGTGTCTGTTGTGCCGTCTTCATATGTCAGGATCGTATTTTCGCAGACCACCAAAGAGTCGATGGCGTGGGGTTGCCCATCGATATAGAAGATATCGGCATCCGCCGCGCCGCCTTCGCCGCTATCTGACACCAATGAGGTTCCGCCATTGGCAGACGCATTCGGCAAGTCAACGGAAACCAGATCTTGCGACGCTGGAGCGGCAGTCGATCCATAGACGTTGCCTTCTAGTGTTGCCGCATCTTCGACGGATTCGTTGCCTTGATCACGGGTGCCAAACAGGCCGCCGGACCCTGCGACGAATTCGTCAGGGTCGATGTCGGCGGCATTCGTATCAAGACGAATTGCGGTCCAGCTTGTGGTCTGCACGCCAGTCCCATTCACAGAACCATCGCCTTCGATGATGTCATCGCCTGCGCCGCCTTCGACAGAGTCGTTACCAGCACCGCCTGTAACAGTATCTGCACCATCGCCCGCAATGATCGTATCATCGCCCGCGCTCATGGTGATTGAATCGTCACCTGCACCGGTGTCCAACGATACATTGTCTTTTCCAGCCGCTACGGCATCAACAACATCGTCCTGATCGGTCAAAACGTAGTTTTCGATTTCGGTAAATGTAGCGGTGGAAGTGCCATCGGTAATCTGGCCATCTCCCGCGCTCGACAGGGTCAACGTCACGCCCGTATTCAATCCGCTGGCGTCAATCGTATCGCCCTCGGTTTCACCCGTGCCACGACCGTCAATGGTGTCGTCGCCAAAGTTGCCATTAAGAATGATTGTATCGTCGCCAGAGCCACCAACAATGGAATCCGCGCCACCGGAACCGTCGATGGTGTCATTCCCATCGCCAGCCAATATTTTGTCGTCACCGGTTGTAACTGCGTCACCGTCCGCATCTATATAGCCCAGACTGATTGCATCGTCGCCAGCTGTGCCATCCACATCGCCAATCCCAACCGTAGGCGTGAAGCCTGAAACGGAACCAGAGTCGATTTCTAAAGGGATGTCGTTCGAGCTCGGCACAAAATATGTGAACCCATCGGTGCCAGTATAAAACGTACCTTGGGATGTGCCGGAATTACCAAACAGAATGAGCGTATTGTCATACCAATCCAACGAACCTGTTCCGACCTCTGTGTCGATGTCAAAATTGAAACGGTCCGTTCCGATCAGCCCCAAAAGGGACCCGTTTGCGACGGTATCGCCCGTTGAGACTGCGCTATCGCTTCCAAGATTTACACGATATCCAGTTGGCATCTCTTAAATCCTTCAATCAGTGCCCGAAAGGACCATCAAATGCGATTGGCCTCGGGCGATTGCCAAACGGGATCCCGCTTGACGTCTTCAATATACCGCAAGT
>CAXIAL010000029.1:0-27304 GCA_964022435.1 uncultured Roseobacteraceae bacterium | reverse complement strand
GTCATCTATTCCCGCAGAAATGCACATAAACAAACTGGGGAGTTTGCGCGTGATTGATCCGACTGCTTTGGGCTGGTCGGCATAGCTTTGTGGCGCTAACATTGAATGGACAATAAATTATGAAATACTCACTAACTCCATCAGTTGGGGCTATCCTGCTTTTGACAGCATGTAAGGCGACCTATCCGGAACTGCTCGTATTAGATCAAGAGATGCTGGATCAGCGTAGCGCGCTTGGCTCAGCACCTGCCGAAGCCGTGAGTTCGGCAACCGGCATAATAGAGTATGAGGGTGTTATGCGGCGCTTCTTTAGCGCGCCGCCCAATTTGGATGAGAACGGTGAGGAAGTGCCGTTGGTAATTGAGAACGGTGGCGTCGTGCATCCGCCAGCCGGGTCAATTTGGAGTATCGGCGAGATGAGTGTTTCGGTCGGTTTTGGTGTAAATAGCAGCCCCGAAATTAGCGGTGCCGCCGACAACTTCTATGAAATTGATTTATCGGCATGTGGGCCTTGCCACGATATTTCCAATACCACCGGCACCGAAATCGATGGAAGTGTGATCATTTCCGAGGGCTATGTCAGTGGTAGCCTGACCCATACAAACGGCCAGCTCACGCAATATGACATTCAGATGCAATCGCCCCGTTTCTACGGTGATGAGTTAGGAGCGCTTTATCTAAGAGGGAATGGACAGGCCCAAGATAGTGAAGGCCCCGGACGCTTTGCTAGTGTTGTTGGTGAGGCAGTGACGAAATAGCTTGTTTTTGGGCGGGTCCTCTGAAGGCTAATGGTCCATTGTTATCTTACGGTTGATGCGTGATCGTGGTCTCTGGTCACCTTAAGGGCGTTCAATATCCCGTCCGTATGGGGATGTGGCGACATGGCAGCTTGATAAATCGTGCAAAACACTGTTTTTGTGGCGGAAATGGAGGCTGACATGAACACAACATCCTTTTTGACATCACCGCAAGGGCGCTCCATCGCCTATCATCTGACAGCGGGCACCGGCCCGACGGTTGTTTTCCTTGGCGGGTTCAAATCCGACATGGGCGGCACAAAGGCTGTGCATCTTGAAGCATGGGCCAAGGCGCAAGGCCGCGCATTTCTACGGTTTGATTATTCGGGCCACGGTGAAAGCTCTGAAGCGTTCACAGATGGCTGCATCGGCGACTGGTTCGAAGACGCCTGCGCCGCGCTGTCGCTAATCGACGGGCCATTGGTCTTGGTCGGCTCGTCCATGGGAGGCTGGATTTCATTGCTGGTTGCGCGCGAAATGCCTGAACGGATCGCGGGGCTGGTGACCATCGCCGCGGCCCCCGACTTTACCGAAGATAGCATGTGGGCCGGTTTCGATGATGCGCAAAAGGCTGCGCTCGCTGCAGGGCAGGTCGCTTTGCCATCGGATTATGGCGAACCCTATATTATCACCAAGCGGTTGATCGAAGAGGGGCGCAACCGATTGGCGTTGCGCGACCCGCTTCCCTTGCCGTTTCCTGTGCGCTTTTTGCAAGGCACGTCCGATGCGGATGTGGATATGTCTGTGGCGTTGCGCTTGCTCGATCATGCGGTGGGACCAGATATGCGCCTGACACTTGTGGATGGGGCAGATCATCGATTTTCGGATGATGCTTGTCTCGATCTTATCACCGCGGCTGTGGCTGAGGTGTCACCGTAGGGTGCATTTCAACGCATGTGACGTTACGTCCACATAGTGCCATGGTCGCCATGGACGTAGCGTAATCAAAACGTCAGGGAGGACGCAACATGGCACTATCACTGGGGCAAAAAGCAGGCTGGGGCTTGGCTGATATGGGCGTCAACATCTTTGTCGTGGTCAAGCAACTGCTGGTGTTTACCTACCTGACGACATTCCTTGGGGTGCCCGCGGATGTGGCAGGGCTCGTGACCTTTGCCGTCTTGGCCTTTGACGTGATCACCGACCCACTCGTGGGCTTTCTGTCAGACCGAACCAACACGCCTTGGGGCCGCCGTGCCCCGTGGATCGCTGTCGGCGCCGTGGTGCTGGCTGCGGGGATTGTTGGCTTGTTCGCTGTGCCAGAAGGTATGACATGGCAAGCCAATGCGTGGTGGGTCATCGCATTCTTCGGCGTGGCGACGATTGGGTTCACATTTGTGGCCATTCCGTATGGCGCGATGGCGGGCGAAATGACCCAAGATCCAGTGGAACGATCATCAATGATGGCGTTTCGCATGACCTTTGCTTCGCTTGGCTTGCTGACCGCTGGCGCATTGGTTCCAGCATTGGCAGGTGACACGCGGGCGGGCTATTTCAACGCCGTTTTGATGGTGTCGCCAGTCGTGGTGCTGACTATCTGGGGCATGCTTTTCGCGACACGTCGTGCGCCGAAATTACAGGCTCCAGCGAACGGAAGCTTCATGTCCGTGCTGCGCCTTGTAATGGCGAACCGTGCTTTTGAAGTGCTGGTTCTGCTCTACGGCTTGCTGACCCTCGCGGTGGCGTTGATCGCCGCGGGTCTACAGTTGGCCGCGCTGTATCTAATGGTCGATGACGGGCAAAGCCCGCTGTCTGGATTGGCCAGCGCGCTCGGCGTATTCTCCACACTGTTCGCGATGTTCATTATCGGGTCTGTGATCAGCCAATACATCTGGGTCAAAACCAGTGCGCGGTTCGGCAAATCATGGGCGCTGATCGCGGGGATCGTGCTTTATATCATCGTTCTTTTGGCCATCTGGGTGAACCTGCCCGCGACTGGCGTGACCACCATGGCGCTTTTGTTTCTTGCGGCGGGGTTCACCAACGGGGCCTATCAGCAAATCCCATGGGCGATGTATCCTGACCTGATGGACGTGACCCGTGATGAAAGCGGCGAAGCGATTGAAGGCGCGTTTAGCGCGGTTTGGCTGTTCGGCCAAAAGGTCGCCAATGCGATTGCGCCCTTGGTCTTGGGGCTATTGCTTTCGAGTGCCGGTTGGCAATCATCGTCCACCGGTGTCATCGATCAATCACCAGAGGCGCTGGGCGCGTTGCGCAATGCGCTGACCATCGTGCCAGCGGTGATCTTTGGTCTTTCGATTGCGGGGCTGCTGTTTATATACCGCCCTGTTAGCAAACACATCGCATCACATGGCTGAGTGTGCAGAAATTGATGCGTTCCTTGCCGCGCGAGAGGCCTTGGTCCCGAACCTGAAACCTGGTTGTGCGAAAACCGTGGTTTGGGCGGGTGACGCGGGGGTGCAAACTGAACTGGCAGTGCTATTCATTCACGGGTTTTCCGCGACAGGCCACGAACTGCGGCCACTGCCCGATTTGGTCGTAAATGGCCTGAATGCGAACTTGCATTTCACGCGGCTTACGGGGCATGGCCAAGACGGCGCAGCCATGGGGCAGGCGACATTTGAGGCATGGCAGGACGACGTCGCAGAGGCACTTGAGGTCGCACATACTATTGGCAAACGCGTGCTTGTGATTGGGTGTTCCACGGGTTGCACACTGGCCGTGGATGCGTTGGCGCGCGGGGCAGAGGTTGCAGGGATCGTCTGTGTCTCACCGAACTTCGGACTGACCCATAAGCTGGCGCAACTGCTACTGGACTTGCCTTTGGTGAAATATTGGGGGCTGTGGATTGCGGGGCGGACGCGGTCATTTGATGTCCTAAGTGATGATCACGCCGCTTATTGGACAACCAGCTATCCGACACGCGCTGTGTTCCCGATGGGCGATGCAATCCGTGCGGTGCGAGGTGCCGATCTATCCCAAGTCCGCACACCCGCGATGTTTGCTTTCAACACTGCCGATCAGGTTGTCAGCCCCAAGGCCACCCAAAACGTCATCGACCGCTGGTCGGGGCGTATGCTGGTGCATCCGCTGATGCAGGGGCCGAACGATGATCCGATAGGGCACGTGATGGCGGGGGATGTGTTTAGCAAAAGCCAGACAAAGCCGCTTGCCGCGGCGATTTTGCGCTGGTTTGCGCGGCTGCCACCCGCATAGCCCCTTGCAGTGCCCGCGCTGATTGGCCAAAGTCGGATCAACGACGGCAGGGGCAAATCACATGACAATTCAAAGGCGCTGGGCATGAGCGAACCGCTGGTTCTGATCTCCCCATGATGTGCGATGCGCGTGTGTTTTACGCGCAATTCGCCACGCTTTCTGCCGAAATGCCGATTTCTTTCATGCCAACGACGGGCGGCGAGCGGATGGAAGAGGTCGCATCGCAAATCCTGTCGTGGTTGCCGCAGAAATTTGCTCTGGCGGGCATGGGCATGGGCATGGGCGGCATGGCCGCAATGGAAATCCTACGCCGTGCGCCTGAACGGGTTAGCCGCATTGCGTTTATCTGCACCAACGCACAATCCGACACGCCAGAGGTTGCCGCCCTGCGCGAGCCAAACATCATCGCCGCCAAGGCTGGTCGGTTAGAGGATGCGATGCAGTCCGAAATCCAAGCGTCATGGCTGTCGCCTGGGCCTTACCGGATGGATGTGATGTCGTTGATGATGGACATGGCCAATGCGATGGGGCCGGAAATTTACGTCCGCCAAACCCGCGCAATGCAACGCCGCAAAGACCAACAAGACATCATGCGCCGGATCAAACAACCGGCCCTTGTGATGTGTGGCGACCATGACGGTCAAAACACCCTGCGCCGTCACGAGTTTATCGCGGAACTGATCCCTTATGCGAAACTGGAAGTGATCGAAAACGCAGGCCACGTGCCGTCATTGGAAAACCCCGATGCGGTGACGAATGCCTTGCGCACTTGGATGCGTCAGCCGTTGGTTTTGCGTTAACCGGCGTTTGCGTCGATAAATTCAAGCACAAGCGGGCGAATATTGTTACGCCAGCTGCCGCCTGCGAAAATCCCGTAATGCCCAGCACCCGGTTCCAAATGAGCGGCCTTCTTGCTGTCGGGTAGGCCCGTGAGCAGATCCAACGCGGCCAAACACTGGCCCGGCGCGGAAATGTCATCGGCTTCACCTTCAACGATTTTGACGGCCACGGTTGTGATTTTGCCGATGTCCACCTTGCGCCCGCCAACCGTGAAATCATTGCGTGCGATGTCGCGGTTTTTGAAGACGCGTTCCACTGTGGACAGGTAAAATTCTGCGGGCATATCCATTACGGCAAGGTATTCGTCGTAAAACGCGTTGTGTTTGTCATGGTCAGACGCTTCGCCCTTGGCCGCGCGGATAATCTGGTCGCGAAACGCGTTCATATGTGTTTCGCCATTCATGGAAATGAAAGACGACAGCTGTAAAAGCCCCGGATAAACCGACCGCCCAACACCGGCATATTTGAAGCCGACGCGCTGGATCATCGTTTGTTCGAGTTGGCCCATTGTCACGGAGCGGCCAAAATCTGTGACCTCTGTCGGGTTCGCCTCTGGATCAATCGGCCCACCAATCAACGTCAGCGATTTGGGCTGCGCGTCGGGATCTTCTTCCGCCAGATAGGCCGTCGCGGCCAATGTCAGCGGTGCGGGTTGGCAAACAGCGATAACATGAATGTCGCTGCCCAATTCTTTCATGAAATCGACAAGGTACTTTGTGTAGTCTTCGACGTCGAACTTGCCTTCGCTGACAGGAATGTCGCGCGCATTATGCCAATCTGTCACGAAAACCTCGCAGTCTGGCAGCAAGCTGATCACTGTTTTGCGCAGCAATGTTGCGTAATGGCCAGACATTGGCGCCACCAGTAAAACTCGGCGTTTGCACGTATCACGGCCGGGCATGGTGAAATGGATCAGGTCACCAAATGGGCGTTCCATTAGTTTTTCGACCACAACGGGAAAATCTTTCCCGCTTTGACCAGTTACAGGCGGAATGTTCCAATCTGGTTTGACGACCATGCGGCTGAACGTGCGCTCAGTTACCTCGCCCCATGCCTTGAGCCAATCCATCGCGGGGTTCGCACCCATTTGCATAGCGGGATAGCTGGCAAATGCCCGGGCGGAAGCGCCCAACCATTGGTTGGTGTTACGCACACTTTCCATTAGGTCATAGGTCATCATATACTTCATTAGATATCTCCTGCGGGGCGCACTTGATCCAAATTGGAAAATGCTGCACCTGCAAAGTAGGCGCTCGGGGCGAACATGACAACAAATGATTGTGGAAAACTTGACCCACCAGCCGAACCCACTGGCAAGCTTGACGCCAACCTGAAACGGATCGAAGCCCTAAGTCAGCGGTTAATCGCTGTGATGGGGCAGGGGCGAGGCGTGCCCGCAGCGTTACAAGGGCCAAGCCCTGATCTCTATGCCAAGGCTGCCGGCGCCTATGTCGCCGATATGGTCAATGATCCGAGCAAAATGTTCGAAAGCCAGATCGCGTTTTGGGGAAAGACGGTTCAACACTATGTCGATGCACAACAAAGCATGGCGGATCAATCGGCGTTAGTTCCTGCTGATCCCACGTCCGCCGACAAACGCTTTGCCAATGAAATGTGGAACACAAATCCCTATTTCCGCTATGTGAAACAGCAATATCTGGCGAATGCACAGCTGATCCAAGATGCGGTGGCTGATATTTCCGGACTGGATGGGGCAGACAGGCGGCGACTGGAATATTTTAGCCAGCAGATTATCGACATGATGGCGCCGACCAATTTTCTGGCGACAAACCCCGATGCTTTGGCCTTGGCGGCAGAAACCGAAGGCGAGAGCCTCGTCGCAGGACTTGAAAACCTTGTATCCGACCTCGAAGCCAACAACGGCGATTTGGTTGTGACACTTGCGGACCAAAATGCGTTTCAAGTTGGTGAAAATCTTGCGACGACGGCGGGGCAAGTCGTCTTTCGTAACCACTTATTCGAACTGATCCAATACGCGCCCTCTACGCAATCAGTGCATGAAACACCGCTGGTGATTTTCCCACCATGGATTAACCGGTTCTACGTTTTGGATCTGACGCCGCAGAAAAGCCTGATCAAATGGGCCGTCGATCAGGGGCACACCGTTTGCGTTGTGTCATGGGTCAATCCCGATGAAACCTATCGTAACACCACGCTGACAGACTATATCGAAGACGGATATTTAACAGCGATTTCAAAGGTCAAAGAGATTTGTGGCGTCAGCCAAGTCAATGCTGTCGGCTATTGTATAGCTGGCACAACCCTGTCGCTGACCTTGGCGCTGATGGCGCAACGCGGCGATACATCGGTGAAATCCGCCACGCTTTTCACCACGCTAACCGATTTTTCCGACCGTGGTGAAGTTGGCGTATTCTTGGACGAAGACTTTGTATCTGGGATCGAGGCGGAGGTCGCGCAATCAGGTGTGTTGTCCTCGTTTTATATGTCGCGCACCTTCAGCTTTCTGCGATCAAATGACCTTATTTATGGCCCCGCTATCAAAAGCTATATGATGGGCAAAGCCCCGCCCGCTTTTGATCTACTGTATTGGAACGGTGACGGCACCAACTTGCCAGCTGCCATGGCCGTCGAATATCTGCGCGGTTTGTGTCAGGGCGATCTATTCGCAAAGGATGGATTGGAAATCTGCGGCACGACTGTTCATTTGTCCGATGTCGCGGTCCCGATCTGCGCGATTGCATGCGAAACCGACCACATTGCAGCATGGAAAAGCAGCTATCGCGGTGTGCAGCAAATGGGATCGACGGAAAAGACGTTTATTCTGTCTCAGGCCGGACATATCGCAGGCATCGTCAACCCACCCAGCAAGAACAAATACGGACATTACACCCAGCCCGACCTTAGTCTGTCACCGGATGCATGGCGCGCATCGGCTGAAATGCATGATGGGTCATGGTGGCCGCGGTGGGATGCTTGGCTCACCCAAGGGCGCGACCCCAAAACAGCCCCGCGTAATCCAGTCACCAAACACGGCGCAGCCCCTGGGTCTTACGTGCTTGACTAATTCGCAATTGCAGCATTTTATTATGCAGGTGCAGAAAGAACTTGAAATGCCGCACTGCAGCATGTATCTAAGTGTCAGACGAAGAAACGCGGTTCCTCCCACCGCATTAACCCGAAGGACACTGTTATGACTGCTACTCCTGATTTTACTGCCGTATTCAAAGACATGATGGGCGCATTCCCTGTCGACACCAAAGCAATGGACGACGCGTTCAAATCCCAGACAACTTTGGCCGAAAAAATGTCCGCTGTTGCGCTCGACGCCGCGAATAAATCCACAGAATTGTCCGCGAAATGGA
The DNA here is from genome assembly GCA_964022435.1 of uncultured Roseobacteraceae bacterium. Classification (GTDB taxonomy): domain Bacteria; phylum Pseudomonadota; class Alphaproteobacteria; order Rhodobacterales; family Rhodobacteraceae; genus Yoonia. The sequence continues at coordinate 19,146 of CAXIAL010000029.1, read as the reverse complement.
CGACTGAAACATTGGGCAAGTTCCAGTCCGTTTCCGCTGCCAAGGCAGAGCCTGCTGACTACGCAAAATCCGCATCCGATTTCGCAACCGCGACAGCCGAATCCGCAGCCGAGCATATGGCCGCATTCGCTGAAATCGCGAAAAAGGTGCAGACGCAGACAATGGAACTCGTCATGGCTGCTGGCAAAAACATGTCCGAAGACATGACCGCCGCTGCGAAAAAAGCGACGACTGAAGCGACAGACGCCGTGAAAAAAGCCGCAAAAGTTTAAAAACTGAAAGGATCTGGTCAATCCTCCCTGAAAAGCCGGATCAAGATAAGGCGGGTTGCGTTGCGCAGCCCGCCTTTTTCTATGGCGGAACCCCACGCATTTGACTTCCCTTTTGCGCAACTGCGGCATAGGATTTCTGCACCGCAACATGTCTTGGGAGGGATCACCGTGGCTGACACCAATAAACCGCTGCTGATTAAGCGTTATGCAAGCCGCCGTCTTTATAACACCGAGACCAGCGATTATGTCACGCTCGAAGACATCGCGCTGTTTATTCGCGAAGGCCGCGAGGTCCAGATCGTCGATCTGAAATCTGGCGACGACCTGACACGCCAATATTTGCTGCAAATCATCGCAGAACACGAAAGCCGTGGCGAAAGCGTGCTTGGCGTTGATCTGCTGACCGACCTTGTGCGCAGCTACACGAGCCAAGCCTCTTCGGTTGTGCCAGATTTCCTATCTGCCAGCTTTGAAATGTTGCGCGATGGTCAGTCCAAGGCCATGGAAAACATGACGACTGCCAACCCAATGGCCAACATGCCGGGATTTGAGGCGATGCAAGCGCAGCAACAAGCGTTCTTTAAGGCCATGACCGGCGGCTTGATGGGCGCCACATCAGCGCCCGACCCTGCGCCAACGCCAGCGGATGATCTTGATACGATCAAACGCCAGCTCGCTGAAATGCAGGAAAAGCTGTCGAAAATGGGCAAATAGCCCGCGCTTTCTTCTGGCCAAAAATACCTCGGGGGAGGCCGCAAGGCCGGGGGCAACGCCCCCTAGCCGACGTCTGCGAATACGCCGTCGATTGCTTTTTCCAGCTTGCCAAACATTTCGTCCATCTGCGCGGGCGTCATGATGAACGGTGGGCAAAGCACAATGGCCTGACCAAGCGGTCGACAAATCAATCCTTGATCGGTGCAGGCGTTTGCGATCCGCTCTGACACAGACAATGACCCGTCAAACGGCGTCTTGCTATCCTTGTCCTTCACAGCTTCCAGCGCGCCCATCAATCCTTTGCCGCGCCATTCGCCGATGTTCTTTTTCTCAGCCAGTCGCGCCATGCCTTCTTCGAACAATGGCGTCAGGGTTCGCACGTTGTCGGCCAATCCTTCGTTCATGACGACATCGATAGCTTTCAGCGCGATGGCGCAACCGACAGGGTGGCCAGAGGCAGTGAACCCGTGGGGGAATTCTTCGATTGCTTCGGATGCGGCCTGTAACCTGTCGGTCAGTTCAGGTCCCAAAATCACTGCACCCATGGGAAAGAAGCCAGCGGTCAGGTTCTTGGATGAAATAATCGCATCGGGCACGAAATCATAAGTTTCACAGCCCCATGTGTTACCGGTACGGCCAAAGCCGGTGATGACCTCATCCGCGATCAGCGGAATGCCGTGTTTTTGTAAAATTGGCTGTATCGCTTGGAAATAACCTGCGGATGGGGGGATCACACCGCCTGCGCCCATGACGGGTTCAGCAAAGAAACCGGCAATCGTGTCAGCTCCTTCGCGCTGGATCGTGTCTTCGAGCTCTTGGGCCATCCGGGCGGTGAATTGCGCCTCTGTTTCGCCGTCCAAGCCGAAACGCCAGTAGTGCGGGCAGCTGAGGTGGATGAACCCATCCATAGGCAAGCCAAACACGCTGTTATACGGTTTGCCGGTCATCGATGCGCTGACCGCCGTCACCCCGTGATAGGCATTCACACGTGTCAGAATTTTGCGCTTTTTCGGGTTGCCTTCGGACCCGTGCAAGAACCAAAGCATCTTGACCATCGTGTCGTTCGCTTCGGACCCTGAGTTGGTATAAAACACTTTGCCACGCGAAAATGGGGAGACCTCGACAAGCTTTTCGGACAGCATCACAGTCTGGTCCGACATCCGACCAAAGAATGCATGATAGCCGGGGAAGCGATCATATTGGGCCTTGGCGGCTTCGATTAGACCTGGGTGATCAAATCCGGCGACCATATTCCACAGGCCCGAATTGGCATCCAGGTATTCGCGCCCATGCACGTCGTAAACATACGGGCCTTTGCCGTGAGTTAGAACAACGCTGCCGCGTTCTGCAACCGTTGGCAAATCGGTGAAACCGTAAAAGGAATACGCATCTGCGCGTTGCTCCCATGAGTTTGCATTTTGATTGGACATGGGGCACCTCGCCGTTGATTTACGATTACGCTATACGCGATTTTTTATCCTCGCAATCACGATTAAAACCCCAAGCGGTCCCGCATCGCATACCATGTCATTGCCAATGTCAGTAAAGGTGCACGAAATGCGCCGCCGCCTGGAAAACTGGGGGTGGGCAGGGTGGACATGACGTCAAAACGCCCGGCTTGACCTGCGATTGCTTCGGCCACGAGTTTCCCTGCAAAGCCGGACAGCGCGACGCCGTGGCCCGAGAAGCCAGCAGCAGATAGAATGTTTGGCGCGATCCGTTGCACCGCTGGCAACCGCGATGTCGTAATGCCCAATGTGCCGCCCCAGACATGGTCGAATTTGACCCCCGATAGCTGAGGGAACAAATTGACCATCCGCGCATGCAGCGCCGTTTCAATGTCGGATGGAAAGCCGATGGAATAGCTTTCACGCCCCCCAAACAGCAGACGGCTATCCTCTGTCAGGCGGTAGTAATTCACCACGAACTTACTGTCGGCCACGGCGATGTCGCGCGATAGCACCTGTGCGGCCTTGTCGCCCAGCGGTTCTGTCGCCCCTATGAAACTATTGATCGGCATGACCTTTGCCGCAATTTTTCGTTCAATGTTGGGCAGATATCCGTTGCCCGCGACAATCACATTATCCGCCGTCACGCGGCCTTTGCCGGTTTGCACGATCGCAGGCAGACCTTTCTTGACATGATGCACTTCGCTGCGCTCAAAGATGCGCACACCCGCGTTCTCTGCTGCCCGCGCGAGGCCGAGGACATAGCGCAGCGGGTGAATATGCCCTGCGCCCATGTCCAGTGTGCCGCCTTGATAATGGGGCGTTTGGACGATTGATTGCATCGCAGATGCGTCCAGCGCTTCAATCTGGTCGTAGCCATAGTTGCGCGCCAAAAACTCTGCCTCGGCGTGGTCTTCCCCAGCATCGGCCGCGTTATACGCCCCATGCGCGACACCTGCCGTATAGCGTGCATCTGGCGCATGTGCGGCAGCCAGATTGCGCAGGTCAGCCTTTGCCTCTTCGGCCAATTCCCATAGCTGGCGGGCAGGGGTGTCGCCTAACCGTTTGGCCAACCATTTCTGACCCTTGTTATAACCGGAACAGACTTGCCCGCCATTGCGCCCCGACGCCCCAAAGCCCGCGCGATGCGCATCAAGCACGACGACGGACAGTCCCTTTTGCGCCAAATGCAATGCGGCTGTCAGACCTGTGAAACCCGCGCCAATGACACAAACATCTGCTGTTGTTTCGGCGCGTAGGGCAGGTCGCTCTGACGGGATATCGGCGGTGGCCGCATACCAGCTTTTGGGGAAATGCCCCGCGCGGTCATTGCGATACAGCGGGTTCATACGTTCAACAACAGGTGTTCCCGCTCCCACGGTGAAATGACCTGCAGGAATTCATCGTATTCGGCGCGTTTCACAATGGAATAGACACGCACGAATTCTGGGCCGAGCACGTCATGGATTTCGGTGGCCGCGTCAAATAGGTCAAGCGCCGCGTTCGGCCCACTTGGGATATCATCCTCTGCATCATAGGCGTCACCTTGATAGCGTTTATCCGGCCGGATTTCGTTCATTAGACCGAGATAGCCGCAAGCGAGTGACGCCGCGATGCACAGATAAGGATTACAATCCATTCCCGCGATCCGGTTTTCAATCCGGCGGGCATCAGGTGCAGAGATTGGGATGCGAATACCCGTGGTCCTGTTGTCGCGCCCCCATTCCAGATTGATTGGCGCAGCATGGTCGCGCACATACCGCCGGTAGCTGTTCACATAGGGTGCCATGACGGCGATGACCGATGGCAGATGTTCTTGCAGCCCGCCGATAAAGTGGAAAAACGCATCGGTTTCACCGCCCTGCGGGCCGGTGAAAATGTTGTTGCCGTCCGTGTCCAAAACCGAGTGATGAACATGCATCGCCGACCCCGGTTCGCCCTCGATCGGTTTGGCCATGAAGGTCGCGAAACAGTCGTGTTTCAGCGCGGCCTCGCGGATCAACCGTTTGAAGTAAAACACTTGGTCGGCCAATGCGACGGGGTCGCCATGGCGCAGGTTGATTTCCAACTGCCCTGCGCCGCCTTCTTGAGTGATGCCGTCGATCTCGATCCCTTGGATTTCGGCGTATTCATAGATGTCGTCGATCACGGGACCATAGTCGTCGACAGCGGACATGGAATAGGCCTGACGCCCCGCCGCTGGGCGCCCTGTGCGGCCCATCATAGGCTCAATTGGTTTGGCCGGATCAATGTTGCGGCCTACGAGATAGAATTCCATTTCGGGGGCGATGACAGGCGTCCAACCTTGTTTTTTATACAAATCTACAACGCGTTTGAGGACGTTGCGGGGCGCGAATCCAACCGGATCACCCTTTTGATCAAACGCATCATGGATCACTTGTAATGTGCCATCCGTGGTCCAAGGCGCTGCCGATGCTGTGGTGATGTCAGGGCGCAGGATCATGTCGGGCTCGGTCCAGCCGCCGGGGCCTGCTGCCTCTCCCCAATCACCTGTGATTGTTTGGAAAAAGATTGAATTGGGGAGGTGGAAATGGGGTTGTTTTTCCCATTTGGCGGCAGGAACCGCCTTACCACGCGCGATGCCGGGCAAGTCGGCGATCACGCATTCGACCTCGTCCAAACGGTTGTTTTCAACATAGGTACGGGCGGCAGCGGGGATATCGTTGATCCAGCTCATAGGGCGCGCCTTTCACGGAAAAACTGCGCGATTGTGGCGGCCAGTCGCTTGTTTTCATTCGTCTTACCCATGTTGGCCTGCACGGCATCCAGCAGCGGGTCAGGCACCACACCGGGTCCTTTGAGACGGGCCAAACCCGCGATCATTTCATCGCCAAATTCGGGATGCGGTTGCACAGTGAAGGCTTGGCGGCCATAGACCACGGCGGCGTTTTCGCAAAACGCATTGCCCGCGATGGTTTTGGCCCCTTCGGGTAAGTCCACAACTTGATCTTGGTGCCAAGCGTTCAGCGCAACTTCTTCGCCGTTCCAGTCATAGGTTTGCCGCCCCACGGCCCATCCGCCATCGAATTTCACGACCTTGCCGCCAAGGGCTTGGGCGATGATCTGGTGGCCGAAACACACGCCAACCATCGGCACATCGGCGTCGCGCGCGCCGCGAATGAAATCTTCGAGTGGGCGGATGAATGGGTGGTCTTCATAGGCGCCGTGTTTGGACCCTGTGACCAGCCAGCCTTCGCAGGTTGTGACGGCGTCGGGGAAATCCATGTCGACCACGTTGAAGGTTTCAAAACTGAACCCTTCGTCGGCCAGCAATTTACCAAACATCGTGTCGTAATCACCAAGCTGGTCTTGGATTTCGTCAGGCGCGTGGCCGGTTTGCAAGATGCCGATTTTCATAAATTACCCAATGTGTTGATAGGGATCAGATCACACCGTATCGAGATAGAGATCAAGCTGTTCTTCGGGCGTCAGTTCGTTGAAATGGAACATCTCTTGGCGTTTTGTGCGCAGCAGATTGTCGACAAGTTCGGCGTTGAAAATCCGGCGCGACAGGCTGCCTTGATCGAATGCGGTGATCGCGTCGGTCCATGTGCTTGGCAGTTGCGGTAGCTTTTGTTCGTAGGCGCTGCCGGTGATGGGCGCGGGGGCGGGCATTTTGTCTTCGATCCCGATCAGGGCGGATCCAAGCACGGCGGCCAAGAACAAATAGGGGTTCACATCGCCGCCGCCGACGCGGTGTTCGATCCGGCGCGCGTCAAAACTGCCCCCGGGTACGCGAACGGACGCGGTGCGGTTATCAAATGCCCAGCAGATCGAGGTGGGCGCGTGTTGACCGGGCACTAGGCGTTCATAGCTGTTGCCGTGGGGCGCGAAAATCAGCGCGAGTTCCGGCATGCCCGTAAGACATCCCGCGATGGCATTGCGTAACAGATCGGACCCTTCGGCAGTGTCATTGGCAAAGACGTTGTTGCCGTCTTTGTCCAGAACAGAGAAATGCGTATGCAGCCCATTGCCCGCGTAATCCTCGTAGGGTTTCGCCATGAAAGACGCAGCCATCCCGTGGTTACGGGCCAGCCCGCGCACAAGCATTTTGAACAGCCACGCATCATCGGCGGCCTTTAGCGCGTCAGGCACATGTTCAAGGTTCACTTCGAATTGGCCGATGCCACCTTCTGAAATCGCGGCCTCTGCAGGGATGCCCATGGCGTCGCAGGCGTCATAGAGGTCGTTGAAAAACTTGTCGAATGCGTCGAGCGCGCGAAGCGACAGGATTTCAGCGCCTGCGCGGCGCTTGCCCGATTTCGGCGACTTCGGCTGGCGGATTTCGCGGCCTGAATCGTCGATCAGATAGAATTCCATTTCGGTGGCGACAACTGGCGTCAGGCCGAGCGCCTTGTAACGGGCGACGACGCTGGCTAGCGCATGGCGGGGGTCGCCTGCGAAAGGCGTGCCGTCTTCGTGGAACGACCAGAGCGGTAAAATGGCAGAGGGCGAAGATAGCCATGGCATCGGGACATAGCCGCGTTCCGTGGGAAGCAGGACGCCGTCGGCGTCGCCGGATTCGAACACCAGCGGGCTGTCGTCGATGTCTTCGCCCCAGATATCGAGGTTCAGGACGGACAGTGGAAACCGCGTGCCTTCTTCTTCGAGCTTGGCCGCGAATTTGCGCGGGACGCGTTTGCCACGGGCTTGCCCATTCAGGTCAGCCGCCCCGCAACGCACATTGCGGACCTCTGGATGATCGTCGAGCCAGCTCACCGGATCACCTGCGGGCGGAGTTTGATCTTCGCGCGGCGTTCAGCAGGTAAATGGCGGTTCAGGCGTTTGTTCACGATGCCAAAGATGCCGATGACAACCAGTGTCAGGATCACGAAATACATCGCCAAGATCGGGTAGGGGACGAACGGGTTGAACGTCTTATCCGCGAAATAATTGGCGTAATACAGCGCGTCGCCACGTTGTTGTTTGGCCGGAAAACCGGTGAAAAACACCAATGTCGTGGCGTGAAACAAAAAGATCGCCTCGTTCGTATAGGCGGGCCATGCCAGACGTAGCATCGTCGGCCAGATCACCCGTTTGAACCGCGACCAACCCGACAAGCCGTAGGCATCAGCCGCCTCTGTGTCGCCCTTGGGGATGGATTGCAGCGCGCCATAGAAAATCTCCGCCGAATAGGCAGAAGTGTTGCAAAACAAGACGACCAATGCGCCGAGCCAAGCGGAGGTCAGCGGCGAGAAAAACGGGATGACGTTTTTAAGCGAAAGGAACAGGAAGTAGGCAAAGAAGAATTGGATGAACAGCGGCGAGCCGCGGAAGACGAAGATGAACCATTCGGCGGGTTTGCGTAGGAACGGGCTGCGCGCGGCCTTGCCCAATGCCAGAACGGTCGCGAAAACGAAACCAGTTAGCAGGGCGCAAATGCCGAAATAGATGTTCCAGATCATGCCCGACCCGATCAGCGTGAATTGCTGACACAGGGTGAAATCATTGCGCGGTAACAGTCGTTCGCCGATCCCTTGGGACCGCAGGCCATAGTCCATAAAGGTTTGGATGCAGTCTTCCATCAGATGGCCGCCTTACGTTGGGCTTCGCCTGCGGTGGTGGCTTGGCCGTGGCTGAGACGGGTGGTGATGCGCGATAGCACGACCTCGGACAGTTTGGTGAAGCAAAGGTAGAAGACGAGCAGGAATGCGAAATACCACATGCGCCAATCAGCGTGGGGATAGGCGGTGAAATTCGGTGTCTTTGCGCCGCCAAGTTCGCGGGCCCAATAGACGATGTCTTCGACGCCCAAAAGGAACAGCAATGGCGTCGCCTTGATCAGCACCATCCAAAGGTTCGATAGGCCGGGCAGGGCGTAGATCCACATTTGCGGGACCAATACGCGCCAGAATGTTTGCCGGCGGGTCATGCCATAAGCTTCGGCGGTTTCAAGCTGTGCATGGGGCACGGCGCGCATGGCGCCGAACAGCACGTTGGCCGCGAAGGCCCCGAAAACAATGGCAAATGTCAGGATCGCCAGCGCAAACCCATAGGTTTCATGCACCCATTGGGGCGCATTGCCCAAGGGCAGTTTGGCGGCAGTGCAGACCACGAAATCATTGCCTTGCCGGATTGGTTCGGACCAATCGGGGCATTTGAATTTGTGGCGCAAGTATTCGAGACCCTGATCCAGCGCGATGACGAAGAACAGGAAAAACGCGATGTCGGGGATGCCGCGCACAATCGCCATATAGGATTTGCCGAACCACCGCAGAGGCGCGATGTGGCTGCGGGCGGCAGATGCGCCGCCGAACCCGAAGGCCAGTGAGACAGGAGCCGTGATGGCGAGCAGTAAAAGAACGGTGCCGAATGACCAATAGAACCCCATGTGCTTGCCTGTGGTCAGGTAGCACGACAGCCATGTCAGGCCTTCAAGGGAAGCAGGATCGGCGCAATATGAAAAAATGGGGACACCCGTGGTGGTGTTGGATTTTGAGTATTTAGAACAAAGCGAGGCAGGGGTGCGCGCCCCCAATTGGCGGGAGCGCGCGGATTTTAATTACTCGAAGAGGCCAGTTTCTGGCAGCCACTTAGAGATCAGGGCGTTCAGGGAACCGTCAGCCTTCATAGAGATGATGGCCGCGTCGAATTTCGCCTTCAGCTCTGTGTCGGACTGGCGCATGCCGATGCCGATGCCGCCACCGATCATGACGTCTTGGGCAACCAGCGCCAAGTCAGCGTCAGCTGCAGCGACCGGGGCCAGATATGCTTTGTCAGCGAGAACTGCGTCTGCTTCGCCGTTTTTCACAGCTGCGACTGTTTCGTCAGGTGTTGCGAATTCCAGCAGTGTTGCGCCAGTTGTAGCAACATAAGCCGCCTGAATTGTGCCAGCCTGTGCTGCGATCACGCCGTTTGTCAGGTCTGTCGCGTCGGACATTGTCAGGTACACGGATGGGTCAGGCAATGTGTACTGTTCAGAGAACGCGATGACTTCTTTGCGCTCGTCAGTTACGGACATGCCCGCGATGATAGTGTCGTAGTTGCCGGACACGAGGTTCGGGATGATGCTGTCCCATTCGTTTGTGACCCACTCGCATGTCAATTCAGCGCGTGCGCAAAGCTCGTCGCCCAATTCACGCTCGAAACCGTCAACTTCGCCAGCGTCGTTGAGGAAGTTATATGGAGGGTAGGCACCCTCGGTGCCCATGCGGACAACGGAATGCGCATCTGCAAGTGCAGCGCCAGCAGTCAGGGCCAGAACAGCCGTGCTAAGGATAAGGTTTTTCATCAGTTTTCTCCCGAGTTGATGATGGTTTATGTCGGCTGGCCTGCGGATAAGAACCCGCGCAGCCTGTCGGTTTTGGGCGCGCCAAATAGCGTCTTTGGCGGTCCTTCTTCTTCGATTTTCCCCAAGTGCAGGAAAACCACATGGTCGCTCACGTCGGCTGCAAGCCGCATATCGTGGGTGACGATGATCATTGTGCGCCCTTCGGCGGCGAGGTCTTTGATGACCTTCACGACCTCTTGCTCCAGTTCTGGATCAAGCGCGCTTGTGGGCTCGTCAAACAGCAGGGCCTTGGGTTCCATGCACAAGGCACGCGCGATGGCGGCACGCTGCTGCTGGCCACCCGACAGCTGCGCAGGATAGACATCGCATTTGTCGCCGATGCCGACCTTATCAAGGTATTTGCGTGCGGATGCTTCTACCTCTGACCGGTCCCGTTTCAGGACTGTCAGCGGGGCTTCCATCACGTTTTCTAGGATCGTCATATGGGCCCACAGGTTGAACTGTTGGAATACCATCGACAGGTTCGTGCGGATGCGGGTGATCTGGCCGCGGTCAGACGGGCGGCGGTTCAGGCCGGTGCCTTTCCACGAGACAGGTTCGCCGCAGAACAGCACATCGCCTTGCTGGCTGTCCTCGAGCAGGTTCGCACAGCGCAGCAGCGTTGATTTACCAGACCCCGATGACCCGATCAGCGACACGACATGGCCTGCAGGGGCGGTGATGTCGACGCCTTTGAGCACCTCCAAATCGCCATAGGATTTATGCAGGTCGCGGATTTCGATAACTGGTTGTGCAGAGGTCACGGTGTTGGCAGCTTTGCGTTATTTCAGCCGCGATTAGGCATGAATTCTCAAGCATTTGCAACGGGTGTTACATTTTCCGCCGCGTTATGCGTCGATTGTTTGCGGCATCGGCGGCAAGGGCAGATCATAGGCCGTATGGGGCAGGGCCACGATGTCGCGAAGGCCGAGCAAACTGACGCATTCGGCAGGTAGATCGGTAATCGCCGTCTTGATCGCCGCGAAATAGGGCGCGGGGTCTTGGCCCGCACGGGTGATGAAGGTCATGCTAGGAGACGGTGCGGTGGTGCCAATCACCCGCACATTGGCCGCATCTTCCGAATCGACCTGCTGCATCGCCCATGTCTGTGCGTCGATGGCGGCGATATCGGCGCGGCCATTGGCGACCATCGCAAGGCTGCGGTCGTGTGATCCGGTTATCATCGGGGCGGAAAATTGCGCGCCATGGTCCAGCGCCCAAGCCTGCGGCGCGCCATAGCCCGAGTGGGACATTAACCCGTTGGACGCAAACCGACCACGGATGAAATCCATAGGGCTGTCGCCGTCTGCATTGCGGTGCACAATGAAAACGCTGTTGTAATGCCCTGCCGGACAGTCGGGCAGGCCGTAGTCCGCAGCCCCAATCATCGTGATCATAGGCCGGAATTTGGCCCGCAGCGGCAGGTTGCAAATCTGTCCCAATACAAGATCATCGCGGCCCCAGCCGGTCATATATCCGGTGTCACGGTCCAGCGCGTCGGGGGCATCAACACCCGCGTCGCGCAAGTTATCGCGGATCAGGTCCCAAAGCTGATCATGCGCCGCCGCATTCGCAGGCCGATCATACATTGGTAGGCTGGCAATCACTTGGCCGCCGCGACAGCGATGCGTGCTGCGTTGCTGTCTTGATCCGTCACACCCAGCAATGGGGCGATCATGCGCATGAAGCTGTTTTCCTCGTCCGACCGTTCACCATCTGCCAGTACGATGTCCCACATCGCGGCAATCACAGCGCGGCGGTCGTCGTAAGGCACGGCGTCTTTGATCGCGCGGGTGAAACGAACGGTGTCGGGGGCCTCTGCCTCTAACGCTTCGCATTGGGCGCGCAGCGGGGCAGGGTCGGATAACCCGTAACGTGCGGCCAAAATCGCATCAATGCGGGCAATCTCAACAGGCGAATAATCCCCGTCGGACCGCGCAAGGCGCACAAGCACAGCGCCGATCGCAATGCGCGCATCTGCGTCGGGCAATGTTTCGGGGGTGGCCTGTATCAGGCGGCGAAGAAGATCAGCAATCATGGGATTGGATATAGGGTGGCACGCGGGGCGCGAAAACCCCCTTAGCCGTCATAGCCCGCGATGATCACCAAATCGCCGGTCGCAATCGGGTCGCGTTTGGCTTTGGCGTGCTGGTATCCGTCAGACGCGTAGCAATCCAATGCGGCCTGATAGCTTGGGAATTCGATCACAACCGTGCGGGCGCGGGCGGCGCCTTCGGCGACTACGCGTTCGCCACCGCGGACCTTAAAAACCGCACCAAATGCGGCCAGCGTGTCCTTTGCCGACGCGATATATCCGGCGATATAAGCGTCTTGGTCGGTCACATCGACATGGGCGATCCAATAGCCTTTGGTCATGCTAAAGCTCCTTAAATTTTGCGGATAGCCATGCGGCTTCTGCATCAAAACCATAAGGCGCGTTGACGACAAACATGCCCGACCCAACCATGCCGTGACCCGCTCGCGCTGGTGGAAAACGGACCTCATGCAACGTCGCATCAGGGATCTCGGCCTGTAACGCGGCAGTCATCGGCAAATGCCGATCATCCACCAAAATCGGGTACCACAGTGCAAGCACGCCAACAGGCCACTTGCGATGAATCTTGGCAAAGAAATCAGGGATTGTGTCGTAATCCGATTTCACCTCGAACGAAGGATCGACCAACATCATGCCACGGCGCGGGGTTGGCGGGCTTTTGGACATGACCATCTGCCAGCCGTCGATATGGTGACATCCGGCGGGATAGCGGATTAGCGCATCGCGCAACGCCTCGACCTCTGCGGGATGCAACTCGGCCAAATCAATCTGATCACAATCGCGCAACAACTGGGCGGCGATCATTGGGGAACCGGGGTAGGCATCTGCGCCCTCAGTCCTACGCAAATCGCGCAAAACCTGCGCGTACGGATGATCGTCGGCAAACCAACCCTCGGCCAGCGCAATCCCGCGCGCCGCCTCGCCAGTTTTCAACGCGGCATCGCTCGCCAAATCATACACCGCACGGCCCGCATGGGTTTCGAGATAAGACAGCGGCTTATCCTTGCGCGTCAAATACGACAGCATCCACGCGAGCAACGCATGTTTATGCACATCGGCCATATTGCCCGCATGAAACCCGTGTTGATATGACAGCAAACGCCTCTCCTTCTTCTGGCCGAAAATACCTCGGGGGAGGCCGCAGGCCGGGGGCAGCGCCCCCAACCACGCTTACATAAGGCGCGAATTCTCGACCGCAGCGCGCACGAAATCAGCAAACAGCGGATGCGGCGCGAACGGTTTAGACTTCAGCTCTGGGTGGAATTGAACGCCAATGAACCACGGATGGTCTTTCCATTCCACAATCTCTGGCAGCTTGCCATCGGGGGACATGCCCGAAAACGACAGGCCCAGACCTTCAAGCTGATCACGATACTTCGTGTCCACCTCGTAACGGTGGCGGTGACGTTCTTCGATGGACGTGGTGCCATAGATTTCGGCAACCTTGGACCCTTCGGCCAATGTCGCGCTATAGGCACCCAAACGCATGGTGCCGCCTTTGTCATCGTTGGATTTGCGTGCAACAACATGGTTGCCCTGCACCCATTCCTTGAGGTGATAAACAACTGGCTCAAACCGTTTCTGACCGGCTTCATGGTCGAATTCTTCGGATCCAGCGGTTTTGATGCCAGCTACATTGCGCGCCGCTTCAATCACGGCCATTTGCATGCCTAGGCAAATCCCGAAGTAAGGGATGTTCTTTTCGCGGGCGAATTGGGCCGCCTTGATCTTGCCTTCAGTCCCACGCTCGCCAAAGCCGCCGGGGACAAGGATACCGTGGAAGCCAGCCAGATGTGGGGCGGCGTCTTCCTTATCGAATGTCTCTGCATCGACCCATTCGACTTTCACCTTCACACGGTTGGACATGCCGCCGTGTGTCAGTGCCTCTTTGAACGACTTATAGGCGTCTTCAAGCTGCACGTATTTGCCGACGATGGCGATTTTGACTTCGCCTTCGGGGTTATGGATGCGGTCGAACACGTCGTTCCAGCGGGAAAGATCCGGCTTGGGCGCGGGCGCGATCTGGAATGCATCCAACACGGCCTGATCCAAACCCTGCTTGTGATAGGCCAGTGGGGCCTCGTAGATTGATTTTAGGTCGTAAGCCGCGACCACATGTTCCTTGCGGACGTTACAAAACAGCGCGATTTTCTCGCGTTCTTTGTCGGGGATCGGATGCTCTGACCGACAGACAAGCACATCGGGCGCGATGCCGATCGATTGCAGTTCTTTGACAGAGTGCTGGGTCGGTTTGGTTTTCAGCTCACCCGATGCGGCCAGATAAGGCAGCAGGGTCAGATGCATGAAAATGCATTCGCCGCGCGGACTGTCGTGGGAAAACTGGCGGATGGCCTCAAAGAACGGCAGGCCTTCGATGTCGCCCACTGTGCCGCCGATTTCACACAGCATGAAATCAACCTCGTCGTCGCCGACGTCCAAGAATTCTTTGATTTGGTTGGTGACATGGGGGACCACCTGAATGGTTTTGCCCAAATAATCACCACGGCGTTCTTTTTCCAAAACGGTTGAATAGATGCGGCCGGATGAGACGGAATCAGTGTTGCGGGCAGCCACGCCGGTAAAGCGTTCGTAGTGGCCCAAATCCAGATCGGTTTCCGCACCATCATCAGTCACGAAAACTTCGCCATGTTCAAACGGCGACATCGTGCCTGGATCGACGTTCAGATAGGGGTCAAGCTTGCGCAAGCGCACCGAATAACCGCGTGCCTGTAGCAATGCGCCAAGGGCGGCGGAAGCAAGTCCTTTGCCCAAGGACGACACAACGCCACCGGTGATAAAAACATAACGTGCCATAGCAAAAGCGCCCCCGAGCGTGGTTCAGAATAGTCAATATATGTGGAAATCCGAACCGTGAAATTCGTATACTCACGGGATTTAAGTCTAACCGGATTCGGGGCGTCAGCGCAACCGCTGACGCAAGATCATGTGTGCAATTTTTGCTAAACTAGCAGAACTAGTGGCTTATTCGCTTGCTGGGACCAATGGCGCGTCGCCTTCGGACGGTGGCAACAGGCTTTCGCCAAGGTCTGGCGCAACAACACCTTCTTCAGCAGCAGGTGCGTCACCCAAACGGTCCACAACGGATGCGCCCGCAGATTGCTCTGCTGCGATCAATGTCAGCGCGATTGATGTGCAAATGAACCCGATTGCCAAAATCCATGTGAATTTTGTCATCGCATTTGCCGCCGGACGGCTGCCTTGGGCACCGCCACCGCCGCCGCCAATCCCCAAGCCGCCGCCTTCAGAGCGCTGCATCAGCACGGTCCCGATCAGGCAAAGTGCAAGGATCAGGTGGATGACAAGTACGACGTTTTCCATGAATGGCGGCTTTCGGTTTAGCGTTTGGTTCGTGGGTATCTATGATTTTGCCGCCGACCCCGCAAGAGGGGATTGTCACCAACTGCTATCAGGTACATCCTATGCGTGTATTTGAGAGAGGATTTTATGAAATTTACTGAAAAAGCATTTTGGTCCAAATATGACGGCCTGTGGGTTGGCGCAATATATGCTGTGATAGTTTGGGCAGTTAGCCTGACGAGCGATACTGGGATGTCTAGCGAGTTGATCTTGCGGATGGTCTTGGGCTTTGTCCTTGGGGTGATAATGAAACCGGTTCTGGATGGGGCTTGGATCCGATTCACATCAGACCCGCGCCCCAAGTACGCGCGCGCATTTATGGCTGGGCCATGGGTGCACCATGGGCGGCGGCGATGATCCTTGCGTTTTGGCAGCTTACTTGGCTCGAAAACCTGATTTGGATTGTCGGTGCTGCTGTGTTTGGGGCAGTTATGGCCAATGTTGCAAAGACTGTGCCGGTCGCTGATGCACGCAGGGCATTATACGTTGTGAAACCGACGGGGGGATCAGGCTTGTATCCAAGGTCCTCATTGATCGATGTCGCGGCTGTCCAGGTGTTGGCGATTGTGGCGATCATGCTGTCGTTTGCCTACACTCAATCTGAAGTGCCTTATACTTGGCTCGCCATTATGGTGATGTTGATTAGCCTGCCGATACCTTATCAATTCGCAAATCGCGGAATGAGGGCGCTGAATATCGCTGCTTACTCGGTTTTACTTGCTGCGGGATTTTTCGCGCGCGGGCTTTAATCGTCAACATCATCCACATCGGCCTGACCGGAAATTTTGCGGCGCACAATGGACCAAGACAGACCAATCGCCAGCACAAGCGACATGACCACGATGCCCAACCACGTGTTTACGGTCGGATCGGACAGGTTGATGATGCCTTGATCGAACAACACCCACAGCAAGGTTCCGGCCACGGCCAGCACCAGTAGCATGCCGAACAGCCCGATGGATCGTAGGGTCGCACGCAGATAGATGATGTAACCGATGAGCAAGATCAGCCCGCATAGGACGGTGACGGATAACATCTCTGTATAATTCGCCATGCTCCAGCGCACGAAATTCCACTGTGTCGGATTATATGTCGCGGCCAGCAAGATAAATGCCAGCGCCCAGCGGATCAAAAAGCCCATGATGTTCCTCGTTTTATACTTAGGCTGACAATGCCAAGGGCGCGTGACGCGGTCCAGCCCGCATTTTGCGGTTTCGCATGGGGGACCCAATCGCTATAGCGGGGGCGGGATTCTGAAAAGGACTATCTAATATGGCAAACGTCGTCGTCGTAGGCGCCCAATGGGGTGACGAAGGTAAAGGCAAAATCGTGGACTGGCTGTCCGAGCGCGCAGATGTGATCGCGCGTTTCCAAGGGGGGCACAACGCGGGCCACACCCTTGTGATCGACGGCAAGGTCTACAAATTACACGCATTGCCATCGGGCGTAGTGCGCGGCGGCAAATTGTCGGTCATCGGGAACGGCGTTGTTCTGGACCCGTGGCACCTGATGAAAGAGATCGCGACGATCGAAGCGCAAGGTGTTGAGATCAATCCGGAATGCCTGATGATCGCCGAAAACACGCCGCTGATTTTACCTTTCCATGGCGAATTGGATCGGGCACGTGAAAATCAAAACTCCGTCGCAAAGATTGGTACAACAGGGCGCGGAATCGGGCCTTGCTATGAAGACAAGGTCGGCCGTCGTGCGATCCGTGTTGCTGATCTTGCGGATGAAAAAACACTGAACCTGCGGGTTGAGCGCGCGCTGGTGCATCACAATGCTTTGCGCCGCGGGTTGGGGCTTACCGAAATTGACGGCGCAGACCTGAAGGCTCAGTTGCGTGAAATCGCACCGAAAATTCTGCCGTTCGCAGCCCCCGTTTGGAAGGTGCTGAACGAAAAGCGTAAAGCCGGTAAGCGGATCTTGTTTGAAGGTGCGCAAGGCGCATTGCTCGACATTGATTTTGGGACATACCCGTTTGTGACATCATCCAACGTGATCGCAGGTCAAGCGGCGACGGGCGTGGGCCTTGGGCCGACAGCCATCGACTATGTTCTAGGCATCGTCAAAGCCTATACCACTCGCGTGGGCGAGGGGCCGTTTCCAACAGAACTCGAAGACGCCGATGGCCAGCGTTTGGGCGAGCGGGGCCATGAATTTGGCACGACCACGGGGCGCAAGCGCCGTTGTGGTTGGTTTGATGCGGCGTTGCTGCGCCAGACTTGTGCGACATCGGGCATCACAGGTATCTGTCTGACAAAGCTGGATGTTTTGGACGGGTTCGAGACGCTGAAGCTTTGTGTTGGCTACGACTTGGACGGCGAAACGTTGGATTATCTGCCAACTGCGGCGGAAGAACAGGCGCGTTGCACACCGATCTATGAAGAAATGCCAGGTTGGTCCGAAAGCACAGAGGGCGCACGGTCTTGGGCCGATTTGCCCGCGCAAGCGATCAAATACGTGCGCCGCGTGGAAGAGTTGATTGATTGCCCAGTCGCCCTAGTTTCCACGTCACCGGAACGCGAGGATACCATCCTCGTGACCGACCCATTCGCGGATTGATATGGCACTGACTTATAAACAACGGCGGCGCTGGGCGCTTTTTCTATTGGTGGTGTTCCTGCCAATCTACATCTTGGTTGCGGTTGCGATCATGAGTGTGGCCACGCGCGCGCCGATTGCGATTGAGTTTCTGATCTATGTGTTCTTGGGCATCGCGTGGGTGTTCCCATTCAAGCGCGTGTTTCTTGGGATCGGCCAAGCGGACCCTGATGCGCCACGCGACGACGTTTGATCCAAGGTTGGCGCCATTTTCGGTGATGAATGCCAGCAATGACGCATAAAAAAGGCGGAGGTTTAACCCTCCGCCTTTTGTCGTTATTTCAGTGGTTTAGACCGCAGGGCGGAACCGTGTTTCATCCGAAACGATGAACCGGCCGTTGCGCACCTTGCTAATCCGACCTTCACGCAAAAGCTTGCCAAAGGACCGCAACCCGTCTTCGCGGCTGAATTCCACGTCGGACGTCAACTGCACCTTTTTCATGATCTGAGGACGAGAGAAGTCTTCGGATCCTTCAACAAAGGCAGTATCGGCCGCCGCCGCTTCGAGAAGATCGGGCAGAGCAGATGCCCCCATGCTTTCAGCGAACTCAGCAAAGTTGCTGGCCTCGGCTGGGCTAACGGTTTTGACAGATGTTTCTACGCGACGCGGTGCAACAACGGTGTCAGACTTCGCTGCGGGCGTGTCCACGCGTTGCGATGCCACCAATTTCAGCGGCGCAGGGCGCGGACGCGCGGTGCGCGCGGCTGGCTGCACACCTTGCGATGGGCGGCTTGGACGCACGACCTCGTCCAGATCGCCACGGAACGCACCTTCGGCCTCAGCGGCATCAGGTTGCGTGTCGCCGAGTTGACGAGCGGCTTCAGTCGCGGCAACAGCTGCTTTTAGCTGTGCAATCGCATCGCGACGGCGGTTGCCTTCTGGTTCATCAAGCGCCTTGTCTGTCTGTTCCAGAAGATGCGACATGGTGGCATCGTCTGTTTCAGGCAGTGTGTTGCGCTGTTTGATGTCCTGCAGATCGGCCACAACGTCTTCGTCTGTCGCTGTGTCACCAAAGGTGCGTTCGACATCAGCTAGTTCGTCGCGAAGTTCCGCTTCTTCATCCGCGCTGAGCGTAGAGCCGTAATCAGTTGCGTCCTCAAACCCGTCAAGATCAGGAACGCCATCAAGCAATGCGACGTTGATCAAGTCTTCGTCGCCGTTGTCACCTTCGTCATCGTAAACGTCGGCATCAGCGGATGGGGCTTCTTCCGGCAGATCCTTGCGGTCCGACTTGCGAAGTCGCAGAACCTGAGCGCGCACAACTGGTTGTGGGGCGGCGTCAGGAGCGTCTTGCGTGATTGCTTTGACCGCATCATTGACTGATACAGCTTCGGCTTCTGCTTGCGCTTCGGCTTCTGCTTTCGCACCAGCTTCTGCTTGCG
>CAXIAL010000028.1:0-27582 GCA_964022435.1 uncultured Roseobacteraceae bacterium | reverse complement strand
GAAATCGTCACCTTCCATGCCTGCAATGTCGAACGACCCGTCTTCAGCCAAGACAACCGTCTCATCTTGGCCCGCACCCAGGAAAATGCGGTCGTCGCCTTCGCCACCAGTGGCCAGGTCATCGCCCGCATTCATGAACAGGTAGTCGGTCACAGCTGTGCCGCTGGTGGTGTCGTCGGTGTCGCCAAAATCGACACGGTTCAGGTTGGGGCTTGGATCGCCATCATCATCGTCATCGTTGTTTGATGAAAAGCACAGTCATTGCTTCCAAATCGGCGACAACACGGTCATTCCTTTGCGTGATTCTGTGCAAATGCGGCCTGCGCGTCGGGGCTGGCATCGGTCTGATGCAGGGCCTTCCACTGTGCAAATGGCATGCCATAAAATGCCTCGCGGCTTTCGTCTTTTGTCATTTCAATGCCGCGCTCTGCGGCGGCCTCTTGATACCAACGCGACAGGCAGTTCCGACAAAATCCAGCAAGGTTCATCATGTCGATGTTTTGCGCATCTGGGCGGTCCTGCATCATGTGCTTGCGTAACCGGCGAAATGCTGCGGCTTCGATTTCGATTTGGGTTTGAGCATCCATTGATCTTCTCCGGTTAAAGGCCAGACGCGGCCAAGACATCTGTTAAAATGGGGGCAAGCCGATCGGCCCACAAGGTCTGACCGGCGTCATCGGCAATCAGATCATTGCGCAATTCGATCAACACATTGGGTCGGCCATCGCGCAAGGCATGTTGATCAACGCTGTCGCCTGGCAGGTGCCCCTTATAAGGTTCGTTGTCCCCAACACACCAACCTTGCGCGCGGCAGGCCGCCATAAACGGCTGGGCCAAGCGTTCATCGTCGGCATAGAGCACGCCAATCTCCCACGGACGGGGCGGGCGGCCCTTTAATTGCGGGGTAAAGCTATGGATCGCACACACAACGGTGTCGTTGCGGCGCGCAGCCAATGCGGCGTAGGCCGCGTGATACGGGCGGTGCAACGCGTCCAATCGCTTTTCACGCTCTGCCTTATCGGCATGGCGATTGGCGGGAATGATCGTGCCGTCATATAATTGCATCAACAGCGTTGGGTCGTCTTCGCCACGGTTCGGATCAATGACCAATCGCGAAAAGTCGGACAAGACCGCTGGGCTGTCCATCTTCGCGGCCAGTTTGGTCGTCAGGCCCGCCGCTCCAATGTCAAACGCGATGTGGCGCTGCATGTCTGCCGGATCAAGCCCCAGATCGCCACCGCCGACCCAATCAGGCACGCGGTTTGTTGCGTGGTCACATGTAAATAACCAACGACCGCCGCGCGTTTCTCCCTGTGTTTGGTAGAATTGATCCATAATGATACCTGTCATTCATTTTTTACAGTATCTAGGCTAGTTGTGGACCGATTGGAATTGCGCAATAAGGGGCGCAAATGCGGTGTTACCGCTAACACCAGCCGAAGCCTATTGAAGAGGACACCACCATGAAACGCCATCGCAACGTCAAAATTGTCGCAACGCTGGGCCCAGCATCCAATGACTACGACATGATTCGCGCCTTGGTCGAAGCGGGCGCTGACGTGTTCCGTCTGAATATGAGCCACGGTGACCATTCCGAAATTAAGGTACGCCACGAAATCATCCGCCAAGTTGAGAAAGATCTCGACACACCTGTTGGCATTCTGGCCGATCTTCAGGGGCCAAAGCTGCGCGTCGGTGTTTTTGCTGACGACGATGGTGTTGAACTGGTACCGGGTGCCGATTTCCGCTTGGACCTTGATAAAGCGGCTGGCGATCTCAAGCGTGTTCAGCTGCCCCACAAAGAAATTTTTGACGCGCTAGAGCCCGGTGCGCATCTGTTGGTTAACGACGGCAAAATCAAACTGCGCGTCAAAGATTGCGGCCGTGATTTCGCCGATTGTGAAGTCATCGTCGGTGGCCAAATTTCCAACCGCAAGGGCGTGAACGTGCCCGATGTAACGCTGCCACTGGCTGCGTTGTCCGAAAAAGACCGTAAAGATTTGGACTTCGTCTGCGATCTTGGCGTTGATTGGCTGGCACTGTCATTCGTGCAACGTCCTGCCGATGTGAACGAGGCCCGCGATTTGGCCAAAGGCCGTGCTGCGATCCTGTCCAAGATCGAAAAGCCGAACGCTGTTACGATGTTCGACGAAATCTTGGCCGTGTCCGACGGTATCATGGTTGCCCGCGGCGACTTGGGCGTTGAACTGCCTGTGCAGAACGTGCCACCGATCCAGAAACAACTGGTTCGCAAATGCCGTGCGGCTGCGAAACCTGTAATTGTTGCGACACAAATGCTCGAATCCATGATCGACAGCCCGATGCCGACCCGCGCAGAGGTGTCCGATGTTGCGACCGCCATTTACGAAGGCGCAGACGCAATCATGCTGTCCGCTGAATCTGCTGCCGGTTCTTATCCTATCGAAGCCGTCACCACGATGAGCAACGTTGCCGCCGAAGTTGAAGCAGACCCAACCTATACCGACATCATCGAAGCATCCCGTCGTGCAGACCGCACAACCGTTGCTGATGGTATCGTGGCGGCTGCCCGTGAAATCGCGGAAACCACAGACGTCAAAGCGATCTGTTGCTTTACCCAGTCTGGCACCACGGCCCTGTTGGTGTCGCGTGAACGCCCACGCGTGCCGATTATCGCGCTGACCAGCCATAAATCCACCGCACGTCGGTTGTGCCTGTCTTGGGGCACGAACTGCGTCGTGACCGGCACGGTTGACCGCTTTAAATCCGCTGTGATTGGCGCCGTGCGCGCCGCCGTCAAAGAAAACCTCGCGACAGAGACGGATCAAATCGTTGTCACCGCTGGTGTGCCGTTCAACACGGCAGGGTCCACAAATATCTTGCGCGTGGCACCTTGTGATGAACGTTTGATTTATGCAGCCGATCCGGAGTAGGATCTGAATTGTGTAATTTGTAGTGGGGGCGGCGTGCCATGGATATTGATCTTATTTTTGTCATAGGTTGTGTCGTGCTGCTCTTTTCTATCCCCGCAATTGTAAGCGCGTTTTCCGACGGTCGTGCCCCACGTTACGGGACCATGACACTGCTGATTTCGGCGATGATGATCTATTACGCGACAGGCGAACGGCCCGGTGCCTATACGTTTGAAACCGTCCCAGACGTAATTATGCGCGTGATCGGGCGTTATCTGAACTGATAACACTTGCATGGGTGTTTGATTCCCCCTAAACGACGACTTCAACCCGCGCGTCCGGCCAAGTGGCATGCCGAGTCGCGCGTTTCGACCGAAACTCAAAAGAGGAGACGGAAATGCCTAAGATGAAGACAAAATCGAGCTGCAAAAAGCGGTTCAAAATGACGGCCACTGGCAAAGTCAAAGCGGGTCAAGCTGGCAAACAGCACGGCATGATCAAGCGGTCCAACAAATTCATTCGTGACGCACGCGGCACGACAACCCTTTCAGCTCCTGATGCGAAAATCATCAAGAGCATGATGCCCTACGCACGCTAAGGAGAATTTGATATGCGAGTTAAAGGTGGTACAGTCACGCATCGTCGTCACAAGAAAGTTCTCGACGCTGCAAAAGGTTATTACGATCGCCGGTCCAAGACCTTCAAGGTCGCCAAACAGGCCGTCGAAAAAGCGAACCAGTACGCAACACGCGACCGTCACAATCGCAAGCGCAACTTCCGCGCATTGTGGATTCAGCGTATCAACGCTGGTGTACGTTCCGTAGACGCGACATTGAACTATTCCAAGTTCATCAATGGTCTGGTTCTTGCTGGCATCGAAGTTGACCGTAAGGTTCTTGCTGATCTGGCCGTGAACGAGCCAGAAGCATTTGCAACAATCGTTGGCAAAGCAAAAGACGCACTGGCTGCCTAAAGCCAACCGTCGACAGAAATTGAAAGGGCCGCGCTGTGAAAACAGGGCGGCCTTTTTCGTTGTTCTCGTCAAAATCGAAACCAATCTGAAACTAATTCGATCGAAATTGCTCTGAAATTGATGGAGCAAATGATCGATGCGGTTGGCGTTTCTTGTTGTGATTTGTGTGTGGCCGGTTTTGGCTGTGGCGGAAATGGGATCGGTTTTGAACCGTGGGGTGGAATCCTCGCGCGTTGCGATCTTACCCGCGTCGATGGGCCAACGGTTAAGCAAGTCCGGGTCGAGCCTTTTTGCCGGATCACAAAAAGGAAGCATGTTCGCACCATACCCCGTGCGCCTCCCACCGTTGCCAGCCGCGACGCCGATACCTAGCGACCCCAGCCCCGTTGACCGCATACGTAACGTGATCCAGCGCGCTGAATCCCCCCGTGCTGGCTATGATGCCGTCCAACATGGCGCACGGGTGAAGCATCGCAAAAAGCCCACGCAGATGACGATTGGTGAAATCATGGATTGGATCGCCGCCACCTCGGGGCAACCTCATGCCATCGGACGCTATCAATTTATCCCCAGCACCCTGCGCCGCGTCGTGGCCAAGGTCGGAGCACGGCGTAGTGACCGATTTACACCTGCATTGCAGGACAAGCTCGCCGATGTGTTGCTTGAAGATGCGGGGTATTCGCGATTTATGGCGGGTCAACTCAGCCAGCGGAAATTCATGGATAACCTTGCCGCGATTTGGGCGGGTTTACCGGCCTCGAACGGGAAATCCAAATACCATGGCTATGCCGGCAATCGCGCGACCATATCCTTGGCCTATTTCCGATCAGAGATCGCCAAAATCAGCCCCGGATAACCCCAGTATACTTGCAACCACGGCCCCCTTTCGCTAACCCGAAGGCAACATATGCAAGAGGCCCGTGATGGACGATCTGAAATCGAAATACCTGACCCTGATCAATGATGCAGGGGATGAAGCAAGCCTAGAAGACCTGCGCGTCAAAGCGTTGGGTAAGAAAGGCGAAATCTCTTTGCAGATGCGCGAGCTTGGCAAAATGACGCCAGAGCAACGCCAGACCGCCGGTCCTGCGCTCAACGCGCTGAAAGATGAAATCAACGCCGCGCTTGTTGCCAAGAAAACCGCCCTTGCCGATGCCGCCCTTGATGCCCGTTTGCAAGACGAATGGCTCGACGTGACATTGCCTGGCCGCGCCCGTCCCGCTGGCACGATCCATCCGATCAGCCAAGTGACAGAAGAGGTCACCGCGATTTTCGCCGACATGGGGTTCAGCGTTGCCGAAGGTCCGCAGATTGAATCCGATTGGTATAACTTTGACGCGCTCAACATTCCGGGTCACCATCCGGCCCGTGCTGAAATGGATACATTTTACACGCACCGCGCGGAAGGCGACGACCGCCCGCCACATGTGCTGCGCACCCACACCAGCCCTGTGCAAATCCGCAGTCTAGAAGCAAACGGCGCCCCGATCCGCATCATCTGTCCGGGCCGCGTCTATCGCGCTGATTATGACCAAACCCACACACCCATGTTCCACCAGATCGAAGGCCTCGCCATCGACAAGGATCTTTCCATGGCGAACCTGAAATGGGTTTTGGAAGAATTCGCCGCCGCATTTTTTGAGGTCGACAAAATCGAAGTCCGCTTCCGCGCGTCCCACTTCCCTTTCACCGAACCATCGGCTGAAATCGACTTCCGTTGTTCATGGGTCGACGGTCAGCTGAAGCTGGGCGAAGGCGACGATTGGTTAGAGGCAGGCGGATCCGGCATGGTCCACCCAAAGGTGCTGCAAGCCGCAGGCGTCGACCCAGACGTCTATCAAGGTTTCGCATTCGGCCTCGGCATCGACCGTCTTGCCATGCTGAAATACGGCATCCCAGACCTGCGCGCCTTCTTTGACGGTGATCTGCGCTGGCTGCGCCACTACGGTTTTAATTCACGCGACGTGCCCACGCTGCACGGGGGGCTTTCATCATGAAATTCACACTCTCTTGGTTGAAAAAGCATCTTGAAACCGATGCATCCGTTGACGACATCTGCGAGGCGCTGACCGATCTGGGCCTTGAAGTTGAAGGCGTCGAAAACCCACTGGACCGTTTGTCTGACTTCACGCTCGGCTACGTGAAACATGCGGAAAAGCATCCCGATGCGGATAAGCTGCGGGTATGCAAGGTCGACACCGACGAGGGCGAATTGCAAATCATCTGCGGTGCACCAAACGCCCGCGAAGGCATCACCGTCGTTGTCGCCAAACCCGGCGTCTATGTGCCCGGCTTGGACATCACTATCGGTGTTGGCAAAATCCGCGGCATCGAATCCTTTGGCATGATGGCGTCAGAGCGCGAGATGGAATTGTCCGACGAGCATGACGGCATTATCGAATTGCCCAGCGGTAAGGTTGGCGAACGCTTTGTCGATTGGCTGGCTGCGAATGAGCCGTCCAAGGTTGACCCTGTGATTGAAATCGCGATCACGCCGAACCGCCCTGATGCGCTTGGCGTGCGTGGCATCGCCCGCGATTTGGCGGCGCGTGGCTTGGGCAAAATGAAACCTTGCGAGGTTGAAACCGTTGCTGCAACCGCTACCACCGACATGGCGATCAGCATCGACAGCGACACGACCGATGGCTGCCCTGTGTTCACGGCCCGTCTGATCACTGGCGTCAAAAATGGCCCGTCGCCGCAATGGCTGCAAGACGCGTTGCGCGCCATTGGCCTGCGCCCGATTTCGTTTCTGGTCGATGTGACCAACTATTTCACCTACGACCAAAACCGCCCACTGCATGTGTTTGACGCGGATAAAGTCGCAGGCAACCTGCGTGTGCACCGCGCCAAAGGCGGCGAAACGATCACCGCGCTCGACGACAAGACCTATACGATGCAAGCCGGTCAAATGGTCATCTCTGATGACAATGGCGTACAAAGCATCGCGGGCATCATGGGTGGTCTGGACACTGGTTGCACTGAGGACACCGTGAACGTGCTTGTTGAAAGCGCCTATTGGGATCCTGTGCAGATCGCCTATGCGGGCCGTGCTTTGAAAATTCATTCGGACGCCCGCTATCGGTTTGAACGTGGCGTTGACCCCGTGTTTACGCCTGATGGTTTGGAACATGCCGTGCGTATGATCGTCGATGTGGCGGGTGGTGAAGCGTCCGACATGATCGTTGCTGGTGATGTGCCTAACGTGGCGCGTTCTTATAAATTGGACGCAAAACGTGTGATTTCGCTGGTTGGCATGGACATTCCTGAAAGCACGCAGCGCCAGACGCTGACCGCCCTTGGCTTCCGCCTTGAGGGCGACATGGCCCATGTGCCAAGCTGGCGTCCAGACGTGCTGGGCGAGGCTGATCTGGTGGAAGAGGTCGCGCGGATTGCGTCCCTGACCAAGCTGGTCGGCAAGCCGTTGCCACGCCACGAAGGCCTGCCAAAACCCATTCTGACAACCGCGCAACTACGCCAGCAAAAAGCGAAACGCGCGGCGGCAGAGCTGGGCTACAATGAATGCGTGACCTATTCGTTCATTGACCGCGATGCGGCGGCGATGTTCGGCGGTGGTGATGATGCGCGTATGCTGCAGAACCCGATTTCCAACGACATGTCGCACATGCGCCCGAACCTGTTGCCCGGCTTGTTGCGCGCAGCCGCCCGCAATCAGGCACGTGGCTTCGCTGATATGGGCCTGTTCGAGGTTGGTCATGCATTCCAAGGTGGTGAGCCGGGTGAACAACATGTGCAGATCGCAGGTGTCTTGATCGGGCGCACTGGTCCCAAGGACGTGCATGGTGAAGCCCGCGACGTTGATGTGTATGATGCCAAAGCCGATGCAGAGGCCGTGCTGGCCGCCATTGGCGCCCCCGCCAAGGTGCAAATTCTGCGCGGTGGTGAAGGTTGGTGGCATCCGGGTCGTCACGGTCGGATCTGTCTTGGCCCGAAAAAGGTGCTGGGCGTCTTTGGCGAATTGCATCCCAAGGTGCTGCGCGATCTGGACATCAAAGGGCCAGCCGTTGGCTTTGTAATCTATCCAGAACAGGTGCCTGAACCGAAAAAGAAATCGACAACGCGTCCTGCGTTGGTTGCGACCGATCTGCAAGCCGTGGATCGTGATTTCGCCTTTGTTGTGGATGCGGATGTTGATGCATTGACCTTGGTCAATGCGGCGGCAGGTGCCGACAAGGCGCTTATCTCTGGTGTCCGTGTGTTCGATGAATTCATCGGTGGCAGCTTGGGCGAAGGTAAGAAATCCATCGCGCTGACCGTGCGCCTGCAGCCATTAGAAACCACATTGAAGGACGCCGATATCGCGGCAGTCGCGGCCAAAGTCGTGGAAAAAGTGACAAAAGCAACAGGCGGTGTTTTGCGCGGCTAAGGTCGCGCAGACATATTTATCCTCAGAAAAAGGGCAACATGATGCGCGTTTATTTATCCGGTGAGATTCATACAGACTGGCGCGCCGACATCATGGATGCTGCCCGCGATTTGGACGTGTCGTTTGACGCACCAGTGACGGATCACGCGGCATCTGATGATTGTGGCGTGGCAATCATGGGCGCTGAACCTGATAAATTTTGGCATGATCATAAGGGCGCGAAGCTCAACGCGATCCGCACCCGTCACGGGATCGAGAACGCTGATATTGTCGTCGTGCGATTTGGCGACAAATATAAACAATGGAACGCGGCATTTGACGCAGGCATGGCAGCGGCACTAGGGAAATCCCTGATTGTGATGCATGGCGCTGATCATGCCCATGCGCTCAAAGAGGTCGACGCCGCAGCCTTGGCCGTTGTCACAACTCCGCAGCAAGTTGTTGATATTTTGGGTTATGTTCTGGGTGGTGCACTGCCAACATAACGCCCGAAATGGCGCAAATTGCCCTCTATGACATTTACAAAAATGACTCACTTGCTGATTTAGGGGAAATTATACGCAATAAAACCCATTGCGCGACGCAATTCTTGGTCTAGACCTTTGCATACACTGCGAAACCGGCCTCAGATCGGGTACGCAAAAACACTGTAAAGGGGACTACCTATGCTTAAAGAATTCAAAGATTTCATCGCCAAAGGCAACGTCATGGACATGGCCGTTGGTATCATTCTCGGCGCAGCATTCACTGCAATCGTCGGTTCACTTGTTGCTGACTTGATCAACCCGCTGATCGGCTTGTTCATGGGCGGCGTCGACTTTGGCGGCTTGACTGCAAACGTTGGCGAAGCTGTATTTGCTTACGGTAGCTTCATCATGGCGATCATCAACTTCTTGGTCATCGCGTTTGTTGTCTTCATGCTCGTTCGTCAGGTGCACAAGCTGAAGAAAGCTGAAGAAGCAGCTCCAGAAGCACCAAAAGGTCCTTCTCAGGAAGATCTGCTTGCAGACATCCTGGCTGCTTTGAAGAAGTAATCTTCATAAGCCTACAAACGGAGAGGCCCGCCAGAACGGCGGGCCTTTTTGCGTTTATGCCGCTGCGGGACGATCAGGGCGCTTGCGCAAATACAACCACCACAAACGATACAACGTCAGCAACACAAGCGGTGTGAATTCAACGATCGCGGGCCATGGGTTACGCATGCCGTGCAATGTCGCCCAATGTACAAATGTTAGGATCGCAGCGGCATAGACCCAGCGTTGCAACGACTTCCATTTGGTGCCCATCTTGCGCACGGCATAGTCAAATGATGTGGCTGCCAGCGGGATAAAGATCGCGAATGCGACCCACCCTGTCCAGATATCCAAATCAGTGGCTTCGGCCAAAATGCGGCGCATCGGTTCGGACAAGACGTAAAACAACGTGTGCAAGAAGGCGTAGCAGAATGCAGCCACGCCAAAATAGCGACGATTTTTTACAAGCCAACGCGGACCGCGCCATCCCTTCGACCACATCGCAAGCGGAGTGGCGATCATGGAAATGAGCATCATTCGCGCTGCAAATTCACCCGTTGGATGTAGCAGTTGATGGTAAACGCGGGTGCCATCTGCGCCAAGCGCGTTGATTACGATGCCCAAACCGGGCAGCGATAGGATGAGCCACAACAAATATGGCGATGTGCGCTCGAAGAATGATGAAAGGCGGGTCATTGCATGGTCCTCAAAATTGCTCTTGAGGATTCTACGCAGACTCGCCTTTTTTCCGTCGTTTATTTTGGATTAAATTTCCAACGCCTTTTCAGGGGCCAGAACATCCATACCCAATGCTTCGCCAACGGCGGCATAGGTCAGCTGACCCGCATGCACGTTCAAGCCGTTCAGCAGATGCGCGTCGTCTTTACACGCCTGACGCCAGCCCTTGTTTGCAAGCGCCATCATGAATGGCATTGTGGCGTTGCCCAATGCGATTGTGGATGTGCGCGCAACGGCGCCCGGCATGTTCGCCACGCAGTAATGCATGATGCCATCAACGTCATAGACTGGGTCTTGGTGGGTGGTGGCGCGTGATGTTTCAAAACATCCACCTTGGTCAATCGCCACGTCAACCAATGCAGCGCCTGGTTTCAGTTCAGACAATTGCGCACGGCTGATCAGCTTTGGCGCTGCTGCACCCGGGATCAGGACAGCGCCGATGATTAGGTCCGCTTGCACGGCCAATTC
Source organism: uncultured Roseobacteraceae bacterium (assembly GCA_964022435.1). GTDB lineage: Bacteria > Pseudomonadota > Alphaproteobacteria > Rhodobacterales > Rhodobacteraceae > Yoonia. The sequence continues at coordinate 17,112 of CAXIAL010000028.1, read as the reverse complement.
CATCGTGTTGCCAGCAGAGGCATAGCCGTTTTTGAACTGGCCACCGAACACGTCATCCAAATAACGCAGGCGCGGGATCGAACGGTCAAGCACAGTCACATCTGCGCCCATGCCAGCCGCGATTTTTGCTGCATGCGTGCCGACAACACCGCCGCCGATGACCAATACCTTGCCCGGGGAAACACCTGGCACACCACCCAGCAAAACGCCGCGGCCGCCGTTTGCCTTTTGTAACGTCCAAGCGCCAACCTGCGGGGCCAAACGACCCGCAACTTCGGACATCGGGGCCAACAATGGCAAACCACCACGGTCATCTGTGACGGTTTCATAGGCGATGCAGGTTGCGCCGGATGCGATCAGGTCATGCGTTTGATCAGGGTCGGGCGCGAGGTGCAGGTAAGTGAACAGAATTTGGCCTTCGCGTAGCATTTTGCGCTCGCCGGCTTGCGGTTCTTTGACCTTAACGATCATGTCGGCAACAGCGAACACCTCTGCGGCGGTGGCGGCAATGGCGGCACCCGCAGCTGTATAATCTTCGTCAGAAAACCCTGCGCCCAGACCGGCACCTGTTTCAATCGTGACAGTGTGGCCCGCATTCACGGCTTCAACCGCGGCGTTTGGCGTCATGCCGACGCGGAATTCTTGTGGTTTGATCTCTTTTGGACATCCGATGTGCATTTGGTGTTCTCCCTTATGTGCTGGCGGCACTATCTGCGCGTTGTTGCGCAATTTCTGCGACGAAATGCTTGGTCAAATGCAAAATTTGTGGAAGATATGTGATCAAATTGACAAATTTGTGCAAGGAACCTGCGCGATATGGAAATAGACAGCATAGACCGTCGAATCTTAGAGGTGCTTCAGGCAGCAGGGCGCATGTCCAATGCAGAGCTGGCCGATAAAATTAACCTATCGGCATCCGCCTGTCACAGACGTGTGCAGCGTTTGGAAAAAGACGGGTTTATCCGCGACTATGTGGCGTTGTTGAACCCGCGCAAGGTCGGGCGACTAACAACTGTGTTTGTCGAGATCACATTGTCGGGGCAAGCAGACGAGGTTCTGGACGCCTTTGAAAAGGCAGTCGCCAAGGTGCCGGATGTGTTGGAATGCCACCTGATGGCGGGCACGGCGGATTACCTGTTGAAAGTGGTCGCCGGTGACACCGAAGATTTCGCACGCATCCACCGCCGCCATTTGGCGACCTTGCCTGGCGTGGCGCAGATGCAGTCGTCATTTGCCCTGCGCACAGTGCGCCAGACGACTGCATTGCCGGTACGTTAGATGGCGACAGGTGCGCCTGTTTCCCAGCTCAATGTCGCTGCGTCTGCCAACATCTGTGCGCGCAACCCATCATCCCCCGATGGGGACGGGGCCGTGCCATTGGTCACAGCTTCCACGAAATGCACCATTTCGGCGCGATATGCGGCCTCGTAGCGTTCCAAAAAGAAGTGCTGCGCTGGTGCGCGGCGGAACCCGTCTTCTGTCGCGATTTCGACAGAGTTTTCCAAATGGTTTTCCGCGCGCAGCATCCCCTTGGACCCGTGCACTTCGATCCGTTGGTCATAGCCGTATGATGCGCGGCGCGAGTTGCTGATTTGGCAGATTTTACCTGATGCCGTGCGCAGCATCACACCTGCTGTGTCCACATCACCAGCCTCACCAATCGCAGGGTCCACAAGGGCTGCACCCATTGCCATGACCGATACAGGTTCTTCGCCCAATAGAAAGCGCGCCATATCCAGATCATGGATCATCATATCGCGAAACAACCCGCCAGACGTGGCGATGTAGCTAACGGGCGGCGGGGATGGGTCACGTGACATGATCGTAACCAGTTCCACATTCCCAACCTCGCCACCCGCAATGCGGGATTGCACATTGGCAAAGCTCGGGTCGAAACGGCGGTTGAAGGCGGTCAAAAATGGCACGTCATGCTGCGCCACAATCGCCAAACAATCGCGGATGCGGTCGGCTGACATATCGACAGGTTTTTCGCAAAAGATCGCCTTGCCCGCCTTTGCTGCGGCATGGATGAGGTCGTAATGCGTCGTCGTGGGCGTGCCGATGACCACGGCGTCCACGTCCTTGCTGGCCATGATGTCGTCAATGCTGCGCACGTCACAACCCAAATCATCGGCCAAGGCCTGTGCTGGATCAGGGAATGCATCGGCCACGGCGGTGACCCGCGCAGATGTCATGGATTTGATGGTGCGGGCGTGGACTTGACCGATACGGCCGCAGCCCAAAATTGCGATGTTGAGCATGATTTATCCTTTCGCACCGCCAAAGGCTTGCAAGACGTTGATCGCTGCAGCCACGACGGGATCGTGAGTTTCTTTAAGAATTGTAACGCGGTCAAACCGGTCTGGGTCGCTGTTCACGGCGGTGCGCATCGCGGCGCCAAAGGCCATGCGCAATTCGGTGCCGATGTTGAATTTGCAGACAGCAGAATTGGCCGACAGGTCGCGGCGCTGGTCAACGGGCACGCCCGATCCGCCGTGGATCACAAGGGGGATGTCGGTCACGGCCTCGATCGCACGAATGCGATCCATGTCCAATCCGCCTTCTTTGTCTTGTTGCAGATGCACATTGCCCACGGAAATCGCCATGGCGTCCACGCCGCTGTCGCGCGCGAAAATCGCGGCCTCGGCGGGGTCCGTGCCAGCGGAATTTTCGCCGTTCGCATAGCCGACAAAGCCAATCTCGCCTTCGCAGGAAATGCCTGCGCTATGGGCCAGCTCTGCGACCCGCGCCGTGTCGTCGATGTTTTGCGCAAGAGGGGTGCGCGAGCCGTCGAACATAAGAGAGGTGAAGCCCGCGTCGAGCGCCTCTTGGCATTCATCAAAGGTGTAGCCGTGATCGAGGTGAGCGACGACTGGAACCGACGCGTTTTCGGCCAAATTCCGGAACATTTTGCCCAAGACCGGCAGGGGCGTGTGGGCGCGACAACTGGGCCCTGCTTGCAGGATGACAGGGCAACCGACGGTTTCGGCGGCGGCGACATAGGCACGCATGTCTTCCCAGCCAAGGGTGACAAGACCGCCAACAGCATGGCCAGATTTGAGCGCGGGTTGCAGCACATCTGCAAGGGTGACGAGAGGCATTTTATGTCCATTCGGGTAGCCAGCGGCAGAGCCTCCGGCGGGAGTATTTTGCAAAAAGCGAGGCGGCTATTTAAACTTGGCGATCATGTCCTTGATGCCTGGTATCGTCTCGATCTGGGCGGCATGTGTCGGCTGGAAATATTGCACCAAACTACGCTGGGACAGCCCACCGAGGATGGTGAAATAATACATTTCATAGCCGGGCATCACGACACAAGGATGATAACCGCTGCCAAGCAAAATCGTGGAACGATCCATCAGTTGATAGGCATCTCCGGGGGTGCCTTCTTCATGTTGGATGATCTGCACGCCCGACCCGTGGTTGGGACGAAAACGGAAGTTGTAGGTTTCGTCGTGGCGGGTCTCGATGATGTTGCCCGCGTCGTCCTTCCGATCCGTGTCGTGTTTATGTGGCGGGAAACCTGACCACCCGCCCTGACCAACGGTGAACAGTTCAGACACAAGCAAACGGCCGACCTTGCCGTGGTATTTCGTGCCCAAGATATGTTTGATCTTGCGGTGGGTTTTTGTGTCGTCGGACCCGTATTGCACCACGTCCAATTCGTCGGCCCGCACGTCAAATGGATCAAGCACCTTGTCATACCGCGCACCTGCGATGAAGGTTTCGGTGTCGGTCACAGCCACAATCGTGACCTTTGTGCCGACAGGGACATAAACACCCTCTGGTTCGCCATCCCAAACATCGGTGCCCCGTCCACCCAAAGCGGTGTAGCTTTGCCCTTCGACATCCACATCCACGGTGCCCGTTGCTGGGGTCACGCAGGTTTCATAGCTGGGGACTTGGTAGGTGAACGCCTCGCCCGCTTTCAGCTTTACGATGTTGAAATAGTTCAGCGGCACCGTCGCATCATCGGCGTCCACGATGGGGATGTTTTTATTGTCGTGCGGGGCGATATGCATGGTGGCGTCCTTTCAGGGCGTCGTGGGGCCAGGGTGGCTGGCCAGAAAATCGTTAAGATCAGGGAGGAATGGCATGGCTGGCGCGCAGCCTGGTTTGGCGACTACAATGGCGGCGCAAGCAGAGCCGCGCATGACAGCGGATGATAGATCATGGCCCGCCGCGATAGATGACAACATGCCCGCCATAAAACTGTCGCCAGCGCCGGTCGGTTTCAGCGCCGTGACAGGATAGATGCCAGTGCGCATCTCTTGGCCATCCGCAAAGGTAACCGCCCCATGTTCGCCCATTTTATAAACAACGATGCTGGCGGTGGAGGTGGCCAGATCACGAGCCTTTTGCAGGCCTGCGTCTTTGGACCCAGCCATAAAGCCGAACTCATCGTCATTGCCGACAATCACATCCGACATCGCACCAGCACGTGACAGTACATCGGCCGCGACTTCGGCGCTTGGCCATGAGTAGGGGCGGTAATCGACGTCGAAAATCACGGGGATACCGGCGGCATGGGCCAGCTCAAAGGCGCGGAATGCGGCGGAGCGAGATGGTTCGGCGGCAAAGACCGTGCCAGCGGTGACAAGTGCGGTGAATTTGGAATAATCCACCGCCTCAACGTCTGCGATTGTCATTTCGAAATCCGCAGCCCCATTGCGGTAAATCACCGATTGGTGGTTCTCAACGCGGGATTCATACAGCGCGGTGGAATTGCGCGCCTCGCCGCCAACGGGCGTGACATAGGTTGCATCCACGCCATATTGCGCAAGCTTTTTCAGGCAAAACCGTCCAACCGCATCGTCGGACACGCGGGTGACCAAGGCCGCTTTGCCGCCCAGCTTCACAATGCCTGCCGCAATGTTTGCAGATGATCCGCCCATGTCGGCTGTATAGCTGTCGGCGTCTTCGATCCCGATGCCGGGTGCGGGATACAGATCCATACCCACGCGGCCCACGACCACGAAATTATTGCCTGCGATGCCTTTGATCACGTCCATCGGTTACACGCCCTTGCGCTGTTCGGGGCGGGTGGATTCCCAATCTTCATGCGCGTCGCGGATCTTTGGATTATCGGTGATATGGGGTGTGCCGACCTCCCACCATGCGTGGCCTTCGGTGGTCCAACCGTCATAGGCGTCGACGTGCATCACGATCACGGATGTCGTGTCAGCTGCCTTGGCGCGTTTGAACGCTTCGGCCAATTCCGCTGGATTAGACACTGTTTCAGCAATCGCACCCATGGACCTTGCGTGTGCCTCGAAATCAACGCTGACCTGGTTGGTGGCCGTCGGTGTATCTGCGATCAGGTTGTTGAAGCTTTCATTGCCAGTGTTGTTCTGCAGCTTGTTGATGACGGCAAAGCCGCCGTTATCAAGCACGCAGATGATCATCTTTTTACCGGTCAGGACCGATGAATAGATGTCTGAATTCATCAGCATATATGACCCGTCACCCGTGAAAACGATGGTATCTTGGTCCGGCTCGGATTCCGATTGCGCAATGCGCGCGCCCCAGCCGCCTGCGATTTCATAGCCCATGCAAGAGAACCCGAATTCAACATCCACGGTGCCGATGTCCAGCGTGCGCCAGTTGGCCGTGACCTCGGCTGGCAAACCACCCGCAGCAGCCACAACGCGGTCACGCGGATCGCATAGCGCATTCACGATCCCGATTGCCTGAGCATAAGAATTCGGGCGATTCCCCGGTTTCACGTTCTCGGCTACGTAATCCGTCCATTTGGCCCGTTCAGCCTGCGCGCGCGCAGTCCAATCGGCGGGGGCTTTGTAATCCGTCCCCATCGCAGGAAGCGACAATTTCGCGTCGCCAACAACGGTCAGCGACATGTGTTTCGCCGCATCATGGCGGCCCACGTTCATGCCGATGATCTTGGCGTCATGAGAAAACGCGGTCCAAGAACCGGTGGTAAAGTCTTGTAAGCGCGTGCCCACGGCGAGGATCACATCGGCCTCTTTCGCGATTGTGTTCGCGCTGTCCGATCCGGTCACGCCGATTGGCCCAATGTTCAGCGGGTGTGTGTCCAACAAGTTTGCGCGCCCCGCGATGGTTTCCACAACGGGAATGCCTGTCGCCTCTGCGAATGCCGTCAATTCGGCCACCGCATCGCCATATTGCACACCGCCGCCAGCGATAATCATCGGGCGTTTTGCGGATTTCAGCAGGGCGATTGCATCCGCAACTTCGGCCACATCGGGGGCTTGGGATCGGATGCGATGCACGCGCTTTTCAAAGAAAGACACAGGGTAGTCATATGTCCAGCCCTGCACATCTTGGGGGAGGCCAAGGAAAGCAGGGCCGCAATCGGCGGGATCAATCATCGTCGCAAGTGCTGCCGGCAAGGATTGAATAATCTGCGCAGGATGCGTGATCCGGTCCCAGAAACGGCTGACGGCCTTGAACGCGTCATTGGTGCCAAAGGTCGGATTGCCGAAATGCTCAAGCTGCTGCAAAACAGGATCGGGCAGGCGGGTCAGGAATGCATCGCCACACAACAGCAACATCGGCAAACGGTTCGCATGGGCCAGCGCGGCGCTGGTCAATAGATTCGCCGTACCCGGGCCGGCAGAGGCAGTGCAGAACATCATCCGACGGCGCATATGGTATTTCGCATAGGCAGCGGCTGCGAATCCCATGCCTTGCTCGTTCTGCCCACGATACAGCGGCAGCGCCTCGCGGTGATCATACAGCGCCTCGCCCAAACAGGTCACATTGCCATGGCCGAAAATGCCGAAACCGCCCCCAAACAGGCGCGTTTCTTCGCCATTCACCACCGTATATTGCGCCGCGAGATAGCGAACGATGGCTTGGGCGGTGGTCAGGGTAATCGTTTTCATTTGGCTGCTCATGCATTTCGTCCATTGACGGTTATTCGATTCCTACGATACTAATTTTGCAACCGGTTGCAAACCGTATTTCAACAATTGGACGGATCAATGACGCAACTTGGGATTGGAATTGTCGGCGGCGGCTATATGGGGAAGGCCCATGCGGTCGCTATGGCGGCTGTTGGTGCGGTGTTTAACACGGCGCTGCGGCCACGTTTGGAAATGGTCTGTGCGACCTCTGACGCTTCGGCTGAAAAATACCGCACGGCTTATGGGTTCAATCGGGCGACCACTGATTGGCGCGCGCTAGTGAATGACCCGTTGGTCGAGGCCATTGTCATCGCCTCCCCGCAATCCACCCACCGCGAAATTGCCGAAGCTGCGTTTGCGCTGGGCAAACCTGTCTTGTGCGAAAAGCCCATGGGCGCGTCACTGGAAGACAGCCGCGCCATGGTTGCGGCGGCAGAGGCGTCAGGCGTCGTGAACATGACGGCCTTTAACTACATCCGCACACCCGCCAGCCGCTATGCCCGCCAGCTAATATCGGATGGTGTGATCGGCGACATCACATGGTTCCGCGGTGAACATACCGAAGATTTCCTTGCCGACCCCACAGCCCCCGCCAATTGGCGCACAACGGGCATGGCAAATGGCACGATGGGCGATTTGGCCCCCCATATGATCAACGCGGCTCTGGCGCTCGTCGGTCCTATTGACCGCGTGATGGCAGAGGTTGAGACCGTGCATCACAGCCGCCCGGGCGGTGCGGTGACCAATGATGACCATGGGCAAATGATGTGTCGCTTTGCGAATGGTTGCATGGGGTCGATGTATTTCAGCCGCATCGCGACGGGGCGTAAAATGGGCTACGCCTACGAAATCACGGGCACCAAGGGCGCGATCAAATTCGATCAAGAAGATCAGAACGCATTGTGGCTTTACAAGATGGACGGGGACGAAGCCCAACGCGGTTTCACTAAGATCCTGACCGGCCCCGCGCACCCAGATTACCTGCCATTCTGCCAAGGCCCCGGCCACGGCACGGGCTATCAGGATCAGATCATCATCGAAGCAAAAGACTTCCTAGAGGCCATCGCCGCTGGGCAAAATTCATGGCCAACATTCCGCGATGGAATGCTGGTGAACCAGATTGTGGGCGCAGCCTTGGCATCATCGGACGCCAAGACTTGGGTCAACGTGACAGACATCTAAAGGACACTACTATGACGATACGTATCGGCAACGCGCCCTGCTCTTGGGGCATCGAATTTGCTTCTGATCCGGCCTATCCGAAATGGCAATCAGTGCTGCAACAATGCGCGGATGCAGGGTATAAGGGGATCGAACTGGGGCCTATCGGCTACATGCCGGAAGAGCCCGAAATCCTCCGCCAAGAGTTGTTGAAAAACGATCTGGAAATCATCGGCGGTGTTGTATTCCGCGCATTTCACGACCCCGACATGTGGGATGATGTGATGGATGCGTCCAAGCGCACCTGCGAGGCATTGGTCGCCCATGGCGCTCAGCATCTGGTCCTGATCGATAGCATCAGCCCGCGCCGCGCGCCCACCGCTGGTCGTGCTGACGAAGCCGAACAAATGGACAAATCCGAATGGACCGCCTACCGCGACCGCATTGCGACTGTCGCGAAAATGGGGGCAGAGGAATACGGCCTGACCGTGGGCATCCACGCCCACGCCGCAGGCTTCATGGACTTTGAACCTGAACTGGACCGCCTGCTGAATGAAGTCGACGAAAGTCTCCTCAAAATCTGCTTTGATACGGGCCACCATTCCTATGCCGGTTTCGACCCTGTCGCGTTCATGAAACGCAACATGTCGCGCATCAGTTACATGCATTTCAAAGACATCGATCCAGTGGTGAAGGCCGACGTTGTTGAAAACCGCACCGATTTTTACAAGGCCTGTGGCCAAGGCATTTTCTGCAACTTGGGCGAGGGTGACGTGGACTTTCCTGCCGTGCGCCAACTGTTGTTGGATCACGGGTTCGAAGGGTGGTGCACGGTTGAACAAGACTGTGATCCATCCTTGCCCGGTACCCCGCTGGAAGACGCGCGAGCGAACCGTGAATACCTGCAATCCATTGGCTTTTAAGGAATAAATCATGACAAAACTGAATTGGGGCATGATTGGTGGCGGCGAAGGCAGCCAAATCGGACCAGCTCACCGCCTTGGCGCGCAAGCCGATGGTAACTTTACACTTGCCGCTGGTGCGTTGGATCACGACGCCGAAAAAGGGCGTGCCTATGCGCAGTCTTTGGGTGTTGCGGCTGACCGTGCATACGGCGATTGGCGCGAGATGTTGGCAGGCGAACAAGCCCGCGAGGATCGCGTCGATTTGGTCACTGTTGCCACGCCAAATTCCACCCACTTTGAAATCACCAAGGCCTTCCTTGAAGGCGGGTTCAACGTGCTGTGCGAAAAGCCAATGACCATGACCGTGGAAGAAGGCGAAGAGATCGTCAAAATCGCGGCCAAAACCGGCAAAACCTGTGCTGTGAACTATTGCTATTCGGCCTATCCAATGGTGCGCGAAATGCGCGAAATGGTGCGGACGGGGCAGGTGGGCAAGGTGCGTTTGATCGTCACCAACTTTAGCCACGGCCACCACGGCGACGCAACCGACGCGGATAATCCGCGGGTGCGTTGGCGCTATGATCCTGCGATGGCGGGCGTATCTGGGCAGTTCGCGGATTGCGGCATTCATGCGCTGCATATGGCCAGCTTTATTTCCGGCAATCAGGTCGAAACGCTGTCTGCGGATTTTGCATCGACCATTTCCAGCCGCACGCTCGAAGACGATGCCATGGTCAATTTCCGCATGTCGGGTGGCACGGTGGGGCGGCTTTGGACAAGCTCTGTTGCGATTGGTCGCCAGCATGGGTTCGACATTCAGGTGTTCGGCGAAACCGGCGGCATGCGCTGGGCGTCTGAACAGCCGAACCAAGTCTACTACACTCCCGTCGGCGGGCGCACGCAGATCATGGAAAAAGGCGAAGGATCCTTGTCCGACGAGGCAGGCCGCCTAAGCCGCGTGGCGATTGCCCACCCCGAAGGTTTCCCGCTGGCAGTGGCCAACATCTACGTCGATCTGGCGGCGACAATCCGTGGTGAAAAACGTGATGGTCTGCCCACAGCCGAAGACGGGCTGCGGTCAATGGCCGCCGTGCATCAAGCCGTCGCATCTGCAAAATCAGACGGCGCTTGGGTCGATGCACGACCGCCGATGTTCCGCGATTAATTGGTGGCCGCTGCCAGTGCTTCATCCATGATGACACAGGTGGCGGCTTCATCGCCGTCCTTGGCTGCTTGATCCATAGCGGCCTGCATCTTAAGCACGATTTCTTGGGCTTTGGTCGGGTTCACAGCCAACAAATTTTGCACCGCTGTGACCAATGGCACTTGGCGTGCCAGCACGTCTTCGGGTGTGCAGGCCAAGGCTGCGGTGCTTGTTGCCGTCAGAATGGCAGCCGCTGTCAGGGTGGATTTCAGCATGGTGTATCTCCTAGTTTTCGGCCTTGGGCCGCAATGTTCCGCGTTCCACAATATCACATGGAAAAATTCGCGCCTCTGGATAACGATCAGGTTCGTCCAGCATGGCAACAATCAGCTCAACCGATGAATTGATAATCTGTTTGATAGGTTGGTGAATGGTTGTCAGATCGATATTCTCCCAACCCGCCATTTCCATATCGTTCAACCCGATGATGCCCACATCATCCGGCACGGACAGGTTGCAATCGCGCAGGGCAGACAGTGCGCCAATCGACAAAACATCATCACCGCAGAAATAGGCTTGGGCCGGATTATCCTGTGCCAATCGCATCATTTCACGGCGACCCGCATCAAATGAATAGGCATCGGCATATGACACATCACAGGCAATATCAGGATGCTGCGCGATGATTTCGGCGAATCCTGCGTGACGGTCTTGGGTCGATGTGGCCGCAATCGGGCCGCCCATGAAACCGACATGGGTCAGTCCCCGCGCCACCAGTGACCGCGCCGCCATGCGCCCGCATTCCACGTTATCAATGCCGACCACATGAACAGACGGCGCCGATGAATATTGCCCAAACGTGTGCACAACTGGCATGCCCTGATCGCGGAACGCTTTGGAAAATGCAGGGGACAAGGTCGATGACGCCACGATTACCCCATCCACCGAATATTCACGCATCATACGGACCGAATTTTGAGGATCGGTTTCATCGGACAAATTGACCAACAGTGGGCGCAATCCGCGTTCTTGCAGCGCCTTGGTAAACTGGTCGAATACTGTCAGGAAAATCGGGTTGTGAAAGTTATTCGAAATCAGCCCGATCATTTTCGTGCGGCGTGTGGTCAGGCTGCGCGCCAACAGATTCGGGCTATAACCCAGCTCCTCTGCGGCTTTTTCCACCTTGCGGCGCATTTTTTCGGACACGGATGCGCCATCTGTAAATGTGCGTGACACCGCAGAACGGGACACGCCCGCGCGGTTAGCAACATCTTTCAAAGTGGCGTTCATTGTTTTCGTGTCCTGTCCTACGTGTTGGCAAAGTTCATAAAGAATTTCTGCGATGGGCGCAGTAGGAAATTTCACACAGCTTTTTGCAACCGGTTGCAAAAATAACGAATCCGTGGTTGTCTATGATTGAGACGGGCGAAGCCTGCTCTTATTTGCCAATAAAAATGGTATCCTTGGGAGGAATCAAAATGAAATCTATGATGAAATCGCTGATGCTGACCGCAGCTGTCATCGCGTCGCCATTCATGGCGTCTGCTGACGGCCATGGCGACGATCTGAACTACATTCTCGTAAGCCACGCACCTGACTCTGACAGCTGGTGGAACACGATCAAAAACGGTATCGCACTTGCAGGCGAGCAAATGGGCGTATCCGTTGAATACCGCAATCCGCCAACTGGCGACCTTGCTGACATGGCCCGTATCATCGAGCAGGCAGCAGCGTCCCAGCCAGACGGCATCATCACAACATTGTCCGACTTTGACGTGCTTAAAGGGCCAATCATGGCGGCTGTCGATCAGGGCATCGACGTGATCATCATGAACTCTGGCACACCAGCACAAGCTGCTGAAGTTGGCGCATTGATGTATGTTGGTCAGCCTGAATATGACGCAGGTCTGGCCGCTGGTCAGCGTGCTGCACGTGACGGCGTTGGCTCATTCTTGTGCGTTAACCACTACATCAGCTCACCATCTTCCACAGAGCGTTGCCAAGGTTTCGCCGATGGTCTGGGTGTAGATCTGGGCAACCAGATGATCGATTCCGGTCAAGATCCATCTGAAATCAAAAACCGCGTATTGGCTTACCTGTCCGCGAACCCAGAAACAGACGCGATCCTGACGCTTGGGCCGACATCTGCTGATCCAACAATGTTGGCACTGGCTGAAAACGGCATGGCTGGTGACATCTACTTCGGCACATTCGACTTGGGCGAAGAAATCGTCAACGGTCTGAAGTCCGGCGTCATCCAGTGGGGCATCGACCAGCAGCCATTCCTGCAGGCTTACCTGCCGGTTGTTGTTCTGACCAACTATGACCGCTACGGCGTTCTGCCAGGCAACAACATCAACTCTGGTCCTGGCTTCGTCACCGCCGACGGCCTTGCCAAGGTTGAAGAGTTCGCTGGCGAATTCCGCTAAGAGCTAAGCACGTCAAGGGCGGTCCGGCATTGGCTGTGACCGCCCTTTTTACATCTAAACACAGGGACAACGGGTCATGTCAGACGCCACAAATACCGACGAACGTATCAAAGAAACCTCGCGATTACGCCAAGCACTCATCCGCCCCGAATTGGGCGGAATCGTCGGCACCGTCGCCGTCTTCACCTTCTTCCTGCTGTTCGCTTTCGACAGCGGCATGTTCAACGCCCAAGGCGTTTTGAACTGGTCCGTCGTATCGGCCCAATTCATGATCATCGCTGTGGGGGCTTGCCTGCTGATGATCGCAGGCGAATTTGACCTGTCGGTGGGGTCCATGATCGGCTTTGCGGGCATGATGATCGCCGTATTCGGGATCACGCTCGGTTGGCCCATGTGGATGGCCATTATCGTGACCTTCGTGATCTGCGTGGCCTTTGGCGCGCTCAATGGCTACATCGTGGTCAAAACCGGATTACCCAGTTTTATCGTGACCCTCGCAACCCTGTTTATCCTGCGTGGCTTCACGATCTTCATCCCGCAAACGCTGGAACGCAAAACCATTATCGGTGGCATCCGCGAAGCAGCCGAAGGCGACTGGCTCGCCCCGCTGTTCGGCGCGAAAATCTTTACGGGGTTTTTCCAATGGCTCGGCGACATGGGCATCATCTCAGTCTTCACCCGCGGCAATCTTAAGGGGCAGCCCGTCGTCAACGGCATCCCGATGCTGATCGTCTGGGCGCTTGTTCTGATAGTCTTCGCACACATTCTTCTGACCCGCACACGCTTCGGCAACTGGATCTTCGCATCCGGCGGCGACGCCCAAGCGGCACGCTATACCGGCGTGCCCGTGGACCGCGTGAAAATCCTGATGTTCATGTTCACCGCCTTCTGCGCGACAGTTTTCGCGGTCTGCCAAGTCATGGAATTCGGCTCTGCTGGCGCTGACCGTGGCCTGCTTAAGGAATTCGAGGCGATCATCGCCGTGGTTATCGGCGGCGCACTACTAACGGGCGGTTATGGCTCTGTCATCGGGGCAGCCTTGGGCGCACTGATCTTCGGCGTGGTCCAGCAAGGCCTGTTCTTCGCCAACGTCGAAAGCTCGCTGTTCCGCGTGTTCCTTGGTGTGATCCTGCTGTTTGCGGTGATCCTGAACACCTACATCCGCCGCATGATCACAGGAGAACGCTAATGTCTGATCCTATCATCCGCATGACAAATATCGAAAAACACTTCGGCTCTGTGATCGCACTGGCCGGTGTGACCGTCGACTTCCACCCCGGCGAATGCCACTGTCTTTTGGGCGACAACGGCGCGGGTAAATCGACCTTCATCAAGACTATGTCAGGCGTGCATAAACCCACCGCTGGCACGATCGAATTCGAAGGCCAAGAAATGAACTTCGCCGATCCGCGCGACGCGATCACCGCTGGCATCGCAACGGTCTATCAAGACCTCGCCATGATCCCGCTGATGTCGGTTAGCCGTAACTTCTTTATGGGTAACGAGCCAATCAAGAAAATCGCAGGGCTGCCGTTCTTCGATCATGAAAAGGCTAATGACGTGACCATGGCCGAGATGAAGAAAATGGGCATCAACCTGCGTGGCCCTGATCAAGCAGTTGGCACGCTGTCGGGTGGGGAACGCCAAACCGTGGCCATCGCACGCGCCGTGCATTTCGGGGCTAAGGTGCTGATCCTTGATGAGCCAACATCGGCCCTCGGTGTGCGCCAAACGGCCAACGTTCTGGCCACCGTCGATAAGGTCCGCAAACAAGGCATCGCCGTGGTCTTCATCACCCACAACGTGCGCCACGCCATGGCCGTGGGTGATCGCTTCACCGTGCTTAATCGCGGCAAAACATTCGGCACCGCCACGCGCGGCGAAATCACGCCAGAACAGCTTCAAGACATGATGGCTGGCGGCGAAGAGCTCGCCACGCTCGAAGGGTCGCTGGGCGGCACTGTCTAGTTTCTTCTGGCCGAAAATACCTCCGCCGGAGGCATAAAATCAAATGACGCAGCGGGTCCAAGCGGATCCGCTGCGTTTTATTTCTTGCCAGATCCCAGCTTTCCTGCGACGCCTTGACGGTCGAATTTATCAGGCGGGAAATTCCCATGAAACGCGGTCTCTTTGCGCTGTTGTGCGCCTATGTGCTGTCACAGTTCTATCGGGCGTTTCTGCCCGTGCTGACGCCGATTCTATCCGTGGACATCGGGGCCACCCCCGATGATCTGGCCCGTGCGTCAGGGCTTTGGTTTGTGGTGTTCGCGGCAATGCAAATTCCCGTGGGCGCGGCGCTGGATCGCTTTGGCCCGCGCTGGACCTCGGCCGTGTTGTTCATCATCGGTGGGGCAGGGGGTGCGTTCACGTTTTCACTGGCGACCACACCGGCCCATGTCATGTGGGCAATGGCGTTGATCGGGGTCGGCTGCGCCCCTGTTTTGATGGCGTCTTACTTCATCCTTGCACGCGGGTTCTCTGTGGCAGTGTTTGGCACCTTGGCAGGGGCGATGATCGGTGTCGGATCGCTTGGCAATCTTGCAGGCTCTGCTCCGATGGCATGGGCTGTGGAATCCTTTGGCTGGCGCGGGACCATGACAGGACTGGCCGTGGTGTCCTTGCTCGTGGGGCTCATGCTCATTGCTTTGGTGCGCGACCCCGCGCGGGTTGCCTCGGATGAAAAAGGCTCCGTCTTCTCGCTCCTCAAGACACCCGTGCTTTGGCCGATCTTCACGTTGATGCTCGTCAACTATGCCCCTGCCGCCAGCCTACGGGGGCTGTGGGCTGGCCCCTATGTCGCGGATGTCTTTGACGCAGATGTCATAACCATCGGGCGTGTGACGCTTGTGATGGCGCTGGCCATGATCGCGGGCAGCTTTGCGTTCGGCCCGCTGGAACGGCTGTTCAAAACACGCAAATGGGTGATCTTTGCGGGCAACGGCTTGGGCGTTCTGGCGCTTCTGGCGCTTTGGGCTGTGCCCACGCAAAGCATCCTGTTTGCGACCGTCATGCTCGCGCTGATCGGCGTGTCCGGCTCGTCCTTCCCCGTTCTCATCGCCCACGCCAAGGCCAGCTTTCCCGCACATCTCACTGGGCGCGGGGTCACATTGATGAACCTGTTTGGCATCGGCGGGGCTGGCATTGCACAGCTCGCCACTGGCCCAATCCACACCGCCAGCGTCACCGCGACACCGTCCGACGGCTATGTCGTGCTGTTTGGCGGCTTTGCCGTGATCGTGGCGCTTGGGCTACTTGCCTACCTCTGGTCGACCGACCGCACCGACTAGCCCCTTTCCCTTGACCCCGATGCGCGGTAAGAGGCGGCACTCTAATCAAGGAACAACGAAATGGGTTACAATATTGTCGTCGTTGGTGCCACCGGTAACGTGGGCCACGAAATGCTAAACATCCTCGCAGAACGCGGGTTCCCGATCGAAAAGATCGCAGTAC
This sequence comes from uncultured Roseobacteraceae bacterium, assembly GCA_964022435.1. Classification (GTDB taxonomy): domain Bacteria; phylum Pseudomonadota; class Alphaproteobacteria; order Rhodobacterales; family Rhodobacteraceae; genus Yoonia. The sequence continues at coordinate 1,136 of CAXIAL010000028.1, read as the reverse complement.
TGGCCAGCCGTAAATCGCTGGGCACGGAAGTTAGCTTTGGCGAAAAAACGTTGAAAACCCAAGACTTGGACACATTCGACTTCACGGGCTGGGATATGGCGCTGTTCGCTGTCGGCTCTGAAGCGACCAAGAAATACGCGCCCGTCGCGGCCAAGGCTGGCTGTGTGGTCATCGATAACTCGTCTTTGTATCGCTACGATCCAGAGATTCCTTTGATCGTGCCAGAAGTGAACCCAGAAGCGGTGCACGACTACAAAAACAAAATGATCATTGCGAATCCGAACTGTTCGACCGCGCAAATGGTTGTGGCGCTCAAGCCACTGCATGACCGCGCGAAAATCAAACGCGTTGTGGTCAGCACCTACCAATCCGTGTCCGGCTCCGGCAAGGCGGCGATTGATAGCCTGTGGGATGAAACCAAGGCGATCTACAACCCGACCGACAACCAAGGCATCCACTACACCAAGCAGATCGCGTTCAACGTGATCCCGCATATCGACGTGTTCATGGACAGCGGCGACACCAAAGAAGAGTGGAAAATGGTCGTCGAGACGAAAAAGATCGTCGACAAAAACATCAAGGTCACAGCGACCTGCGTGCGCGTGCCAGTGTTCGTCGGCCACTCTGAATCCATTAACATCGAATTCGAAGAGTTCCTCGACGAAGACGAAGCCCGCGACATCCTGCGCGAAGCCCCGGGCCTGATGGTCATCGATAAACGCGAAGACGGCGGTTACGTCACACCAATCGAATGCGTCGGCGATTTCGCCACATTCATCAGCCGCATCCGTCAGGACGTGACAGTTGAAAACGGCCTGAACCTGTGGTGCGTGTCCGACAACCTACGTAAAGGCGCGGCCCTCAACGCCGTGCAAATCGCCGAACTCTTGGGCCGCGAGTGCCTGAAAAAAGGCTAAGCGCGACAAGTTAAGAAATCAAAAAGCCCCGCCAATCTGGTGGGGCTTTTTTTGTTTGCTTGGGCTGCGGCTGGCCTGTATGCGTCGCGCTGCGTTAACCCGCAATTGACACACATGCTTTCCAAATTTTCGCCGCCTCGTCCAATTCCAGCACCCAGTCTAGCGGAATCCCCGTCGGCGTCGCGATTCCATGGGCTTGGGCCATGATTGCGCCGATCA
>CAXIAL010000027.1:0-31010 GCA_964022435.1 uncultured Roseobacteraceae bacterium | reverse complement strand
TTGATTTGTCGACCAACCGTGGGTTGGGTGGTTTTCAATGCCCGCGCCGCAGCGGACAGGCTGCCAGTTTCCACCACGGCCAAAAACGCTTGGGCCAGTGACCAGTCAAAAGAGGGCATCGATTTATCCATACGTAAATGTATAGGCGATCTGCATTTTTTCGCAATTCAATTACGAAAACGCATGGACCAAGTTAGCCATGCAAACATCGGAAAACACCATGACACAAACAGTTTTGATCCTTGGCGGTAATGGCAAAATCGGCAGATACGCAGCGGACGCATTTGGAAACGCCGGATGGAATGTCCGCAAATATAAGCGTGGAATGGATATGGCGGCGGCGGCACAGGGTGCGGACGTGATCGTTAACGGCCTGAACCCACCCAACTACAACAATTGGGCCAAAAACATTCCGGCAATCACAGCACAAGTCATCGCAGCGGCAAAGGCATCAGGCGCCACGGTCATTATCCCCGGCAACGTCTATAACTTTGGCGATCGCGGCGGGGTTTGGGATGAAAATACGCCGCATCGTCCAGTGACCGAAAAAGGCCAGATCAGGGTCGACATGGAAACCGCATTTCGTGCGTCAGGCGTGCAAACGATTGTATTGCGCGCTGGTCATTTCATTGTCCCAGGTCAAGACACTGATGCCTATTCAATGTTGCTCGTCGCCAAAGTCGGAAAAGGAAAGATTCAAAGCCTCGGCGACCCAGATGCGCTACAGGCTCATGCTTTTGTGCCAGACTGGGCGCGCGCGGCGTTACAACTGGCAGAACTGCGCGCCGAATTAGACACGTTTGAAGACATTCCATTTCCGGGACATGCCTTTAGCATGGCACAGCTCCGCGATGAAATGGCACGCCTGTTGGGGAAACCCATGAAGATTACCTATTTCCCTTGGTGGCTTATGACCTTCATTGCGCCGTTTAATGAAATGATCCGCGAATTTCGGAAAATGCGCTACTTGTCGAACACCTCGCATCAATTGGGATCGGACAAATTTAAACGGCTACTACCTGACTTCAGCCCAACCGACCTGCGCACTGTGTTGCTGTCAGGGGTGCCCGCTGATATCCACCCAGACCAAGCGGTGCGGGCCAGCCAATAGCCCGTCAGCACCCAAAACGTCTGAAAATGCATCATCAGGCGCAGGCCAGAATACGCCCGCCCCTGCGACCGTCAAATTGCTGCTTGGTAGGATATAGCTAACGCGGAGATTTCCGGGCCGACGATCTGGCCAATCGGCGGTGTCTAACGCGGGATCGCCAAGATGATCCGCATCCGCAGCAGCAACGCCGCCTGCGCTGCGTGGCTTCGGGTCCTGCAAATCAGCGCGTTGCAAAAACATCTGCATCGCTTCACGCAAACCGTCGCCATCAGCGGGGTCCAGATTGGCATTTCCAATCACGATAGAATTTCTCGGCGGGGCCGCATCCAGCAAATTTTCCCAAACACGCAGCTCGTCACGATTGCGCAGCCCATTGCGGTCTTCTGGCCCGTCGAAAACAGGCGCAGTGGCCGACCATGCAAGCAAATGAAACACAAGGCCGTCGGCTGGTGCGATTGGCACGATCCAATGGGCGGTGGATGAAAGGCGCTGAACATCTTGTGCAACGATGCTAGGGAATGGGCCGTCGACAGTGGTCGGCATGACCGCGCCTGTGACGTCTTTCCACAACGTTGCAGAGAGATCAGTCACCGGTCCGATGGGATAGCGCGACAGGACCGCCATCCCACCATCACCTGAAAACCGACCATAACCTTGGGCATCGCGCGCATCGCCTGTGTAACCGTTCCCATCCAAATCCAAGCCCGTTGGCATACCAGCATTCGGCAGGGCAGCGAACCGATAAGGGAACTGCCCAAGGGTATCAGCAAAGGCATCCAAGGCCTGCCCACCCAGATCATAGTCAAAGTCTGTCAGCAAAATGACGTCAGGCGCGACGTGACCAATCACATCAATGATTGCGGCAATGGCGGGATCATCGCCCTTGCGCAGGTCACGCAACAACAGGCCCGGTCCATCGCGGCTTAGCGGGGCGGCATAGGTTGCGATGCGGTAGGTTTCAGTATGGGCCGGATATCCGGCCCAAACGATCAGACAGGCAGCAATCCATCGGCGGCTGCTTTGGCGTAGGCACGCTTGCGTTGGACATAAATCATCTGCGCCACGCGGCTGAGTGCGACACCGCGCATCAACAATGTTGCTGGCAAGAATGCCCATCCCGTCACCGCCCAAATCAAGGTCTGCGGATCGCTTAGCGAAAATGGTGCGACAAAGTCCGAGATCGCTTTCATTATCGCAGGCACCATGAATGGCAGTAAGAACCGTAAGATAAAGTTAATTTGGCTGTCACGGTTTAACCTTGCGACAACATCTCCACCCGCTGATGGATCAAATGTCGGTAGGTTAACCCACACGTTGAACGATGCGGTCTGGCGGGGCCAGCCGTGCAAACGTAGCAAAATGACAAATACCGCCAATGACATCAGAGAAATCAGATAGGTCAAACCGGCCGCTGTGCGGATCTGATCTAATTCAGCGGCAGAGGTGTTGGCGGGCATTGCCAACAGCAATAAGCGCACCGGAGAATAGGGAATGTCGATTGACCCACCGACACGTTCCCCAATCAACTGGAAAAAACGGGTGATGGTATTCGCTTGGATCGGATCGCGGAAAATGATCGACAGGGTCAAAATCATCGCCAACAAGGCTGCGAAACGCAATCTGTTGAACGGAGGGGCAGAGCGGAACTCTGCAAGGCTTGGGCTGATCGCTGCATATTCCACGACGGTGAAGATCGCAGCAAACAAGGCGATAAAGACGATGAACTGTGCGCCATCGGACCCCACGTTCGGCAAAATGGCCGACGGCGTCATAATCGTAAGCACAACAAGTGCTGCGCGGGCCAAAGCCCCTGGCAGTCGTGAATACACTGCGTTCCTACCCTCAATACGGCCGGATGCGATACGATGCCGCGTCCTTGTCCCGTTCTGATCCTGCACTTACGCGTCCGGTTGCCTCAATCTTGCCATAGCTCTGCCCACTTTCACTTCGTCGTTCAAGTAGCTGTTAACTTTGACGAAAAAACTGCGTCACTTTTGCGACACGGGTGGTGCGAGATTGCAACCATTTGAATGCGCGCCCAAGGCCATGCTGTGGAGGCACACAATATCTAGGGGAAGAAGGCGAGGTTGGACTAAAGTGTCGACCATGGCTTTTTGACCTTCAAGGTCATTTCATGGCGCAGCGCCGGAGCCTCCGGCGGAGGTCTTGTGGGCCAGAAGACGTTGGGCGCAGCGTTTCCACTGCGCCCACTGTATTTTAAACCCAAGGGCGGCTGGATGATGCCGCGGCCTCAAATGTGTCGATTGCAGCGGCTTTTTCCATGGTCAGGCCGATATCGTCGAGACCGTTGAGCAAGCAATGCTTTTTGAACGCATCGACGTCAAAGCTGAACACTTCGCCGTCAGAGCTGGTGACTGTCTGCTCCACCAGATCAATTTCGACCCGTGCGTTGGCGCCTTTTTCCGCGTCTTTCATCAAAGCGTCGCGTTGATCTTCTGGCAGCACAATCGGCAGGATGCCGTTTTTGAAGCAGTTGTTATAGAAGATGTCCGCAAAGCTGGTGGAGATAACGCAGCGGATGCCGAAATCGGCGATGGCCCATGGCGCGTGCTCGCGAGAAGAGCCACAGCCGAAGTTATCACCAGCCACCAGAATAGAGGCTTCGCGATACGCAGGTTGGTTCAGTACGAAATCAGCGATTTCAGTGCCGTCGAGGTTATAACGCATCTCGTCGAACAGGTTCACACCCAGACCAGAGCGTTTGATCGTTTTCAGGAACTGTTTTGGGATGATCATATCGGTATCGATATTGACCAATGGCATTGGCGCCGCGATCCCGCTCAGTTTGTCGAATTTTTCCATTGTTGTCGTCCTTTTGAATTTATGCAGCACAGCGCGGGGATAGGGTCATGCCCTGCTTTTCGCAAAGCCCCCGCAGATGTGCCAAGAGCCGTCCCAAATCTGGTTCGGCGTATGTTTTTGTTGTGTGTGATGTAATGGACCGTTGCGCCGACTTGGCGGCTTGGGCGGCGGCATACATTTCCTTTTGCAGGATGTTGCTGGTTGCCCAGCGCCCGCCATGGGTCGTGCCTTGAAGCGGACCCAGAATGCCGCGTTTAGCCATGTCGCCCATCAATGCTTCGGCTTCGGGAAGCGAAACACCGACGTTTTTGGCCAAGCCCCAGACGCTAAAGGAGAACCGCGATTGCGCGTGCATGATTGCAGCGTGCATCGCCGACTTGGAGTAAGCCGCCCCTGCTGCCTTGCCCATCACAGGCATTGGCATCAATGGCGCGGTCACTGCCGCCCCGATCATTCCCAGAAATCCGCGTCGTTTCATGGCTGTCCCCTTCATGCGAAACACCGTGGCTGCAAAACCATCCCTTGCTTGACGCAAAGATCACGCAGATAGGCCAGCATCGGGTCAATATTGACCTCTGGCTGGGTCTGCTTGGCCTTTGCCTCGCGCTTGGTTTGTTCGGCAGTGACCTTAGGCGCAGCAGATGTGCGCTCCAGCCCCCACGGGTCATTGATCAAGATATTGCTGGTTGCCCGCATCGACCCATCCGTCGCCGTTTTCAGCGGCGTGATTAGGCCGTTTTCCACCATCTCTGCCATCATCGCACGTGCTTGCGATTTTGGCAGTTTCAAGCAATGCGCAATGCCACGCGCCGTAATGTGTGGCCGTTTGCGTGCGTGCAATACGGCAAGCCCATAGGTTGACCGGCTATATGTCACAGCCGGTGCAGCCGTACCCGCGAAAGGCAAGGCGGGGGCGGCAATTGCAGCCCCGAACAACCCAAGGAACCCGCGCCGTTTCATGCTGCCATTCCCATACATTCGGGCGATAGCGTCATGCCGCGTGACAAACACATGTCATGCAGATGCGCGAACATATCGATCAGATCCACCTCGCCGAACCCTTTGCGGGGTTTGGCGGGTTTCACAGATGATCCAGTTTTGAAATCAGCCTTGGCGATTGGTTTTGGCTGATTGACCAGAACCCCGCGCCACGCATCATTGGTGCAAACATTGCTGACAGCATGAGCCCCACCAGGACGCAGCGGGTTCACCGCCCCTAGCACGCCTTCGGCAGACATCTTTTGGATGACCGCCTGTGCCTGCGCGGGGGATAGCCCGATCCGTTTGGTCAAACCCATGACACTGACAAGTGGGTATTTCTGCGCATGCGCGACAGCCAAACCGTAACTTGCCTGCGAAACGCCAGCCACAGGCATAGCCATAGGTAACGCAGGTGCCGCAACCGCGGCCCCGAACATCCCCAGAAAACTACGCCGGCGCATGGTCATTACATCAAGTCCCGCACGTCAGTCAGACGCCCTGTGATCGCAGCAGCAGCCGCCATCGCAGGAGACACAAGGTGGGTACGCCCACCACGGCCTTGCCGCCCTTCAAAGTTACGGTTGGACGTGGCCGCACAACGCTCTTCTGGCTTCAACTGGTCTGGGTTCATCGCCAGACACATGGAACAGCCCGCAAGGCGCCATTCAAAACCAGCATCGATAAAGATTTGGGCGATACCCTCTTCCTCGGCTTGTGCACGCACAAGACCAGAGCCCGGAACAACCATGGCCCGCATGCCGTCCTTGATCTTCTTGCCCTTCAGGATCGCTGCGGCAGCGCGGAAATCTTCGATACGGCCATTGGTGCAAGACCCGATGAACACAGTGTCGATTTCGATATCCGTCAGTTTTTGACCAACTTCGAGGCCCATGTATTCGATGGACCGCTGCGCCGCGCCAACTTTACCACCTTCGAAAGAAGCAGGGTCAGGCACAACATCGGTGATTGGAAGAACATCCTCTGGGGACGTGCCCCACGTGACGAGCGGTGCGATGTCTTCGCCCTTGATCGTCAGAACCTTGTCGAAGTGCGCGCCCTCGTCGGTGAAGAGCGTTTTCCAATATTCAACCGCAGCTTCCCATTCCGCACCTTTTGGTGCGTGTGGACGGCCCATGCAGTAGTCATATGTCGTCTGGTCAGGGGCGATCAGACCAGCGCGCGCGCCGCCCTCAATCGCCATGTTGCAGACGGTCATGCGACCTTCCATGGACAGGGCTTCAATCGCTTCACCACAATACTCGATGACATAACCGGTCCCGCCAGCGGTCCCTGTTTGGCCGATTACAGCCATGGTGATGTCTTTTGCGGTCACACCGGGCGCAAGTTTGCCCGTGATTTCGACCTTCATGTTCTTGGATTTCTTCTGGATCAGCGTCTGCGTCGCCAGAACATGTTCCACCTCGGATGTGCCGATACCGTGGGCCAAAGACCCGAATGCACCATGCGTCGCTGTGTGGCTGTCGCCGCAAACAACGGTCATGCCGGGCAATGTCCAACCCTGTTCAGGGCCAACAATATGCACAACACCCTGACGCACGTCGGTCACTGGGTAATAGTGCAGGCCAAATTCCTTGGCGTTTTTGTCAAGCGCCTCAACCTGAATACGGCTGTCTTCGGTCATGGTCGCCGCATTGGCGCGATCCAGCGTGGTTGGCACGTTGTGATCAGGCACAGCGATTGTTTTTTCAGGTGCACGGACCGTGCGGCCCGTCATGCGCAGACCTTCAAATGCCTGCGGGCTTGTCACTTCGTGGACGAGGTGACGGTCGATATACAGCAAACATGTGCCGTCTTCTGCTTCATGCGCAACATGCGCATCCCAGATCTTATCATAAAGCGTTTTGGGGGACATAAAGAACCCTCCTGTCAAGTATATATGGGTATTGTGTTAGGCGGAAACAAGACGTGCAGCCTTAGCCCCTTGCGAGGACCGTGCAGGTTGCGCCGTGAAAACGCCAAGGCAGGCGGGCACGGTCGTCCATGTCGAAAACTGGTTTCATAGGCCGTCAGATATAGACAGAATCGCAATATCACAAGGGCATTGCCGTATCCGCACCCAACCCAAATGGGACTTTTACGCAGGCTTCGAACCCACGGCCTCGAGCAAATCTCCGGGCTGGCACTCTAACACTTCGCAAATCTTGGCAAGGGTTTCAAACCTGATCCCCTTCACCTTGCCGGATTTCAACAGGCTGATGTTCTGTTCAGTAATGCCCACGGCAGCGGCCAAATCGCGCGACTTCATCTTGCGGGTGGCCAGCATCACGTCGAGCCTGACAATGATCTCCATCAGATGAACTCCTTGTTCTCTGCTTCGATCTTTGCGCCCTCGGCAAACACCCAGCCAATGATGCAAAACCCAAACCCGCAAAGGGCTAGTGAAACGTCTCCCGCGTCATAGAAATAGGCGGGACCAACAAATCCAGTCTTCCCATCGCTAGGGTTTACCCACGTCAAAATCGGACGCAATGATGAAGCCAGAACTGTATCTGCGACCATGGCCACCATAACCGACACCCCAAAGACCTTAAGCTGTCGGCACGTCACCAAAGAGAAAAATTCGCCGCGACGTAGCGAACCGAGGAGCCGCGTCGCCATCCAGAAAGCGTATGACCCAGCCAGAATTATGAGGAACCATACCCCAAAATACGTAAGCCGATGCAAAAAAGAAAGAGTTACGCCATCATCCACCCAACGACTGCCTTGCATACCACCAGCAAAAACAAACGGGATCAGCCAGACCAACAGGCGAACCAACCAAATGGCCCAAAAAATTCGTGTTACAAAAATCATGCCAGTCGCGGCAATTCGAACGCGCTTCATTCGCGGATGGTCTTGGCGTGATGTAGTCATCAGGTTCTCTCCTTAAAATGGGTTCAAAAGAATCATCTTTTAATTCGTATTATTTATTGCATAACAATAAAAAATAATAAATCAAAAGGAAATTCAAATGCGCCCCTCTCTGCTCCCCCTTCTCGCCTGCCTTGCCCTGTCCGCCTGTGGCAGCGTTGTCATGTCTACCGCCGCTATGCTCGGCATGACCAATCCGTTAGAGGCTGATCCAGCCAACTATGGGATTGCAGTCGATATCCCCGACGGTGTGGATATCGCCAAAGACGGTGTGAAATTCACCTTTGCCGGCAAGAATACAGTGCTGAACACTGACGAAAGCTATGTCTATGCGCTCGCGCGGCGCGAAACTACGGACGGGCGCAGCCTGTTTCGCTTTGCCGAAACTGATCTGCCCGAAATTCGGGCCTTTCAGGCGACCACAAAACATCGCGAAATGGAAAACCCCGACGCAAATTCGGGATCCATTTCAGTCGGCGTGACCTTTTGCAAAATCGGCGATGGCCCAGCGGATGACGACACATTCAGCGTTGCAATTCGCACCAAACCAGACGGGCGTTTCATGCCATTGATCCGCGATGCCCGCGTCAAAGACGCCATTGATCTGCTCGACGATCGACGCGACATCCGCGCCACCGCACCAACATGTTCGCAGTGAGTTGAATTTAGCGCAGCGGCCAGCTACTTTAGATCAACCCTTGCACTTGCCTCCAAAACTGGCGCAAGAGGCTGCTTTATCATGGCCGCGAGCGCGGCGCACACAGGAACCGCCCGCATGTCTGACCGTAAAACCGCAACCAGTGACGCCCTCTTGGCTGCCGTTCTGAAATCTCTCGAAGAAAACAAAGCCGAAGAAGTTGTGCAGATCAGCCTCAAAGGCAAGTCAGAGATCGGCGACCACATGGTCATCGCATCCGGCCGGTCATCGCGTCAGGTGTCTGCATTGGCTGAAATGCTTGTCGATGCGCTTAAGGCGGAATTCGGCGTGTTTTCCAAGGTCGAAGGCCGCGACACAGGCGATTGGGTTCTGGTCGATACCGGCGACATCATCGTGCATCTGTTCCGCCCAGAGGTTCGCGAGTTTTATCAGCTCGAAAAGATGTGGCAGCCCGGCATGAGCCCTGCCACCACCGAATAATGCGCGTGCATATCTGCGCTGTGGGCCGTCTGCGTGGCGGGCCAGAGCGTGAGTTATACGACGACTACCTCACTCGATTTGACCGCACCGGCCGTGCTTTGGCGCTTGGCCCTGCGAAACTGATCGAGGTCGAGGATAAAAAGGGCGGCGGCATGGCCGCCGAGGCCGCTTTGCTCGACCGCGCCATTCCATCAGGATCGCTGATCTGCGTGATGGATGAACGCGGTAAGGTCCAATCCTCCCCTGATTTTGCAGATCAACTGGCTGGCTGGCGCGACCAAGGCCGCCAAGACGTCGCCTTTGTCATCGGTGGTGCCGACGGCATCGACCCTGCCCTGCGCGCCCGCGCCGAAGCGGCGCTGTCATTTGGCAAAATGGTCTGGCCGCATATGCTCGTGCGCGTGATGTTGGCCGAACAATTGTATCGGGCCGCTTCCATTTTATCGAACGGCCCCTATCACCGCGTTTGAAGCCCGTCAGCCGATAGGCTAAGACTGGGCAAAACCACTATCAGGAGCAGCCCCATGTCCACACCCAAACCTGTCGTATTGTGCATCTTGGATGGCTGGGGCATCGGCCAAACCACGATCGGCAACGCCCCCGCGCTGGCCAACACCCCCAACTTTGACGCCATTATGCAGGGGCCAAACGCGCAGCTGTTGACCCACGGAAATGATGCGGGCCTGCCAAAGGGGCAGATGGGCAATTCAGAGGTCGGTCACACCAACATCGGCGCGGGCCGCGTGGTCGCCATGGACCTTGGCCAGATCGAGCTGTCCATTGAGGACGGCAGTTTTGCCAAGGCCGACGCGATCGTGGAATTCATCGCGAAGATGAAAGCCAGCGGCGGCACAGCCCACCTGATGGGCGTCGTGTCTGATGGCGGCGTTCATGGCCATGTGGAACACATCATCGCGGCAGCAAATGCAATGGACGCGGCAGGCATCCCTACCGTGATCCACACCATGACCGACGGGCGCGACGTGGCCCCGCAATCGGCAACCGAATTTATGGCGCAACTGCAAGCGGGCCTGCCCTCATCCATCAAAATCGTCACCGTCATTGGCCGCTATTTCGCGATGGACCGCGACAACCGCTGGGACCGCGTGCAAACCGCATATGACGCGATTGTGCTAGGGCAAGGCGACAGCGCACCGACCCCACAAGCCGCGATTGATGCGGCCTACGCCGCCGATAAAAGCGACGAATTCATCCCTGCGACAGTCATCGCCGACTACGCTGGCTTTGCCGCGGGAGATGGGTTGTTCTGCCTGAACTTCCGGTCCGACCGCGCCCGCGAAATCCTCGCGGCGATTGCCGATCCTGACTTTGACGGGTTTGCGCGCGACTTGCCGGACCTGGCCGCGAAGCTTGGCATGGTCAGCTATTCCGACGCCCACGACGGCTGGTTCGAAACGGTTTTCCCGAAGCGTAAAATCGTGAACACGCTGGGTGCTTGGGTCGCGAAACACGGGCTGCGCCAGTTCCGTTTAGCCGAGACCGAAAAATACCCTCACGTCACTTTCTTCCTTAATGGCGGGGTCGAGGTGCCAGAAGCCGGCGAAGACCGTTTCATGCCGAAATCACCCAATGTCGCGACCTATGACATGCAGCCAGAGATGTCGTCGGGCGAGGTCACCGACGCATTCGTCGACGCAATCGGCAAAGGCTACGACCTGATCGTCACGAATTTCGCGAACCCAGATATGGTCGGGCACACCGGCGATCTGGACGCGGCGATTGCGTCATGTGAAGCCGTGGACCGTGGGCTTGGCCGCGTCTTGGACGCGCTGAAAACCGCAGGTGGCGCGATGATTGTCACCGCCGATCACGGCAATTGCGAAATGATGATTGACCCAGAAACCGGTGGCCCGCACACGGCGCATACCCTGAACCCCGTGCCCGTCGCCTTGGTCGGAGGCCCCGCTGATGCAACACTGCACAACGGGCGCCTCGCCGACCTGGCACCAACGTTGCTGGCACTGATGAACCTGCCAAAACCGGATGAAATGACCGGCGAAAGCTTGATCGATTGATGCGCATCCTCGCGATCATCCTGACCCTGTGGTCGACAGTTGCCAGCGCGCAGACACCCGGCGAGGCAGCACTCGCCGCCGCCGACAGGTTGAACGCCGCGGGCAACAGCCTTGCCGCCGCAGGTGGGGCACGGGATCGCGTGTCTGCCCTAACTGAAACCGTGCGCGCATATGAAGACGGTCTGCTCGCCATGCGCGACGGGTTGCGCCGTGCGGCCATTCGCCAGACCACATTGGAAACAACCCTTGCGTCAAAGTCCGAAGAAATTGGCAGGCTCTTGGGCGTTTTGCAGACCATGGGCCGCGCGCCAGCGCCTTTGCTGTTACTGCACCCTTCCGGTCCAACCGGCACAGCCCGCGGCGGTATGATGGTCGCCGATGTCGCCCCCGCGATCCAATCAGAAGTCGCGACCCTGCGCGCCCAGCTCGAAGAAATCGCATTGCTACGAGGCCTACAAGAAAACGCGGCCCAAACGCTCCAAGATGGGCTTAACGGCGCGCAACAGGCCCGCAGTGCATTGTCGATCGCGATTTCTGAACGTACGGACTTGCCACAGCGTTTTACCGAAGACCCCGTGCAAACCGCGCTCTTGCTGGCCAGTACCGAAACGCTCAGCGCCTTTGCCACAGGTCTATCCGACAACATTGCACGCGACACAGTGCCCGTCGATGCGGCTGCGTCCAAAGGGGAACTGCCGCTTCCAGTCCAAGGCCAGTTGCTCCGCAATTTCAACGCCCCCGACGCCGCTGGCATCACCCGCCCCGGCGTGATCATCGCAGCACGGCCGCGCGCCATGGTCACCGCGCCTGCGGCCGCGACGATTCTGTTTCGTGGCCCGCTTTTGGACTATGGGAACGTGATCATCTTGGAACCCGCAGCCGACGTGCTATTTATAATCGCAGGGCTGGCAGAGGTGTTTGGCGAAGCGGGCCAAGTCGTCCCACAAGGCTCGCCAATCGGGCTTTTGGGAGGAAACGCGCCGGACGCTAACACAATTTTGACCCAAAGCGAGCTTGATACAGGGGGTGTGGCGTCACAAACCCTTTATCTTGAGGTCAGAGAAGGGCAAAGTCCCGTAAACCCAACCGACTGGTTCGCGTTGGCCGAGAGATAGGACACGGATAGAAATGAAAAAGTTTTTGATGGCTGCCGGCGGCGGCACGCTTTTGGGCCTTGTTGCAACGACACAACTCGCCGGCCCACTCTTGGCCGAAGACGCCAACGCCAAGGCGAATATCTACGAACAGCTCGATCTATTCGGCAACATCTTTGAACGCATCCGCGCGGGCTACGTCGAAGACGTGAATGAAAAAGATCTGATCGAAGCCGCCATCAACGGCATGCTGACATCGCTTGATCCGCATTCGTCTTATCTTTCTGCTGACGCCGCCGCGGACATGCGCGTGCAAACCACTGGCGAATTTGGCGGCCTCGGCATCGAGGTCACTCAAGAAGAGGGTTGGGTCAAAGTCGTGTCCCCCATGGATGGCACCCCCGCAGATGCAGCGGGCATCCTTGCTGGCGACTTTATTACAGCCGTCGACGGTGAAAACGTACTCGGCCTGACACTCGACGAAGCGGTCGAATTGATGCGCGGTCCTATCGGTTCTGAAATCGTCGTGACCGTCGTGCGCGAAGGCGAAATTGAACCCTTCGATGTTTCCATTATCCGCGACACCATCAAACTGACCGCGGTGCGTAGCCGCACCGAAGGCAACGCCGTTGTCTTGCGCATCGCGACCTTCAGCGAACAGACATTCCCTGACCTCAAATCCGGTCTGGAAAAGCAGGTCGAAGAGGCAGGCGGGATCGACAACGTCGATGGTATCATTCTTGATATGCGTAACAATCCAGGCGGCTTGCTGAACCAAGCGATCTATGTGTCTGACGCCTTCCTAAACGCTGGCGAAATCGTTTCCACCCGCGGCCGTGACGCCGCCGACAGCGACCGTTTCAACGCCGCAGAAGGCGACCTTGCACAGGGCAAACCTATCGTCGTCTTGATCAACGGCGGCTCTGCCTCTGCATCCGAAATCGTCGCTGGCGCGCTGCAAGATCACCGCCGCGCCATCGTTGTGGGCACGAAATCATTTGGCAAAGGCTCCGTGCAAACGGTCGTCCCGCTGCAAGGCGAAGGTGCAATGCGCCTGACCACCGCGCGCTACTACACACCATCGGGACGCTCCATTCAGGCTTTGGGTATCTCCCCCGACATCATCGTCGAACAACCGCGCCGTGCACCAACCGATGAAGAGACGGACGAAGATGCAAACGTCCGTTCCGAGGCATCGTTGCGCGGCTCACTCGACAACGATAGCTTGACCGAAGACGAAATTCGTCAAATCGAAGAAGACCGTGATCGCGCCCAAGCCGCTGCTGATCTGCGCGAGGATGACTACCAACTGGCCTATGCCATCGACATCCTCAAAGGGCTGAACGCCCTCGGTCCAAAAGACTAACCAATAGCCCGCGCAACCAATCGATTGCGCGGGCTTCTTTTGTCTCGCATTTTTCAAAATACTCCGGGGTCCGGGGCAGCGCCCCGCGGATCGGCGCGCAACGCGCGGCGAAAACCCTAGGCTTTGGTACGCTCGCCCTTGGGGTCATAGAACGGCTTCAAACTGGCCTCTGCTTTCACCCGCACACCCATGACGTCGATCTCGTAATCGGATGCCAAGACCTCGGCGACACTCTCGCCCTTACACGGCACATAGCCCATGCCCATCGCAGCCCCCATGTGGTGTCCGTAAACGCCTGACGATAGATAGCCAACAACCTCGCCATCACGCATCACAGGTTCGTTGTGATACAACAGCGGCTCTGGATCAGTCAGTTTGAACTGCACCAAGCGCATGTCCAAACCGGCCTCTTTCTTGCGCAACACCGCATCACGGCCAATGAAATTCGGCTTGTCAGTATTCACCGCAAACCCAAGACCGGCCTCGAGTACATGATCTTCGGCGGTGATGTCATGGCCAAAGTGGCGGAAGCCCTTTTCGATCCGGCCCGCGTCCATCATATGCATCCCGCATAGCTTCACGCCCATGTCTTGCCCTGCCGCATGCAGCGTTTCAAACGCATGGGCGGCCATGTCGGATGACACGTAAACTTCCCAACCAAGCTCGCCCACGTAAGTCACGCGGTGCACCCGCGCCATACCCATGCCAAGCTCAATTTCTTGCGCCGTGCCAAACGGGTTCACATCGTTGGAAAAATCATTCGGCGACACGGCCTGCAGCAATTTGCGCGCGTTTGGCCCCATCACGGCGAGCACCGCCTCGCCCGCTGTCACATCGGTGATGACAACGTTGAAATCACCCATGTTGCGCTGCATCCAAACCTGATCAGCTTGGCGCGTGGCCGCTGGGGTCACCACCAAAAACGCAGTTTCCGTCAGACGTGTGACTGTCACATCCGCCTCGATCCCTGCGTTCTTATTGAGGAACTGCGTGTAAACAATCTTGCCCACGGGCACGTCATATTGCCCGCCACCGATGTGGTTCATGAACGCAACCGCATCGCGGCCTTCCACACGGATTTTACCGAACGACGACATGTCATACATGCCCACATTATTGCGCACAGCATCCAATTCAGCGGCGACATTGCCAAAGAAGTTTTGACGCTTCCACGAATATTCATATTCAGGCGTCTGGCCTTCGTTCGCAAACCAGTTGGCGCGTTCCCAACCGGCCAGTTCGCCCATCACGGCACCTTCGTTCAGCAGGTGCTGATGGAAAGGCGTGCGGCGGATACCACGGGCCGTCGCCTTTTGGCGGAACGGAAAATGGTCGGCGTATAGCAGGCCAAGCGTTTCCTTGGACCGCTCAAACAAATAGGTCTTATTGCCCTGAAACGGCTGCATCCGGTTAATGTCAACATCGCCCAGATCAAACGGCTTTTCACCGTCATCCATCCAAGCGGCAAGCGCCTGACCCGCGCCACCAGCCGATTGGATCCCGATAGAGTTAAACCCAGCTGCAACCCAGACATTGTCCATCTCTGGCGCAAGACCAAGGTGGTATGCGTCGTCAGGTGTAAAGCTTTCGGGTCCGTTGAAGAACGTGTGAATACCTGCCTCTGCCAACATCGGCATCCGCTCGACAGCGGCTTCTAGGATCGGTTCAAAGTGGTCGAAATCTTCGGGCAGCTGGTCGAATTCGAAATCCTTTGGAATGCCATCCATCGCCCAAGGTTTCGCATTGGGTTCAAACGCACCCAGCAGAATTTTTCCTGCGTCTTCTTTGTAATAGGCACATTCATCAGGCACGCGCAGCACGGGCATCTGCTTGAGCCCCTCAATCGCCTCGGTCACGATATAGAAATGTTCGCAGGCATGCAGCGGCACATTCACACCCGCCATTTTGCCGACCTCATGGCCCCACATACCGCCACAGTTCACGATCATATCGCAGGCGATCTCGCCCGTCTCGGTGCCATTGTTCCATTCCACAGACGTCACGCGACGCCCGTCGCGGTTGATCTTAGTCACCGCTGTGCGCTCAATCACTTGCGCCCCGTTTTGACGCGCACCTTTGGCCAGCGCCAGCGCGATATTCGCCGGATCACCCTGCCCGTCCAGCGGTAAATAGACACCCGCCGTCACACCGTCTATATTCAGATGTTCATAACGTTCCTTGACCTCTGTCGGGCTGATTTCCTCGACCTCGACGCCAAACGCACGGGCCATGCCTGCTTGACGGAAAATCTCTTCCTTGCGCTCTTCGGTCAGGGCCGCCGTGATCGACCCGACACGTTTAAATCCAGTGGCCACACCTGTTTCGGCTTCGAGATTGCCATAAAGCTCTTGGGAATACTTCGCCAGCTTCGTCATGTTGGCTGTCGCGCGCAGCTGCGCGATCAGCCCTGCGGCGTGCCAAGTCGTGCCCGATGTCAGCTGTTTACGTTCCAACAACACCACGTCTTTCCAGCCCAATTTGGCTAAATGATACGCGACGGAACAGCCGATGACACCACCACCAATGATGACGACGCGGGCAGATGTTGGAACGTTTGCCATGACAGCTTTCCTTTATTTAAAACGCGCAGCAAGTGCTGCGATATGGGCAGGGCCGACTTCACAGCAACCACCGATCACAGTGGCACCGGCATCGACCCAGGTTTGGGCAAAATCAGCGTAACGATCAGGGCCAAGATCGGTGCGCGCCTGAAGCGCATCAACCGTCGCGCCGATATGGTCAAAACTGTCGGCAATGCCTGTGAACCCGTTGGCATAGGCGCCCACGGTCACGCCAGCGGAGGCGAGCATCGGGATCCCTTGGGTCACGGCTTCTGGCAAAGAACAGTTGATCGACACGACCTCGGGCTTGAACTCTGCCAGCAGCGGCAAGATATCCGAAATCTGTTCGCCCGACCGCAGTTTTGTGCCGTCCGCGTCATCCACGGACAGGGACAACCACACAGGTTTACCTGTCACGCCCGCGCCCATCAGACCGCCGCGGGCTTGATCAACGGACGACATAGTTTCCAGAATATGCGCGTCGACAAAATCAGCATGAATGCGCGCCAGATGGGCATAGGCCTCTGCCGCGATATCAGCGGGTGGGGATTTGTCTGGCTGATAGGAAAACCCCTGTGGTCCCAATGATCCCAGCACCAAACCGCTGCCATGGGCATCGCGCGACTGACAGGCAATTTCGCAAGCAAGCACGGCCAAGCGATCGAGCTGATCACCGATACCGTGGGTTTCCAAACGATCTGGCAACACGGAATAGCTATTGGTTGTGGCCGCCTGCGCGCCCGCTGCGAAGTATTCGTCATGGACCTCGCGGACCATTTCAGGATGATCCAACAACGCCTGCACCGACCAAAGCCCCGTGGCCTTGCCCGCGCGTGCAACCAATTCTTGGCCCATGCCGCCATCAAGAAATGTAATCATATCGCGTTCCTATCTTGTGCCGTACCCTAGCCGATCCGGCTGGGTTTAATGTTCAATTTGCGCCATCCTTGGCGTTTTTACCGCGCCGTCCACCGCGTTGTTGGCGGGCCGCATTTGGCGTCATGCCAAACACCGTCCGGTAGATGCGCGCAAACCCGCTGGAAAACCCCGTGGCGAGCCCGATTTCATGGATGGTCAGATTCGTGTTCAACAGCAAATTATTCGCCTGCGCCAGACGTAATTCGCGGTAATATCCGTTTGGGGTCGCGTTCAGGATGCGGTGGAATTTACGTTCCAACGACCGCTTAGATACTTTGGCCTGTGTGGCAATGGTGGCGATAGGCAATGGGGTTTCGATATTGGCCTGCATCAGTCCGACACAAATGTCCAAATCCGCGTCACCCGTGGCAAGTGCGGCACGCCCCGCATAGGGCTGCAGCGTGTTGAAATGTCGGATGCGTTCGTGCAGCAAAATATCGGCGACCGTCATCATCGCGGCCGACGTCAGGTACTGCGCCGCAATCGAAAGGGTCACATCCACTGTGGCCCCCATGCCTGCGCAGGTCGTGATCTTGCCGTCATTCGCGACAAGCGCAGCACCGGTTTCAAACAACCCCAATTGTTCCAACAACACAGCGCGGTTTTCCCAATGGGTGGTGTAATTGGCGACACCTTCGCCACGATCCGCGATATACCGCGTCGCGGCCTCGGCCAGTAAAATCACCCGCGCATTGCGCGTGGTGTATCGCGGCAGAATAGTCCCCAGCGCCAGATCAGGATGGCTCGCATCTGCATTTCCCAGCACGAATAAAACATCCGCATCGGGCATCGCGGCAAAGGGATCGGTTTGCACAACCGCTTCGCTACTGCTGGCCACAAGCCCACCGCGCTGGGACACATAGCGCCACGCAAAAAACGGCTGTCCGCTGACGCGGTTGGCCAAGCGCAACACGTCCACGACACCCGCCATTTCCGTCAAGACAAAGCCCTCTGCAACAGCAATATCTATGCGCTGTTGCAAAGTGCCATTTTGATCAGTGGCAACCACCTGATTTACGCACGGATACGCGCGTTTTCAGGGTCCCACATTGGCTGGTCTTCTTGCACCGTTGCGGCCACGTCCTTGCCATAGATGTTCACCATGACCTTGGTGCCTGCCACAGCCAGATCAGCGCGCAACATGCCCAGCGCAATCGCCTTGTTCACACGGTAGCCATAGGCGCCCGATGTGGTTTCGCCCACGACCTGACCATCATGCATGATAGGCGACATGTAGGACGGGTCTTGTGCGACATCTTCGTCGATTGTCAGGGTCACGAACCGCTTCACGCTGCCCGCTTGCTTTTCAGCCAACAACGCCGCCTTGCCGCGGAAATCCTGCGGTTTGTCGAATTTGATGAACCGTTCCATGCCGCCTTCAAGCAGGGAATAATCCGTGGACAGATCACCCTTCCAAGCGCGGTATCCTTTTTCGATCCGCATGGAATTGAGTGCATACATGCCAAATGGCGTTGCACCAGCATCCAGAACAGCGGCGTAAAGCGCAGGCATATTCGCCATCGTCGCGTGGATTTCCCAGCCCAGCTCGCCAGCAAAGGAAACACGTGCCAACATGCATTCGGTGCCCGCAACCGTTGCTTTCTGATGCGTTAACCAACCGAGCGATAGATCCGCGTCAGAGTTCACAGCTGTGAACAATTCCCGTGATTTCGGTCCCGTTACGATCAAAGTCGAAAACTCAGTCGTATGATCGGTCAGGCTCAAGCCCGCTGGCAATGTGTCGCGCAACACTTCGAAATCGTGCCACTGGGCCGATGCGGCGGTGATTAGGGTGAAATGATCCTCTGCGTGGCGGATCAATGACATCTCTGTCAAAATCCGGCCGCGGTTGTCAGCGAAATACGCAAGGTTCATGCGGCCGATTTTCGGCAATGCGCCCGCGATTGTGCCGCGCAGCCATTCTGCCGCCCCGTCACCGGATAGATTGAACCGAGAGAAGCCGGGCAAGTCCAGAACACCAACGCCGTCGCGTACCGCTTCACATTCTTCGCGCACCCGTGGTTCCCACGGGCCAATGCGATCCCAAGTCTCTGTCGATACCTCGGACGTGTCATCGCCGTCTTTGGCGAACCAATTGGCACGCTCCCAACCGTTGTATGGGCCCATAACACCGCCCAGTTTACGGACCTTGGCATCGACTGGCGACAGCTTTTTATCGCGACCAGCTGGCCATTCGTGATGCGGGAAATGCATCGCGTATTCGTGGCCGTAGGTTTCGATCGCCTTGGCGTTGCAGTAATCTTGATCTGCGTAATCGGTGTAACGGCGCGGATCGACGGCCCACATATCCGTTTCGGTTTCGCCTTGAATGATCCATTCGGCCATCGCCTTACCGGCGCCACCGCCCTGCACGATGCCAAAGGTGAACGAGTGTGCTTCAAACGCATTCGTAACACCGGGCATTGGGCCGATCATTGGCAGGCCGTCAGGCGCATAAGGGATCGGGCCGTTGATGTTGCGACCAACGCCGCCCGTGCCAAGAACTGGCACACGTTCCATCGCGTCCTCGATATACCATTCCAGACGGTCCAGATCGTCGGGATAAAGCTGGAAGCTGAAGTCGTCGGGCATCGGATCGGCCTTGGTTGTCCAATGGGCCTTACAGTTGCGCTCGTATGGGCCAAGGTTCAGGCCGTTTTTATCCTGACGCAGGTAGTATGACGAATCCACGTCTCGGATCATCGGGGTCTTTTTCCCGTTCTCTTCGGTCCATGCTTTGATCTCGTCGATTTCTTCGGTCAGGAAATACTGATGCGACATGACGGTCAGCGGCACGGTGCGGCCGCCATATGGTTTGAACCATTCGCCAACGCGCGCGGCGTAATAACCGGCGGCGTTCACGACTTTTTCACATCTGATGTCGCCCTTATCCGTATGCACGATCCATTCACCGTTTTCGGCTTGGGTTACGCCAGTCGCGGGGCAGAAACGTTCAATCCGCGCACCCAGATCGCGGGCACCTTTGGCCATGGCTTGGGTCAGCTGTGCTGGGTCGATGTCACCATCAAGTGGGTCCCACAACACAGCGGACAGGTCATGTGTTTCCACAAATGGGTTGAATTTCGCCATCTCGGAAATGTCGATCATTTCGAGCGGCAGACCCATGGCTTGGGCTTGGGCGGCGACGCGTTCGAATTCTTGACGGCGTTCTTTGGTGTGCCCCAAACGCAGCGCGCCGGTCACGTGATAGTTCATCGGGTAATCCACCGCCTCGGCCAACCCGCGATACATTTCGAGCGAATAACGCTGCATGTTCATCACAGCCCAGTTGGGCGCAAAGTTCGGGCAGTTGCCCGCGGCATGCCACGTGGACCCAGCGGTCAGCTCGTTCTTTTCAAGCAGCACACAATCGGTCCAGCCTTCTTGGGCGAGGTGATAAAGTGTGGACACGCCGACGACACCGCCGCCGATGATGACAACACGTGCTGTAGTTGGGAAATCAGCCATGATCGGGCTCCTTAGTATTTTTCGATGTGGGGGGCGTCATTAGCGATTGTGTAGTAATCGCCTTTATCAGCCGTAAAAATGTGTTTGCCTGCGATGAACCCTGTTGGTCCGTCCAGACAACCGGCGGCGATGCCGACGCCGTCTTCGTCGTTCAAGCGGTAGAACAGGCTGGACCCGCAGGCGCTGCAAAACCCGCGTTTGGCCCAGTCTGATGAAGTATACCATGTCAGTCCAGCGTCATTGGTGAACGACAGATCAGACCAAAGCGCGTGGGTCGCAGCCCAGTGGTGTCCGCTCATACGGCGGCATTGGGAGCAATGGCACATGGTTACAGTAGGGCGGGCATTGGTGACAGTAAACGCAACCTGCCCGCATTCGCAGCGCCCGTGATGAATGGTGTCGGTCATACCCAATCCCTCTCAATACACCGGCGGGGCGATGACCCAGATGGCCACGCACGGCTCATCATGGGGGTTTGCCCAGCGGTAATGCTGCCCGCGGATGCGAAAACTATCGCCCGGGGTCAGGTGGAAACATGTGTCCTCGATCCACAGGTCCAGCTGACCCGACGCGATATAACCGACCTCTTGGGTCGGGCGGGACACGGCGGTGGTCATCGTGGCACCCGCTTCAAACGTGGAATGCACCATTTCAAAGTCGTCGGTCAGATCGGGGGAAAGCAGCTCTTCGACCAGCCCAGCCTCGCGCGACCCGATGGGGCGGCGGGCGGATTTGCGCACGATGTACCCTTCTTCTCCAGCGGCGGCGGCGGCGCGGAAAAGGCTAGATACCGACACATCAAGGTTGCGGGCAAAGGCGCGCAGATCGTCGATGCTAGGTTCTGATAGGTCGCGTTCCACTTGGCTCAACCAGCCCACGGATTTGCCCAAATCATCGGCCAAAGCCGCAAGCGTCATCCCGCGCGATTTGCGCAATGCGCGCAAGTCAGCACCCAGCGTGCGCACCGATGATGGCAAGTCGTGTAGCATCGCAGCCTCGTGAAAATTCTCTTCCCGATTTCACGTTGCGACAGTTTCGTGAAAAAGTATACAAAAATTTCACGTAGCTTTGGCAAAGACCTTTGCGAGGATCGCGCCCAGCGCATCCGCATCTTGGGTCGCGAATGCCGCAGGTTGATTGCTGTCGATATCAAACACGCCCAGCAAGTCGCCCGCATCATTGACCACAGGCAGCACCAATTCCGACTGCGTGCTGCTGGCACAAGCAATATGGCCCGGGAAATCATCCACATTATCAACAAGCTGGACCTGACGCGTGCGGGCAGCCGCCCCACAAACGCCCCGTGCAAACGGGATCACGAGACAGCCATGCCCCCCTTGATACGGTCCGATTTTCAGCATTTCAGGCGCGGTGACGCGGTAAAACCCGGTCCAGTCGAAACGATTGTCGCTGTGATGCACTTCGCATGCGACTGTCGCCATGAGTGCAACCGCATCAGTTTCCCCATCTGTCAGGGCCTGTAGAGTTTTGGCCAGTGTTGTGTAGTCAACGCGCATGATTCTTCCTTTTACCCAGATTATCTTGTCGCCCTGAAATGGCCTCGTTTCAATCATTCTTGTGCCATTGTCGGAGGTCAGGGATGAACCATAGCTGCATAGCTTATCTCGACGTCGTGTGTTTAACGCCCCCACCCAGTTGCACGGCGTCGAGAAACCCCTTCATTTCAAATTGCACAAACCGGCGGATGCCCTAGGTTTCTCTGGGAACAGGGGGACAAGCCATGCGCGATTTTCACGAACAGGGGCGATCGGCCGTATATGCGACCAACGGCATGTGCGCGACATCACACCCATTGGCAGCCAAGGTCGCGGTGCAAATGTTAGAAGCGGGCGGCAATGCGGTTGATGCCGCGATTGCGGGTGCAGTTCTGCTGGGGATTTGCGAACCGCAGATGACAGGCATCGGTGGCGATTGCTTTGTATTGATGACTCCTGCTGGCGAAGACCGTGTTGTGGCATTAAACGGATCAGGGCGCGCACCTGCCGGTTTTTCAGCGGCAGACATGCGAGATAAGGGCATGACAACTGTGCCGCTGGGTGGACCAGAGGCCGTAACCGTGCCCGGCGCCATAGACGCGTTTTGCACCCTGTCCAAGGATTTCGGCCAGCTCGGGCTAAAAGCCTCGCTCGCCCCCGCGATCCACTACGCCGAGACGGGGGTGCCCGTCGCGCCCCGCGTGGCATTCGACTGGGCGCAAGCGGTAGACGCGCTGCAAGGCATGGCGCGTGACAACTATTTGCTAGATGACAAAGCCCCCACCGCTGGCCAAATCTTCCGCGCGCCCAAACAAGCAGAGGTCTTGCGCCGCATCGCCATGGACGGGCGCGACGGGTTTTATACTGGGGAAGTGGCCGAGGATATGGTCGCCTCGCTTAACGCGATGGGCGGGACCCATACGCTCGACGATTTCGCAGAATGCGCCTGCGAATATACCGCGCCGATTACGGGCGGCTACGGCGGGCTCGACCTGTGGGAGCATCCGCCAAACGGCCAAGGTGCGACGGCGATCCTACTGCTTAACATCCTAAAACATTTCGATATCGCGGGTATGGATCCCTTTGGCGTTGAACGCGCCCATATCGAGGCAGAGGCGACAAAGCTTGCCTATGATGCACGCAACCGGTTTATCGCTGATCCTGATCATATGGATAAGCTCGACCACATGCTGTCGCCGGAAACAGCCACAGGACTGGCCGCATTGATCGACCGCAAACGCGCGATGCCCGCCTCCGCGCCCGGCGCAGAGGCCGTGCATAAGGACACGATTTATATCACCGTCGTGGACAAGGATCGCATGTGCGTTTCGCTGATCTATTCCGTGTTCCATTCGTTTGGGTCCGGCATTGCGTCCGACAAATTCGGCATCTTGTTTCAAAACCGCGGCGCAGGTTTCACCTTGACCGAAGGCCACCCGAACGAGGCAGGCGGTGGCAAACGGCCAATGCATACGATCATTCCGGGACTGCTGCGCAAAGATGGGGCCGATTACATGCCGTTTGGTGTGATGGGTGGGGCCTATCAATCGACAGGGCACGCGCGGTTTGTGACGAACCTGACTGATTTTGGCATGGATGTGCAGACGGCGATCGACGGGCCACGTTGCTTTGCCGATGGGGACACGTTGAACGTGGAGAAAGGGTATAGCGACGATGTGCGCGCTGGTCTGGCCGACCTTGGGCACAACGTCACGATCCCCGCCACCGCGATTGGCGGCGCACAGGGTATTACACTTTCAGACGATGGTGTTTTAATCGGCGGATCGGATCCGCGCAAAGACGGCTGCGCATTGGGATATTAAGTAGGATGGGTTTTAACCCATCTCCCCAAATCAGTTGAGTTGAACCTGCAACGGGTATTGGCCATCTTCAAATGGTCCAAACAAATCATCCAGATCAGGGTGCTCGACCGGCTGGCCGGAATAGTCGGCGACAAGGTTTTGTTCTGACACATAAGCCACGTAATAGCTTTGATCATTTTCAGCGAGCAGATGGTAAAACGGCTGGTCCTTTTTCGGACGACTGTCTTCGGGGATCGCATCATACCAAGCGTCTGTATTGGAAAACATTGCATCGACATCAAACACGACACCACGAAATGGGTGCTTGCGATGGCGTACAACTTGACCAAGATGATATTTAGCGCGCGTTTTGAACATTCGTATTTTGTCCCCCGCTCTCTTGTATCCCTGTCCGCTATGGGGTGTCTATGGGGCGCAACCCAAAATTAAGGAAACAGTCTGTGAACCTTGCTTTGACAGTGTTGAACATCACTGCCCCAGTTTTCATCTTGGCCGCTATTGGTTTCGGCTGGGTTAAGCTGGGATTCGAGTATCGGGTCGAGTTCGTCACCCGCCTGACCATGACCTTGTCAGTGCCTTGCCTGATCTTTGTGGCCTTGATGACCGCCGATATTGACCCGCAAGCACTGGGGGCGTTGTCACTCGCAAGCTTTCTGGCTTATGGCCTTGTTTCTATGGCGTTTCTTATTGTTTTTAAACTTCAGAAACTCGACATATCAACCTACCTTGCACCGCTAATATTCGGCAATACAGGCAACCTTGGGCTGCCCTTGGCGCTGTTTGCGTTCGACGAAGAGGGACTAAGCTACGCAATCGTTGTATTCGCCGTCATGGCAATTTTGTCGTTTACCATCGGGGTCTGGTTGGTCGCAGGCGGTGGATCGCTGATGCGCATTTTGCGCGAACCTATCGTTGCGGCAACTTTCGCAGGCGCCCTATTTTTGTGGCAAGGCTGGCAGACACCGCTGTTTTTGACAAACGCATTAGAGCTGATTGGGCAGATGGCGATTCCCATCATGTTGATCACGCTTGGCGTGGCTGTTGCGCGCCTGGAAACCCGCGACATGGGTTTGGCGGTTTGGTTGTCCGCGCTCAAGGTATTGATCTGCGCAGGTGCCGCATGGTGGGCCGCGCAATTATTCGGCCTTGGCCCCGTGCCCAGCGCGGTTTTGATCCTGCAAGTTGGAACTCCAGTGGCCGTAACTTCCTACCTGTTGGCGGAGAAATACGGACATGATGCGCAGCCCGTTGCTGGCTTGGTTGTTGCGTCAACTGTGCTGTCGGTGATCAGTTTACCGCTCATCCTGGCATTCGTGATCTAATCACGTGCTCTGACAGGTTCCCACAGCCACCTGTTTCCGCTATAGTTGAAAAAAACAAATAACAAAAAGCGAGAGGCAGATGAGCAGAATCTTCCGCGCGATGATACTTTTGGTGGCTTTGGGTAGCTGTGGTGCGAGCAATTTCTCCGCCCCGCGCAACCTAGATAACGCTTGTTCGATTGTATCCCAGCGCCCAGCATACCTTCGGGCCTTTAAGGCCACCCAACGCAAATGGGGTGTCCCTGTGCCGACCATCATGGCGATGATCTATCAGGAAAGTAAATTCATCGGTAACAACCGCACACCGCATCAATATGCGTTGGGCGTGATCCCCGTGGGCCGTCAGTCGTCCGCGTTTGGGTATTCCCAAGCCTTGGATGGCACGTGGCGCGAATACCAAAAGCTAGAGGGTGGTCGCGGTGCACGACGTGACAACATCCGCGATGCGACCGATTTCATGGGCTGGTACATGTCGCAGTCCAAAGAAGAGCTGGGGCTGGCGATGGGCGACACACGCAACCAGTATCTGGCCTATCATGATGGGCGCACTGGGTTCGCGCGTGGCACATGGAAGAGCAAAGCGTGGTTGGTTCGGATTTCGAGTGAAGTCGAACAGCGGGCGGAAATGTACGGCGCGCAGTTACGATCCTGCCGCAAAATCTAAACGTAAAAAAGGCGCCTCAATCGGGCGCCTTTTTTGATAGAACTATTTGTTCCAGTTTTTGGTTTCGCTCAGGATGTTAAATTTCGCATCACTGATTGAACCGCCGCTTTTCATATCATTCAAAATTACGGTTGTCTGGCTTCCCACATCATCGGTCACGATCCATTGGCGCAATTCAACGGGACTGCCGGTGAACACCATTTGAATGTTGCCATATTGCGGGTTGTCGGGGTCTTGCGCGGTGATCGTTGTGGTCGTGCCATCGGATGTATGGCCTGTGACCATACGGGCCTGCCCCAAATTCACGTTCCGCTCTAGGATAATTTTAAGCGGCGTTTGGTTCAGCGGGTAACGGTCGGGGCCGTTGTTTGACCGCGGGTCAAAAATCGCGACGGAACCGCCGCCTGCCATCACAAGCGAATTGTCAGGTGCGTTATATTCGAACCGAATGCGTCCCGGGCGTTTGATATAGATTTGGCCGGTAGACAATGTGCCGTCCGCATTGATTTGTGTGAAACCACCTTGGGCCGTTTGCAGCCCGTTCAAATAGGAAGACACTTCGCCTAGCGACAGCTGCTGTGCCGCCGCAGGTGAACC
The DNA here is from genome assembly GCA_964022435.1 of uncultured Roseobacteraceae bacterium. GTDB lineage: Bacteria > Pseudomonadota > Alphaproteobacteria > Rhodobacterales > Rhodobacteraceae > Yoonia. The sequence continues at coordinate 4,741 of CAXIAL010000027.1, read as the reverse complement.
AACCAACACAGCCGCAGCTGCAGCTGCAATCGCCATAAAAGAACGTCGTTTCATCATAAATTCTTACCTTCGTTACGCAGGGCCGTTTTGTTACCCTATCAGATAGGCATCAATATGGGGCATGGCTAGTTGATAAGCGATAACAAGCCCGTGGTCAGCGGATATCATCCAACTTTGCGCAGACGCAGCGCGTTCGTCACCACAAAAACGCTGGATAGCGCCATGGCACCGGCTGCCAGCATTGGCGACAGCATCATCCCGTTCAGCGGATACAGCAGCCCTGCTGCCACAGGGATCAGTGCCGCGTTATAGGCAAAGGCCCAGAACAGGTTTTGACGGATGTTGCGCAGCGTCGCGCTGCTGATCGCAAAAGCGGCCCCAACCCCCGACAAATCGCCGGACATCAACACCACATCGGCGCTTTCAATCGCGACATCTGTGCCAGTGCCAATCGCAATGCCCACATCCGCGCGCGCCAAGGCGGGCGCGTCATTGATCCCATCGCCAACAAAGCCAACGGGGCCGTTCAAACCAAGCACAGCCTCTACTTTTCCTGCGGGTAGAACATCCGCGATCACGGTTTTGATCCCCAATTGCGTTGCCACAGCCTGTGCCGCTGTGCGCGTGTCGCCGGAAATCAACGCAGTGTCCAAGCCCAACGCATGGATCGCCGCAATCATCGGTTTGGCAGAGGGTTTGATCGGGTCAGACACCGCCATGACCCCCGCAATCCGTCTGTCCAATGCAACATAGAAAACAGAATGCCCCTCGGCGGCAGCCGAAGCAGCCCCACCGCTGAGCGGGTCGATGTCCACGCCGCGTTCTGCCATGAACCGCGCACCACCGATCAGCACTGTGAACCCGTCCACCTGCCCGCCTGCGCCCAGCCCTGTCACACTGTCAAAATCCTCAACCGGCTTTGGCTTGAATCCCTTTGTCGCGCCATAGGTCACGACAGCTTGGGCGATTGGATGTTCGGACATGGCCTCGATACTGGTGGCCGCGGACAGGACCACGTCGGCGCTAAAATCTGGGGTGGTGACAAAGGTCGTGACCTCTGGCGTGCCCATCGTCAGCGTTCCGGTCTTATCAAAGGCCACGGTGCGCAAGGCTTGTAGGGATTGCAGCGCGTCGCCTTTACGGAACAACACGCCCTTTTCAGCGGCGCGGCCTGTGCCGACCATTATGGACATCGGTGTGGCCAATCCCATGGCACAAGGGCAAGCCACGATCAGCACAGACACCCCTGCGACAAGCGCGAATGGCGCAGTGCCGAATATCAACCAAACTGCGACAGTGAGCGCCGCCAGAACCAAAACAGCGGGGACAAACCAACCGGTGATTTTGTTGACGACACCTTGGATAGGCAAGCGTGCACCTTGGGCGTCTTGAACCATTTGGATAATCTGCGACAGGACCGTGTCCGCGCCGACTTGTGTGGCCTCAAACGTCAATGCGCCTGTGCCGTTGACGGTCCCACCTGTGACGACGTCGCCCGTGGCTTTGGCAACGGGCAGTGGCTCGCCCGACAACATGGATTGGTCAATGAATGATGTGCCGCTTGTTACGACACCATCGACAGCCACCTGCTCGCCAGGACGCAGGTGGATCACATCGCCCACAACAATCGCGTCGAGATCAAGATCAGTCAAAACACCGTCGCGCATGACTTGCGCTGTTTTAGGGCGTAACCCGATCAGCTTGCGCACAGCATCACCGGTCCGCCCCTTGGCGCGTGCTTCGAGTAGATGACCCAGCAAGATCAGCGTGACGATGACGGCGGCAGCCTCGTAATAGACCCCCACAGATTGGGCGGGCAGCAGTTGCGGCGCAAACAGCGCAACAGTCGAAAACGCCCAAGCCGCCAACGTGCCAATCGCCACCAGCGTGTTCATGTCTGGGGCTCCTTTGACCAGCGCAGGAAACCCCTTGCGATAGAACCCAGCACCCGGCCATGCCAGCACCAATGTTGTCAGCACGCATTGCACAATCCAGCTGGTCTGCCCGTCCAACAGCGCGGCAAATGTAGGGATCGCATGGGCGCCCATAGCCAAGATCACAACAGGCACGGTCAAACATACCGCAATGACGACCTGTCTGGTGAGTGTCGCAATTTCTGCGGCCTGCCGCGCATCTTGGCCTGCTTGGTCACGCAGCGCGCGCGCGGGATACCCCGCATTTGTCGCGATGCCTGCAATTTGTTCGGGGTCCGTCTGCGATCCATCGAACTGTACGCGCGCGGATTTCGTCGCCAGATTGACCTGAGCCACGGTCACGCCAGTGCCCCCTGCCAACGCTGCTTCGACACGTCCGACACAGGACGCGCAAGACATGCCATCAATTTCAAGACGAAGAGTTTGTTCGGTCATCTGGCTGATCCTTAACGCTTGACCCTCATGTAATTCACTTTGCTTCGGTTTCACAGTGCACATAAAGCGGTTTATTTCTGCGCTGGCTCGCGTAGACCTAGGGACATGACTGATTTGCATGATCCGATCTTGGTGGCTGTGGACGGTGGTGGCACAGGGTGTCGCGCCGTGATTGGCCGCGCCAGCATAGGCATTTTAGGACGTGGGGAAGCGGGACCGGCGAATGTCACAACCGATCCAACGGCTGCGGTCGATGCGGTTTTGGCTGCCGTGACACAGGCAGCGCAGACGGCAGAGCTGGGCGATTTCTTGCATCAGGCCAACGCATATCTGGGATTGGCTGGCGCGCAAACTGCGGCGCAATGTAAGGCTGTGGCCGATGCAATGCCATTTGCGCGGTGCACGGTTACCGATGATGTCCCCACCGCGATTGCAGGCGCTTTGGGGCGCGCGGCGGGCGCGGTTTTGTTGATCGGGACAGGTACGATTGTGGCGGCAACTGATGGCGAAACATTACGCCGTGCTGGTGGTTGGGGGCTGACATTGTCGGACATCGGATCAGCTGCGTGGTTGGGGCGGATGGCCCTGGCCCGCGCGTTAGAAGCCCATGATGGCACCTTACCCCAAAGCGAATTGACCGCCGGACTGTTGGCGCAGTTCGATAATGATCCCCACCGGATTGTTGCGTTTGCCAATGATGCGGGGGCAGCAGATTTCGGCAAGATTGCCCCAAAGGTGACGAGTGCGGCATCCAAGGGCGACGTCCATGCGGTTTCATTGATGAAACATGCATCCACTTATTTCAGCCGAGCGCTGGATGCCGTGGGGTATCAGGTTGGTGACAAGCTCTGTCTTGGTGGTGGAACAGGGCCGCATTATGCGACCTATTTGCCGACGCCGACGGTTGCACCGCTGGGCTCGTCGCTGGATGGGGCATTTATGTTGGCGGGACAGCTATGAGCGATACCATCGCATTCATTGGCGCGGATGTGCATGACGGCGTAACGCTGCATCAAAATGCAGCCTTGGTCTGTTCCCATGGCACGCGCGCTGTGATGCGCGCCGCCCAAATACCTGCGGATGCCGACATTCGCAGACTTCGGGGCGGCGTCATTTGTCCTGCCTTCGTCGATTTGCAGGTCAATGGCGGCGGTGGGGTCATGTTCAATGACGCGCAGACGCCCGGGACATTACAAACCATGGCCGATGCCCATGCGCGGCTTGGCACTGGCATGTTTCTCCCGACGTTGATCACCGACACTCCCGACCACACTGAACGGGCGATTGCTGCGGTGGCGCAGGCAGGCATGGCTGGCATTCACTTAGAGGGGCCGCATCTGTCTGTTGCGCGCAAAGGGGCCCATGACGGGACGCTGATCCGCCCGATGAAAGACGCCGATCTTGCAGTATTGCTACATGCGAAAACGCAGCTCGCGCATGTCAAAGTGACCGTTGCCCCAGAGAACGTCACACTCGCCCAGATCAAAGCAATGCATGATGCTGGCATTGTGGTTGCCTTGGGACATACAGACGCGGGTTATGCGCAGTGCATGGCGGCGTTTGACGCCGGTGCGCGGTGTGTCACCCATTTGTTCAACGCTATGAGCCAAATGACCAATCGCGCACCCGGGCTTGTTGGTGCAGCGCTCAGCCGTGATGACGTTTACGTCGGTGTGATTGCCGATGGCATCCATGTGCATCCAGCGTCGCTGGCCGTGGCCCTGTCCGCCCCCCGCGCAAAAGATCGTATATTTTTGGTCACTGACGCCATGGCACCCGCTGGCACGGACATGACGGCATTCACATTGAACGGGCGACGCATTGATCGCACCGACGGCCGCCTGACATTGTCGGACGGCACATTGGCTGGCGCAGATTTGGATTTGACCACAGCCATAGATGTAACCGTGCGGTCCGGCGGGGCGACACTGGAAACCGCGATTGCGATGGCCACCTCTGTTCCTGCGGCCCTGCTGGGCGCACAAGATCAGTTGGGCAACATTACGGCCCCTTCCGCCCGCGTGTTGCACTTGCAAACTGAAACGCTACAGCCGAGTTTTCTTGATTTCTAAGGCGGGTCTGGTCCAGACTATAGCAGAGACATGGCGTGTATTTTGCCGTGCAGCTTTATTTTTGATAAAATCGTTAGGAAAGTCACATGGCTATTTCGCTTGCCCGCCTTGTTAAGGTCTATCCATTTTTCATCCGCCAAGCGATCCGCATGCCGGTTCTTCATAAATTCCTGAACCGCAAAATCATCGACACCTATGCAAGCTACGCCCCTGCGCGGCCGCATCCGCTATCGCTGAAATCCGACAATTATTGAAAGCTATGCCGCTAGGCAATCCCTTGGAATTTGCTGTTCAAATTAC